>DASPMV010000041.1:0-99793 GCA_035626875.1 Noviherbaspirillum sp. | reverse complement strand
CCGGTCGAGTTCGACATGTACTACTCGCTGTAATCAGCTTTCCGCCGCAAGGCGACGCTGTTCAAGAGACGGGGAAAACTACGGTTTTCCCCGTTTTTTTTACGTAGGGAAACTGTTGCGTTGTTTTACGATCCAAGCGGGAGTGTTTGTAAAGCATTGATTCTTATCCTAAACTAGTAAGCGCCTTCATAGTTTCCTGAAAGAAAGATGATTAAACAACAATTGACCGGTTTGCTCGTGATGCTGGCGACAGCCGGCGCGGCGCACGCGCAAAGCGAGGTCTACCTGTGCGTTGACGAGCACGGGAAGAGGGAATACAAGAACACCGGCCTGACGAAAGGGTGCAAGAAGGTCGACCTGCCGGGGATCACCACGATTCCGGCACCGCCGAGGAAAACTGCCGCGACCCAGACTGCAGCCGCGAAACCCGCGGCCAGCACGCCGGGGGACTTCCCGAAGGTCGACAATGGTACCCAGAAGACACGCGACAACGATCGCAAGCAGATCCTGCTCGACGAAATGAAGGCGGAAGAGCAGAAGCTGGCGAACCTGAAGAAGGATTACAACAACGGCGAGCCCGAGCGCCGCGGCGATGAGCGCAACTATGCGAAGTACCAGGAACGGGTTGCCGGGATGAAGGAAGACATCGACCGTACGGAAAAGAACATCGAAGCCCTGAAGCGCGAGATCGGTAACATAAAATAGTGCAGGTACAACGCTTGCATGGACAGGGCCGCGGCATGCGGCCCTTTTGATTTCTGGAACAACGTGAAAACATCGCCTACTTCGTTCGACGGCCTCGACCTGCTGTCATCGGCAGTCGTCATCCTTGATGCGGCAAGCCGCATTACCTATGCCAACGCCGCTGCGGAAAACCTGCTCGAAAGCTCCTTCAAGGTCCTGTCGCAACAGAAGCTCAACGACCTCTTCCTCAACGGCGACCACCTTAACCAGATATTCCATGAGGCCGTCCAGCACCGCTTCGCGGACAAGCGCCTCGACCTGTCGCTTCAGCGTCCCAACCGCGAACCGCTGCATGTCCATGTGATCGTTACCGCGCTTGACAATGCAGAGACACCGGTGCTCATCGAGCTGAGGGAGAATGTCCAGCAGCTCAAGCTCGATCGTGAAGAACGACTGCTCGACCAGAGTCAGGCCAACAAGGAACTGATCCGCAACCTCGCGCACGAAATCAAGAACCCGCTTGGCGGCATCCGGGGCGCCGCGCAGCTGCTGGAGCTAGAACTGCCGGAGCGTCACCTGAAGGAATTGCGCGAGTACACCCAGGTCATCATCAAGGAAGCCGACCGCCTGCAGACGCTGGTGGATCGCCTGCTTGCGCCGCACCGTCGCCCCCACATCGTCGGCGACGTCAACATCCACGAGGTGTGCGAGCGCGTGCGCAGCCTGATCGTCGCTGAATTCCCTACCGGCCTCACTATCAAGCGTGACTACGACCTCTCGGTCCCTGAATTCCGCGGCGACAAGGAGCAGCTTATCCAGGCAGTCCTCAACATCGCGCACAACGCAGCGCATGCATTGTCGGATCAGATCAAGGCAGGCGATGCGGTCATCACATTCCAGACGCGGGTCGCACGGCAAGTCACGCTCGCAAAGGTGCGTTACAGGCTGGCATTAGACTTGCATATCATCGACAATGGACCGGGCATCCCGCCCGACATCCGCGATCGCATCTTCTATCCGCTGGTATCGGGAAAGGATGGCGGCAGCGGACTCGGGCTCACGCTTGCGCAAACGTTCGTGCAACAGCACATGGGAGTGATCGAATGCGAGAGCAGGCCGGGATGCACCGACTTCAGGATATTGATACCGCTGCCTTGACTGCATGGATTTGGGGACCCAACCGTTTCAAACGTCAATGCCAAGGCCGGCTTTTACACAATGCCACACGTGCGGGATGCTGAAAAAATATGAAGCCAATCTGGATTGTTGACGACGACGAATCGATTCGTTGGGTACTCGAAAAAGCATTAGCCCGCGAGAACCTGGCCACCAAGAGCTTTTCCAATGCGCGCGAGGTCATGGACGCCCTGCAGACCGGCGTGCCGCAGGTCCTCGTGTCCGACATCCGCATGCCCGGCGAATCCGGGCTGGAACTCCTGCAGACCGTCAAGGCCAGGCATCCCGGCCTCCCGGTCATCGTGATCACTGCATTCTCCGACCTCGATTCGGCGGTTGCCGCGTTCCAGGGTGGTGCATTCGAATACCTCGCCAAGCCCTTCGACGTCGATAAGGCGGTCGAGCTGATTCGCCGTGCACTCGAAGAGAGCCTGCGGGAGTCGAGCGTCGAGGCGACTGCCGCCGATACCCCGGAAATCCTGGGGCAGGCGCCGGCGATGCAGGACGTGTTTCGTGCGATCGGACGGCTTTCGCAATCGAACGTCACCGTGCTGATCACCGGCGAGTCCGGCACCGGCAAGGAACTCGTCGCGCGCGCATTGCACAAGCATAGTCCGCGCGCCGCCCAGCCTTACATCGCGCTGAACACCGCTGCCATTCCAAAGGACCTGCTTGAATCCGAACTGTTCGGCCACGAGCGCGGCGCCTTTACCGGTGCCCAGGCGACTCGGCGCGGCCGCTTCGAACAGGCCGAGAACGGCACGCTCTTCCTCGATGAAATCGGTGACATGCCCTTCGACCTGCAGACACGCCTGTTGCGCGTGCTGTCCGACGGCCATTTCTATCGGGTGGGCGGACACCAGCCCCTGAAGGCGAATGTGCGCGTCATCGCCGCCACGCACCAAAACCTGGAACAGCGCGTGAAGGAAGGGCTGTTCCGTGAAGACTTGTATCACCGCCTCAATGTAATCCGCCTGCGCCTGCCCAGCCTGCGTGAACGGCGCGAGGATATCCCGCTGCTGACGCGCCACTTCCTCGCGCAGAGCGCCAAGCAGCTCGGCGTGGAAGCCAAGCGCATGTCCGACGCTGCCATGCAGTTCCTGGCCAGCCTCGACCTGCCCGGCAACGTGCGGCAGCTGGAAAACCTCTGCAACTGGATCACCGTCATGGCGCCGGGTCAGACGGTGGAGATCAAGGACCTTCCGGCCGACCTTACCCACGGACAGGAGTTCGTTCCGCCGGCGGTCACTGCTTCGATACCCGTGCCGCAGTTGCCGCAGCCGCAGGGATTGGCACCGCACACCGAACCGTCCACCGCCGCGCCTTCCACCGGTGCCGGCATGTTTGCATCGCCCTTGCTCTCGTCCATGCCGGCGGTGGCCGGCGTCCCGGTTCCGAACGGCGCGGCGGAGAAGACCAGCTGGATTGCCCTGCTCGAGACCGAAGCGGCGCAAATGCTGGCTGCCGGCCAGCCGGAAGTGATGGATGCATTGGGGCGGCAATTTGAATCGGCCCTCATCAAGACCGCGCTCAAGCACACGCACGGGCGCAAGAACGATGCCGCAGTACGACTCGGCATCGGGCGCAATACCATCACCCGCAAGATCCACGAACTCGGGATAGACGGAGCCAAGGACGAGTGAAAAGAGGGCCGGCAGTGACCGGCCTTTTACATTCATGCGCGCCTTCCCAACGTGGACACGATCAGCGCCGCTGCCGCAGTGGCAAGCAGGTGCTTGAGGGTATGACCGCTCATGATGCCGGTGGCATACAGGACCTCGTGGTCGTGCAGTTCCGCCGCCTTGGCATGGATGTACAACAGGATGGCCACCGCGAAAGCCATTCGCTCCTTACGCGGCGTGCCGCACGCCCATTGCCACAATGGGATCAGAACCAAGGGCAGCACTTGCAGCATCAGGTAAGGCCGCAGGTCGCCCGTCCATGACCACCACATCACACTCGTTACGGCGGCAACGGCAAGGATGCCGGTGTTACGCAATTCATTGTCGTGTCCGGTGCATCGGGCGTGCACTCCGGCAAGCAAACCCGCGCAGGCGAGCGCGATCGGAATCCTGTCCCATACGAGCCGGGCATCGTCGGGCGCAAGATGATAGAAGAACGAACCCGCCCCCGTCATGACAAGGGCACCCAGGAACAACAGGTAGCCAGGCTGCCGGTGCCCGACGCGCACGCACCCCCATAACCCCACTGCAGCAAATCCCATATTCGACAGTACGTCGGCGGCATTGGGAATGCCGAACGCCGAACGGACGTCGGCGAAGTGGTGGTAGTCCGGCGGTTGCGCGATCGGGCCATGGATGGCCATCAGCAGGCCGATCAATGCGGCGACAAGCATCGGTAAATGGCGCGTTCCTTTTTTCATCTGCACTCTCCCTGTGGTTGCCGCTGGATGGTGCTGCAGCGTCGTCCTCAAGGGAATCAGAATGCGAGGCGTTGCATGACGCGACGCGGGCAGTATCGAAATCCGGTACGTCTTTCCTTGAAGCATGCGCACAAAGTTTCACCAAGCGCAATGAGTTGCGCTCGGGGACGCCTATCATGTGCTTTCGATCAAGTTTGCCGCAGGCAATCAACCACCATCAATCCAGTCACGACACTGATGTTCACCTTCATGCACCTCGCCCTGGCCGTCCTGGGCACGATCGCGGTGACGATTATCGTGATCAATCTGGCCGAGGGTGAAAAGAAAATCGAACGCCGGCTGGAGAACCTGTACGGCGTGAGGGATCCGCAGTTCCTGCGCTCCATGGGCGTATTGCTCGGGCCCGCGATTGTGGAGGGCAACCGGATCGAATACCTTGAAAACGGCGACCGGATTTTTCCGGCGATGTTGTCCGCAATCCGTTCTGCCAACCATTCAATCACCTTCGAGACCTTCATCTACTGGACGGGTGAGGTGGGCCGCGCTTTTGCCGAGGCGCTCGGAGAGCGGGCGAAAGCCGGGGTGAAGGTGCATGTGCTGCTCGACTGGGTCGGCAGCGCAAAGATGGATGAGGAACTGCTCATCCGCATGCGCGACGGCGGCGTCGAGGTCGAGCGTTACCATGAGCCCGTCTGGTACAACTGGTCGCGCATGAACAACCGCACACATCGCAAGATTCTGGTTGTCGATGGCATCGTCGGGTTCACGGGCGGTGTCGGCATTGCTGACGAGTGGCAGGGCGACGCCCAGGACAAGTGGCACTGGCGGGATTCGCACTTCCGCATCGAAGGGCCGGTGGTGGCGGAGTTCCAGGCCGTGTTCCTCGATAACTGGATGAAGTCGACCGGACGTGTGCTGCACGGTGACAGGTACTTCCCGAAGATCGAAGCGGCAGGGAACGTGCCCGCCCAAATGTTCAGCAGCTCTCCGACGGGAGGCGGCGAGAGCATGCACCTGATGTACCTCCTGTCCATTGCATCTGCAGAAAAAACCGTCCTGCTATCGAGTGCGTATTTCGTTCCCGATGAATTGGCGATCAATGCGCTCGTTGCCGCTGCGCGCCGCGGCGTGCGCATACGCATCATCACGCCCGGCGAGCACATCGATACCGACATCGTACGGCGTGCATCGCGAGCGCGTTGGGGCGCGTTGCTCGAGGCGGGCATTGAAATCCACGAGTACCAGCCGACGATGTTTCACTGCAAGGTGATGATTGTGGACGGCTTCCTTGTGTCGACGGGGTCGACCAATTTCGACAACCGCTCATTCCGTCTGAATGACGAGGCGAATTTGAATGTGTATGACGAAGCGTTTGCCGCGCAGATGACTGCGGTGTTTGAAAAGGATGTGAAGCGGGCGCGACGGATTACGCTGGCGGAATGGGCAGAACGCCCCTTTGCGGAGAAGCTGATCGAACACTCCTCGTCCCTGCTCGGCCAGCAACTATGAGTGTGTGGCTTCAGGTGTTCCTGCGAGGATAGCCTTCCGCGGTGATGCGCTCCCAGACCCGTTCCTTTTCTTCCGCGGTCATGAATACCCAGTTCGCGACCTCGTCCACGGTACGGCCGCAACCGCGGCAGACATCGTCGAAGGTGGTTGAACAGACGGCAACACAAGGCGTGTCGGGACGGGAAGAATTTTGCATAATGGAGGTCTTCAAACCGACATTCTAGGCGAAAACCCATGGTCAAGCTCTACTACTATCCCGGCAATGCCAACCTTGCGCCACACATGTTGCTGGAAGAGCTCGGGGTGCCTTACGAACTGGTGCTCGTCGACCGGGCGAAGGATGCGCACCATAGTGCCGACTACCTGAAACTTAATCCCAACGGCCGCATTCCGACGCTCGTCGACGGTGACCTCGTCCTGTTTGAAACAGCGGCCATCTGCCTGCACCTCGTCGACCGTCATCCTGAGGCCGGCTTCGCGCCTGCGGTCGGCACGAACGAACGCGCGCATTTCTACAAATGGCTTGTCTATCTGACCAACACCCTGCAGGCGGAACTGATCACCTATTTCTATCCGGAGCGCCTCGTGGATGACGAATCCTTGGCGGTGCAGGTCAAGGCACACGCGGAAGCCCGTGTGGCCGGGATGCTGGACCTGCTCGACAGGACGCTCGCGGAAAGTGGCGGACCATTCCTGCTCGGCGAGCGCATCACGGCCGTCGATCCCTACCTGTTCATGCTGTCACGCTGGACGCGCATGATGAACAATCCCGCACGCAACAGACAGCATCTCGGCGCTTTCCTGAAGATGATGGTGGCGCGTCCTGCGATCAGGCGTGCGCTGGAGCAGGAGGGGCTGGGCGATCCTTTGTTCTAGGCCTGGTTGAGTTTGCGCCACAAGGTGGTTCGGCTGATGCCGAGATATTTCGCAGCCGCTTCACGATTGCCGTTGAACCGGACGAGTACCTGCTGAATGGATTCAGCCTGTGGAGCAGCGAGGCGTTTCGGTGGCGCCTCCGCTTTCGGCGCCGTGCCGAGCTCGGGGGCGACCGACAACACGAAGCTTGGCGACAGCGCCTGCAGCGGTTCCGCCGCAAGAAAAAGGGCCAGGCGCTCCATCAGGTTGCGCAGCTCGCGCACGTTGCCGGGCCACGCGTAGCTGCTCAGGAGTGGTGCGCAGGCGAGGATCTCCGCGTGCAGGTTCGCGTGCGGCCGGACTCCGAGCGACGCGAGCGCATTCTTGAGTCCCCATTCGGCCAGCGCAACGAGATCCTCGGCCCGTTCGCGCAAAGGCGGCAGCGTCAGCCGCAGCACGCCCAGCCGGTAAAACAGGTCGGCACGAAAACGTCCGTCCCGCACGCGCTGGTCGAGGTCGCAATGGGTTGCGCTGATAATGCGCACGTTGACTGGAACCGGACGCGTGCCACCCACGCGCACCACCTCGCGTTCTTCGAGCACGCGCAGAAGACGCGTCTGCAACTGCAGCGGCATCTCGCCGATTTCATCGAGGAAGAGCGTGCCGCGATTGGCGGCCTCGAACAGGCCCGCATGTCCTCCGCGGCGCGATCCGGTGAACGCGCCTTCCTCGTAGCCAAACAGTTCCGACTCCAGCAGGGATTCCGCCACCGCGCCGCAATTGATGGCGACGAAGGGCTGGCGCGCGCGCTGGCTTTCCCGATGGATGGCCTGCGCGGCGAGTTCCTTGCCGGTGCCGGTTTCGCCCTGGATGAGGACGGTTGCGGGCGATTTGGCAAACAGTTCGATCGAATGGCGCACGGACTGCATGGCCGGGGATTCGCCGCGCAGATCGTTCAGGCCATGCTTGGCGCGCAGGGTATCCGCAACCGGCTGCGAACGGCCCCGTCCCGATTCCAGCTGGGTGAAACGTGCGATTTCCAGCGCATCCTCGAATGCCTGCCGAATCGAAGCGGCCGAATAGACAAACACGCCCGCCAGACCGGCTTCCTCGGCGAGATCCGTGATCAGGCCGGCGCCGACGATCGCCTTGATGCCGGCGGATTTCAATTCATTGATCTGGGCGCGCGCGTCTTCTTCCGTGACATAGGTGCGCTGCGGAATCTCCATGTCGAAGGTCTTGAGGAATTCGGCAAGCTCCGGCATGGGGGTCTGGTAAGTGATGAGTCCGATGTGCGGCGTGATCTTCCGGGCGCGGGCAAGCGCCTGCATGACGTCGAAGCCGCTGGCCTTGGCGATGACCACTGGCAGCGACAGGCGGCTCTTCAGGTAGGCGGCGTTCGAACCGGCGGATATGACCGCGTCGCAGCGCTCCGTCTCGAGGCGTTCGCGGATGTGCCGTACGGCATCCTCGAAACCGAGGTGGATTGGTTCGATGGTAGCGCGATCGTCGAATTCGACCGTGATATCCCGGAAGAGGTCGGACAGGCGCGAAATCGACACCGTCCAGATGACGGGCTTGTCAGGAAGGTCGGCAGCGGGGCGGGCAGGGAGTCTCATGTTTCATGAACGTTTCAACGTTTCAATTGTAACGCAAATTGAAACACCGGGGCAAAATTGATACAGCATAGGTCTGATATTAAGTAGTTGAAATAAAAGGACTTTTTATCGCTCTCATGCTCGGCCTCATACCCGCTTACCGTGTGGCACACCGATTGCAATAACGCCACCAGCTTCAATCGTTGCAACAGTTACCCACAACAAGGTGAAGACATGAGTCTCTATTCCGCAGGAGCCGCCTTCCGCAAGGCGGTCAAAGAAGAATCCCCGCTGCAGGTCGTGGGCGCAATCAATGCCAACCACGCGCTGCTGGCAAAACGTGCGGGCTACCGCGCGATCTACCTGTCCGGCGGCGGCGTCGCCGCAGGTTCGCTGGGCTTGCCCGATCTCGGCATCTCCAACCTGGATGACGTGCTGACCGACGTGCGCCGCATCACCGACGTCTGCGACCTTCCGCTGCTGGTCGACGTCGACACCGGTTTCGGCTCCTCCGCATTCAATGTTGCGCGCACCGTCAAGTCGATGATCAAGTTCGGCGCGGCTGCGATCCACATTGAAGACCAGGTCGGCGCCAAGCGCTGCGGCCATCGTCCGAACAAGGAAATCGTCAGCAAGCAGGAAATGGTCGACCGCATCAAGGCCGCCGTCGATGCGCGTACCGACGAGAACTTCGTGATCATGGCGCGTACCGATGCGCTCGCCGTCGAAGGCCTGGAAGCTGCCCTCGACCGCGCGCAGGCCTGCGTGGAAGCCGGCGCCGACATGGTGTTCCCGGAAGCGATCACCCAGCTCGACATGTACAAGATCTTTGCCGACACGCTGAAGGTGCCGGTCCTGGCCAACATCACCGAGTTCGGCGCCACCCCGCTGTACACGGTGGAAGAGCTCAAGAGCGTCAACGTCGGCCTCGTGCTGTATCCGCTGTCCGCCTTCCGCGCAATGAACAAGGCCGCGGAAAACGTCTACACCGCGATCCGCCGCGACGGCACCCAGAAGAACGTCGTCGACACCATGCAGACGCGCATGGAGCTGTACGACCGCATCAATTACCACGAATTCGAACAGAAGCTCGACGCCCTGTTCGCACAACAAAAAGCCAAGTAATTTTCTCCAGGAGATTCTGATGAGTGACCAACAAGCTGCAGGCTTCAAGCCCAAGAAATCCGTTGCCCTGTCCGGCGTGACCGCGGGCAATACCGCACTCTGCACGGTCGGCCGTACCGGCAACGACCTCCACTATCGCGGCTACGACATCCTGGACGTCGCCGACACCTGTGAATTCGAGGAAATCGCCCACCTGCTGGTGCACGGCAAGCTGCCGACCATCGCCGAACTGAAGGCCTACAAGACCAAGCTGAAGTCGCTGCGCGGCCTGCCGTCGCAAGTGAAGGCCGTCCTGGAAGCATTGCCCGCCGCTTCGCACCCGATGGACGTGATGCGCTCCGGCGTCTCCGCGCTCGGCTGCGTGCTGCCGGAGAAGGATGACCACAACACCCCGGGCGCGCGCGACATCGCCGACAAGCTGATGGCCTCGCTCGGCTCCATGCTGCTGTACTGGTACCACTTCAGCCACAACGGCAAGCGCATCGACGTCGAAACAGACGACGACTCCATCGGCGGCCACTTCCTGCACCTGCTGCACGGCCAGAAGCCGTCCGACCTGTGGGTCAAGGCCATGCACACCTCGCTGATCCTGTACGCAGAGCACGAGTTCAACGCCTCGACCTTCACCGGCCGCGTCATCGCCGGCACGGGCTCCGACATGTACTCCGCCATCACCGGCGCGATCGGCGCACTGCGCGGCCCGAAGCATGGCGGCGCGAATGAAGTCGCGTTTGAAATCCAGAAGCGTTACGACAATCCGGATGAAGCGGAAGCCGACATCCGCCGCCGCGTCGAGAACAAGGAAGTCGTGATCGGCTTCGGCCACCCGGTCTACACCGTCTCCGACCCGCGTAACAAGGTCATCAAGGAAGTCGCGCGCAACCTGTCCGACGATGCTGGTTCGATGAAGATGTTCGACATCGCCGAGCGCCTGGAAACCGTCATGTGGGAAATCAAGAAGATGTTCCCGAACCTCGACTGGTTCTCTGCCGTGTCCTATCACATGATGGGCGTGCCGACCGCGATGTTCACGCCGCTGTTCGTGATTGCACGCACGTCCGGTTGGTCTGCACACATCATCGAGCAGCGCATCGACAACAAGATCATCCGCCCGAGCGCGAACTACGTCGGCCCGGAAGATCTGAAGTTCGTCCCGATCAAGGACCGCAAATAAAAAAGGGCAAGCCGGTCGTCATTCGACGGCCGGCTTTCATTCCTTCACTCACTGAATCCGATCCCATGAATACCGCATACCGCAAACCCCTTCCGGGCACCAATCTGGACTACTTCGATGCGCGCGCTGCGGTCGAGGCCATCCAGCCGGGCGCCTGGGAAAAGCTGCCCTATACCTCGCGCGTGCATGCCGAAAACCTCGTGCGCCGCTGCGATCCCGCCATCCTCACCGAGTGCCTGAAGCAGATCATCGAAGTCAAGCGCGAGCGCGACTTCCCGTGGTTCCCGGCACGCGTGGCCTGCCACGACATCCTCGGCCAGACCGCGCTGGTCGACCTCGCTGGCCTGCGTGACGCCATTGCGCAGCAAGGCGGCGATCCGGCCAAGGTCAATCCCGTCGTGCCCGTGCAGCTCATCGTCGACCATTCGCTGGCCGTCGAGTGCGGCGGCTTCGACCCGCAAGCCTTCGAAAAGAACCGCGCGATCGAAGATCGCCGCAATGAAGACCGCTTCCACTTCATCGAGTGGACCAAACTGGCATTCAAGAACGTCGACGTGATCCCCGCCGGCAACGGCATCATGCACCAGATCAACCTGGAGAAGATGTCCCCGGTGATCCATGCGCAGGACGGCGTGGCCTTCCCCGACACATGCGTGGGCACAGACAGCCACACGCCGCACGTCGATGCGCTGGGCGTCATCGCCATCGGCGTCGGCGGCCTTGAAGCCGAGAACGTCATGCTGGGCCGCGCCTCCTGGATGCGCCTGCCGGAAATCGTCGGTGTCGAATTGACGGGCAAGCGCCAGCCGGGCATCACCGCGACCGACATCGTGCTGGCGCTGACCGAGTTCCTGCGCAAGTCGAAGGTGGTGGGTTCCTACCTCGAGTTCTATGGCGACGGTGCGCGCTCCCTGACCCTGGGCGACCGCGCGACCATTTCCAACATGGCACCGGAATACGGCGCGACCGCCGCGATGTTCTCCATCGACGAGCAGACCATCGAGTACCTCAAGCTCACCGGCCGTCCGGAAGAGAACGTCAAGCTGGTCGAAACCTATGCGAAGGAAGCCGGCCTCTGGGCGGATACCCTGAAGAACGCGCAGTACGAGCGCGTGCTCAAGTTCGACCTGTCGAGCGTCGTGCGCAACATGGCCGGCCCGTCCAACCCGCATGCACGCGTGGCGACGACCGACCTCGCCGCCAAGGGCATCGCCGGCAAGTGGGAAGAAGTCCCCGGCCAGATGCCTGACGGCGCCGTGATCATCGCTGCGATCACCAGCTGCACCAACACCAGCAATCCGCGCAACGTGATTGCCGCCGCGCTGCTCGCACGCAATGCAAACAAGCTTGGTTTGACCCGCAAGCCGTGGGTGAAGACCTCGCTCGCACCGGGATCGAAGGCCGTGGAGCTGTACCTGGAAGAGGCCGGCCTGAAGAGCGAACTCGAGAAGCTCGGCTTCGGCATCGTCGCTTTCGCCTGCACGACCTGCAACGGCATGTCGGGCGCGCTCGATCCGAAGATCCAGCAGGAAATCATCGACCGCGACCTGTACGCGACCGCGGTCCTGTCCGGCAACCGTAACTTTGACGGCCGTATCCACCCCTACGCGAAGCAGGCTTTCCTCGCCTCGCCGCCGCTGGTCGTGGCCTACGCGATCGCCGGCACGGTGCGTTTCGACATCGAGCGGGATTCGTTCGGTACCGACGCCAACGGCAAGCCGATCATGCTGAAGGACCTGTGGCCGACGGACGAAGAGATCGATGCGATCGTGAAGGCCAGCGTGAAGCCGGAACAGTTCCGCAACGTCTACATCCCGATGTTCGAGAAGAAGGCTGCCGTGACGGAGGGTGTGAAGCCGTTGTACGACTGGCGTCCGATGAGCACCTACATCCGCCGTCCGCCGTACTGGGACAAGGAAGGCCAGGGCGCGCTCGCGGCCAACCCGCGCACGCTCAAGGGCATGCGTCCGCTCGCGGTCCTCGGCGACAACATCACCACCGACCACCTGTCGCCGTCGAACGCGATCCTGCCCGACAGCGCCGCAGGTGAATACCTCGCCAAGATGGGCTTGCCGGAAGAGGACTTCAACTCGTACGCCACGCACCGCGGCGACCACCTCACCGCGCAGCGCGCCACCTTCGCCAACCCGACGCTCATGAACGAAATGGTCGTGGTGGACGGCAAGGTGAAGAAGGGTTCGCTGGCGCGCATCGAGCCGGAAGGCAAGATCACGCGCATGTGGGAAGCCATCGAGACCTACATGGAGCGCAAGCAGCCGCTGATCATCATCGGCGGCGCCGACTACGGCCAGGGCTCGTCCCGTGACTGGGCGGCCAAGGGCGTGCGTCTCGCCGGCGTGGAGGCGATCGTCGCGGAAGGCTTCGAACGCATCCACCGCACCAATTTGATTGGCATGGGCGTGATGCCGCTCGAGTTCAAGCCGGGCGTCAACCGCCTGACCCTGAATATCGACGGCACGGAAACCTACGACGTGATCGGCGAACGCAAGCCGCGTGCAGACCTGACGCTGGTGATCCATCGCAAGAACGGCGAGCGCGTCGAAGTGCCGGTGACCTGCCGTCTCGATACGGCTGAGGAAGTGTCGATCTACGAAGCGGGCGGGGTGCTGCAGCGGTTTGCGCAGGACTTCCTGGCTTCGTCGAACGCGAAGGCTGCATAAGTCAGCGGCTTCTTCTCGCCGGAGAGCTGTTTCCCCTCCCCTTCAAGGGGAGGGTTAGGGTGGGGATGGGTTTGAGGGTTCATCACCAAAACCCATCCCCCTCCCAACCTCCCCCTTGAAGGGGGAGGGGTGTCCTTTAGAACAGGAACTTATTCGATGCCCCACGTACCCCAAACCAAAATCCCCGCCACCTACATGCGTGGCGGCACCAGCAAAGGCGTGTTCTTCCGCCTCCAGGATCTGCCCGAGCGCTGCCAGGTGCCAGGCCCAGCGCGCGACAAGCTGTTCATGCGCGTGATCGGCAGTCCCGACCCGTATTCGGCGCATATCGACGGCATGGGCGGTGCGACGTCTTCCACGTCCAAATGCGTGATCCTCTCGAAGAGCAGCGTGCCCAATCATGACGTGGACTATCTCTACGGCCAGATTTCCATCGACAAGGCCTTCGTGGATTGGAGCGGCAACTGCGGCAATCTCTCCACGGCCGCAGGCGCGTTCGCGATTCACGCCGGCCTCGTCGATCCTTCGCGCATTCCCGAGAACGGCACCTGCGTCGTCCGCATCTGGCAGGCCAATATCAAGAAGACCATCATCGCCCACGTTCCCATCACCAATGGCCAGGTGCAGGAAACTGGCGATTTCGAACTGGACGGCGTGACCTTCCCGGCCGCGGAAATCGTGCTGGAGTTCATGGATCCCTCCGACGACGCGGAAGAGGGTGGCTCGATGTTCCCAACCGGTAATCTGGTCGACGAACTCGAGGTGCCCGGCATCGGCACGCTCAAGGCCACCATGATCAGCGCCGGCATCCCGACTGTGTTCGTGAATGCGGAAGACATCGGCTACACCGGCACCGAACTGCGCGAGCAGATCAACACGGATGCCGCCGCATTGGCGAAGTTCGAAAAGATCCGCGTGGCCGGCGCTCTGCGCATGGGCCTCATCAAGACCCCGGAAGAAGCTGCAACCCGCCAGCACACACCGAAGATCGCGTTCGTCGCAAAGCCGAAGGACTACGTCTCCTCCAGCGGCAAGGTAGTAGCCGCTGGCGACGTCGACCTGCTGGTGCGTGCGCTGTCCATGGGCAAGCTGCATCACGCGATGATGGGCACGGCAGCCGTTGCCATCGGCACCGCGGCAGCCATTCCCGGCACACTGGTCAACACTGCGGCCGGCGGTGGTGAGCGCAGTGCCGTACGATTCGGCCATCCCTCCGGCACCTTGCGCGTCGGCTCGGAAGCGGCCAAGGTCGATGGCGAGTGGCGCGTCACCAAGGCCATCATGAGCCGCAGTGCGCGCATCCTCATGGAAGGCTGGGTCCGCGTGCCTGGCGACGCATTCTAAGAGGCAACAGCATGGCCATGAAAAGCGCAAAGACACTCTCGTCGATGCGCTTTTTTTTCGCGCAGCGCGACGCATCGTAAGTGCAGAGTAAGTCGCACTGCGCATACTGGAACACTACAAAAATCACTCTACGTGCAAGGCTGTTTCGCACGCATCCAATCTGATTCGGGGGCAACATGAACTTCGCAGACTTCTACAAGAATTCCATCGAAAATCCCCAGGCCTTCTGGGATAACGAAGCCAAACTCATCGACTGGAAAGAGCCCTACAAGCAGGTGCTCGATTACAGCAAACCGCCTTTCACGAAGTGGTTTGTCGGCGGCAAGACCAACCTCTGCCACAACGCGGTGGATCGCTGGGCCGCGAAGCAGGGCGACAAGCCGGCGCTGATTGCCATCTCCACCGAGACGAATTCCGAGAAGGTGTACAGCTTCAAGGAACTGCAGACGGAAGTGATGCGTACGGCGGCGATGATGCAATCGCTCGGCGTAGGCAAGGGCGACCGTGTGCTGATCTACATGCCGATGATTGCAGAGGCTGCATTTGCCATGCTCGCTTGCGCGCGTATCGGTGCAGTGCACTCTGTCGTGTTTGGCGGCTTTGCTTCCAACAGCCTCGCGACCCGTATCGATGATGCGAAGCCGAAGCTGATTGTCTCTGCCGACGCAGGCTCGCGCGGCGGCAAGTCGGTTCCCTACAAGCCCCTGCTGGATGAGGCCATCAACCTTGCCGAGCACAAGCCGGCGCACGTGCTGCTCGTCAACCGCGGCCTGGTGCCGATGGAGCTCGTTGCCGGTCGTGACGTCGACTATTCGACGCTGCGCGAACAGAACCTCAAGGCCGAGGTTCCCGTTGAATGGCTCGAGTCCAACGAGATGTCCTACATCCTCTACACCTCGGGCACGACGGGCAAGCCGAAGGGCGTGCAGCGCGATGTGGGCGGCTACGCGGTCGCGCTTGCCGCATCGATGAAGTACATCTTCTGCGGCAATCCCGGTGAGACCTACTTCTCGACTTCCGACATCGGCTGGGTCGTCGGCCACTCCTACATCGTCTACGGCCCGTTGATCGCCGGCATGGCTACGATCATGTACGAAGGCCTGCCGATCCGTCCTGACGCGGGCATCTGGTGGAGCATCGTCGAGAAGTACAAGGTCACCCGCATGTTCTCGGCGCCGACCGCCGTGCGCGTGCTGAAGAAGCAGCCGCCGGAATTCATGAAGAAGTACGACCTGTCCTCTCTGAAGGCGCTCTACCTCGCAGGCGAGCCGCTGGATGAGACGACCTCGGCCTGGATCTCGAGCGAGCTCGGTGTGCCCATCATCGACAACTACTGGCAGACCGAAACCGGGTGGCCGATCATGTCGGTCGCCAAGGCGGTGCAGGACACGCCGACGCGTCTCGGCAGCCCCGGCGTGCCGATGTACGGCTACAACGTGAAGGTGCTCAACGAGTCGACAGGCGAAGTGTGCGGCCCGAACGAAAAGGGTGTGGTCGTGATCGATGGACCGCTGCCTCCCGGCTGCATGCAGACGGTCTACGGCGACGACGAGCGTTTCGTGAAGACCTACTGGTCGAACTTCAAGCAACCGGTGTATTCCACCTTCGACTGGGGTATCCGCGATGCAGACGGTTACTACTTCATCCTCGGCCGTACCGATGACGTGATCAACGTCGCGGGCCACCGCCTTGGCACGCGCGAGATCGAGGAAAGCATCTCCAGCCATCCGAACGTGTCGGAAGTGGCAGTGGTGGGTGTCGAAGACAAGTTGAAGGGGCAGGTTGCCGTGGCCTTCGCGATCCTGAAGAACGCCGATGCAGCGTCTACGCCGGAAGCCAGGAAGGCGCTCGAGGCGGAAGTGATGGCGGTCGTGGACAAGCAGTTGGGTGCGGTCGCGCGTCCGGCACGCGTGCACTTCGTGAACCTGCTGCCGAAGACCCGCTCCGGCAAGCTGCTGCGCCGTTCGATCCAGGCAATCTGCGAAGGACGCGATCCGGGCGATCTCACCACCATCGAGGATCCGAACTCGCTGCAGCAGATCAAGACGGCACTGACGGCCTGATCGCTGAATAGCGTCAGCGCCTGCTGGAAAAAACAAAGCCACCGAATCCGGTGGCTTTGTGCTTTATCAGCCCTTCAATTCCGGAAAGTCTTCCTCCAGATACTCGCGCTCGGCCTTTTCGCCTTTTGCGCGGCGGGCCGCTTCGTTGTTGCGAAGCTCCACGCGGCGGATCTTGCCGGAGATCGTTTTCGGCAGGTCGGAAAATTCAAGGCGGCGGATACGCTTGTACGGAGCGAGGTTGGCGCGCAGGAAGGTGAAGATTTCCTTTGCCAGTTCAGCGCCCGGTTCGTAGCCCGCCGCCAGTACGACAAACGCCTTCGGTACCGCGAGGCGGATCGGATCGGGGCTCGGTACCACTGCCGCCTCCACGATCGCCGGATGCTCGATCAGCACGCTCTCCAGTTCAAAGGGACTGATCCGGTAGTCGGAAGCCTTGAACACGTCGTCGGCGCGTCCGACATAAGTGATGTAGCCGTCTTCGTCGCGGCTGGCGACATCGCCCGTGCGATAGTAGCCGTTGCGCGTGACTTCGGCGGTCTTCTCCGGGCTGTCCATGTAGCCGAGCATCAGACCCAGCGGTGCCGGGTTCAGCACGAGGGAGACTTCGCCTTCGCTTGCCTCGCGGTCTTCCGGATCGAGCAGCGCGATCCGGTAGCCGGGTAGCGGACGGCCCATGGAGCCGGGCTTGAGCCGCTGGCCGGGCGTGTTGCCGATCTGCGCCGTGGTCTCGGTCTGGCCAAATCCGTCCCGCAGCGTGAGGCTCCAGGCGTTTTGCACCTGCTCGATGATTTCAGGATTGAGCGGTTCACCGGCGCCGATCACTTCCCGAAGCTCCAGGCGTCCGCGGTAGGCGCTCAGGTCTTCCTGGATCAGCATGCGCCACACGGTCGGCGGCGCGCACATGGTCGTGACCTGGCAGCGCTCCAGCACACCCAGCATGGCCTTCGCATTGAAGCGCGCGTAGTTGTAGAGGAAGATGCAGGCGCCAGCGTTCCACGGCGCGAAGAAGCAGCTCCACGCGTGCTTGGCCCAGCCGGGCGATGAAATGTTCAGGTGGATGTCACCGGGCTGCAGGCCGATCCAGTACATGGTCGACAGGTGGCCGACCGGATAGCTCTGGTGCGAGTGCAGCACGAGCTTCGGCTTGGAGGTCGTGCCGGAGGTGAAGTACAGCAGCAGCGGATCCGTTGCCTTGGTCGGGCCGTCCGGGGTGAAGTCCGCGGAATGCGCGCTGTAGTCGAACGCATGCCAGCCTTCCGGCTGCGCGCCGACGCACACGCGCGTGCACTGTTCGGCGAGGCCGGCCAGCTTGTCGACGTGGGCGGCGCCGATGATCATGTGCTTGACGTTGCCGCGGTCGATGCGGTCGCGGAGGTCTTCCTGTGAAAGCAGGGTGGTCGCGGGAATCAGGACTGCGCCGAGCTTCATCGCGGCCAGCATGGTTTCCCACAAGGGTACTTCGTTGCCGAGCATCATCAGGATGCGGTCGCCGCGCCGCACACCGAGGCTGCGCAAGTAGTTCGCGGTGCGATTGGATCGCGACGACAGTTCAGCGAAACTGAGCTTCTGTTCGGAGCCATCTTCTCCTACGACCCACAAGGCCGGCTTCTCGTTGCCGCGCGCCATGTGGTCAAAATAGTCGAGTGCCCAGTTGAATTCCGTGAGCGCCGGCCAGCGGAACTCGCGGTAGGCCGTGTCGTAATCGGTGCGATGGTTCAGGAGGAAATTTCGTGCATGCAGGAATGCGTCGAGACCAGTCATGATGTGATCGCCGGTGATGAATGGGAAGATAATCGGGCTGCCGCTGAAGAGCGGCAGGCCCGGCGTCTAACCAACCGGAGCCGCGCAGGGCGGGCAATGATCCGCCGCGTCGCCATGCCGACTGTGGTCGGGTCGAATGACTTTACTTTACGTATACGTCAACGTCTGTCATGCGGACGTCAATCATTGAGGCATGACAAAGCAGCGGCGCGGATGGAGGGGGGCGCATGATGTCTTTCCGCGAAGACATAGCGGGTGTGAATCAAGGAAGATCGAGGGTCGCGACCACCGGCGTGTGGTCGGAGGGCTGCTCCCATTTGCGCGGCACCTTGTCGATCACGCATTCGTTGCAGCGCGATGCGAGCGCAGGCGACAGCAGGATATGGTCGATGCGCAGGCCCATGTTCCTCCGGAACGCCATCATCCGGTAATCCCACCAGCTGTACAGCTTCTCCGGCTGCTCGAACAGTCGGAACGCGTCCTTGAAACCGAGGTCGAGCAGGCGGCGGAATTCCGCGCGTTCCGCGTCCGAGACCAGTACCTGGCCTTCCCAGGCTTTCGGGTCATGCACGTCGCGATCGTCCGGCGCGATGTTGTAGTCGCCGAGCAGTGCAAGATTCTCGTGCGTCTTCATTTCATCCGCCAGCCAGTCATGCAGCGCGTCCAGCCACTTCAGCTTGTACTGGTACTTGTCCGAGCCAACCGATTGCCCATTCGGGATATAGGCGCAGACGACGCGCATACCTTCGATGGTGGCGGCAATGATGCGCTGCTGCTCGTCTTCGTAACGCGGATTGTTCCTGACGATCTCGCTCATCGGATGCTTCGACAGGATGGCCACGCCGTTGTAGGTCTTCTGTCCGGTAAACACCACCTGGTACCCGGCCGCTTCGATCTCGGCTACCGGAAACTTGTCGTCGGTGAGCTTGGTTTCCTGCAGGCAGAGAATGTCGACAGGGTTTTCGGCCAGCCATTGCAGGACCTGCGGCAGGCGGACTTTCAGGGAGTTGACGTTCCAGGTGGCGAGCTTCATGGGATCAGTTCGGTGGAGAGGCGGCCCTTGCGGCAAGATGGGCATCATACCGCAATTGACACAAGGGCCTCCTTCACCTACCGGTCACCCGCGGGCAGCAGCTTGGGCGGTTGCGGCCGGGTCCATATCAGGCTTGCGACCACCGACAGTCCGATGATGGCAGCGACGACGCCGAGCGATACCAGTACCGGCACCTTGTAGAAGTCGACGACCAGCATCTTCGTGCCGACGAACATCAGGACCATCGCCAGGCCGTACTTCAGCAGGTGGAAGCGGTCGGCCACATCCTTGAGCAGGAAGTACATCGCCCGCAGGCCAAGGATCGCGAACACGTTGGATGTCAGCACGATGAACGGATCGCTGGTGACCGCAAAAATCGCCGGGATGCTGTCCACCGCAAACACCAGGTCGGACAGCTCGACCAGCACGAGCACGAGGAACAGCGGAGTGACGTAGCGCACGCCATTCTGCCAGGTGAAGAAGCTTTCACCATGGTAGCGGTCCGTCACCTTCATGTGTCCGCGTATCCAGCGCAGTGCGGGATTGGCTTCGAGGTCCGGCTTCTTGTCGGCGTAGATGAGCATCTTGACGCCGGTGACCAGCAGGAAGAACCCGAATACGTACAGGATCCAGTGGAACTCGCTGATCAGCCACGCGCCGGCCAGCACCATGACCGTCCGCATGACGATTGCGCCGATCACGCCGTACAGCAGGACGCGCCGCTGGTATTCGGCCGGCACCGCAAAGTAGCCGAAGATCACCAGCCAGACGAAGATGTTGTCCACCGCCAGCGATTTCTCGATGACATAACCGGTCAGGAATTCGAGCGATTTTTCATTCGCGATCTCGCGACCCGCCGAGCCGTCCAGGTACCACCACAGCGCGCCATTGAACAGCAGGGCGACGATGACCCAGGTGATCGACCATCCCGCGGCTTCGCGGAAGGACACCTTGTGCGCGGTTTTTCCGCCGAGCAGAAGCAGGTCGGCGGCGATCATCAGGAGGACGAAGGCAAAGAAGCCGGCCCACATCCACCAGGTGCCGATGCTATCAACCATGATCGATTTCCTCCGTCACGGGACGACCGCTGCGGGACACGATCCGTTTGCGCATCACGATGCGCATTGCGCGGTAGGCCGCACGCTTTAATGCGAAGTCGATCGCGTTGTACATATTTTCCTGCACTTCGCGAATCACCACTTCGGGGCGGCCGGGAATGGTGACGCTGACCTGGCAAACCTTGTCACGTCCGCCGCGCGGTCCGTTGAGGTCCCGCAGCCGCACCACGATGCGCGCGACCTGCGTGCGGGTCCGTGCGAAGGCAAAACGCAGGCGGTGTTCCAGGTGGTCACGCAGGGATGGGGTGAGGGTAAATTCCTGGGCAAACATTTGTACGTCCATGATCATCTCCTCTCGGTGGGTGTTGGAGGAGATAGTCTTGCCCATCTCGCCGTTCCAGAAAACCTAACAAAACTTGAGGCAATAATCCGAAAAACGGAAATGTCAGATTGTCATGTTGGTGGCGGAGCCGGCGTGTCGCTCGTGGCCGGTTCGACTTTTCCGCTTCCTTGCAGCCACAGCATGACCAGCCAGCAGACGAGTGCCCAGCAGGCGCCGACCGCCCAGCCGGCGATGACATCGGTCGGCCAGTGCACGCCGAGATAGACGCGGCTGATGCCCACGACCAGGGTGAGCAGGCAGGCGGATGTGAGCAGGTAGATCTTGACCCGAACCGCCGCTTCCGTGCGCGCCATGAGCGCGCCCAGCGTCAGGTACACGATCGCGGACAGCATTGCGTGACCACTAGGGAAGCTTTGTGAGTACACGACCGTTGCGTGCGGGACGAGGTCAGGGCGCGGCCGGTCGAAACCCCATTTGAGAAGGTTGCTGAGTGCGATGCCGCCGAGGACGGAAATGATGACCATCCACGCGGTGCGCCGCTTCCCCGTCAGGAAAAGAAATCCGACGGCCAGCGCGGTGAACGTCGTAAGCACGGCGACGCCGCCGAGGGCGGTGAAGTCGCGCATGATCCCTTCGAGCCACGCCGGGCCGAGCGGATCGGCGAGGTCGTTCCGGCTGCGGAAGGCAAGGAGGATCGCGGCGTCGAAGGCAACGGTGTCGCCCTCGCTCACGTCATCCGCAATCTCCACGAAGGCAAACAGTGAAATTGCCGAAATGAAAGCGGCAACGATGGCGGACTTTTCAAACGTGCTGGCACGCTTCACCAGTCCGGCAAAATTGCCCGAAGTCGCCGTCAACCGCTCCAGGAGTTGTCCCATTTTTCCCTCGCGCATGCTTGTCGTACCTACTTGATCGCGCGAGGGAAAAACAGTTTCATTCAGCGGCTGGAGGGGAAGCTGAACATCGCGCGGCCCGGATCGTTCGAGGCCGGCCAGCGCTGGGTGATGGTTTTGCGGCGCGTGTAGAAACGCACCGCGTCCGGGCCATAGGCATGCAGGTCGCCGAATAGCGAGCGCTTCCATCCGCCGAAGGAGTGATAGGCGACCGGCACCGGAAGCGGTACGTTGACGCCGACCATGCCGACCAGGATGTTGTCGCAGAAGTGACGCGCTGCTTCGCCGTCGCGGGTGAAGATGCAGGTGCCGTTGCCATACTCGTGCGCGTTGATCAGCGTCATCGCCTCTTCCAGTGATGCGACACGGACGACGCCGAGCACCGGGCCAAAAATCTCTTCCTGGTAGATGCGCATGCCGGGCTTCACGTGATCGAACAGGCAGGGGCCGAGGAAGTAGCCCTTGCTCGGTCCGCCATTCGCATCCCGCACGACCAGTTCGCGTCCGTCCACCAGCAAGGTCGCACCTTCGGCGACGCCGGTATCGACGTAGCCCTTGACCTTCTCGTAGTGCTCGCGTGTGACAAGCGGGCCCATGTCGTTACCGGCATCGGTGCCGGGGCCGACCTTCATCTTGGCGATCTCGGCCTTCAGCCCGGCGATGACCGCCTCTGCGGTGTCGTCACCAATGGCGACGACCAGCGGCACCGCCATGCAGCGCTCACCGCATGAACCGAATGCCGCGCCCATCAGCGCGTTCACTGCATTGCCGATGTCGGCGTCCGGCATGACCACGGCATGGTTCTTCGCGCCGCCCAGCGCCTGCACGCGCTTGCCGTGCGCAGTGCCAGTTGCATAGACATACTGCGCAATCGGCGTGGAGCCGACGAAGCTGACCGCCTGCACGCGCGGATCGGTCAGCAGGGTGTCGACCGCTTCCTTGTCGCCGTTGACGACGTTCAGCACGCCGGGGGGGAGGCCCGCCTGCAGCGCCAGTTCGGCGATGAACACGGCGGCGGAGGGATCGCGCTCCGAGGGCTTCAGCACGAAAGTGTTGCCGCAGGCGACAGCCATCGGCCACATCCACAGGGGCACCATCGCCGGGAAGTTGAACGGGGTAATGCCGGCGGTCACGCCCAGCGGCTGGAACTCGCTCCATGAATCGATGGCCGGACCCACGTTCTTGCTGTGCTCGCCCTTGAGCAGTTCGGGTGCGTAGCTCGCGTACTCGACGTTCTCGATGCCGCGCTGCAGTTCGCCCATGGCGTCGCTGAGCACCTTGCCGTGTTCCGCCGTGATCATGCCGCAGATCTCGTCGGCGTGTTCCTCGAGCAATTGCTTCAGGCGGCTCATGACGCGCGCGCGCTTCAATGGCGGCGTGTTGCGCCACGCCGGGTATGCCTGCTCGGCAGATGCGATGGCTTCCTCGACCGTGGTCTTGTCGGCGAGACGGACCTTCTTTTCGGCGATGCCGGTAGCAGGATTGAAGACGGCAGCGGTGCGTTCGCCGCGCGAGACGTGTTGGCCGTGGATGAAGTGGCCGATGGTGTTGGTCATGCGTGATCCTTTAGGCAGTTTCGTTGATGGCTTCGCCGAGGGCGTTGATGAGCGAGTCGATTTCCTCGCGCGTGGAGATGAAGGGCGGCGCGAGCTGGATGGTGTCGCCGCCATAGCGGACGTAGAAGCCCTTCTGCCAGCATTTCATCGCGATGTCGTACGGGCGCTTGGCCGGCTCGCCCGGCAGGGAGGCAATCGTCAGACCGGCAGCCAGTCCGTAGTTGCGGATGTCCACCACGTGCTTGCTGCCCTTGAGGCTGTGGACGGCATTCTCGAAATGCGGGGCCAGTTCACGCACGCGCTGGATCATGTTTTCCTTCTCCAGGATGTCGAGCGCGGCCAAGCCTACGGCGCAGGCGACCGGATGGGCGGAATAGGTGTAACCATGAGGGAACTCGAGCATATATTCGGGGCCGCCGATCTGCATGAAGGTGTCGTAAATCTCCTTCTTGGCAATGACTGCGCCCAGCGGCTGAGCACCGTTAGTGACCTGCTTGGCGACGTTCATGATGTCGGGTGTGACGTCGAAAGCCTCGGCGCCGGTCATCGCGCCGCAGCGGCCGAAACCGGTGATCACCTCGTCGAAGATCAGCAGGATGTTGTTCTGCGTGCAGATGTCGCGCAGGCGCTTGAGGTAGCCCTTGGGCGGAATGATCACGCCGGCCGATCCGGAGAACGGTTCCACGATGACGGCGGCGATGTTGGAGGCGTCGTGCAGCGCAATCAGGTTGAGCAGCTGGTCTGCCAGTTCAGCGCCTTGCTCCGGCATGCCGCGCGTGAAGGCATTTTGCGGCAGCATGGTGTGCGGCAGGTGGTCCGCTTCTACGGCCTGTCCGAAGGTCTTGCGGTTGCCGACGATGCCGCCGACGGAGATGCCGCCGAAATTGACGCCGTGATAGCCCTTTTCGCGGCCGATCAGGCGGGTTTTGCTAGCCTGACCTTTGGCACGCCAGTAGGCGCGGGCCATCTTCAGCGAGGTGTCCGCGGATTCGGAGCCGGATCCGGTGAAGAACACGTAATCGAGTCCTGCCGGCACCAGTTCCTTCATCCGGTTGGCCAGTTCGAAGGAGAGCGGATGGCCGTGCTGGAATGCCGGCGAGTAGTCCAGCGTAGCCAGCTGCTTGCGCGCCGCTTCCGTGATTTCGGCGCGCCCGTGGCCGAGGCCGCAGCACCAGAGGCCGGACAGGCCGTCAAAAATCTTCCGTCCGTCACTGTCGGTGTAGTAGGCGCCGGCACCCCCGGTAATCATTCGCGGCGATGCCTTGAAATTGCGGTTGCCGGTAAAGGGCATCCAGTGGGCTTCCAGCCATTCTGCATTGATGTTTGCTTGGGTCATGTCCGCTCCAATATTCGAGGGTGTTATGACCTAGGGAAGGGGGCGCGTTCGGTCGAGAAGGGATGCAGTGCTAGGCGCGCCGCGCCGCTCAGACTGGGGGTCTGAGCAAGCGTCGCAACAACGCAATGCGTCCCTTCTCGACCGAACCCTCCGGGCAGCCCCGATAACCGGCCGCCTGCGGTGTTGCAGGGGGACGCCGAGTCCTCCTTGCCGTGGAACCACCACGCCGCGTCGCTGCGCCTAGCATTCGGCCGGTTCTCGGGGCTGCGCGCCCCCTTCCCTAGGTCATAACACCCTCTGGGTTTAACCGTCCCATTGTGAACCTGCGTGTTACTATCATAAATAATCAAATATCAATGTTTACTTGAATATTTATGCAAGTGAAAAGACGCGCCATCCTGGGCCAGCTCAGCGATACCGACATGCGCCTGCTGCGGGTGTTCAAGAGCGTGGTTGATTGCGGCGGCATGGCGGCGGCCGAGCTGGAGCTGAACATCGGCATTTCCACCATCAGCAAGCATGTGAAGGACCTGGAAACCCGCCTTGGGCTGACCTTGTGTCACCGCGGACGCAGCGGCTTTTCCACGACCGCTGAAGGCGACCGGATCTACCAGGAAACACAGCGCCTGCTCGCGGCAACAGACGCCTTCATCCGCAGCGTGGATGATATTCACAGCCGTCTGGGTGGGCAGCTCAACGTGGCGGTCTTCGACAAGACGGCCAGCAACCCCGCGGCGCGCATCGGGGATGCGATTGCGCTATTCACGAAGCAGGCGCCGGACGTCTCGCTGAACATGCACGTCGCACCGATGAATACCATCGAGCGCGGCATCATTGACGGCCAGTTCCAGGTCGGCATCATCCCGGTGCACCGGAATTCGGCCAGCCTGCAGTACAACGCCTTGTTCGACGAAACCATGCTGCTGTACTGCGGGAGCAAGCACCCCTTGTTCAAGGTGAGAACCGACCAGCTGACGTGGAAGAGCCTCAATAGCTACCGCTTTGCCGGCCTCGGGTACCACTCGCCCAACATGGAAATCAGCCAGCGCGTCCGCCTGGCGCGCAAGGCCACCGGCTTCGACCAGGAGTCGATCGCAACGCTGATCCTGTCGGGCGATTTCCTCGGCTTCCTGCCGGATCATTACGCAAAGAGCTTCGAGGCGGATGGATTGATGCGTGCGATCAAGCCGTCACTGTTCCGTTACGAGTGCAGTTTCGTGAGCGCGATCCGGCAGTCGCCGGCGCCGCAGCGGGTGACGCAGCTTTTCCACGATTGCCTGTTGCAGGCGCATGGAAAAAAGCTGGAGCAGGTTACATGAGGAAAGAAACGCGGGCACGTGGACCGTGCCCGCGCGTGCGTCAGGACTTCTTGCCGTTCGCCCTGTTCATCAGGAAGGTCGTGAGCAGGGGAACCGGACGACCGGTTGCGCCCTTGGCCGCGCCGCTCTTCCATGCCGTGCCTGCGATGTCGAGGTGCGCCCAGGTGTACTTCTTGGTGTAACGCTCGAGGAAGCAGGCCGCGGTGATGCTGCCGGCCGGCGGGCCGCCGATGTTGGCCATGTCCGCAAAGTTCGACTTGAGCTGTTCCTGGTAGGTATCCTCGATGGGCATGCGCCATGCGGTATCGCCGGTGGCCTTGCCCGCGGCAAGCAGCTCGTTCGCGAGTGCGTCGTGCGCGTCATCATGGCGCGTGAACAGGCCGGTGTTGTGATGGCCGAGCGCCGTGATGCAGGCGCCGGTGAGGGTGGCGATGTCGACCACGGCCGCAGGCTTGAAGCGCTCGACGTAAGTCAGTGCATCGCACAGGATCAGGCGGCCTTCGGCATCGGTATTCAGGATTTCGATCGTCTGCCCGGACATTGAGGTGACGACATCGCCCGGCTTGGACGCGCGGCCCGACGGCATGTTCTCGCAGGTCGGGATGACGCCCACGACATTCAGCTTGAGGCCGAGTTCCCCGAGCGCGCGGAAGGTGCCGAGGACGGAGGCGGCGCCGCACATGTCGTACTTCATTTCGTCCATGCTGGCGCTCGGCTTGATCGAGATGCCGCCGGTGTCGAAGGTGATGCCCTTGCCGACCAGCACCACCGGCGCATCCTTCGGCTTGCCGCCGTTGTACTTGATGACGATGAACTTCGGCGGCTCGTCGCTGCCCTTGGTCACCGAGAGGAAGCTGCCCATCTTGAGCGCTTCAATCTGCTTGCGGTCCAGCACCTCGATGCCGAACTTGTAATCCTTGGCCAGTTTCTTGGCCACGCCGGCGAGATAGGTCGGCGTGCAGATATTGGAAGGAAGGTTGCCCAGGTCCTTGGTCAGGGCCACGCCGTTTGCGACGGCCGTTGCCTGCGCGGCGGCCGTCTTGGCCGCGTTGGCAGCACCGGCG
Source organism: Noviherbaspirillum sp. (assembly GCA_035626875.1). Classification (GTDB taxonomy): domain Bacteria; phylum Pseudomonadota; class Gammaproteobacteria; order Burkholderiales; family Burkholderiaceae_D; genus Noviherbaspirillum. Next base: position 72,838 of record DASPMV010000041.1, on the reverse strand, counting down.
GACGTCAGGAAGGCAACTTTCTTCACGCCGCCTTTTTCGGGTTCCTTCTTGCTCTTGGTCTGGTCGAAACGGTAGTTCGCGTCGCGGATGGCGAGCACGGCGCCGTGCACAGCCCAGGAAACGTCGCGGTTCTTGATCTCTTCAAAAGGGAGGGCAATCGCGCCTTCCGTTGTGCCGAGGTTGGAAAAGACACGCGCCACGGCCTGGACCGCGGACAGGAAATTTTTCTCGGATACGGATTCTTCGTTGCCCAGGCCGACCAGCAGTACGCGCTCCGCGGCCACGCCGTCCAGCCCGCGCAGCAGCAGGGTGGTGCCCGCCTTGCCGGTGATGTCGCCCGACTTCAATGCAGCAGTGATCGCGCCCTTGCGGTCCAGTTCCTTTGCGCCTGCCGAGAGTTTCTTGTCTTCAAATACGCCGACCGCGAGGCAGCCGGTTTTTACTGCCGAAAGGCCGGTTTTAGCCTCGATAGGTTTTATGCTAAAGTCCATAAGTCACTCCTTCTCCAGACGCAATTATAGTCTTCTATTCAATGATCTTTCAGCGCGCTCTCCGACGCGAATTGGTAAGTACCGCAGGCGCTGTCTTCACCACGCTTTTCACGATCACGATTACTGTCATGCTGATCAAGATCCTCGGCCAGGCGGCCGGGGGCAAGGTCGCATCGGCGGACGTAATTGCCCTCATCGGCTTTGCCGCCTTGCGCTACCTGCCGATCATCCTGATTCTGACATCCTTCATTTCGGTCCTTGTTGTCGTAACGCGAAGTTATCAGGATTCGGAAATGGTGGTCTGGTTCGCTTCCGGACTTTCGCTGTCGCGGTGGATCAAGCCGGTCATGTCCTTCGGGCTGCCTGTCATCGCCGTCGTGGTCGCCTTGAGTTTCTTTGTCACGCCGTGGGCCAACCGCCAGAGCGCCGAGTTCCGCGAACGCTTCCAGAAACGCGAGGACATCGCCAAGGTGTCGCCGGGACGCTTCCAGGAGTCCTCGTCAGCGGACCGCATCTTCTTCGTCGAAGCAGTCAGCGGCGATGCGACCAAGGTGCAGAACGTGTTCGTCAACACCGTCAAGGATGGCCGCAACACGATCGTGGTGGCGAAGGAAGGTTCGATTGCGCTCGATGAGCGCGGCGACAAGTTCCTCGTGATGGACCAGGGGCGGCGCTACGACGGCATGACCAACCAGGCGGATTTCCGAGTGATGGAATTCGAGCGCTACGGGGTGCTGGTGGCGCGCCAGTCGCAGGCTCTGGTCGGCGACCAGTCAGCGCGTTCACTGTCGACGCCGGAATTGCTCGCCAACATGAACAATTTCAACGCGGGTGAGCTCCTCTGGCGTATTTCGCTTCCGGTAATGGGACTGCTGCTCATGCTGCTGGCGATTCCGCTGAGTTTCGCCAACCCTCGCGGCGGGCGCTCGGGCAACCTGCTGATTGCGCTGCTCCTGTTCATTATCTACAGCAACATGGTGAGCGTATTCCAGGCTTCGGTAGTGCAGAAGCGCATCGCGTTCGAGGCGGCCTGGTGGCCGCTGCATCTTGTTGCCGCGATCCTGATCGTCCTGTTGTTCTCGTGGCGCCTCTTCGTCAATAGCCCCTACCATCCGGCAACGATGTGGGGCGCCTTCAAGCGTGCCTGGCTGTTCAGGAAGGGGAATGCACAATGAGGGTGCTCGACCGGTATGTGTCCCGTGAGGTCGTCGGCGCTGTCGTGTTTGCGCTCGTGGCCTTCCTCGCGCTGTTCGCGTTCTTCGACCTGATCAGCGAATTGCCGCAGGTCGGCCGCGGCGGCTACGAATTGCAGCATGCCTTCCTGTATGTTGCCATGGGCTTGCCAGGTTACGTCTATGACCTGATGCCGATTGCGGCGTTGATCGGCACGATCTACGCACTGGCACAGCTAGCGGCGAAATCCGAATTCACGATCATGCGCGCCTCGGGCCTGTCGACGGGACGCGCGGGCTGGATGCTGGCAAAGATCGGCATCGTATTCGTGCTGATCACTTTCCTCTTTGGCGAAGTCATTGCGCCCGCCAGCAGCGAAATGGGCGAGCGGCTGAAGCTGCAGGCGCAGGGCTCGACCGTGTCCAAGGAATTCCGCACCGGTTTGTGGACCAAGGACGTGATCCGGGAAAACGGCATCGAGGGCGAACCGATCGGATCGCGTTTCCTGAACGTTGCGGACGTTACCCCCGAAGGACAGTTGCAGGGCGTGAAAATGTACGAGTTCGACCGCGAGTTCAAACTGACGGCGATGGTGACAGCGGACCGGGCCGACTATAAGAACAACAACGTCTGGCGCATGGCGAATGTGACGGAAACGGTTTTCCCGCGCGATGCGACGGAAATTTCCTCGGTGGTGACGACAAAGCAGTTGCCGTCAAGGGACCTCGTTTCCGAGATCACGCCGGACATCCTTTCCGTGCTCTTTGCCGATCCCGACCGCATGTCAGCCTACGGCCTTGCAACCTACACACGCCACCTCGCGGAAAACAAGCAGACCACGGAGCGCTATGAAATCGCATTCTGGAAAAAGCTGTTCTATCCGCTTGCCGTACTGGTGATGATGGCGCTGGCCTTGCCGTTTGCCTACCTGCACTTCCGTGCAGGCGGCGTCAGCCTGAAGATCTTTATCGGCATCATGATCGGTGTCAGCTTCCAGTTGCTCAACAGCCTGTTCTCGCACCTCGGCCTGCTCAACACCTGGCCGCCGCTTGCAACCGCCGTTTTACCGAGTGCTACCTTCCTGCTGGTTGCCATAGCGTCACTGCTCTGGGTACAGAAACATTAGGAGCCATCATGGCGCATCCTTCCCTCATCCTGTTTGCCCACGGCGCGCGCGATCCACGCTGGAAGGAACCGTTCCTGCGCCTGCAGCAATTGACGCAGGCGCAACGGCCGGATGTCGCCGTATCGCTCGCTTTTTTGGAATTGATGGAGCCGCGTCTGCCTGAACTGGTGAAGCAACTGGTGCAGGACGGGTGCAGGGAAGTGACTGTGGTGCCGATTTTCTTCGGGCAGGGCGGACATGTGCTGCGCGACCTGCCGGTCATGGTCGACCAGCTGAAGCAGGATTACCCGGGTGTGGATATCAAGTCAGTTGCCGCTGTCGGTGAAAATGCCGATGTGCTGAATGCGATTGCGCGGTATTGCGTCGGATCGCTTTAGGCCTTCTTACGGGGCGCGAGCGCCTCGCCAAACATCACCAGTACCGGTCCGTGGCAATCTGCCAGGCCATTCTCGAGTTCGCTTAACTGAAATCGAAGGATGCGCTCATTGGCGCGGCTGCAGTTTTCGATCACCATCACCGGCAGGGTCGGCGCACGTCCCTGAGCCAGCAATTTTTGCGCAGTGGTGATTGCCTCCCTGCCACCCATGTACTGGATGAGGGTGTCACAATCGGGGAGGGTTGTCTGTTCCGGATGACCGGGGGCGGTAGCCGAGGTAAAGAAGGCGACGCTGCGTGCAACGCCGCGTTTGGTCAGCGGCTGCTTCGATGAAGCGGCTGCGGCAAGGGCCGCGGTCACGCCCGGCACGATTTCCACCTCGATACCTTCCGCTTCCAGCGCCCGCAATTCCTCATCCGCGCGACCGAACATCATCGGGTCGCCGCCCTTCAGTCGGACGACGAGCTTGTATTTGCGCGCGCACGCGACCAGCTTCTCGTTGATCACGGTCTGAGCGGTCGAACGCTGGCCCGAACGTTTTCCTACCGGGATCTTTTCGGCTTGCGGGCAGAGCGCCAGCATTTCCTCGGTAACGAGGGCGTCGTACAGGACAACATCGGCCTGTGAAAGCAGCCGGGCGCCGCGGACCGTGATGAGGTCGGCGGCGCCCGGGCCGGCGCCGAGCAGGATGACCTTGCCGGTCGCCTTCTGCGCGGCGGATGAGGACGTCATGAAGCGGATCAGGCGATGCGGATCATGCCCGCAGCGACCGTCTGGTGGGTCACTTCATCGATCAGGATGAAGGAGCCGGTCGAACGAATCGCGTCGTAGGCATCGGCAGCCAGCGGCTGCTGGACGTTGATCGAGATGGTCGCGATATCGTTCAACTTCAGCGACTCGGCTGCACGGCGCTCTTGCGTGTTGATGTCGAGCAGGGTGTCGATCTTGGTCACGCGTGCCGCGACCTGCTTGGTCGTGTGCTTGAGCCAGTACTTGCGGCGCATGTCGAGCGGCTCTTCCGAGAGCCAGCAGACTTCTGCCGTCACGGTCTTGAGCTGCGTCGCCGGCTTGTCTGCCGCTACGAGCATGTCGCCGCGCGAAATGTCCAGGTACTCTTCCAGAAGAATCGTGACCGACTGGCCGACGGCGGCGGAATCCAGCGAGCCATCGAGCGTGACGATGTCCTTGACGGTGCCGATCTGGCCGCTCGGCTGCACCAGCAGCTTGTCGCCCTTCTTCACCTTGCCGGCTTCGATGCGGCCCATGTAGCCGCGGAAGTCATTGGCTTCGTGGCCATTGTGGCGCGCGACCAGCTGCACCGGATAGCGGAAGGGCTCGTCGTGCGATTCGTCATAGACGGAGAGCGATTCCAGCAGTTCGATCAGCGTCGGTTCTTCGTACCACGGCATCTTGTCGGTCTTGGTGACGACATTGTCGCCAGCCAGCGCGGACAGCGGAATGGCGCGGACGTCGTTCAGGCCGAGCTGCTTCGCAAACTTTTCGTAGGCAGCCACGATACGGTCGTAGACGGTCTTGTCGTAATTGACCAGGTCCATCTTGTTGACCGCGACGATCACGTGCTCGATGCGCAACAGGTGGGCGATGGTCGAATGGCGCTTGGTTTGCGTGAGCAGTTCCACGCTGCCGTCGTCGCCCAGCTTCACCTTGGAGACGTCGACCAGGATGATGACGGCGTCGGCGGTCGAGGCGCCGGTCACCATGTTGCGGGTGTACTGCTCGTGGCCCGGCGTATCAGCAATGATGAACTTGCGCTTCGGCGTGGCGAAATAGCGGTAGGCAACGTCGATGGTAATGCCTTGCTCGCGCTCGGCTTCCAGGCCGTCGGTCAGCAGCGACAGGTCGACGGTGTCACCGACGGTGCGCTTGTGCTTGGCACGGGAAATCGCGTCCAGCTGGTCGGCGAAGATGCCCTTGCTGTCGAACAGCAGGCGGCCGATCAGCGTGCTCTTGCCGTCATCGACGGAGCCGGCGGTGATGAAGCGCAGCAGCCCGCGCTCGGTGGCGTTGGTCGACAACACTTGTTCGGAAACGGCGGCGTTCATCAGAAATATCCTTCTTTCTTGCGTTTTTCCATCGAGGCTTCGGATGTCTGGTCATCCATGCGGGTCGCGCCGCGCTCGGTGATCTGGGTGACGGCGGTCTCCGCGATGATCGCGTCCACATCGGCCGCGTCCGAGGCAACCGGGCAGGTGCAGGAGATGTCGCCCACGGTTCGGAAGCGCACGACACGGGTTTCGATCGATTCGCCTTCGCGTGCCGGGGTCAGGTCCGTCAGCGGCACCAGCAGGCCGTTGCGCGGGATCACCTGGCGTTCGTGCGCGAAGTAGATCGACGGCAGCGCCAGCTTTTCGCGGGCGATGTACTGCCACACGTCGAGCTCGGTCCAGTTGGAAATCGGGAACACGCGCATGTTCTCGCCAGGATGGACGCGGGTGTTATACAGGTCCCACAGTTCAGGACGCTGGGCTTTCGGGTTCCACTGGCCGAATTCATCGCGGAAGGAGAAGATGCGCTCTTTCGCACGGGCCTTCTCTTCGTCGCGGCGGGCGCCGCCGATGCAGGCGTCGAAGCCGAATTCGGAAATCGTTTCCAGCAGCGTCACCGCCTGTGCGGCGTTGCGCGAATCGGTCTGCGGATTGCGCAGGCGGACGGTGCCGCGCTTCATGGAATCCTCAACCGAACGCACGATCAGGCGCTCGCCCAGTTCCTTGGCGCGGCGGTCACGGAATTCGATCACTTCCGGAAAGTTGTGGCCAGTGTCGATGTGCACCAGCGGGAAGGGGAACTTGCCGGGACGGAAGGCCTTCTCCGCGATACGCAGCAGCACGACGGAGTCCTTGCCGCCCGAAAAGAGCAGGGCCGGGTTCGTGCACTCGGCTGCGACCTCGCGCATGATGTGGATCGCTTCCGATTCGAGCCAGTCCAGGTGACGGTTGCTGGCCGCGTCCAGGAAGAGTTTTTCGACTGCTGTATTCGTATTCATGATTTATTGTGCTGCTACCGATTTGATTCGAACAAGCTTGCCATCGACAACGTGAAGGCCGCATTCCTTGGATTCGGGGTTTTCCCACCACCAGCGGCCGGCGCGGACGTCTTCGCCGGGCTGGATCGCGCGGGTACAGGGTTCGCAGCCGATCGACGGATAACCCTTGTCATGCAACGGGTTGTACGGAACGTTGTTGGCGCGGATGTAGTTCCACACGTCTTCTTCCGACCAGTCCGCCAGCGGATTGAACTTTTGCATGCCGTGCGCCGGATCGTCTTCCTGCACGGCGAGGTCGGCGCGGGTAGTCGACTGGGCGCGGCGCTGGCCGGTGACCCAGGCCTTGTTGCCCGCGAGCGCGCGATTCAGCGGCTCGACCTTGCGGATGCGGCAGCATTCCTTGCGCATCTCGACGCTGTCGTAGAAGGCGTTCAGGCCGTTCTGCTGCACGTAGTTATCAACAGCGGCGGTTTCCGGCTTGTACAGCTTGACCTCGTAGCCGTAGGTTTCCTTGATGCGGTCCACCATGCCCAGCGTTTCCTTGTGCAGGCGGCCGGTCTCCAGCGTGAAAACGCCGATCGGCAGTTTCGCGCGCAGGATCATGTCGGTCAGCACCATGTCCTCGGCAGCGAGGCTCGACGCGAAAACCGCAGGCGAGAACTCGGCCGCGATGCGCTTGAGCGTCGCCTGCGTGTTCTCGACCAGGGTGTTGGTGTCGCTCATGCCTCGGCTCCCACGCCGCGCTGCACGCGACGGAACAACGGCGATTTCTGATCCCAGGAATTCGAATACACCTCGGAGAAGTCCGTCAAACCCTTCAGTGCATCATGGATGTTCTTGTCTTCGCGCACCGCAAAGGCATCGAAGCCCACGCGCTGCATGAGGAACAGCTGGTCGCGCAGCACATCGCCGATGGCGCGCAGTTCCCCGGTATAGCCGAGGCGGGCGCGCAGGTTGTAGGCGATGGAGTAGCCGCGGCCATCCGCGAACTTCGGGAAATCGACGGCGACTAGCTTGAAGCGGCTGAGGTCATCCTTCAGTTCTTCCGGGCGTTCGCTGCTGCCGATCCAGACGCCGAGTTCGGCGCGGTTCTCCAGCGCGGCGCGCTGCTGCTGCCATACCTTCAGCGGCACGATCACCTTGCCTTCGGGCACGGCAACCGCGTCCGGCGTGTCTTCCTCGCCGAGGCGCAATACGGTCCAGTCATCCGCGACGACGGCCTTGTTCTTGATGATGTTACGCATAGGCGTCTTCTCCAGCGGGATGTTCGATCTTGATCGGGGTGGCGTACACGAATTCCTTGAACGGCGTGACGCCGATGCGGCGCGCGGTGTCGATGAAGCGCTCGTCCTCGGTGCGCTCGCGCACGTACACCTGCAGGATGCGGTCGATCACTTCCGTCACCTGGTGTGCGGAGAATGACGGGCCGATGATCTTGCCGATGCTCGACTCGTTGCCCTGCGAACCGCCGATCGACACCTGGTACCACTCGCTGCCGTCCTTGTCGACGCCGAGGATGCCGATGTGGCCGATGTGGTGGTGGCCGCAGGAGTTGATGCAGCCGGAAATGTTCAGCTCGAGGTCGCCGATGTCATGCTGGAAGTCGAGGTTGTCGAAACGCTCGGCGATGTCCGATGCAATCGGAATCGACTTCGCATTTGCCAGCGCGCAGAAGTCGCCGCCCGGGCAGCAGATCATGTCGGTCAGGAATCCGATGTTCGGCGTGGCCAGGCCATGCTTCTTCGCTTCTTCCCACAGGGCGAACAGCTCGGATTGCTTGACGTCGGCCAGCACCAGGTTCTGCTCGTGGGTGGCGCGCAGTTCGCCGAAGCTGTAGCGGTCGGCGAGGTCGGCGACGAAGTCCATCTGATCGGCGGTCACGTCGCCCGGCGGCACGCCGGTCTTCTTCAGCGACAGCACGACGGAGGCGTAGCCCGGGACCTTGTGGCCCTTGACGTTACGCTCGATCCATTTGGCGAATGCCTTGTTTTCGGTCTTCAGCTGTTCGACCTTGGCGTCGGTGGCCGGAAGCGTCTCGTAGGGAGGCGCCGTGAAGTAGGCAGCGACGCGGTTCAGTTCTTCCTGCGTCAGCGTGCTCGGGCCATCCTTCAGGTCTTGCCATTCTTCTTCCACCTGGCGAGCGAATTCCTCGATGCCGATGGCCTTCACCAGGATCTTGATACGGGCCTTGTACATGTTGTCGCGGCGGCCGTACTGGTTGTAGACGCGCAGGATCGCTTCGACGTAGCTCAGCACATGCTGCCACGGCAGGAAGGCGCGGATCTCGCTGCCCAGGATCGGGGTGCGGCCCATACCGCCGCCGACGAAGACGCGGAAGCCGATCTCGCCCTGTTCGTTCTTCGCGATCGACAGGCCGATGTCATGCACCATGATCGCCGCGCGGTCTTCTTCCGCGCCATTGATGGCGATCTTGAACTTGCGGGGCAGGAAGGCGAATTCGGGGTGGAAGGTGCTCCACTGGCGCAGGATTTCGCAATAGGGACGCGGGTCGACGATCTCGTCCGGCGCGACGCCGGCGAACTGGTCGGAGGTGATGTTGCGCACGCAGTTGCCGGAGGTCTGGATGGCGTGCATTTCGACCGAGGCCAGTTTGGCGAGGATGTCCGGCGTCTCTTCGACCTTGATCCAGTTGAACTGGATGTTCTGGCGGGTGGTGAAGTGGCCGTAGCCGCGGTCGTGTTCGCGCGCGATGTGGGCGAACATGCGGACCTGCTTCGAGGACAGCAGGCCGTAGGGCACGGCGATGCGCAGCATGTAGGCATGGCGCTGGTAGTACAGGCCGTTCTGCAGGCGCAGCGGGCGGAATTCGTCTTCGCTCAGTTCGTTGTTCAGGCGGCGGCGCACCTGGTCGGCGTATTGCGCCACGCGCTCCTTGACGATCTGATGATCATATTGGTCGTAACGATACATCTTCTTGTTCCAATCTTAAAAAACCAGTTTCGCGGCGACGCCGGTGAGTGTCGTGGCCAGCAGGCCGCGCAGGATCTTTTCCGGGACCGCCTTGGCGGCGAGCGAACCGATGGTGATGCCGGGCAGGGAGCCCAGCAGCAGGGCGGCGAGCAGCATCCAGTCGATCGAACCGAGCCACCAGTGGCCGAAGGCGGCAATGGCGGTCAGCGGGACGGCATAGGCAATGTCGGTGCCGGCGATTTCCGCCGGGGACAGGCGAGGATACAGTAATACCAGTATGGTTGCACCAATTGCGCCGGCGCCGATCGAGGAGACGGTGACCAGGGTGCCGAGGACCGCGCCCACAACGATGGTGGCAACAGTCAGTTTAGTTCCTTGCAGCTGTTTTTCAGGGTGTTTGAGCACCCAGGCCTGCATGCGGCCGCGGAAGAGCAGCGCGACAACGGTCAGCAGTACCGAGAATGCGATGGAATAGCGGATGAGCTGGCCGATTTCCTTGTCCAGCGCGCCAACGTACTTGAGGGTGATAGCGGCGAGGACGGCGGCCGGCAGCGCGCCATAGCAGAGGTGGCGCACGATGTCCCAGTGCACGGTGCCGCGGTAGCGGTGTGCAATGGTTCCGGCTGCCTTGGTGGTGGAGGCGAACGCGAGGTCGGTGCCGACGGCAACGGTGGGGGACACGCCGAACATCAGCGTGAGCAGTGGCGTCATCAGCGAACCGCCACCCACGCCGGTCAGACCGACCAGCAGGCCGACGGCAAATCCGGAAAGAACATAAGTAAGAGTCATGTAACCTCGCGCAAATTAGCCTGAATCGTAATAAACTAATTCCTTATTCCAAACTACTTAGTATTTATTTGCTTATATGCCTTCCTGGTATATAAAAGCACGGAAAAGTAGTGTTGGGCATTGCACAAGGGAAAAGATGAACCTCCATCAACTCCGCTTCGTCCGCGAAGCTGTCCGGCAGAATTTCAACCTGACGGAAGCCGCAAAAGCGCTGTACACCTCGCAGCCGGGCGTATCCAAGGCCATCATCGAACTGGAAGAAGAGCTCGGCGTGGATATCTTCACGCGCCACGGCAAACGTATCCGTGGCTTGACCGAGCCGGGCAGGGCGGTCCTGCGTTCGGTTGAATTGATCATGCAGGAGATCGACGGGCTGAAACGGATCGGCAAGGAATTCGCCGCCCAGGACAGCGGCAGTTTCACCATCGCCACCACCCACACCCAGGCGCGGTATACCTTGCCGAAGGTGGTTCAAGCCTTTACCCAGAAGTACCCCAAGGTCAGGTTGTCATTGTTGCAAGGGAATCCGCGCCAGATAGCGGAGATGGTGTCCAAGGACCAGGCCGACCTGGCGATTGCGACGGAAGCCATCGCCAACGCGGATGGGCTGATTTCCCTGCCTTGCTATCAGTGGGAGCATGTCGTCGTGGTGCCGCACGAGCATCCCCTGCTCAAGTCGAAGACCATCACGCTCGAAGAAATCGCCACCTATCCACTGATTACTTATGACAGCGCGTTTGCGGGGCGGGCAAAGATTGATCATGCGTTCACGATCCGCGACCTGAAGCCGGATATCCTTCTCGAAGCCATCGATGCGGATGTCATCAAGACCTATGTGGAGCTGGGCATGGGCGTCGGCATCATCGCCGGCATGGCCTTCGATCCGGAGCGCGACAAGGGGCTGGAAGCGATTTCCGTCGGTCACCTTTTCGGCACCAATGTTTCCCGCGTCGCCCTGAAACAAGGGGCTTATCTTCGCAGCTATGTATACAGCTTCATTGAACTGCTTACGCCCACTCTCAACCGCAAGCTGATCGAACAGATCATGAGCGGGGAGAAGGATAGTTACGAACTGTAGAGACAAATTTCCCTTTTGCAACGCCGTATTTTTGGTAAAATCCCCGCCGTCATTGGGGAGTAGCCTCCCTCCGATTTGCGAGAGGGGCTTGCGTCAACAGACTTGGCTCTACGGCCATGGCGCAAGCGACTCCAGGTTTGGCGAGACCTTTGACCATGCTGCTTCCGAGGGTGTTATTACCTCATGAAGGGGGCGCGCAGTCCCGAGAACCGGTTGAATGCTAGGCGCGGCGACGCGTCGTAGCGGTGCTACGGCAAGGAGCCGCAACGCCGCAGTCGGCCGGTTATCGGGACCGCCCGGAGGGTTCGAGCGAGAAGGGACGCATTGCGGTGTTGCGGCGCTTGCCCAGGCACCCAGCCTGAGCGGCGCACCGCGCCTAGCACTGCATCCCTTCTCGCTCGAACGCGCCCCCTTCATGAGGTAATAACACCCTCCTGGGCCGGAGGGCAGGCATGGTCATCGGTATTCATCCGGCCCTGGAGCATTCATGGAAGCTTTCCTGTTATCGACCGGCATCGTCGCCCTTGCTGAAATGGGCGACAAGACGCAGCTGCTGTCCCTTCTCCTCGCTGCCAAATTTCGCCGGCCCCTTCCCATCATTATTGGCATCCTCGTCGCTACCCTGTTCAATCACGCCTTTGCCGGCGCGGTCGGCGGCTGGCTCACAGCCTTCTTCGGCATGGACGTGCTGCGCTGGGTGCTTGGATTGTCGTTCCTGGCGATGGCAGTGTGGACGCTGATCCCTGACAAGATCGATGACGTCGAGGCAAAGCATGAGCGCTTCGGCGTCTTCTTGACGACGGTGATTGCGTTCTTCATTGCCGAAATGGGCGACAAGACGCAGGTGGCGACGGTTGCGCTGGCCGCCAAGTATTCCGCCTTCTATGCAGTGGTCGCCGGTACCACGCTGGGCATGATGATCGCCAATATTCCTGCCGTCCTGCTGGGCAACAAGATCATCGAGATGGTGTCAATGCGTCTGGTGCATGCGATTGCGGCCGTTATTTTCGCGGTGCTGGGCGTGCTCACGCTGCTCAATGTCGGCAGCCTTTTCTAATTCCTGAAGCCGAGGCGCCGCGAGAGCTGCTCCGCGTGCGTCTTCGTCTGCTGCGCGATAATACGTAATTACCAATACGTAATTACCGGCAATCGTGAACGACCTTCGCCGGCTTTTCGAAGACAAGGATCCCGAATGAAACTTGCCACCCTCAAGGATGGAACACGCGACGGCCAGCTGGCCGTCGTTTCGCGCGACCTGAAGACGGCGCATATTGCCGACGGCATTGCGCTCACGCTGCAGCGTGCGCTGGACGACTGGAACTTCATCGCGCCGCAGCTTGAAGAGCTGTACGCGCAACTGAATGCAGGCAAGGCGCACCGGCCTTTCGATTTCGACCCGAAGCGCTGCATGGCGCCGCTGCCGCGGGCCTACCAGTGGGCCGACGGCTCCGCCTATGTGAACCATGTCGAGCTGGTGCGCAAGGCGCGCAAGGCAGAGATGCCGGAATCCTTCTGGCATGACCCGCTGATGTACCAGGGCGGTTCGGATGAATTCATCGGGCCGACGGACGACATCCTGCTGGAATCGGAAGACTGGGGCATCGACTTCGAAGGCGAGGTCGCGGTGATTACCGACGATGTGCCCATGGGTATGACGGCGGCCGCCGCGGCATCCCACATCAAGCTGCTGATGCTGGTCAACGACGTGTCACTCCGCAACCTGATTCCGGCCGAACTGTCGAAGGGCTTCGGTTTCTTCCAGTCCAAGCCGGCTTCGAGTTTTTCTCCCGTGGCGGTGACGCCGGACGAACTCGGCGATGCCTGGCAGGACGGCAAGGTGCACCTGCCGCTGCGCGCCACCTGGAACGGCACCCTGGTCGGCCAACCGAATGCGGGTGTGGACATGGTGTTCAGCTTCCCGCAACTGATTGCGCACCTGACCAAGACACGCGGCGCCCGTGCTGGATCGATCATCGGCTCCGGCACCGTGTCGAACAAGGATGCCTCCAAGGGCTATACCTGCGTTGCCGAAAAGCGTGCGCTGGAGATGATTGCGGACGGCGAAGCGAAAACGTCGTTCATGAAATTCGGCGACACCATCAAGATCGAAATGCTGGACACCAACGGCAAATCGATTTTCGGAGCAATCAACCAGCAGGTTGCGCAGTACACGCCGCCAAAAATGCGATGATTTACGGGTGCCTCGTCCGACGAGCGGGGCCGAGGAGCAGAGAGGTATCCATGAAAGACGGGATGCCGGGACGAAGGAAAACGCCGAGCGGCGCACGAAAAAATAAATGCACATGACCCCCAAAGCCCTTTGCGAGCAATATCTGGAGGCCCTGAATGAGGGCAGGCTCGAGCGCGTGCTCGCATTGTTCGAGCCGGACGCCTACGTCCTTTCACCGCTCTACGGCAGGATGCCGGTCGCGCCGTTCTACGCCGGCCTGTTTGGCGACACGAACCGTTCCGAGACGACTTTCGTTAACCTGTTCGAGTCGGCGTCGGGCGCGGTGGCGCTGCAGTTCCATTACCGCTGGACGCTCAAGAGCGGACGCGTGGTCGAATTCGACTGTGTCGATGTCTTCGCGCTCAGTGCCGACCGTTCGCGCTTTGCCAGCTTGACGATCATCTACGACACCGCACCCTTGCGCGACGACTTCGACGCGTCGCGCCGCCAGGCTGGGTAAATGGCGTGCAGCCATGATCGTCCAGGCGGACGAGAAAACAAGTAGGGAAGGGAAGCCTCCCGGACGCGGAAGCGCCCGGGATTTTTGTCAGGCTGCGAGGAGCGACGTGGCCGTCGTCTTGCAGCCGTCGAGCAGGAAGGCAAGGCTGATGACCAGCACCAGTTCGCCTTCCGCGGAGCGGGCGGTGCCGTTGACGCCGGGAACGGAGAGGGCGGTGAGCGGCTTGATCACGAGGTCGGCCGTACCGTCGACGGCTTCCACCGCCACAATATACGGCTGCGGCGCGGCGATGACGATGCCGACCTTTTCCCGTGTCGGCTCGTAGCCGAGGACGCCACCCAGGGAGCGAACGGCAAGCGGCCTGCCCTGGTCGCGCAGGACCGGGGAGCCGCCGACCGATTCGAACTCTTCCGGCAGTTCCACGACACGCTCGACGACTGCCATCGGCAGGGCCAGCGCGGCACCAGCGGTACGCACCAGCATCGTCGGCACGATCGAGAGTTCGATCGGCAGGCGGATGGTGAATACGGTACCTTTGCCCATGTCGGATTCGATGCGGATCGCGCCGCGGTGCTTTTCCACGGCGGTCTTCACCACGTCCATGCCGACGCCGCGGCCCGACACGCTGGAAGCCACTTCCTTGGTCGAGAAACCGGGCAGGAAGATCAGTTGCAGCGCTTCTTCCTTGCTCTGTGCGGCGTTTTCGCTGATCAGGCCCTTGGCAATCGCCTTTGTGCGCAGCTTGTTCGGATCCATGCCCTTGCCATCGTCGGACACCAGGATCATGACGCTGCTGCCCTCCTGCCATGCCTTGAGCAGGATGGTCGACTTGGCCGGCTTGTCAGTGGTGGCGCGCTCTTCCGGCGTTTCGATGCCATGGTCGAGCGAGTTGCGTAGCATGTGCACCAGCGGATCGTAGAGGCTGTCGACGACCACACGGTCGACTTCGGTTTCAGCGCCTTCAATGACCAGGTCGACGTCCTTGCCGAGATCCCTTGCCAGTTCGCGAACCAGTCGGGGGAATTTCTGGAACAGGCGGCCGACCGGCTGCATGCGGGTCGACAGCGTTGCACGCTGGAGTTCGGTGGAGTAGCGCGATGCGCGGCTCAGCGTTTCCTGCAGCGTCGACATCAGCGCGGCGGCTTGTCCGTCAAACTTGAACTGCGAGAGCTTTTCGAGGAGTACTGCGGCCTGGTTCGCGGCCTGCACGGATTCGCCGGCGACTTCGAGCAATGCGTCCAGCTTGACCGCATCGATGCGGATGGTGTCTTCCTTGACCTGCGTCGGTACAGCGCGGGCGCCTTCGTCTGCGGCCGGCTTGGCAATCGGGGTGACATTGGCGGCTGCGACAGGCGCTGCCTGTGCCGCGGGCGCGACCTCAGCCGGTTTGTCCGGGAGCGTGCCTGCGGGAACCACGGCACGGTAGAGCGCTTCCCAGTCCAGGCCGTCGGCGCTGACAGTGCTTTCCGCAACAGCGGGAGCAGGTGCGGCTTCGGTCTTTGCGGGCGCTGCCGGAGCGACAGGCGCGGCAGCATTGCCTTCGATTGCCTGGGCGACAAGCGCTTCCAGCGAAGCGGGCATCGCCTGCAGGCTGTCGGGCGTTGCGCCGTTGGCCAGTTGTTTCAGCTGGTCGCCGACAAAACCGCTCGCCTGCAGGCCGGCTTCAATCGCCGCCGGCGTGACGGGCACCTTGCCGGTGCGCAGGGCGTCGAACAGGTTTTCGGTCAGGTGGCAGGCCGAAACGATCGCCGGCAGGTTCATGAAGCCGGCGCCACCCTTGATGGTGTGGAAGGAACGGAACAGCGCATTAAGCGTGTCGCTGTCGTTCGGGTGCCGCTCCAGCGAGAGCAGGTGCTCTTCCACGTTCGTCGCGAGGTCGAGCGCCTCGACGACGAATTCCTTGAGCATGTCGTCCATCAGAACCCCAGGTCGGCAAGCAGGCTGTCCACATCGTCCTGCGCCATCGCGGCGCCGGGAGCGGACGGACCCTGCATCAGTTCAACGGGTTTGTTTTCGGCGATCGCCGCCTTGACTTCCGGCGGAGCGTTGTCGCGCAGCAGCTGGGCGAGTTCGTTTTCCACGCGGTTGGTGATCGTGACGATTTTCTTGATCAGCTGGCCGGTGATGTCCTGGAAGTCCTGGGCCATCATGATGTCCAGCAGGCGGGCTTTTTCGGCTTCGGTTGCTTCCATGACGACGGCGGCAAACTGTTTTGAGTCGCCGGCCAGCGCCTTGAACTCCTCGATGCTGAGCTTGCCGTCGAACAGCTGCGCCCAGCGGCTTTCCATGTCCTGCGCCTTCTTTCCCAGGGTGTCCTGTTCCGGCATGCAGGTATCGACGGCGTTGAGCACCTTGTTGGCGGCCTGTTCGGTCAGGCTGGCGACGTGGTTCAGGCGGCCTTGCGCGTCGCTGATCTGGCTGGCGACGTCGGACAGCGAGCGGTCATAGCCGAGCTCGCGCAGGGAATCATGCAGCATGCGGACGATGCCGCCGAGGCGTTCGTACATCGGCTTGCCGGATTGGTCCACGAATTCGGCTTCGGCATTGTTTTCACCATCGCCCGATTCCGCTGCGGCGACAGGTTCGGCCACTGCAGCCGTCGTGGCGGGCTGGGCGGGAGCAGCGACTGTTTCAGCGCGATGGGCGGCCACTTCTTCAAACAGTGCTTCAAGATCGTCGTCTGCTGCGTCGGTCATGGTGATGCTTTCCTATTGGTGTTGTCGGCTTTTGTCTTACAAGCGGCGAGAAATCGCGATGAATGGACCCGGCAGGAACTCCTGCCCTGGCACGATTATCAGTCACGGTTTTCTTGCGCGCAACTTGGACATCATAATCCCATGCGCCGCACCGGCAAAGTGCGGCTTTCCGATATGTTGTACTTAGGCGGCTTCAACCAGTTTCACGGTTTCCTGCTGCAGCGCATGGCCCGGGGTGCCGAATGCGTCGCAGATCGTCAGGTGGTTCGCGTCGGGCAATGCTACATCGACAACATGGTTCGGCTTCCATGCGTCTGCGATCAGGCCGGTCTGGCGGCGAAACTCTTCGGATTCCATGCCGCCGAAGGCGGTGACGAAGGGCGCGGGATGGGACTGCGGCATGAGATATGGCGACAGCGGCGCAATATCGTCCTCGCCCAGCTTCAGGTCGACATTGACGAAGTCGGCATGGCGCACCGGCTCCAGGTCATACACGCCAGACAGGAGCACGCCGCCTTTCACGAGGTCGGCGGGGAGGTCGGCGCCGAACACCGGCCACACCGCTGCCATCATCATCGCTGCCAGATGGGCGCCGGCGGAATGGCCGGCGACGACGATCCGTTTCGGATCGAAATCGTATTTCTCCGCACTGCGGTATAGCCACGCGAGTGCGCGCAACTGCTGCAGGACGATCTCCGCAATCGAGGCGTGCGGCGCCAGGGTGTAGTTGGTCAATGCCACATTGATTCCGGCGCGGGTATAGGCCGGTGCGACGAAGGAAAAGTCGGACTTGTCGAGCGAGCGCCACCATCCGCCGTGGATGAAGACCAGCAGCGGTGCGTCGCTGCGGAAGGTCGGGAAGAAGTCCAGACGTTCGCCGCTCGCTTCGCCATAGGCAAGGTCGAACAGCGCGGCATGCGTGCGGCGCGCCTGGGCGGAATCCTTGAGCCAGCGGGTGAAGATATACGGATGATCGGGGATCATGGCCCGTGCGTTGTATTGCTGGCTATAGTATTCGGCCTTGTTTTTCATGGTGGGTGTCTTGTTCCGCTGGAAAGAAGTCCCACAGTTTACTTGCAGGCGAGCGCGCAGGAAACAATTGCTGTCGGACTCTTGCCGAATTGACTCGGTCCTGGCGCGCGCATACACTTTGCCCGTTCTGGTGCCCGCGCGCATTTCCGTGCGCGCAGTTAAACGGGAAACACGAGGCTTGTCAGCAAGCTAACGTGTGCTGCCCCCGCAACGGTAAGCAAGCGTCGCGCTGCGACGGCCGGTCACTTCACGCCACTGTGCATTGCATGGGAAGGCTGATCGGTCCGACTTGCCAGCCCGGATACCGGCCGGAATGGTTCTCTCCTGCTTTCGTCAGGCGGGGACGGCGTCACCGCGGACGGGGTTTGCCGCGGCCCCAGTCAATTCTTATCCGGCCACGCAAGCAGTGGCACACACATGCATATTCCTCACATCCATCCTACGGCCGATCCTGCGCTGTCCGCTGCACTCGACGCCGCCATCAACAACAAGACCAAGCCGCTCGGCAGCCTCGGCATGCTTGAACAACTGGCGAAGCAGGTCGGGCTGATCCAGCGCACGATAGCGCCGCGCATTGACACTCCCGCCATCCTGGTATTCGCCGGCGACCATGGCGTCGTGGCGGAAAACGTATCCCCCTTTCCACAAAGCGTCACCTGGCAGATGGTGGAAAACTTCATGGCGGATGGAGCCGCGATCAACGTGTTCGCGCGCCAGAACGGCTGCGCACTGCATGTGATCGATGCCGGGGTCAACCACGATTTCGGATTCCGTGAAGGCCTGATCGACAGGAAGGTCGCGAACGGCACGCGCAACTTCTGCGTTGAGCCGGCCATGACCGCCGAGCAGTGTTCGATGGGGCTGCAGCACGGCATGGCATTGGCGGCGACCCTGCAAGGCAACGTGGCGGGCTTCGGCGAAATGGGTATCGGCAATACAAGCGCCGCCGCCGCATTGATGCACAAGCTGACCGGCATGCCCATCGCCGAGTGCGTGGGCGCAGGCGCGGGCCTTTCGGCGCAGGGCGTCGACCACAAGCGGCGTGTGATCGAGCAGGCGGTTGCGCTGCATGCGGGCGTGACTGATCCTCTGGATATTCTTGCCACTTTTGGCGGGTTCGAGATTGCGATGATGGCCGGCGCGATGCTGGGTGCCGCGGAGCGCCGTATGGTGCTGTTGATCGACGGCTTCATTGTGACAAGCGCCTTGCTTGTTGCAGCGCGCCTGCAACCGGCGATCCTCGATTACTGCGTGTTCTCGCATTGCTCCAACGAGCGCGGCCATCGCCACATGCTCGAGCATCTCGGCGGCCGGCCGCTTCTCCAGCTGGGCTTGCGCCTTGGCGAGGGCAGCGGATGTGCGCTTGCGATGCCGCTCCTGCACGCCGCCGTGAATTTCCTGTGCGAGATGGCGACCTTCGAGTCGGCACAAGTCAGTTCTGCGGACAAGTAAAGCAATGTCATCCTCCATGCCGGCCCTCGGGCGCGTTGTTCACCAGGTGCGGCTGTTCTTTATCGCCGTGCAGTTTTTCACGCGCCTGCCGATCCCGCGGTGGGTCGGCTTCGAGGCAGACTGGCTGCATCAGTCCAGTCGCTATTTTCCCGCGGTCGGTATGGTGGTGGGCACGGTGGCGGCCGCTGTGTATGCGGCGGCGCAAATGGTATGGCCGCCTGTGGTTGCTGTCCTGCTGTCGACGGTCGCCGGGATCTATCTCACCGGTGCGTTTCACGAAGACGGTTTTGCCGATGCCTGCGACGGCCTTGGCGGCGGTGTCACGAAACAGCGCGTCCTCGAGATCATGACCGACTCCCGTATCGGTGCGTACGGTGCCATCGGGATTGGCCTGTTGCTTGCGTTGAAGTGCGCGACCCTGTCCAGCTTGCCTGCGGCTGCAGTGATCGTCTCGCTGCTGCTTGGGCATCCGCTCTCCCGCCTGGCATCGACCGTCCTGATCTGGAAACTGGATTACGTCAAGCAGGAGGGGAAATCCAAGCCGCTGGCGCAACGCATGTCGAATGCGGAGTTCGCGGTGGCCGCCGTAACAGTCATCGCGGTATGGGGGGCGATCGCACTGACTGGCCTTCTTTCCTGGCGCGCCCTGGCCGCGGGCACGGCAGCGACCGCTTTGGCTGCATGGTGGCTGGCACGCAAGTGCATCCGGCGGCTGGGTGGATACACCGGCGATTGCCTTGGTGCGATCCAGCAGTTGAGCGAAGTCGCGTTCTACCTCGGCGTCCTCGCGGTCCACTGATGCGTCTCTACCTCATCAGGCACGCGCGGCCGCTGGTGAAGGATGGCGTGTGTTACGGCCGTTCGGATTTGCGTGTCGACGAAGCGCACCAGCGCCAGGTGCTGAGTCAACTGCTGCCCGTCTTGCCGAAGGGAGCAAGCGTATTTGCCAGTCCCTTGCTGCGCTGTCGGGTGCTTGGCTTTGCACTTGCGCATGCGCTCGACGCCGGCCAACCGGTCTTCGATGCGCGCCTCGCAGAAATGGATTTCGGGACATGGGAATTGCAGTCCTGGGATGCTATCCCTCGCACGGAGATAGACGCATGGGCAAACGACTTGCCGCATTACCGTCCCGGCGGTGGAGAGTGCCTGCTCGAGGTGGCGAGACGAGTGAAATCCTTCCACGACGAGATGTGTGCGCAGCAGAACGCCGCAGTCGTCGTCGCGCATGCCGGAACGATTCGCCTCCTGCGCGCCGCGACGCAGTGCGGCTCGGTCGAAGAAATGGTGTCGATCGCCGCCAGCACACCTCACCGTATTGCCTATGGCGAAATGACCACAATCGATTGCCAAACGAATAACAAATACGGCAAGTAATTCTTTTCCTTGTTGTCGCTCTGTATTGCAAGCCTTAAAATAGTCAGGTTTTGGTGCCCGCGCGCATGTTCATTGCGCGCAGTTAAACGGGAAACACGAGGCTTATAGCTAACGTGTGCTGCCCCCGCAACGGTAAACAAGCGTCACCAGGAATGCCGAAACGCCGCATTCCGCATTGACAAGCGGTCCTTCAAAGCCACTGTGCAGTCTGCATGGGAAGGTCGGCCGCTTCGCCTTGTCAGCCCGGATACCGGCCAGAACAGGTGGAAGTGTGCGGACGGGGATCTTCGCGACGCGAATGCGGCATGCCTTGCGGCGTGCCCCGTTTCCTGATCGTCAAACCTGTCCGGAACTTCTGTTCATCCAGCCTGCGGGGAAGTGGGCTGGTTGTCTTTCTCTGGAACTTTGTCATGACATCACCCGTTCTTCTGCGCGCAGGCAAGCCGCTTGCGATTGCTGTCGCCGTTTCCGCGGCTTTTACCGTTTCCTCCTACGCGCAGGAAAAGAAACTCGATTCCGTCGTCGTCACCGCGACGCGCTCGCCCCAGATTGCAAGGGAAGTGCTGGCCGACAACGTAGTCATCACCTCGGAAGAAATTGCGCGCTCCGGGGGCACTTCGCTCGCCGATGTGCTGCAGCGCCAGCGTGGCATTGAGCTTGCACGCAACGGCGGCCCGGGCACGCAATCCTCCGTCTTCATCCGCGGCGCGGACAACAAGCAGAACATCGTACTGGTTGACGGCGTGCGTGTCGGTTCCTCCACCAGTGGCGGTACGAGCTGGAACGCGATTCCGCTCTCGCAGGTCGATCGCGTGGAAATCGTTTATGGTCCCCTTAGCACCATGTACGGTGCGGATGCAGTGGGCGGCGTCATCCAGATTTTCACGAAGCAGGGCGAAGGCGCGCCTGCTCCGACCGTGTCCGTTGGTGCAGGCACCTACGGCACACGGAATGCCGAGGCAGGCGTGTCGGGCTCCAGCGAAGGATTCCGCTATGCAATCCGTGCCGGTCATGAGCGCACCGACGGGTTCTCCGCGACGAAGCCGGGCAATTTCTCGTTCAACCCCGACCGGGACGGCTACACCAGCACCAGCGCCAGCGGCCAGTTCGGCTATCAGCTTGCCAAGGGGCACGAGGTGGGCGCAACCTTCCTCCACAGCCTGCTCAAGAGCCAGTACGATTCCAGCCCCGCGTTCGACGACAGGGCACGCACCAGGGTGGGGGCGTACAGCCTTTACGCCAAGAACAGGATCCTTCCCAACTGGAATAGTCATCTGCAGCTGTCGCAGTCGGCAGACCACAGCACCAACCAAAGCGCGTTCAGCCGTTCCGAGTTCGACACCGACCAGACCATCATCAGTTGGCAGAACAACTTCAATGTCGGCACGACGGATGTGTTCCAGTTGATTGCCGAACACCGCAAGGAAGATGTGGAATCGACGGAGCGCGATCTCAACCGTGACCGGTCGACGAATTCCATCGCGGCTGCTTATCAGCTGCGCCGCGGTGCGCATCTTGCAGCAGTGAGCGTGCGCGGCGACGACAACTCGCAGTTGGGCACGCGCACGACGGGCAGCGTTTCCTACGGTTACCGCCTGACAAGTGCGCTGCGGGTCAATGCAAGCGCGGGAACGAGTTTCCGCGCACCGACGTTCAATGAGTTGTACTTCCCGCGGTTCGGCATCCCGACCCTGGAGCCGGAAAAGGGCAGGAATGCTGAAGTCGGCCTGTATTACGAAGACGGAACAAGCCAGTACAGCGCCGTCTACTACCGCAATCGCCTGACGAACCTGTTGGTGTATACCCCGGTCTGCCCGGTCACCCCGGCAGCCTTTCCGCTGGGCTGCACCTATAACGTGAACGAAGCGATGCTGACCGGCCTGACCCTCGGCGCGAGCACGTCGATGGGCCGCTTTACCCTCCGCGGCTCGCTCGACCTGCAGGATCACAAGGACGAAACGACCGGTCGCCGGCTTGCACGCCGTGCAAAGAAACACGGCACTGTCGGCGTGGATTACAAGGCGGGCGAGTGGACGACGGGCGGCGAACTGGTGTTTTCGGGCGACCGTTTCGACGATGCCACCAACCGCAACCGCCTCGGCGGGTATGGCCTGCTCAACCTGCATGCCAGCTATGACCTGTCGAAGAACTTGTCGCTGTTCGGCCGTTGGAACAACGTGCTCGACAAGGAGTATGAACTGACGCGCCTGTACAACACCGCCGGTTCCAACGTCTTCGTCGGCCTGCGTTATGCGATGAAGTAAGAAAGGCAGGGACACCGTGCATACCGAGGCCATCATGCTGCCTGCATTCCGCGAACGCCGCCGCGCCATCACGATATTGACGGTGCTGGTGGTGGCGGCGGTCTGCAGCATTCTGCTGGCATGTGGCGTCGGCTCGGTGTCCTTGTCCGTAACGGAACTGTTCGGGGCGCTGGGTGAGATCGCCGGCGGCAATCCATCCACGCTTGCCGCAACCTTGCTTGAACTAAGGCTGGGGCGCGCCTTGTCGGCCTTCGTCACCGGCGCCACGCTGGCGCTGGCCGGCGTGATGATGCAGGCCTTGCTTCGCAATCCTCTTGCGGATCCCTACGTGCTGGGCGTTTCCGGTGGCGCGTCGGTCGGCGCGCTGACAGCGATGCTCTTTTTCTCTGCGGCGTGGCTGGTGGACATGGCCGCGTTCGCCGGCGCCATCGCGGTGGCCTTCCTTCTTTTTGCTCTTGCGTGGCGCGATCTGCGAGGCAGTGCCGGCGAGGGCAGCGCGCCCATGCTGTTGCTGACCGGCGTCATCGTTGCGTCGGGATGCGGCGCGCTGGTGACGCTCATGCTGTCGATTGCGCCGGACAACCGCCTGCGCGGCATGGTGTTCTGGCTGATCGGTGATCTTTCTGCCACGCAGGCGCGCTGGCTGCCTTGGGCTGTGTGGCTGGTTGCACTGGTCTTCGCGGTCCGCGTGGCGCGCGCGATCAATGTCATGGCCTTGCATGCCGAAGCCGCAATGACGCTTGGCATCCGGGTCACGCGACTGCGGCAGGGACTTTTTCTTTTCTCCGCGCTGCTGACGGCAAGTGCGGTCAGCACGGCGGGCAGCATCGGCTTCGTCGGATTGATCGTGCCGCATGCATGCCGTTTCGCATGGGGGCCGGATCATCGCCTCCTGCTTCCAGCGGCAACGCTGGCCGGGGGGAGCTTCCTCGTGCTTGCCGACACGCTGGCGCGTACCGTGGTCGCGCCCCAGCAGTTGCCCGTCGGCGTCATCACCGCACTGATCGGCGTGCCGGTTTTCCTTCTTCAACTGCACCAGATCCACAGGAAATAAGCCATGCAGACGCTCAACCTGGGATTGCGGGCCGGAGGCCGGGAACTTGTCGGTGGACTGAATTGGACCGTAGATGCCGGGCAGTGCTGGTGCGTGATCGGCCGCAACGGCGCCGGCAAGAGCACCTTGCTGCGCACTCTTGCCGGCTTGCGGTCACCCGACGAGGGCAGCGTCCACATGGGCGGCCAAGCCCTCGACGCCTGGTACCTGCCTGCACTTGCGCGCGAGCGTGCCTACCTGCCCCAGGGAAGGAGCGACGCGTTCGGCTATCGTGCCATCGATACCGTTCTTGCCGCACGCCACCCCTATCAGGATGACCGCTACTGGGATGCGGAAACCGACTACCGCGTCGCGCATGCGGCATTACGCGCGCTCGACGTCGGCCATCTGGCCGAGCGCGACGTGCGCACGCTTTCCGGTGGCGAGCGCCAGCGGGTGGCAATTGCCGCCGTGCTGTCCCAGGAAACGCCGTTGCTGCTGCTCGACGAGCCCGCCAGCGCGCTCGACCTTGCGCATCAGGTCAGCGTAATGGAGCTGCTGGCGCGTTTGTGCCGGTCCGAGGGCAAGACAGTCGTGCTCGTCAGCCATGACCTCAACCTGTCGCACAGCGTCTCCACGCACGCGCTCCTGCTGATGGGTGACGGCGAATGGTTGGCAGGCCCGGTCAACAAAGTCATGACCGCGCCGCTGCTGAGCCGATGCCTCGGTTATCCCATCGAAGCCGTGCACCATGGACGGCGCACCATTTTCATCCCTGTCGAAGAGGGAAACAATGACTGACGACATCAACGAGCGCCATCGCGCGCGCATGCAGCGCAAGAAGGACGTGGTCGACCGCAAGATCGAGGCCGCGTCGCGCAACGCCGGCGTTTTGCTGGTCAACACGGGAAACGGCAAGGGCAAGAGTTCAAGCGCCTTCGGTATGGCCATACGCGCGCTCGGCCATGGCATGAAGGTGGGCGTGGTCCAGTTCATCAAGGGGGCGAAGTCCACCGGCGAGGAATTGTTCCTGCAGCGCTTTCCGGACGAAGTGAGCTTTCATGCGATGGGCGAGGGCTACACGTGGGAAACGCAGGACAGGGAACGCGATATCGCCTGCGCGGAACGCGCATGGACGCGCGCGAAGGAATTTCTGACCGATCCGGGCATCGGTTTCGTGGTGCTCGATGAGCTGAACATCGCACTGAAGTATCGCTACCTCGATGTGAACCGCGTGATCGAGGACCTGTGTGCACGTCCGCCCATGCAGCACGTCGTGGTCACCGGGCGCGCCGCGCCGCCCGAACTGATTGCAGCCGCCGACACCGTCACGGAAATGCAGCCGGTCAAGCATGCTTTTGCCGCCGGCATCGCGGCACAGCCCGGCGTCGAATGGTGATGCCCGCGCGATGACAAGAACCTTCATATTCGGCGGTGCGCGCTCGGGCAAGAGCGCGTATGCGGAAGGCATATGCGCAGCGAGCGGAAAACCCGTGGTGTATGTCGCCACCGCACAGGCCGGCGACGCGGAAATGCAGGCACGTATCGCTCATCACCGCACTCGGCGAGATGCCGGCTGGACCACGATCGAAGAGCCGCATGCACTTGGAGACGCCCTGCGCGGCAGGTCGTCATCCGACAATGTGGTCCTCGTGGATTGCCTCACTGTCTGGCTGTCCAATCTGCTTTTCAGCGACGGAAGGATTTACCCCGATATCGGACAAATCGACCCTCCGCAACGGTATGTGCAGGAGCGCGACGCATTCCTTGCCGCGCTCGAACAGGCGAGGGGCGACCTCGTGATCGTGTCCAACGAGGTCGGCATGGGGATCGTGCCGCAGGGCGCAATCTCGCGCTGGTTCGTCGATGAGGCCGGGCGGTTGAACCAGGCCGTGGCGGCACGCTGCGAACGCGCCGTGTGGGTCGCCGCCGGGTTGCCCCTGGTGCTGAAAGGGAAGGCATGCTGACGGGGCTCTGCCTGTCGTGGGTGGCCCTTCTCATGGCTGCAGGCGTCGCGCTCGACTGGATGCTTGGCGAGCCGCGCAAGTGGCACCCGCTGGTCGGCTTCGGCATGATGGCAAGCGTCATCGAGCGACGCCTGAACCGCGGCAGTTTCCTGCGTTTGCGCGGTGTGCTGGCATGGTCAGTTGCTGTCATTCCGCTGACATGCATTGCGGCATGGATCGCTGCAACGGCAACATCAGTTCACGTCGTGGCCGGCTTTGCTGTCCATGCCGCGCTGCTGTACTTCAGCATCGGACTGCGCAGCCTGCGCGACCACATGCTGCCGATTGCGCGCGCGCTTGTGGCGGGCGAGCTTGCGCAAGCGCGTGAACTGACGTCACGCATCGTCAGCCGGGACACGCGCCAGTCCGGCGAACCGGAGCTGGCGAAGGCCGCGGTGGAATCCCTGCTGGAAAACGGCAACGACGCCGTCTTCGGCACACTGTTCTGGTTTGCCGTCGCCGGCGGACCGGGAGCCGTGCTCTTCCGCCTCGCCAATACGCTGGACGCCATGTGGGGCTACCGCAATGAGCGCTTCCATGCCTTCGGCTGGTTGGCCGCGCGTTCCGACGACGTGCTCAACTGGATTCCCGCAAGGCTCACCGCCCTGTCCTACGCCATCCTTGGCGACACACGCAGCGCATGGCAGTGCTGGCGCACGCAAGCGGCCTCGTGGAGCAGTCCGAATGCGGGGCCAGTGATGTCGGCCGGTGCGGGAGCACTGCGCCTGGCACTAGGCGGCGCAGCGGAGTATGACGGCGAAATCGAACAGCGTCCCTTGCTTGGCGCGGGCCGTCCCGCCGCGGCATCCGACATTCCCCGAGCATGGGCACTGGTCATGCGGACCTGCATCGTCTGGCTGGCCGTATTGGCCGCGGGTGGATATCTCATTGAAAGGATCGGCCATGCTTGAGCACGGCGGCAAACTCCGCGAGGCGGCCAGGCAATACGGACGGCCGGTCGAAGAATGGCTGGACCTGTCCACCGGCCTGAATCCGGTGCCGTACCCCGCACCAATTCTTCCCGCATCGGTCTGGCATCGCCTTCCCGAAGACGACCCGGCGCTCGTCGCAGCGGCGCAGGCCTACTACGGCGCCCCGCACATGCTTGCCGTCGCCGGTACGCAGGATGCCATCCAGGCACTGCCGCGCCTGCGTCCGCGTTCGCGCGTCGTCGTGTCCGCGCCCTCGTATGCGGAGCATGCGTACTGCTGGCGCCAGGCTGGCCATGCTGTGCGCGAAGTGCCGTTCCACCTGCTCGCGCAGAACGTGGACGAAGCCGAAGTCATGGTCGTCTGCAATCCCAACAACCCGACCGGAGCGACCGTCGCGCCGGAAATCCTGCTCGCGTGGGCAGACAGCCTTGCGGCGCGCGGTGGCTGCCTGGTGGTGGACGAAGCGTTCGGGGACGTCATGCCGCACCTGAGCGTCGCCCAGTGGTCCGGCCGGCCGGGGCTGATCGTGCTGCGCTCGATCGGAAAATTTTTCGGGCTGGCCGGGTTGCGGCTCGGCTTCGTTGCCGCCGAGCCTGCCGTACTCAGCCGGATCGCTGCATGGATAGGTCCGTGGTCGGTCAGTACGCCTGCCCAGATCATCGGGCGTACGGCCCTTGAAGACAGGGCGTGGCAGGATGGCGCACGCAACCGCCTGCTGCAGAATGGCACGCGCCTGCAAGGCATGCTCGCCGATGCCGGTATCCATGCCGCCGGAACCGCGTTGTATCGCTGGTGGCCGGAACCGCTTGCAGAAGCCTTCCATGTCCACATGGCCGAGCGCGGAATCTGGGTTCGACTGTTCCCCGACAAGGGGCGGGGCATCCGCCTCGGTTTGCCTCCCGACGAATATGCCTGGCAGCGCCTGCAGGAGGCGCTCGGCGCTTGGGACGCACTGGCAAGGAACGTGCGATGAAACGGTTCCTGCTGATGATAGCCTGCGGAGCCGCCGTGCAGGCAGACGCCGCCATCACTGTCGTCGATGATGACGGCCAGGCGGTCACCCTGCAGCAGCCAGCCCGCCGTGTCGTTTCCCTTGCGCCGCATGTTACCGAGATGCTGTTCGCTGCAGGCGCCGGCGACCGTATCGTGGGGACCGTGAAGTACAGCGATTATCCGCCCGCGGCGCGCGAGATTCCGCGTGTCGGCGACAATCGTCTGGTCGACATCGAACGCTTGCTGTCGCTCAAGCCCGACCTGCTCGTGGTGTGGCGACACAATGCCGCCTCGCGGCAGATGGAACAACTGCGCAAGCTCGGGATTCCCCTGTACTACAGCGAACCGCACAAGCTGGCGGACATTCCCGAGGCGATCCAGAAGCTGGGGCAGCTCGTGGGCACGACGCAACAGGCGCAGCAGTCGGCCGCGCAGCTGCGCGCGCAGCTCGACAGTCTCACCGCTCGCTACCGGAACCGCTCCACCGTACGGGTGTTCTATCAGGTGTGGGACAAGCCGCTGTACACTTTGAACGAGCGCCATATCATCAGCGACGCCATCCGCGTCTGCGGCGGCGAGAATGTCTTCGGCAAACTGACACTGGTGGCACCCAGCCTCAATCCGGAATCAGTGCTGCAGGAAAATCCCGAGGTCATCGTCAGCGGCGACCGCAGCGAACAGACGACCAGCGGCGTCGAGCTCTGGAAGCAATATCCGTCGATGCTTGCGGTCCGGCGGGGCAATCTCTTCGCGCTCGACGCCGACCTGGTCAACCGTTCCGGTCCGCGTATCCTCGCGGGCGCCGCGCAGCTGTGCGAAAAGCTGGAACTGGCAAGGGCACGAAGGGGAGAACGACAGTGAACTACCAGCGCATTGTGTGCCTCAGTACCGAGGCCGTCGAAACTCTGTACGCCCTCGGCGCCGAGGACACGATTGCCGGCATCTCCGGCTTCACCACACGGCCCGCGCGGGCGCGGGCGGAGAAGCCGAAGGTCAGCGGCTTCTCGTCCTCTCGCATCGAACGCATCCTCGCCGTGCAGCCCGACCTCGTAATCGGCTTCTCGGACATGCAGGCAGACATTTGCCGCGATCTCGCCTCCGCAGGCGTAGAAGTCCATCTCTTCAACCAGCGCGACGTGGCAGGCATTCTCCGCATGGTCCATGTGCTTGCCGCAATGGTGGGGAAACAGGCAGCGGGACACGCGCTGGTGGCCGATCTGCAGGCGCATATCGATGCAGCGCGGGCGCAGGCAGCACAATGGACCATTCGCCCGAAGGTCTACTTCGAAGAATGGAACGACCCGCTGATCAGCGGCATCGGCTGGGTATCGGAACTCATCGGCATTGCCGGCGGAGAAGACGTCTTCCCTGAACTGGCTGCTCATGCGAGCGCGAAGGCGCGCATCATTGCTGACCCGCTCGACGTCGCGCATCGCGCACCGGACATCATCATCGGCTCATGGTGCGGCAAGAAGTTCAGGCCTGAGGCTGTCACCGGCCGGCCCGGCTGGGACACCGTTCCAGCGGTCAAGGAAGGCATGGTTGCGGAAGTCAAATCTGCCGATATCCTCTCTCCCGGACCGGGCGCCATTACCGAGGGACTGCCGCAGATCGCCGCGCTGGTGCGCCAATGGCAGGAGCGGCACGCATGACTTTCCCCTATTCGACGCTGATGGTCCAGGGCACGACCTCGGACGCTGGCAAGAGTACGGTGGTCGCAGCCTTGTGCCGGCTGCTTGCACGCGAGGGTGTGCGCGTCGTTCCGTTCAAGCCGCAGAACATGGCATTGAACAGCGCGGTGACGAGCGACGGCGGCGAGATCGGGCGTGCCCAGGCGCTGCAGGCGCTGGCGGCCGGTCTGGAGCCGCATACCGACATGAACCCGGTGCTGCTCAAGCCATCGAGCGACACCGGGGCGCAGGTTATCGTTCACGGCAAAGTGCGCGCCGACATGAACGCGCGCGACTATCATCAGTACAAGACCGTTGCGATGCAGGCGGTGCTGGAGTCCTACCGCAGGCTGTCGGGCGCCTACGATGCCGTCATCGTGGAGGGGGCGGGCAGTCCCGCCGAGATCAACCTGCGTGAGCGCGACATCGCCAACATGGGATTTGCAGAAGCAGTTGATTGCCCTGTCGTCCTTGTGGCTGACATCGACCGGGGCGGCGTCTTCGCCCACATCGTTGGCACGCTTGCCTGCCTTTCCGAAAGCGAACGCGCGCGCATCGTCGGCTTCGTCATCAATCGCTTCCGCGGCGACATCAGCCTGCTGGAACCCGGACTGGAATGGCTCGAACAACAGACGGGAAAGCCGGTGCTCGCCGTCTTGCCTTACCTGCACGGTCTGTTCCTCGATGCCGAGGACGCGATCCAGCCGGCACAGGTGGACAAGGGGACGTTCCGTATCGTCGTGCCTGTCCTGCCGCGTATCAGCAACCATACCGATTTCGACGCGCTACGTGCACAGCCGGGCGTGGATTTGCATTTCGTCGGACCCGGCCAGGCAATTCCCCCAGCCGATCTCATCGTCCTCCCGGGCAGCAAGAACACGCGCGCCGACCTTGTCTGGCTGCGCGAGAACGGCTGGCCGGATGCCTTGCGCAAGCACCTGCGTTACGGCGGAAAGGTGATCGGGATCTGTGGCGGCTACCAGATGCTTGGAATGACCGTGGCGGATCCAGCAGGTGTGGAAGGGACACCGGGCACCTCAGCCGGACTTGGTCTGCTCGATATCGACACGGTGCTGGCGACGGAAAAGACCTTGTCGCGCGTTAGCGGGCAGTGTGCCTTTGCCGATGCGCCTGTTGCCGGTTACGAAATTCACATGGGTATCTCGCAAGGTGACGCGACGAAGCGACCGGCGTTCATCATTGACGGTATCCCTGAAGGTGCGCGTTCCGAGGAGGACCAGGTAATGGGCACCTACCTGCACGGATTGTTCGACTTGCCCGAGTCATTGGGCGCACTATTGCGTTGGGCTGGCATGACTGAGATTGCGCCGGTGGATCTTGCCATCTTGCGCGAGCAGAGCCTGGACCGCATTGCGGACGCGGCGGCACCGTTGCTGTCCGCCTTGCGCGGACAGCAACCGGACTGACAGAAGTCAGGCTGCCTTCTTTGCCGCCTCGTTGCGCCGCTGCAGCACGAAGATCGGTTGCGCCCAGTGCGTGTCCTTGCGCTTCTTGCTGGTGATCAGCGTCAGCTCCGAGGGATCGTAGACATCCGTGTTGTGCGTCAAGGGCGTGGTCATCAGGTACTGCGCATCGGTATTCTTCAGGAATTCGCCGACCAGCTGGATGTTGCGGATATCGAGGTGTGCAAAGGGCTCGTCGATGAATACAAAGCCGCCCGAGCCCTCATCGGACTTCAGCAGACCGATCAGCAGGATCAAAGACTTCATCACCTGCTGGCCGCCGGACGCTTCGCCGTCGTTCATCCCGATCGGGCCCTTGCCGTCGAACTTGAAGCGCACATGCAGGCCGGCCTGTGCCAGTTGCACGTCGTCGTTTTCCAGGCGTACCGGGTCGGTGTGGACCTCGATCTTGGCCAGTTCACCCAGCGCCTTGATGTTGCGGCTGTAGGTCTTGATCGTGTAGCGCAGCCGCTCGATGTACGCGCCTCGGGCGTTGTCCGTGGCTTCGATTGCGCGGTTGTTCTGGTAGCGGCGCTCGCCGGTTTCCTGCTGACGGTTCTGCAGCATCGCCTGCAAGCGCGCATGTTGATCGACGACGGTGGCGTCCGTTTCCCAGTCGTCGCGCGCAAGATCCTCGTTGAGATGGTTGAGACGCAGTTGCACCTGGTGCGCGTTGTCGTGTTCCTGCACCAGCGCCTCCCGACGTTCAAGACGGCGCCAGCGTGCCGGCAGGTGCCGCCATGTCTTCCGGAGAGCGGCCAGGTCCTGCGCGTGGGCAGCACGATCCTCCGCATTGCGCTTCTGCGCGACGCGCAGGTGCGATTCACTGTCGGCCAGCGTTTTCTTGGCCGCCTGCCACGCATCGTCCGCGCGAGAGCGTGCCACCGCCGCATCGGTAATCAACGGGGACAGCTCGCCGAGGCGTCCGCCGACCTCTTTCCGTTCCGCCTTCAGCGGCAACGCACACCGCTCCGCTTCCTCGAACTCCGCCTGGCGCGCGACGAGTTCCTTGGCTGCATCCACACCGGCGAGACGTGCCTTGAGTGCGCTGACTTCGCCGGCCAGCTTGCTGATCTTCAGCGTCAACTGATCTTCTTCTGCTTCCAGCCTGGGCAGCGACTTCCGCAATGCCGCCAGCCGCTGCGCGCGTCCGGCCTGGCCGAAGCGGTAGCGTGCCGGCTCGACGAACAACGAGCGTCCGCCGCGTCGTTCGCGGTGATACGCCTCCGGTGTGATCCATTCTTCCGACGAAGACAGGCGCATGCCGTCCTCGACCGAATCGACGCGCGCAATGCGCGAGAGTTGCTCGATCAGCCACGACGGCGCCGGCGCGGAAAAACGCACCACCGACATCAGGCTGCGGTCGCGCACCTCCGGCGCGACGACGCGTTCCGGCACGATGAAATGTCCGTATCGCTCCTTCTCGCCTAGGCGATAAGCAGCAGCCGCGTCGCGCGCGTTCTCCAGCAGGACGACGGAGGCGTAGCTGCGCAGCACGCCTTCGACCGCGCCTTGCCAGCGCGGGTCGGTGACTTCGACGATGTCGGGCAGCATGGCATGGTCGATGCCCGCCTCACGCAACGCGCGCCGCATCCCACGGACGTTTTCCGGTTCCGGCAGGGCAGTCTTTCCTTCCAGCGCCGCAATGGCCGTACGGTCAGTCTCCAGACGGGCCGTGATGTCGCGACGTGCCTGGCGTAGTTGAAGAAGCTCGGACTCTTTCTGTTCCGCTTTCTCGGCGATGTCGGCCACATCCTCGCCGGCCTCCGCGGCCCGTTTCTGCAGTTCGGACTTGCGCTCCAGCAGGCTTTCCTGCGGCTTGAGGCGCGTGTTGATCTGCTTCAATCGTTCCTGCAGCGTCGACTGTTCCTTTTCGAGCGCATTTGCCTGTTCGTGGGCGGCGCTCAGCGCCTGCATGCGTTCGACGACTTCGGCGCGCTTCGACGATAATTGCGCATCCTGTGCCGCCAGCGATTTCTTCGCATCGAGCAGGGCCTGGCTTTCACGTGCAGCCTTCTCGCGCGCCTCGTGATAGTGCAGCGTGGGCAGGATTTCTTCCTGCAGGTCGCGCTTTTCCTTGTTCAGCCCCTCCCAACGATGGTAGTTCGCCATGCGAAGGCGCAGCTTCTCCACGTTGGTTTCCGACGTCGCCAGCTCCGCCTCGAAGCGCTGCAACTCGGCTTCGGTTTCGCGCTGGTGGCGCCGTGCTTCTTCGTAGGCATCCAACACCTCCTTGTCGCCGAACACCTGGAACACCAGGTCGAGCAATTGCCGGGGCGCGTATTCGCACAGCTTATCGGTTTCGCCCTGTTCCAACGCCAGCACCTTGGCCATCGCAGGCGACAGGCCCGCATTGGCCAGGCGCTTGCGGTAGGTCTCCAGGCCGAGCCAGTCGGTTGCATCCTGGACGGCTTCGATCTCCACGGCGCCACCGCGCATCAGATACTGCCGCTTCCAGTCGCCGCCGTTCTTCTGGATCTGGCAGAACAGCGTGACTTCGTCCTCACTGAAAAAGCCGGAGCTGCGGAACGGCCGGTTCGAGATTTGCCGGCCGACGGCACGGTTGTCCACCACGGCGCGCAGCCACGAGACCTGCTGCCCCGAGTGACGGGTGTAGTGCTTGTACGACCGCCCCATGGAGCAGTCGAGGCCGAACAGCGTGCGCAGGGCGTCCAGCAGGGTAGTCTTGCCGGAACCGTTTTGGCCGGCGATGGTGATGATCTTGGCATCCAGCGGGATGTTCTTGATGCGCTGCCAGTAGTCCCAGTGGACCAGTTCGAGGGATTTGATGTGAAACATGCGGATACTAGGATGTGTGCAGGGTGGCCAGAGCGTCGGTCTCTTCGGGGGCGCGGCGGAAGATGTCGGACAGCGCGCCATTGACGATGCGGTCCTTGAGCATGTCGGTATCCATCATCAGGTCCAGCAGCGGACCTTCGAGGATCGTGTCGCCCTTCATCTCGACGAAGCCGAGCTTGGCGAGCTGGCCGAGGTTCATGGTCATGCGCGTCTTCTTGCCCAGCTTGTCGCCGAAGTCCGCGAGCAAGGCCTTGAACGAGATGCCGGTGGAGGCCTCCTCCGCGCGCGGCATCGGCTTCTCCTTGCCGAACATGTCGTCCTGGTCGGTTTCTGCGTTCTGGTGCGCTTCCTGCCGCTCGCGCTTGGGCAGGACGATCAGCGCCCAGAGCACGACCAGTAGCGCCACGCCGTCACGTGCGAGGCCGAAATTGTTGTTCTGCCACGACTCGCGCGCGCCGAAGATCTTGGGTTCGACATCGCGGATGAGCGCGAGGGCGACATGGTCGGCATAGACGTTATCGAGCAGCTTCAGGCCGCAAGCAGCCAGGCGGCTGTCGAGGTCGGCGCGGAACAATTCATCCGACAGGGCGCGCTTGACCAGCTTGTCCTCGCGCCGCAGGGTCTGATTGGCCAGCAGGCGGGCAATCAGGATTTGTGCATCATCATTCATTCTGGGGAAACCGTTTGCTTCTCTGTTTTCGGGGAAAGGGTGGCCGTCGAGATGGCGGCGACCTGCGGATCGTCAAGCTTCACCATATGGTCGCCGGGCGTAAATTCGAGCGGCAGGCGCGCCATCTTCGCCGTGCCGCCCTGCAGCGCGGCTTCACTCTCGTCGCCCAGCAGCGGCAGCAGCGACGCGCGATAGGATGCCACCGCGAAGCTTGCCGGCAGCAAGGTGTCCTGGACAGGCGCGGCGGCGTCGAGCGCGAACCCCGCCAGCCGGTTCAGCCAGGCATCGAGTTCGGCCGGCATCGCCGCGGCGTCGGTCTGCTCCACCCGCACGTCTTCTCCCGAGGGAAGTATGGATTCAGCGGGCGCGGCGCGATCGGCGATCAGCTCCGCTTCGGCAACGTCGACCATTTCGGACGGCGTGATGAAAAGTGGCGTGACAGGAATCGCGACGGCGCCGTCCGCAAGGACGGCGAGGTCTTCCTGCCGCATCAGCCAGGTCTTGATGTCGGTCGTGGACAGGCCTGACTGGCCGAGGTGGACGCGCTGCCGCTCAATCTGGTTGAGGGCGCGCGAGAACATGCCCTGCATGTTCAGCAGCTTGCCTTGGGCGCGGCCGATGGCCTGGGCAGCACGATGGGTCGCATCGTCTGCCCGCGGATCGTTGGTGATCGCATGGATGATCTGCGATCCCTTCTCCACCCAGTCGCACGCGGTGTGCCACTTCGCCTGCGCGGCGCGCAGCCTGAATTCCGAGCCTGACGCAATGGCGTCGCTGAACTCTTCCGTCAGGTCGACCAGCCGGCCAAGGAGATGCTGGAGCTGTTCCACTCCGACGCCGCCTACGGCCTGCGCGCCGGCGACCTGCGACAGCAGGAAGCTCATTTCCACGTCGTCATCGCCTTGCCCGAGTGCCATCAGGTTGTCGATAGCCGCCATCACGTTGCGTGCAGCCGGCGAAACGCGGTACACGCCTTGTCCCGCATCCCAGGATAGCAACTGGTGCGAGCGCAGTCGCGCCAGCACCGTTTCCAGCTTGTCCGGGTCGAGATAGCCGAGCCGCGCGTTGATGTCGGCGCGCGTCAGCGCGGACGTACCGGTGTCGGCAGCGAGTTCGCCCAGCACCAGGAGACGGAGCAGCACGCCGTCGAACCCGCCGTGAAACAGTGCAGTGAACGCCTGCAGCAGCGATTGCGCGCGCTTGAGGCGGAACACCTGTTCGATATCGTCGGGAGCAATGCCGGGCTTGAAGTGTGCCTGTAGCGGTTCCTGAATGTCGTCGGAATCGGCCAAGGCTTCGATCGAGGAGTTTTGCATTGCGGTATTTTAAGGGAGCTTCAGCTCCGAAAATCGCTCATGCTATGCTTGCCGGCAATGTTGCGCTCGTACTACGGTCAGCACGATATAAACCATGCAACTTTT
Source organism: Noviherbaspirillum sp. (assembly GCA_035626875.1). Lineage (GTDB taxonomy): Bacteria > Pseudomonadota > Gammaproteobacteria > Burkholderiales > Burkholderiaceae_D > Noviherbaspirillum. The sequence goes on along the minus strand of DASPMV010000041.1, from coordinate 37,375 downwards.
CGGAGGATAGACATGCCCGTAATCGTCATCGCCAACCCGAAGGGAGGCGTCGGCAAGAGCACCATCGCCACCAACCTGGCCGGCTATTTTGCCAAGCAGGGACACAAGGTCATGCTGGGCGACGCCGACGTGCAGCAGTCGTCGCGCGCATGGCTTTCACTTCGCCCTGGCAGCCTGCCCCCGATTGCGGCATGGGAGATCGCCAACGGCCACGTCGCCAGGCCGCCCAAGGGCACGACCCATATCGTGCTCGATACGCACGCCGGTTTGTCCGGCGGCCGGCTTGAGGAAGTCCTTCGGATCGCCGACAAGGTTGTCGTGCCCCTCCAGGCCTCGATGTTCGATATCCTCGCTACCCAGGAATTCCTTGCGCGGCTGGCAACGGGCCGTCACGGCAAGGCAAACGTGGGCGTGCTGGGCATGCGTGTCAATGTCCGCACCCGTGCCGCCGATCAGCTCGCGCATTATGTCAGCAATATCGGATTGCCCGTGCTCGGCTACCTGCGCGAGACCCAGAATTACGTCCAGCTCGCCGCGCACGGCGCCACCGTGTGGGATGTCGCCCCATCACGGGTAGAGAAGGACCTGGAACAGTGGACGGACCTCGTGAAGTGGGTCCAGCACTGAAGTCTTATCGTCCAGGACGCTTGGCCCGCACCGCGTCCAGCTTGCGGCACAAGTCCTCGGTGCCATCGAGGATGCGCGGTCCGGCGCGATTCATGAGATTGCCGTCGATGGACACCAGGTTGCCCCGCGCGACCGCCTTGAGGCCGCCGAGTCGCCGCCATGGCGCAAAGACATCATCCTGTTCGCCGCTGCTGGCCACGATCGCTTCCGGATCCGCCTTGATCACGGCTTCTTCATTCACCGTCGGTGCAAGCTGCGGCAGTTTGGCGAAGATGTTCTCTCCGCCGCACAGCCGCAATGCGGACGAGACCAGGTGGGAACCATTCAGCGTCATCAAGGGCGAGCGCCAGATCTGGTAGAAGATGGTGATCGGACGGCGCGCCTGGTAGGTATCCTGCAGCTTCTTCCAGCGCTGGCGGAAAGCCGACGCAGACGCCTGGCCGGCAGCCTCGGTCCCGGCAAGACGCGCAAGTCGCTCCAGTGAATTGGCAATGGTCGCGAAATCGTAGGGTTCGCTCTTGTAGACCGGGATGCCCAGCGGTTCCAGCTTCGCCAGCTGAGTCGCGGCCATGCCGTTGTTCCAGCCCACTACAAGGTCGGGTTTGAGCTGGATGATGCGTTCCAGGTCGAGCGAGACGCCGCTGCCGACGGACGGGATGCGTTTTGCCTCGGGAGGATAGTCGCTGAACTCCGTAACGCCGACGATATACCCGCCGGCCCCGGCGGCGAAGAGCATTTCTGTGGCGTGCGGGGCGAGGCTGACGATGCGGCGCGCCGGTGTGGACAGGGCGATTGTCCGACCCGCATCATCGACAACAGTCACTGCAGCGGATGCCGCCCCCGGCAGGACGAGCGCGAGTACGCAGGCGGCAGTGACTTGCCTCACGTTCAGATTTCGAGGTTGTCGATCAAGCGTGTGACGCCAAGCTTCGCAGCCGCCACCACAACCAGGGGCGCGCCTTGCGCGAGGTCGCCGGCAGACGGCGGTTGCAGGTCGGAGCGTTTGCGCACTGAAATATAGTCCGGCTTCCATCCGCGTGCTGCCAGTTTGGCCACGGCGTGGCGTTCCAGTTCGAACATGTCGAGATGGCCGGAACGCACTTCTTCGGCGACTTCGTTCAGCAGCTTGTACAGTTGCGGCGCTTCGGCACGCTCTGCCTCCGAGAGGTAGCCGTTGCGCGAGGACAGCGCGAGGCCGTCTTCCGCGCGATACGTTTCGGCGGCGATGATCTCGGTCGGCAGCGCAAACTGCTTGGCCATGTTCCGCACGATCATCAACTGCTGGTAATCCTTCTTCCCGAAGACGGCGACGCGCGGCTGCACGCAGGAGAACAGCTTCAGCACCACGGTGGTCACGCCGGTGAAGAACCCCGGGCGGAACTCGCCTTCCAGGATGTTGCCGAGGTCGTCCGGCGGGCGCACGCGGTATTCCTGCGGTTCCGGGTACATGTCCTTCTCGGTCGGCGCGAAGAGTACGTACACGCCTTCCTTCTCCAGCTTCTCCACGTCGGCCTGGAAGGTGCGCGGATACTTGTCGAAGTCTTCGTTCGGGCCGAACTGCAGGCGGTTGACGAAGATCGATGCAACGACCGGGTCGCCGTGCTTGCGCGCCAGGCGCATCAGCGACAGGTGGCCTTCATGCAGGTTGCCCATGGTGGGCACGAATGCCGTGCGCAGTTGTCCACGCAGCTGGTCACGCAATTCGTCGATGGAGGAAATGATTTTCATGGGACGGTTGCTACGTTAATGCCACATTGTTGCGAGTGTGCGGCAGATGAAAGGGAGTTCAGGTCGGTGAATAGGCCAGACGCACATAGATCGGCGCAAAGGCTTCGGCCTGCGTGATCTCGATCAGGGTTTCCTTGGCCAGTTCGAGCAGTGCGATGAAGTTCACCACCAGGACCGGCACGCCGCGCGAAGGGTCGAACAGGTCGGCGAACTCGACAAACTTCGCCGATTGCAGGCGGCGCAGGATGCCTGTCATGTGCTCGCGCACGGACAGCTCCTCGCGAGTGATGGTGTGATGCTGCGTGAGCTTGGCGCGCTTGAGGATGTCGGCCCAGACAGCCTGCAGTTCGGAGATATTCACGTCCGGCCAGCGCGGCGCCAGGCTCTGCTCGATGTAGATCTGCGTGCGAACATAGTCGCGGCCGACTTGGGGCACCTTATCGAGTTGCTGCGCGGCGAGCTTGATCTGCTCGTACTCCAGAAGGCGGCGCACCAGTTCTGCGCGCGGGTCTTCCGCTTCCTCGCCGGTATCGGCCTTCTTCACCGGCAGCAGCATGCGCGACTTGATCTCGATGAGCATGGCCGCCATCAGCAGGTATTCCGCTGCCAGCTCCAGGTTGCGGGTGCGGATCTGGTCGACGTACTCCAGGTACTGGCGCGTGACATCCGCCATCGGGATGTCGAGGATGTTGAAGTTCTGCTTGCGGATCAGGTAGAGCAGCAGGTCAAGCGGTCCCTGGAAGGCTTCGAGGAATACCTCGAGTGCATCGGGCGGGATGTACAGGTCGGTCGGCAGCTTGAACAGCGGCTCGCCATACAGCTTCGCGAATGCCATGCCATCCACCACGTCCGGCGTCGTATCCGGCTGGTTCGCGAGCGCGTGCTCGGGGGCGTCAGCCGGCAGGTGCGCCAGCAGCGTGTCCTGCGTGGACATTAGTGCTTGGACTGATAGACGTAAGGCTGTTGCTTGACGCGAGATTCTTCGTCGCGGCGGCGGGCCTCGAGGTCGATGGGCGCCTTGTCCCAAAGGATGGCGCGCCCGGCACGCTGCTTCTCTTCGAGCGACGGATTGCTCTGCTTCAGTTCGTTGATGAACTTGGTGAATTCGGACACGTACGTCGTCTGTTGTTTGCTGAATTTCATGGCGAATTGGGTTGGAGGTGGAAAAGCTGGCGCTATTTTACCTTGTCTTCACTGCCGTTCCGTCAATCGGGCGACAGTGTGTGGCATGGCGGAGGTGTTCTTGTCAATGCATCAACATGCGGCGTGAAGATGTGGCGCAGCCCGTCCATTGCCAGTATGATTTCCTAACGGTAATTCTGCGGCGATGACTGGGAATCACCTCAGCTTGTGCAGATGAAGGGGCGTGCCATGTTCCTGGCTTCCAACGATAACGTGCCGGATGTTCTCGTCGTCGACGACACGCCGGCCGATTGCCACTTCATGGCAGCCGTCCTCGCGGCGCAGGGATACCGGGTGCGTTCCGTGCACAACGGGCGCCGCGCCCTCGAGGAAGTCGACGCTGCCGCACCCGACCTCATCCTGCTCGACATCAACATGCCCGACATGGACGGCTTCGAACTGTGCCGCCAGTTGAAGCAGTCGGTGCAACACGCCAGCATCCCGGTCATCTTCATCAGTTCTTACGACGATACGGACATCAAGGTGTCCGCTTTCAATGCCGGCGGCATCGATTACGTCACCAAGCCCCTTCGCGTGGCGGAACTCAAGGCACGTATCCAGGCCCACCTGCAACTGAAGCGGGCGCAGGACAGGCTGGGTTACCAGGCGGGGCACGATCCGCTCACAGGACTGCCCAACAGGAGCCTGCTTGCCGACCGGCTGCACCAGGCGCTCAGCTTCGCCGAACGCTACGGCGGCCAGGTCGCGGTGGCCTACATAGACCTCGACAAGTTCAAGGCCGTGAACGACCGTTTCGGTCACAAGGCGGGCGACCAGTTGCTGGTGGAAGCCGCGCGCCGCCTGCAGGCTTGCGTGCGCGAATCCGATACGATTGCCCGCATCGGCGGCGACGAGTTCGTCATCGTCTTTTACGACCAGTCGGCCGAAAATTCCACGGCCCACGTGATGCAGCGCATCCTCGACAGCATTGCCGAACCGGTCTATTTCGACGGCTGCCCAGTCATCCCGAGCTGCAGCATCGGCTTTGCGGCCTATCCGGAAGACGGGCGCGACGCCGATTCCCTCCTGAGGAACGCCGATACCGCGATGTATCGCGCCAAGGAGCTTGGCCGGCACAATTTCCAGCTTTACACGGGCGAGCTCAGCCGTCGCATGAACGCCCGGATGGCAATGGAAAAGAGCATGCGCGAAGCGATTGCCCGCGACGAGTTCGAACTGCATTACCAGCCGCGCATCGCATTGGGCAGCGGAAGCGTGGTCGGCCTGGAGGCATTGATACGCTGGCGCCATCCAGAGATGGGCCTGTTGCCGCCCCTGCAATTCATTCCGCTTGCCGAGGAAGTAGGTCTCATCGACCAGATCGGCGAGTGGGTGGTGCGCACCGCCTGCCGGCAATACATGGCTTGGCAACAGCAGGGGTTGCTGCAGGGGCCGGTTGCGATCAACATTTCCGCGAACCAGTTCCTCAAGCCCGGTTTTGCCGGCACCATCGCCGCAATCCTGAGGGAAACCGGCGTGTCCCCGGCGCAGCTCGAACTCGACCTCAAGGAATCGCTGCTGATGCATGACCCCGCCGCGTCGCTGCGCGTGCTCGATGAACTCAAGCAGACAGGCGTCGGCTTGTCCATCAATGACTTTGGAACGGGATTTTCCAACCTCGGTTTCCTCAAGCGATTCCCCGTGGACAGGATCAAGCTTGATCCAACCTTCGTGAGCGGTGTACAGCGCCACCCGGATGATCTTGCCGTCGCCGATGCCGTCATTACCATGGCCCACCGGCTAGGGTTGAAAGTGGCGGTCGAAGGTGTGGAAAGCGGCAGCCAGCTCGCCCTGCTGGCGGAGCATGGCTGCGATGAAATGCAGGGCGATTACTTCAGTCCGGCATTGCCGGTCGACCTGTGCGCGGCGCTGTTGCGGGAAAGGCGTGCACTTCCTGAAGAGGGGCGAAGCCGCCGGCGCGTCGGACGTACCCTGCTGCTCATCGATGGCGGCAACGGGCAGGGGAGGCTGCCGATCGACATTCCGGATGCTCCCGCCTATCGTGTGCTCCAGGCGAGAGATGCCGGCGCTGCATTCGACATCCTTGCAGCAGAGGATATCAGCGTGGTCATTTGCGACCAGCAGGTCAGCGATATGAGCGGTGCCGAATTTTTCAATCGGATCAGCCGCATGTATCTCCATACGGTGCGCATCATGTGCAGCGACAACAACGACGCTGCGCTCATGGCCGACGCGATCAACGTCGGCAATATCTACCGGTTTGTCCCGAAATCCTGCGAGCGGGAAGAACTTGCGGCAATGCTCGATGCAGCATTCGTCCGCCATGAAAGCGAAGCCGGGCTGCAACGCTCCGCCTAAGACCCGATGGCATTGGCACGCATCATTGCGTGCGTCAGGTCTTCCACGCAATTGTCCACGCCGAGCCGGTCAAGGAAGCCGGTACGTGTCATCAGGCTGAGCGGCTGGTCGTTGGGGCCGCACAGGATCAGCGCGCAGCCACTCTTTTGCAGCGTCTTGTGCACAGTTTCCAGGGCATCGAGGCCGGTCGTATCGAGATTGATGAGCTGGTTCATCTTCAGGATCATCGCCTTCTCGGGAATGCGGCCTGGCTGGGTCAGGACTTCCATCTTGCCGACCGCACCGAAAAACAGTGAGCCGAAAATCGAATACGCCACCACTCCCGGCGCAGGCCAGGCCGGCAGCGCCGCTGCGGGAATCTGCTCGATCCGTGTCAGGCTGGACACGCGGAAAATGAAGAACACGCATGCCAGCACCAGCCCGACCTCGACAGCCACTGTCAGGTCGAAGATCACCGTCAGCAGGAAAGTCGACACCAGCAAAATCCGGTAATTCACCGAGAAGTTGCCCAGGCGCCGGAATTCATGCCATTCCCCCATGTTGTAGGCAACGTGCAGGAGGATGGCGGCCAGCGCCGCGAGCGGGACATTCGTCGCAAGCGGGGCCGCCACCAGCACGATGACCAGCAGGGCAAGGGCATGCACGATGCCTGCCACCGGCGACGTGGCTCCGGTGCGGATGTTCGTCACCGTGCGCGCAATTGTTCCCGTGGCGGGGATGCCGCCGAAGAAGGGCACGATGAAATTGGCCGCGCCTTGCGCCATCAATTCCTGGTTGGGATCGTGCCGCTGGCCGGTAATGTTGTCGGCCACACGGGCGCACAGCAGGGATTCGATGGCGCCAAGGAGCGCGATGGTCAGCGTCGGGGCAAACAACTGTTTCACCACATCCCATGTAAGCGGCGGCAGCTTGAAACCGGGCAGTTCCTGCGGAATGCCGCCGAAGCGCGAGCCGATGGTTTCGACAGGCAGGTTGAACACGGTGACGGCAAGCGTGCTGAGCACAAGGACCAGGATGGGGCTGGGAAGGTGTTTCAGCACGCTGGCCAGGCGCGGGAAGCGGAAGGCCTTGGGCGAGCCGTCGGGGTTGTTGCGGAACACGGCAGGCCAGCTGAACATCAGCACGAGTGAAGCGGCGGCAATGGCCAGCGTGATGGGCTGCACGGTGTGTGCGTAGGCCAGCAGCACCGTGATCTGCGCGAAGAAGTCGCCCGGCATCTTGTCGATCGCGAGGCCGAAAAAGTCCTTCAACTGCGACAGCGCGATCAGTACCGCGATGCCGTTGGTGAAACCGATGACGATCGGTACCGGAATATAGCGGATCCATGTGCCGATGCGGAATACACCCATCGCAAACAGCAGGACGCCAGCACATATCGTCGAGATCAGCAGGCCGCCGAGCCCGTATTTTTCGATGATGCCGTAGATGATGACGATGAAGGCGCCGGCCGGCCCGCCGATCTGGACGCGCGACCCACCGAGTGCGGAGATCAGGAAGCCGCCGATGATGGCCGTGAAGATGCCGGCCTCCGGCTTGGCGCCGGATGCAATGGCAAACGCCATTGCCAGGGGCAGTGCGACGACGCCGACGGTCAGTCCCGCGGCAATGTCATGCATGAAGCGTGTCTTGTCGTAACCCTTGAGTGCGTCCACCAGCGCCGGACGAAAGCGGAGGCTGGAAATATTCATGCAGTGCGGCTCCCGGGATGCCTGCTCGTGCCTGTTCTTTTTGGCAGGGGCGAGGCCCTGCCTTCGGTATTGTTCGCTTTTGTGCGTCGTCCCGCCACGCTCAGTGACCCAAGATCCGGCGCATCACGGTAGGCGCGGGTTCAAGCGGGTTGGCATGGGTGTACTCGATTTCCGGCGCGAGCTCGAAGCCGAACGCGGCATACAGGTCGACCAGGCGTTCCTGGTCGGATCGCACCGCCAGGCGCAGCTCGCGGACTTCCGCGGCGAGCGCGCAGTGGATGACTGCTTCAAGGAGATGCTGGGACAGGTGCTCGCCGCGATGCGAAGGCAGTACGCCCATACGCATGATTTCCCATACGTCCGGTTCGGATTCCACGGGAGCCCAGCGCACTGAGCCGATTTCCTGGTCATCCCGAAGCAGGATGAAGCCGCCGCCGTCCTGCAAGTCCTGCCGCACACGCACTGCCGTTTCGCGGTGGCCGCTCGATGTCACGGCCACCGTGCCCGCCCACGCCGCGCGCGTCAGCTCGGCGATGAGCTGGGCATCGTCCAGGGTTGCTTCGCGGACCACGATGTTCATGGCAGCCGCACCGCACGGACGCGTCGACTGGGAGACTCGCCGGCAGGCATGGCTTAACGCACCCGCATGCCCGGCTCGGCACCCGGCCAGGGATTCAGCACATAGATGCCGGGATTGGCCTTCTCGTCGGCGGACGACGCGGCCAGCACCATGCCCTCGGACACGCCGAACTTCATCTTGCGCGGGGCGAGGTTGGCCACCATGACGGTGAGCTTGCCGACCAGGTCTTCCGGTTTGTAGGACGACTTGATGCCGGAAAACACGTTGCGCGTGCGGCCTTCGCCCACGTCGAGCGTCAGGCGCAACAGCTTGTCGGAGCCTTCGACATGCTCGCAGTTCACGATCTTGGCGATGCGCAGGTCGATCTTGGTGAAGTCGTCGATCTTGATTTCCGGCGCGATCGGTTCGATGCCTTGCTGCTCGGCGGCCTTCTCGGCAGGGGCTTCCGCAGCAGGGGGCTCGAACAGCGCATCCAGCATTTTCGGATCCACGCGCTGCATCAGGTGTTCAAAGGTGCCGATCGAAGTCGGGCTCGTCTGCAGGTCCGCCCAGGTCAGGTCACGCTCGATGCCGAACAGCTTCGACACCTTGCGCGCCAGCGCCGGCAGGATCGGGGCGAGGTAGATCGTCAGGCAGTAGAAGCTGCGCAGCAGGTTGCTGCACACGTCCTGCAATTCCTGGTCGTTGGACGGGTCCTTGGCCAGTTCCCACGGCTTCTTGGTATCGACGTACTGGTTCACTTCGTCGGCCAGCGCCATGATCTGGCGGATTGCCTTGCCGAATTCGCGCGCCTCGAAGGCTTCCTTGATCGCCTCTTCCTGCTCGCCGAAGCGCAGGCGCCAGCTCATCGCTTCGCCGCCGGTCACTGGGTCGCTCAGCTTGCCGCCGAAGCGCTTGGTGATGAAGCCGGCTGCGCGGCTGGCGATGTTCACGTACTTGCCGATCAGGTCGGAATTGACGCGCGAAACGAAATCGTCCGGATTGAAGTCAACGTCTTCCACCTTCGCGTTCAGCTTGGCGGCGATGTAGTAGCGCAGCCATTCCGGATTCATGCCGATATCGAGGTAGCGCAGCGGAGAAATGCCGGTCCCGCGCGACTTCGACATCTTCTCGCCGCTCACCGTGATGAAGCCATGCACGAACACATTGGTCGGTACCTTCAGGCCCGAGAACTTCAGCATGGCCGGCCAGAACAGCGTGTGGAAGTAGATGATGTCCTTGCCGATGAAGTGGTACTGCTCGGTGGAGTTGTCCTCCATGAAGGCCTGGTAGTCGCGGCCGGTCTTGTCGAAATAGTTCTTCAGCGAAGCCAGGTAACCGACCGGCGCGTCCAGCCAGACGTAGAAATACTTGCCCGGCGCATCCGGGATTTCGATGCCGAAATAGGGCGCGTCCCGGCTGATGTCCCAGTCGCCCAGGCCTTCTTCGCTCTCCAGCCATTCCTTGGCCTTGTTGACGACTTCCGGCTGCAGGCGACTGGGTGCCTGCGTCCATTCGCGCAGGAACTCCGTGCACTTCGGGTTGGACAGCTGGAAGAAATAGTGCTCGGACGACTTCAGCACCGGCGTGGCGCCGGTCAGTGTGGAGTAGGGGTTCTTCAGTTCGGTCGGCGTGTAGACGGCGCTGCACACCTCGCAGGAATCACCGTACTGGTCCTTGGCGCCGCACTTTGGGCACTCGCCCTTGATGTAGCGGTCCGGCAGGAACATGTTCTTGACCGGGTCATAGAACTGCTCGATGGTCTTGGTCGTGATCAGCTTGGCGTGGTCGCGCAGGCGGCGGTACAGGTCCTGCGACAGCTGATGGTTTTCCGGCGCATCGGTGGAATGCCAGTTGTCGAAGCTGATGTGGAAGCCGTCCAGGTACTGCTTGCGGCCGGCGGCGATGCGGGCAACGAACTCCTGCGGCGTCACGCCGGCTTTTTCGGCCGCGATCATGATCGGCGCGCCGTGCGCGTCGTCGGCGCCGACGAAATGCACCTCATTGCCTTGCATCCGCTGGAACCTGACCCAGATGTCGGCCTGGATGTATTCCATGATGTGGCCGATGTGGAACGCGCCGTTGGCGTAGGGCAGGGCAGTGGTGACAAACAGCTTGCGGTGCGGTGTGGTGCTCATTTGGCAATAATGCTCGGAGAAATAAAACTGCCATTTTAGCAGTGCGGGGGCGCTTATCGCAGGTGTGTGGTGTCAAACGCGGGCGGATTCGGCCGCGAATTGGTTTAGACTTGCTGGTACAAAATTCAGGAGAAACAATGAGTATTACCGTTGAGGCCGTCAAGGCGGCACTGTCCCAGGTTATCGACCCGAATACCGGCAAGGACCTCGTATCGGGCAAATCAGCGAAAAATATCCAGGTCAACGGTGCCGATATCCGGTTTGACGTCGAGCTGGGCTACCCCGCCAGGAGCCAGATCGACCCGATCCGCGCGATGGCCGTGAGTGCCGTTCGCATGCTGGCCGGCGCCGGCCATGTGGAAGCAAACGTGTATTCAAAGATCATCCCTCACGCGGTGCAGCGCGGCGTGAAGCTGATGTCCAACGTCAAGAACATCATCGCGGTCGCGTCCGGCAAGGGCGGGGTGGGCAAGTCGACCACAGCGGTCAACCTGGCGCTCGCCCTGGCGGCGGAAGGCGCGCAGGTCGGCATCCTCGACGCAGATATCTACGGTCCGTCGCAGCCGATGATGATGGGTATTTCCGGACAGCCGGAGTCGCTGGACGGCAAGACCATGGAACCGCTGGAGAACCACGGCGTGCAAGTGTCGAGCATCGGTTTCATGATCGACCCCGACCAGCCGATGGTCTGGCGCGGCCCGATGGTCACCCAGGCCCTGCAGCAACTGCTGGAGCAGACCAACTGGCGCAACCTGGATTACCTCATCGTCGACATGCCTCCCGGCACCGGCGACATCCAGCTGACGCTCTCCCAGCGTGTGCCCGTCACGGGCGCGGTCATCGTGACCACGCCCCAGGACATCGCGCTACTGGACGCGCGCAAGGGCCTGAAGATGTTCGAAAAGGTCGACATTCCCATCCTCGGCATCGTTGAGAACATGAGCATTCATGTCTGCTCCAACTGCGGCCATGCGGAGCCGATCTTCGGCGTGGGCGGCGGGGAAAAGATGTGCAAGGAATACGGCGTCGAATTCCTCGGCGCCTTGCCTCTGACGATGGAGATCCGCGAGCAGACGGATTCCGGCAAGCCGACGGTGGTCGCCGATCCGGACGGCAAGGTCGCGCATATCTATAAGGAGATCGCGCGCAAGGTGGCGGTCAAGGTGGCGGAAAAGGCCAAGGACATGTCCAGCAAGTTCCCGAGCATTGTCATCAAGAACGACTGATCTCAAGTTGCCGACAAGGTAAAATAACGCACTTTCCAATCAATACGGCTTTGGCGATCAAAGGCCGTTTTTTTATTTGATTTGCCATGACAGTCCGCACACGCTTCGCACCCAGCCCGACCGGCTACCTCCATCTCGGCGGCGCGCGCACCGCGCTTTTCTCCTGGGCCTTTGCCCGCCACCACGGCGGCACCTTCATCCTCCGTATTGAAGATACCGACCTGGAGCGCTCGACCCCGGAAGCCGTGCAGGCGATTCTCGACGGCATGAACTGGCTTGGGTTGCATCACGATGAAGGCCCGTTCTACCAGATGAAGCGCATGGACCGCTATCGCGAGGTCGTCGGGCAGATGCTGGCCGCCGGTACCGCCTACCATTGCTATTGCACGCCGGAAGAGGTGGAAGCGATGCGCGAGCGCATGCGCGCCGCCGGCGAAAAGCCGCGCTACGACGGCACCTGGCGTCCCGAGCCGGGCAAGAACCTGCCGCCTGTCCCCGAAGGCCGCAAGCCGGTCGTGCGTTTCAAGAATCCGCTCGATGGCGATGTGACCTGGAACGACATGGTCAAGGGCACGATCACGATTTCCAACCGCGAGCTGGATGATCTCGTCATTGCGCGGCCCGATGGCACGCCGACCTACAACTTCTGCGTCGCCGTCGACGACTGGGACATGAAGATGACCCACGTGATCCGCGGTGACGACCACGTGAATAACACGCCGCGCCAGATCAACATCCTGCGTGCGCTCGGCGCGCCGCTGCCTGAGTACGGCCACGTGCCGATGATTCTCGGCACCGACGGCGAGAAGCTGTCCAAGCGCCATGGTGCGGTAAGCGTGATGGAATATCCCGCCCAAGGTTTCCTCCCGGAGGCCATGCTCAACTACCTGGCGCGACTCGGATGGAGCCACGGCGACGACGAGATTTTCTCGATGGAGCAGTTCTGCCAGTGGTTCGACGTCGAGCACCTGAACAAGTCGCCGGCCCAGTTCAATCCTGAAAAGCTTGCGTGGCTGAATAACCATTACATCAAGCTGGCAGACAACGCGCGCCTCGAAGGCCTGATTCGTCCCCTGATGGAGCAGGATGGTGCGAAGTTCGACGGCGCTCCCGCGCTGCAGTCGGTGATCGCGCTCATGAAGGAACGTGCGAACACCACCAACGAACTGGCAGAAGCCGCGATGCTGTTCTACCGCGAGCCCACTCCGGATCCGGCACTCGTCACACAACATGTGACTGAGGCGGTGAGGCCGGCGCTCGCCCAATTCGCCGAAGCGTGCAAATCCATCGAGTGGAACAAGACAACGATCTCTGCAACGACGAAAGAAGTGCTCGCCGCGCACAAGCTGAAGATGCCGCAGCTCGCCATGCCGCTGCGCTTGATCGTAACGGGCCAATTGCAGACGCCGTCGATCGACGCCGTGCTGGAATTGTTCGGCCGCGATGCCGTTGTTGCCCGCCTGCAGAAATTTATTTGATAAATTTTTCGAATAGGATTTACACGCGAGAAAAATCTTTGCTATACTCTCGTTTCTTCGCACACGGGGGTATAGCTCAGCTGGGAGAGCGCTTGCATGGCATGCAAGAGGTCAGCGGTTCGATCCCGCTTACCTCCACCAGCGACAAGCAGTGCGGTAGAAAAAGAAGTTCAAAAGCAATATAATACAAGCTGTAAGATAGGCTGCAGTTCGACAGGTTTCTGTCCCCATCGTCTAGAGGCCTAGGACACCGCCCTTTCACGGCGATAACCGGGGTTCGAATCCCCGTGGGGACGCCAAATTAAAACGCCACGCTTATGCGTGGCGTTTTTCTTTTCCGCGTACTATTTCGATGCCGGTTTCCCTGACTTTCGTGCAGGTACGCGGCGACACCTTTCACGCGAAAGGACATCTTCCTCCATGTCTTCCGACAAAATGCGCGCAACCACACTGGCCATATTCTGCAAGGTCGTCGACAACTACGGCGATATCGGAATTTGCTGGCGCCTCGCTCGGCAATTCCATCGCGAGCATGGCGTCGAGGTCACGCTGTGGGTGGATGATTTGCAGAGCTTCCGTCGGATTTGTCCGGATGTCGCGCTGAATGTCGACGTGCAGCGCATCGACAACGTGCAGGTCCGTCACTGGCGCAACCAGGAGGGGCAGTTTTCACCAGAAGACATCGCCGACATCGTGATTGAATTCTTCGCCTGCGATATCCCGCCTGGCTATATTGCCGCGATGGCGCAATGCGAGCCTCGCCCTGTTTGGCTCAACCTCGAAGGGTTGAGCGCCGAAGAGTGGGTCGAGGGATGTCACACCTTGCCGTCTCCCCATCCGCGTTTGCCGCTGACCAAGCATTTCTTCTTCCCTGGCTTTACGTCGAAAACGGGTGGCCTGCTGCATGAGTCGTCCCTGGAGGCGCAGCGCGAGCAATTCCAGGCTGATGGGGCAGAAGTACTGGCCTTCCTTGGCGGACTCGGCCTGACGCCGGCGGAAACGATCTCACTGAAAGTGTCCTTGTTCTGTTATCCGCATGCGCCGGTTTCGATGCTTCTGGATGCTTGGCAAGCCGGGGATGCCAAGGTCACCTGCCTGGTACCGGAAGGCGTTGCTACCGATGCAATCGAGGCTTTCCTTGATTCTGAGGCAGCGCCGGGCGCTGTGCGGACGCGAGGTGCGCTGACCGTGCGCGTCCTGCCGTTTGTGCCGCAACCGGACTATGACAGGCTGCTATGGGCGTGCGACGTGAATTTCGTGCGAGGAGAAGACTCCTTCGTCCGCGCCCAATGGGCGGACAAGCCGTTCGTCTGGCACATTTATCCCCAGGATAAAAACCTGCACCACGTCAAACTGGATGCCTTTTTGGCCCGCTATGCAGTCAGCATTGAAAGTGCGGCCGACCTGTCGCGTGCGTGGAACGGAGTGGCAATGGCAGGCGAAATGGCGAAGATCGATTGGGTTGCACTCTGGGCAAATTTCCGTGCCGATATGCCAATTCTGCGTCGCAGAGCGCGTGAATGGAGGCAGGAAGTGCTCGAAAACGGCGATCTGGTATCGAATTTGCTGAATTTTGCTCGCTTGCGCGAGTCGGCGGCAGGGTAAAAGGCGATATAATCCCGGGTTGATCGATTGCGTCTGACGCTGCTCAGACGTAGGCTTACGGTGCCGTTGCCATGACGTGCCCGATGATTATTACGAAACTTATTTTTACGACCATTCTCTATGAAATTTGCAAAAGAAATTCGTGTTGGCAACATCATCATGGTTGACGGCAAGCCTTTCATCGTGCTGCGTTCCGACGTCAACGGTTCGAGCCGCACGGGCTTCACCTACAAGTGGAAGATGAAGAATCTTCTGACGAACGCTCCGTTGGAAAACGTTTTCCGCGGCGACGACAAGTTCGACGTGGTCGTTCTCGACAAGAAGCCGGTGACTTTCTCGTATTTCGCCGACCCGCTGTACGTCTTCATGGACGAAGAATACAACCAGTACGAAATCGAAGCCGAGAACCTGGGCGACGCGCTGAACTACCTGGAAGACGGTATGGCATGCGAAGCTGTTTTCTACAACGGCAAGCCGATCTCCGTCGAACTGCCGACTACCATCGTTCGTGAAGTCACCTATACCGAGCCGGCCGTCAAGGGCGACACCTCGGGCAAGGTAATGAAGCCGGCCAAGCTCTCCACGGGCTTCGAGATCCCGGTTCCGCTGTTCGTGGACATCGGCGACAAGATCGAAATCGATACCCGCACGGGCGAATACAAGAGCCGCAGCAAGTAATCGGCTTTTCGTTCCAGAGAAAGCGCTGCCGGAAACCGCAGCGCTTTTTTTTGCGCGCTCCAAAAATCCAACGAATTTTCCTGCTCGGGCACGTCGCATTTTGCAATGCCGGAGCACGACGGTTAAACTGGGCGGCGTTGCCCGGAGGGCAGCGACAAGAAGAATCGTTTTGGCTTGCACAGAAAGGGAGAAAGTCGAATGAAGAACATCCGCACGTTGGGCGTGGCCGTTTCCGTAAGCATTCTCGCAGGCTGTTCGTCCACCGGGCTCAAGCTTCCCGACTGGATTCCGTCGTTTTCATCCTCGCAGCCGGCGCCTGTCCAGGAGCAGCCGGTCAAGGCGCGCAACGGGGCCACTGCGGGGGACATCAAGTTCAATGACGGCGAAGGCGATGTCACCCTCCAGACCGTGGACTTCCGCCCGGGCACGTCGTCCACGACAGTCGAACGCCTTGCGAAGCGCTTCGGCTGTACCGGTTCGACTGGCGCCGGCCTGATTACGGACAAGGGGCCGGTCGAGGTATACCGGATGAAGTGCGACAATGGCACAACTTTCATGGCACAGTGCGAACTGCGCCAATGCCGGCCGATGCGCTGATCAGGTGGCGCCGCCGATGCGCGCAATGCGCTCCGATGCCGGCGGATGGCTGGACAGATAGGGCGGGTGATCACCCGATTCTTTTTCCAGCGCCTCAAAGACGCGGATCATTGCCGAAACACTGATCCCATTCTTCTTCAGCATCGCGATGGCATAGTCGTCTGCCTCGCGCTCCGCATCCCGCGAATACTTCAAGTCCAACATCACAGTCGGGATGTTGGCGATCACCGAGGACACATCCCCGAACAAGAGCGTCGCGCCCGCGCCGATCATCGAGCCCTGGATCAGACGGCGCATGAGGTGGCGTTCGTGCAGGTGGCCCAGTTCATGGGCAAGAACAGCCATGATCGCATCATCGTTATCGACGAGGTGCACGAGCTCGTCGGTCAGGACAATGTGTCCGGAAGGCAGGGCGAAGGCGTTGGGCCCGATCCGGCTTTTGCGAAAGACAATCTCGTAAGGAGGCATGCCTTCCGCCGGAGGGACAAGGGTTCGGAAGCGGCTGCTGAGCGCCTGTTGGCGCGATGGCGGGAGTGCGGAGGGTGACAGCATGCGCTTGTCGAGAAAGGCCAACGTTTCCCGGCCGATCATGCGTTCAACATTCGCAGGCAAGGCCTTGGCGGCAAGATTCGCGGCCGCGGGGAGTCCATACAAGTACCCGATGACGAGCAATGCAGTCGTCATGGCGAATGCCGCCAGGGCGCCGCGCCAGCTCTGCTGCATCCAGACGACGAATGAATCCTGGAATCCAGTACGAGCGAGCAGCGCATCGAAAGTCACCGCGTCGAGAATTTCCAGGTAGGCGCCGTCGGGAAAGGTCACCTTTCGCCTGGCGTTGCGGAATCGTTCCGAGACGCGCAGGTCGCTTATTGCGCACTCACGCCGGATATCGCCGCTAATGACGGCGATCTGGTCGCGCACCGTGAGGGTGACCGAATGGCGGCGCGACGACTTTCCGTCGAAGTAAAACGCAGCAACAATCAATTCCGCATTCATCACAGCGACAGGTCGAAATCGAGCAGGTCGGCCGCCGCCTCGCCGGTAGAGGAAGCGCTTTCCTGTGCCTCGGCGATGAATTCATCGAGGCTACCGGAAGGAAGGATTGCCATCGACTTAATCCGGTACCGCATGCTGCGGATCTGGGCGAAGGGAATGAACAGGCCCAGCGTGAAGACGATGCCGATCATGTTGGTCAGCGCAATGAATGCCATCTTTCCGGCGCGCATGCGGCTGGCGAAATGGTGGTCACCGAGGCGCGTGTGGTTCCAGATCAGGTTCTGGATCAGCGTGAGGAACAACGGCAGCAGCGAAAACAACCAGGCGTACACCACGAGCAGGAAGATTGCGATCGTGCCGACGGCGGCCGGCCCGGCATCCTTCGGTCCACCGGCCTTGATGATGGCAACAAACGTGCCGCCGAAGGCCACGCCTATCGCTACCAGTCCGCCGAGGGCGACGAGAAAGGCAACCAGGTAGGCCTTGTAGAAACTGCCCACCGAGGCATGGAAGGAAAATGGCGTGCCGCCATACCGGCTGTGGTCATGCTGGAACTTCTTGATCCGCTGGTGCGTGAAAGGCGCAAGCAAGTAGGCACTCAGCAACGTCAGGAGCGGAAGCACGAGGTAGGTCTGGTAGACCTTTCCCGCCGTGCCGCCGAAGCCGAAGCGGATGCCGCGGTAGCTGGAGTTGTAGAGCTTGAACTGGAGGCTTTTCCAGATCAGCCAGGGAATGGCCGCGCCCAGCAATAGCAGCGCGGCGAATCCGGCGGCATCGGAAATCATGAACGCGACGTTGTACGCACCGAAAAAGGCCACGGCGACGATACGCCCGCGCAGGATGGACATCGGGGTGCCGTGATAGTCGAAGCTCGCGCCGGCAAGTACTGTGTTGTCGTAAAAGTAGCGCGTCTTCCGCACTTTCGCCCAGGCTGAATAAATCCCGAGCGTGACGATGGTGAGGAGCAGGTTGACGATCCAGATGCGGAAGTATTCGCTGCCGCTTCCGGTGAATTCGAAAGCCTCGGGACCGGAAACGTCCTTCCTCCTGTCGATCTTGTCGGGGAAGTCCGTTGCAGCGAGCAAATCGTCGGGGTTCACCATGCATCCTCTCCTTGTGAGCGATATTGTTTTTTGAGCAACTGCGAGAGGGTGACTGGTAGTCTGACAAATGTCAATCGATCAGGGTGGCGGCTGTAAACGGCAAATGGCACAGTCGCCTGTGCCATTTGTGCGCCGGTCACACCCTTTTTGGTTACTCGTCCTTGGCAACCTGCAGGATCAGCTTGCCGAAGTTCTTGCCTTCAAACAGCATGAGCAGCGTTTCCGGGAAGTTGTCGAGGCCTTCGACGATATCCTCGCGCGTCTTGAACGTGCCTTCCTGCATCCACTTGGCCATTTCGGCCATGCCGAGATGGTAGCGGTCGGCATAGTCAAACACCACGATGCCTTCCATGCGCGCGCGGTTCACCAGCAGCGACAGGTAGTTGGCCGGACCCTTGACCGGGGTGGTGTTGTTGTACTGGGAGATGGCGCCGCAAATGATGATGCGCGCCTTCATGTTGATGCGGGTGAGCACGTCATCCAAGATGTCGCCACCCACATTGTCGAAATAAACATCGACGCCCTTCGGGCAATGCTGCTTCAGTCCTTCGCGCACCGATCCGCCCTTGTAGTCGATGCAGGCGTCGAAGCCGAGTTCATTGACCACGAAGTCGCACTTGTCCTTGCCGCCGGCGATGCCGACCACGCGGCAGCCTTTGTGCTTGGCGACCTGGCCGACGGTCTGACCGACCGCACCCGCGGCGCCGGAGACGACCACGGTTTCGCCGGCTTTCGGCTGGCCAACGTCGAGCAGGCCGAAATAGGCGGTCATGCCGGGCATGCCGAGCGCATTCAGGTACTTGGGTAGCGGTGCGGCCTTGGGATCGACCTTGTAGAAGCCTGCCGTCTTGTCATCCGCCGGTCCGGCCCAGTATTCCTGGACGCCGGTGGCGCCGCAGACATAGTCGCCGACCGCGAACTTCGGCGACTTCGATGCCACCACCTTGCCGATGCCACCGGCACGCATGACTTCGTCGATCGCGACCGGGCGGATATACGACTTCCCTTCGTTCATCCAGCCGCGCATGGCGGGGTCGAGCGAGAGGTAAAGCGTTTTCACAACGATTTCGCCATCGGCAATCTCGCGCACCGGCTCGGAAGTGAAGTTCCAGTCGCTGCGCTTGGGCATGCCGACAGGACGTGCGGCCAGGCGAACCTGGCGGTTGATCAGGGTGGTTGTGGTCATCTTGTCTCCTTCGCGGAATTGGCTAGTCAGTCATCATACATTAAATTGAACGACCGTGCTTTTTTGCCACAGTGTAACAGTTTCAAACATTCGGGAATTCAGTTGAACTTTCCAACGGTCATGCTGACCAAGTGAGGAGCCGCAACATTGCTGTGGCTTAAGAGGTGGGGAGGCCGGAGGATTTGCCTCTTATACCTACAGCGCAAACGCACGTGAAGTGTTGCCACGTTTTCGATGCGATGGGAATGCTGAGGGCGTTTCCATGACATCGAAAACCGTTTTTAACTTTCGCACTATTTTTTGGAGATAACATGCTTCGTTCCGAAACGCTCTTTGGCAAGCGCGATACCAACACGCCAAATTCGCCCCTCAGCACCGCCAGCGGCATCGTGCCGACCGGTACTTCGGGTATCTCCAAGCCGATTACTACCACTGGTACCGACACCCCTGTCAGCAGCACCAACGAGGGTGGCAGCAAGCTGATCGTCGGACCGAATATCAAGCTCAAGGGCGTTGAAATCACTGATTGCGACACGTTGTGTGTCGAAGGACGCGTTGAAGCGACCATTGATTCCCGCGTCATCCAGATCGCAGAGCGCGGCGCGTTCAAGGGCTCCGCAGAAATCGACATCGCCGAGATCCACGGCGAATTCGACGGTGAACTGACCGTGCGCCAGAAGCTGGTCATCTACTCGACCGGCAAGGTTTCCGGCAAGGTCCGTTACGGCAAAGTCGTCATCGAAGAAGGCGGCCAGCTCGCCGGTGACATCCAGGTTGGCACCGCTGCAGCGTCCAACAAGGGCCTGTCCGTCGCCAAGGTCGGCTAATTCAGAATTAACAAGAAATACGAATCGGAGCGCTTTCGGGCGTTCCGGACTGCCCGGATAACGCGACAGCGTATCCGGGTTTTTTGTTTGTGTGCGCGTGCCGTGCGACAATAACGCCTTTAGCCGTTTGCATTGCCACCATGACCACGACGCACCCGGAATACATCCTCACTCTGTCCTGCCCTGATCACCGCGGTATCGTCCATCGCGTGTCCGGCTTCCTCGCCGAGCACGGCTGCAACATCATCGACTCGGCGCAATTCGGCGACGCGCAATCGCAGCTGTTCTTCATGCGCGTGCATTTCGCCGCGGAAGATCCGGCGATCAGCGACCTCCAGCTGCGTGCGGATTTCGAGATCGTGGCAAAGGAATTGCGGATGGATGCGCAATTGCACGACGCGCGCAAGAAGCCGCGCGTCATGCTGATGGTGTCAAAGATCGGGCACTGCCTGAACGACCTGCTGTTCCGCTACAAGAGCGGGTTGCTGCCGGTCGAGATCCCGGCGATCGTCTCGAACCATACGGATTTCTACCAGCTCTCGGCGAGCTACAACATTCCCTTCCACCACCTGCCGCTGGCGACCGGCGCGTCGATGGAAGCCAAGCGCGCGCAGGAAGATCGTATCCTGGAGATCGTCAAGGCCAACGACATCGACCTCGTCGTGCTGGCGCGTTACATGCAGATCCTGTCGCCGCAGATGTGCGACGCATTGAAGGGAAGGGCGATCAACATCCATCATTCCTTCCTGCCGAGTTTCAAGGGCGCGAAGCCGTATTACCAGGCCCACGACCGGGGCGTGAAGCTGATCGGCGCGACGGCGCACTTCGTCACCGGCGATCTGGATGAAGGTCCGATCATCGAGCAGGATGTCGAGCGCGTCGACCATTCGATGGAACCGGATACGCTGACCGCCATCGGCCGCGACGTCGAGTGTGTGGTGTTGGCGCGCGCCGTGAAGTGGTTTGTCGAACACCGCATTCTGCTGAACGGACACAAGACGGTGGTGTTCAAGTAAGCTGCCTGACGAAAAATTGAAAGGGCGGGTCGCAGAATGCGCACCCGCCCTTTTTGTTTCAGTCGCCCGATCGGCTTATGCCAGTACCCGCTTGATCCACGCGCTGGCGTCGGCGATCTCTTCCTGGCACACCGAGTGCTCCATCAGGTAGTCATGCCACTCCACCTTGTAGCCGAGCCCTTGCAGGACATCACGCGACTTTTCCGCCCGGTCGATCGGAACGATCGGGTCGCGGCGGCCGTGTGCGAGGAAGATCGGCGTGTCATGGTTGGCGCTGTGACGCTCGTCCGCCAGCTTGGTGTGGATGGGCAGGTAGCCGGACAGGCCGAGCAGGCCGGCGAGCTTTTCCGGATGGCGCAGCCCGGTCTGCAGCGTCATTGCGCAGCCTTGCGAGAAGCCTGCGAGGATGACGCGGCTGGCCGGAATGCCGCGCGCTTTTTCGCGTGCGATCAGTTCCTCGACGAGGATCTGTGATTTGCGCAGGCCGGCTTCGTCTTCGCGATGCGTGAGGTCGGTACCAAGGATGTCGTACCATGCCCGCATCACATAGCCGTAGTTGATCGTCACCGGCATGGTCGGGGCATGAGGAAACACGAAACGGATTGCCGGGCATCCGGTGAGGTCGAGTTCGCGCACGATGGGCACGAAGTCGTTGCCGTCCGCGCCAAGGCCGTGCAGCCAGATCACCGCCGCTTCCGGATTGGGGGCGGTTTCGATCTCGATGGTTTCCAGGTTTGGCGTCGTCATTTCATTTCTGCCGGATCGCGGACTTCGGGCGGAATGCCTTGCAGACCGCCTCGTTGGTTTCGATGTAGGGACCGCCGATCAGGTCGATGCAGTAGGGAACCGCGGCGAATATACCCGGCACCACCTGCTTGCCGTCCGCATCCTTCAAACCTTCCAGCGTCTCCTTGATGGATTTGGGTTGGCCGGGAAGGTTCATGATCAAGGCTGCGCGTTCGGCGGTTTCGCGAATCACGGCAACCTGCCGCGAGAGGATGGCGGTCGGTACAAACTTCAGGCTGATCTGGCGCATCTGTTCGCCGAATCCGGGCATCTCTTTGGTGCCTACAGCAAGCGTTGCTTCCGGCGTCACGTCGCGGCGCGCGGGGCCGGTCCCGCCGGTCGTCAGCACGAGATCGCAGCCGACTTCGTCCACCAGTTCAACCAGGGCCTTCTCGATCTCTGCACGTTCATCAGGGATCAGGCGGGTTTCCATCTTCCACGGGCTCGCCAGTGCCGCGGTGAACCAGTCGCGCAGGGCAGGGATGCCCTGGTCTTCATACACGCCGCTGGAAGCCCGGTCGGAAATCGACACCAGGCCGATCAGCAGCTCGTCAGGATTACTCTTCGTCGTCGTTGTCATTCTGTTCATCGGCGGCTGCCGGGGCTTTCGACTGCTGCAATTGCTTGAGGATCTGGAAGATCTCGCGGTAAGCCTTGGGCGGCTTGTTTCCCGCCTGTTCCTTGCGGGCGTTGCGGATCAGTACACGCAGCTGTTGCACATCGACTTCCGGGTGCGCTTCCTTCAGGTCTGTCAGCGCCTTGTCGTCGGCCAGCAGCTTCTCGCGGCGACGTTCGAGCGCGTGCATCGCCGCAGTCTCGGCCTTCGAGGCGCCCTTCCAGCTGTCGATCACCTTCTGGATGGCCGCGATTTCGTCCTCTTCCAGCGTACGCATCTTCTTGCCGACGTACTGCATCTGGCGACGGCGGCCCTCATGGTCCTTGATCTTCTGGCATTCGAGGATCGCCTCGCGCACGTCTTCCGGCATCGGCACGCGCATGACGCGCTCCTTGGGTTGCGAGACCAGTTCTTCGCCCAGTTCCTGAAGGGCGGTCATTTCGCGCTTGAGCTGGGACTTGGAGGGACGGTCGTACTTCTGTTCGAATTCGTCGGAGCGGTAGCCGACACCGCCGCTGCCGCGGTTGGGATTAACCATGATGAATCAAAGCCATTCTGTAAACGACTGCTATGATAACCGTTTTAGCCACTTCCAAAAAAACAAGCTCATGAGCAATCCCGTATTTACCCATAGCCAGGACCAGCTGAAACAGATTGCGCAGGACGTACTGCGTTTCGCCAAGGAAAAGGGCGCATCGGACGCTTCCGTGGAAATCAGCGAGGGCAGCGGCTTGGCGGTAACGGTGCGCAAGGGCAAGATCGAGACCATCGAACAGAACAAGGACAAGGGGATCGGCGTCACCGTGTACTTGGGCGAGCAGGGCCATATCCGTCGTGGAAACGCCAGCACCTCGGATTTTTCCACCAAATCCCTCCAGGACACAGTGGAGGCGGCGTACAACATTGCGCGCTTCACGGCGGAAGACGACTGCGCGGGTTTGCCGGACGAAGATATGCTCGAAATGGCGCCCCGCGACCTGCAGCTGTGCTACCCGTGGCTCATCTCCACGGAAGAGGCGGTTGACATCGCCACACGCTGCGAGGCGGCGGCCTTTGCGGTCGACAAGCGGGTGACGAACAGCGAGGGTGCGAGCGTCTATGCCCAGCAGTCCCATTTCATGTCCGCCAACAGCCGCGGATTCATCGGCGGCTATCCGTATTCGCGCCACACCGTATCGGTGGCGCCGATCGCCGGCAAGGGGGCCAGCATGCAGCGCGACGACTGGTATTCCTCGACCCGTGATCCGAAGAAACTGGCGCGGCCTGAAGACATCGGCCGTTACGCCGCGGAACGCGCACTGGCGAGGCTGAACGGCCGCAAGCTGGACACGCGCAAGTGCCCCGTGCTGTTTGAAGCTCCGCTGGCCGCCGGCCTGCTCGGTGCCTTCGTCCAGGCGATTTCCGGCGGCGCGCTGTACCGCAAATCCACTTTCCTCCTTGACTCGCTCGGCCAGCAAGTCTTTGCGCCGCATATCCAGGTAGTCGAGGACCCGCATGTCGTCGGCGCGGTCGGTTCCGCCCCGTTTGACGAGGAAGGCGTGAAGACCAGCCGGCGAGATGTGGTGAAGGATGGTGTCGTGCAGGGCTATTTCCTGTCCACGTACTCGGCGCGCAAGCTTGGCATGAAGACCACTGGCAACGCGGGTGGCTCGCACAACTTGACGATCATCTCCGAGCTCACCCAGCCGGGCGATGACTTCAAGGCGATGCTCAAGAAGCTTGGCACCGGCCTGCTGGTCACGGAATTGATGGGGCAGGGCGTGAACTATGTTACGGGCGACTATTCACGCGGTGCTTCGGGTTACTGGGTGGAGAATGGCGTGATCCAGTATCCGGTCGAGGAGATTACCATTGCCGGCAACATGAAGGACATGTTCCAGCAGATCGTCGCCATTGGCGCAGATACGCTGACCAGGGGTACGAAGGAAACCGGTTCGATTCTCATCGAGAGCATGACGGTCGCCGGCAGCTGATCTGATCGAATCAAGAGAAAACGGGCCTGGAGTGCATTGCATTCCAGGCCCGTTTTCTTTGTGCGGTCCCCGGCAGTCACGGCAGGCATAAAAAAACAGCCCGCGAAGGGGCTGTCTTTTCCGGGGAGGGATCCGCGCTTATGCGGTTTTCGGGGAAACCGGCATATGCACTTCAACCTGGTCCAGCACTTCTTCCGGGTTTTCGGCTTCTTCGACCGTCTCGTTGTTCAGATGCTGATGCATCTTCTCGACGTCCAGGTCACCGGTCCACTTGCCGACGACGACGGTAGCGACGCCGTTGCCGATCAGGTTGGTCAGCGCGCGTGCTTCGGACATGAAGCGGTCGATGCCGAGGATCAGCGCCAGGCCGGCGACCGGAATGCCACCGACGGCGGACAGGGTAGCAGCCAGCACGATGAAGCCGGAGCCGGTGATGCCTGCAGCGCCCTTGGAGGTCAGCAGGAGCACGGCGAGCAGGGTGAGCTGCTGGGTCAGCGACATCGGGGTGTCGGTTGCCTGGGCAATGAACACCGCAGCCATCGTCAGGTAGATCGAGGTGCCGTCGAGGTTGAACGAGTAACCGGTCGGGATCACCAGTCCGACGACGGACTTCTTCACACCGAGGTTTTCCAGCTTGGCCATCATGCGCGGCAGCACGGACTCGGAAGAGGAGGTGCCGAGAACGATGAACAGTTCTTCCTTGATGTACTTGATGAACTTCCAGATCGAGAAACCGTGGATCAGGGAGATCAGACCGAGCACGACGAAGATGAACACCAGGCAGGTCAGGTAGAAGGTACCCATCAGCTTGCCCAGCGAGAGCAGGGTGCCGACGCCGTATTTGCCGATGGTGAAGGCCATTGCACCGAACGCGCCGATCGGAGCCACCTTCATGATGATGCCGACGATGCCGAACAGGACGTGGGAGGACTTCTCGATGTAATCGAACACCAGGGTGCCGCGGCCGCCGAACTTGTGCAGCGCGAAGCCGAACATGACGGAGAACAGCAGGACCTGGAGGATGTCGCCCTTCGCAAATGCGTCGAACACGCTGGAGGGGATGACGTTCAGCAGGAACTCGGTGGTCGACTGCATCTTGCCCGGTGCGGTGTAGGCAGCGATGCTCTTGGTGTCGAGCGAGGCCGGATCGACGTGCATGCCGGCGCCCGGCTGCACGATATTGACGATCACGAGGCCGATCACGAGTGCGATGGTGCTGACGATTTCAAAGTACAGCAGGGCGAGGCCGCCGGTCTTGCCGACCTTCTTCATGTCTTCCATGCCTGCAATGCCCACGACAACCGTGCAGAAGATGATCGGAGCGATGATCATCTTGATCAGCTTGATGAACGCGTCGCCGAGCGGCTTCATTTCCGCGCCGAGCGACGGATAGAAGTGCCCGAGCAGAATGCCGATGACGATCGCGGTCACGACCTGAACGTACAGCGACTTGTAAAAGGGTTTCTTTCCCGAGTGTTGCATGTGTTGCTTCTCCGTTTGGGTTGAGCTGTGCGCTCGCTTCGGTTCGATGCGTGCGCAAATGCATGTTGCAAGGCGATGGAAATGGGCAAGGGAAAATTCAGTGCGCATTTACGCCGAGGGTTCGCATTGTCGCGATGCCGTTCCTTCGCGACAATTGTGGACATCCACAGAGATGCACATTGGGAAAATTTGTCGATGGTTGATCTCGAAAGTTGATTAATCTTCGAAAAGTGGTTATGACTTTTGCGTGTGCGCGCCGTGCAGCACGCATGCAAGAAGACGACCGACGTCCAATGTAGGCGCGACGATCACGCCCCCTGCCGAATCCGCCTGCGTAGTACTACTTACGCACTTGCACGAGAGCCACCGATTTCCGTTGTTATTCGCGTAGCTGCACTCCTAGAATCCTCGTAGATCTTTTTGTCCAGCGGCATGCGCGGGTATCAAGGCCTACACCAACTCTGTTGAGTTCAATTCACAGGAGACAAAATGGAACGTCGTTCATTCATGAAGAAGGCGGCAGCCGGCGCAGCAGTCGGTGCCGTTGCGGCACCGGCAGTCGCACAGACCCTGCCGACCATCAACTGGCGCCTCGCGTCGAGCTTCCCGAAGTCGCTCGACACCATCTACGGCGCCGCCGAAACTTTTTCCAAGCGCGTATCTGCCCTGACCGGCGGCAAGTTCAACATCCGCGTGTTCGCCGGTGGCGAAATCGTCCCTGCGCTGCAGGTAATGGATGCCGTGCAGGCAGGCACAGTGGAAATGGGGCACACCGCGTCTTACTACTACTTCGGCAAGGATCCGACCTTCGCATTCGACGGCGTCGTTCCCTTTGGCCTCAATTCCCGCCAGCAGACCGCTTGGTGGGACCAGGGCGGCGGCCGTGACCTGACCCGCGAGTTCTATCGCGACTACGGCATCATCAACTTCATGGGCGGCAATACCGGCGCGCAAATGGGCGGCTGGTTCCGCAAGGAAGTGAAGACCGTGCAGGACCTCAACGGCCTGAAGATGCGTATCGGCGGTTTCGCCGGCCGCGTGATGCAGCGCCTCGGACTGGTGCCGCAGCAGATTGCCGGCGGCGACATTTACCCGGCGCTGGAAAAGGGCACCATCGACGCAGCCGAGTGGATCGGTCCGTACGACGATGAAAAGCTCGGCTTCTTCAAGGTGGCGCCGTACTACTACACGCCGGGCTGGTGGGAAGCCGGCCTGCAGGTGTCGTTCTACATCGGCATCAAGGAATGGGAAAAGCTGCCGAAGGAATACCAGGCCGCTGTCGAAGCCGCATCCTACGAAGCACACGTCGTCATGCAGGCCGAGTACGACGCGAAGAACCCGCCCGCGCTGGCACGCCTGCTGAAGAACGGCGTGAAGCTGCGCCAGTTCTCCAAGGAGATCATGGACGCATGCTCGAAGGCAGCAAACGAGGTCATGGACGAAGAAGCTTCGAAGAACGCGAAGTTCAAGAAGATCTACGAACCGTGGAAGCGTTTCCGCCAGGACCAGAACCAGTGGGCCTCCGTCGCGGAACTGCCGCTGCAGAGCTACATGGTCAACCGCAAGTAATGCAGGGCATCTGAGCTTGCCAACGGGACCCGCAGCGCGCAAGTGCTGCGGGTCTTTTTTGTTCTTGCAAACAGTCGTGTGCAAGTGAACCTGCCGCATCTTGTGTTGCCTAAATTTTGGGCAATCGTTGCGGCCTTCTGCGAATATTGCAAAAACATGCGACGATTCTGCGTCGCAGTTTTTTTCACACTAGGAGTCCAAATGGAACGTCGTTCCTTCCTCAAGAAAGCAGCTGTCGGTGCGTCCGTCGGCGCAGTCGCCGCTCCGGTACTGGCACAATCCCAGCCGACTATCAACTGGCGTCTTGCATCAAGCTTCCCGAAATCGCTCGATACGCTGTATGGCACTGCAGAGGTTTTCAGCAAGCGCGTTGCGCAACTGACCGGCGGCAAGCTGAATATCCGTGTCTTCGCGGGCGGTGAAATCGTCCCCCCGCTCCAAGTGGTGGATGCGGTGCAGAACGGCACTGTGGAAATGGGCCACACCGCTCCCTACTACTACTTCGGCAAGGACGCGACCTTCGCATTCGACTGCGCCGTTCCCTTCGGCATGAACTCCCGCCAACAGACGGCGTGGTTCGACCAGGGTGGCGGCCGCGAACTGATGCGCGAGTTCTACAAGGACTACGGCATCATCAACTTCCTCGGTGGTAATACCGGCGCGCAGATGGGCGGCTGGTTCCGCAAGGAGATCAAGACTCTCAACGACATTAAGGGCCTGAAGATGCGCATCAGCGCCTTCGCGGGCAAGGTCATGCAGCCACTGGGCCTGGTGCCGCAGCAGCTCGCCGGTGCCGACATCTATCCGGCACTGGAAAAGGGCGCGCTGGATGCGGTCGAGTGGACGACGCCGTACGACGATGAAAAGCTCGGCTTCTACAAGGTCGCTCCGTTCTACTATGCACCCGGTTGGTGGGAGGCGGGCGCGCAGCTCTCCTTCTATGTCGGCATCAAGGAATGGGAAAAACTGCCGAAGGAATACCAGTACGCCATCGACGCGGCCTCCTTCGAAGCACACGTGACCATGCAGGCCGAGTACGACGCCAAGAACCCGGCTGCCCTGGCCCGCCTGATCAAGAACGGCGCCAAGCTGCGTTTCTTCTCGAAGGAAATCATGGAAGCCAGCTACAAGGCGGCTGTGAGCACGATGGAGGAAGAAGCAGCGAAGAATGCGAAGTTCAAGAAGATCTACGACCACTACACGCGCTTCCAGCGCGACCAGAACCAGTGGTTCTCGGTGGCCGAGCTCCAGATGCAGAACTTCATGTCCAGCCGCAAGTAGTTCGAAGAGTATGGCCGGCAGCGCAACGCGGCCGGTCCCTTGACCTGGAACAAGCGTTGTGCGGGAGAGCGTCCCGCGCAACGCTCCGGATTCCGGGTGCTTGAAATTTTTTCAGGCAATCCTCCACACCGCCGTGCCGGAATTCTTCCGCTGCAGGCCCGCCTCCCTTGAATGCAATCGTCTCCGGGCGCAAATTTTTTTCACCTACGCACTTTCTTGCCCGCCATACAATCGACCGCGACATATAGCAGGTCTATATGTACCGCGTACCGGTCCGTATGGTTTTTGAAGTCCAATCGAGGAGACAACATGGAACGTCGTTCCTTCCTGAAGAAAGCATCCGTAGGCGCAGCCGCTGGTGCAATGGCAGCACCCGCACTGGCACAATCGCTGCCGGCGCTGAACTGGCGCATGGCATCGAGCTTCCCCAAGACGCTGGATACCGTTTTCGGCGCATCCGAAACCTTCTGCAAGCGCGTCGCCCAGCTCACCGGCGGCAAATTCAACATCCGCCTGTTCGCCGGCGGTGAAATCGTCCCGGCGCTGCAGGTGATGGACGCGGTCCAGAACGGCACCATCGAAATGGGCCACACCGCTTCCTACTATTACTTCGGCAAGGATCCGGCATTCGCATTCGATTGCGCAGTCCCGTTCGGCCTGAATTCCCGCCAGCAGACCGCCTGGTTCGACCAGGGCGGTGGCATGCAGCTGATGCGCGAATTCTTCAAGGACTACGGCATCGTCAACTTCCAGGGCGGCAACAGTGGTTCGCAGATGGGCGGCTGGTTCCGCAAGGAGATCAAGAGCGTCGCCGACCTGCAGGGCCTGAAGATGCGTATCGGCGGCTACGGCGGCCGCGTCATGCAGCGCCTCGGCCTCGTGCCGCAGCAGATCGCCGCAGGCGACATCTACCCGTCGCTGGAAAAGGGCACCATCGACGCCGCCGAGTGGATCGGTCCGTACGACGATGAAAAGCTCGGCCTGTACAAGGTCGCCCCGCACTACTACGCACCGGGCTGGTGGGAGCCGAGCACGCAGTTCTCGTTCTACGTTGGCATCAAGGAATGGGAAAAGCTGCCGAAGGAATACCAGTACGCAATCGAAGTGGCTTCCTACGAAGCTCACGTCACGATGCAGGCAGAGTACGACGCCAAGAACCCGGCCGCACTCGCCCGTCTGCTGCGCAACGGCGTCAAGCTGCACCACTTCTCGAAGGAAATCATGGAAGCCTGCTACAAGGCAGCCAATGA
This sequence comes from Noviherbaspirillum sp., assembly GCA_035626875.1. Classification (GTDB taxonomy): domain Bacteria; phylum Pseudomonadota; class Gammaproteobacteria; order Burkholderiales; family Burkholderiaceae_D; genus Noviherbaspirillum. The sequence continues at coordinate 7,465 of DASPMV010000041.1, read as the reverse complement.
AGTGAACGAGGAAGAGGCTTCGAAGAACGCCAAGTTCAAGAAGATTTACGAACCGTGGAAGCGTTTCCGCCAGGACCAGAATCAGTGGTTCTCCGTTGCTGAAGCAACGATGCAGAACTTCATGGTCACCCGCCGCTGATCAGTGCATGTGTGAAGAGCCCGCTTCGCGTTTCGCGGAGCGGGCTTTTTTACGTCCGCAGTTTTGAATCCGTTTCGTCCATCCTGTGCGATTCAAGGAAAACATTGTCATCCAACTGACAGTTCGCCCCGTTTACACGCCGTATCCTGCACAGCAGTGCCGATATGAATGCTTTCATCTACGTAATGCCACGCAAATTCTCTTGCGTGAACTCACTGGTACGGAATGTTGCAGTGCAAGATGAGTATGTATTGCCAGTGAAAAATTGGCCTCATACAATCCTCGCACATACAAGAACTGTATGGATAACGGACACATCGGTCACAAACCGGAATTTGATGCGCAACCCCCAAGGAGACAAAATGGAACGTCGTTCCTTTATCAAGAAGGCATCTGTTGGCGCCGCAGCTGGCGCAATTGCAGCACCGGCTCTCGCACAAACGCAGCCGACGCTTAACTGGCGTCTGGCCTCCAGCTTCCCGAAGTCGCTCGACACGATTTACGGGGCGGCAGAGACGTTTACGCAACGCGTCTCCCAACTGACCAACGGCAAGTTCAACATCCGCGTCTTTGCCGGCGGCGAAATCGTTCCGGCTCTTCAGGTGATGGATGCCGTGCAGGCAGGCACAGTGGAAATGGGGCACACCGCGTCTTACTACTACTTCGGCAAGGATCCGACCTTCGCGTTCGACTGCGCGGTTCCGTTCGGCCTGAACTCCCGCCAGCAGACCGCCTGGATCAACCAGGGCGGCGGCATGCAGCTCATGCGCGAATTCTTCAAGGATTACGGCATCGTCAACTTCCTGGGTGGTAACACCGGTTGCCAGATGGGCGGCTGGTTCCGCAAGGAAGTGAAGACCGTGCAGGACTTGAACGGCCTGAAGATGCGCATCGGCGGTTTCGCCGGCCGCGTGATGCAGCGCCTGGGCCTGGTCCCGCAGCAGATTGCCGGCGGCGACATTTACCCGGCTCTGGAAAAGGGCACGATCGACGCCGCGGAATGGGTCGGTCCGTACGATGACGAGAAGCTCGGGTTCTTCAAGGTTGCTCCGCACTACTATGCACCGGGCTGGTGGGAAGCCGGTCCGCAGCTGTCCTTCTACATGGGCATCAAGGAGTGGGAAAAGCTGCCGAAGGATTATCAGGCCGCAGTCGAAGCCGCATCGCACGAAGCGCACATCGTGATGCAGGCCGAGTACGACGCGAAGAATCCGGGCGCGCTCGCCCGACTGCTCAAGAACGGCGTGAAACTGCACAGCTTCTCGAAGGAGATCATGGACGCCTGCTACAAGGCAGCGACTGAAGTGATGGATGAGGAGGCTGCCAAGAACGCCAAGTTCAAGAAGGTCTACGAGCCGTGGAAGCGTTTCCGCCAGGACCAGAACCAGTGGGCATCCGTGGCAGAGGCTCCGCTGCAGAATTACATGATCACGCGTCGATAATCCGTTCGACTTCGTTCAACCCGCAGCGCGAAAGCCCTGCGGGTTTTTTGTTGTCCTAGATGAGGAACATGCCGGCAGCCACAATGGTGGGCAGGATGGCGCCAAGGAGCAATCCGCCTGCCCCAATGGACTGATCGTCGAAGCCGTTGCGCAGCAAGGCCACGCCGGCCGGGTTTGGAGCATTGGCGATCACCGTCAGTCCTCCGCCCGCCACCGCACCAGCCACCAGCATGTACTTGGCCTGGTCCGAAATACCCTCGATCAGTGAACCCAGGTACGTGAGAGCTGCGTTGTCCGTAATAGCGGTCAGCGTCAGCGCGCCGAAAAAGAGAGCGGTAGGCTCGAGTGAGGAGACAATCGGCTGCAACCACCATTGCTGCATTCCGCCGAGGACCACGAGTCCGGCAAGGAAGAAGCCGACCAGCAGGCCTTCCTTGAGGATGAGCGGGCTTTGGTAGCGTTCGTAAGCCTGCGTGAATCCCAGAAAGAACAGGAACAGGCCAAGGAAGATAGGCGGATGGTGCGCGAAAACGACGACGCCGGCCAGGAACAGGAGATGGATAAGCGTAACGATGAGGGGAATCCTGTCGCTTTCTTCCTTCGGGCCCTCGGATTCCATGGAAAGGTGTGAGCGCAGCAGATACGTCATGGCGCTCGCGTTGATCAATACCGCAATCACTGCTTTCCAGCCGAAAGTGCTCAGCATGAACGCCGTATCCCATTTCCATGTCGACGCGACCATCAGCACCGGCGGCGCCGCATATGAGGTAAGCGTGCCGCCAATAGATACGTTGACAAACAGCACGCCCAAGGCGCCGTACTTCAACCACTCCGGCATGTTTGCCCGGAATACCAGAGGTGCCAGCATCAGCGCGGCGAGCGTCATGGCTGCCGGTTCCGTAATCAGCGACCCGAAAAGCGGTACCGCGGCGAGACCGAGCCAGACCTGGGCCACCATGTTGCGCAGGGGGATAGCGTGAGCAATACGTGTCATCGTTGCCCGCACCGCGTGGAGCACGGGACGCGATGCAGCGACGACCATGACGACGAACACGAACAGGGGCTCCGTGTAATGGCGCGATTCCACATAATCGACAGCCTGTTTGCCGCCGTTAGTCAGCGCCATGAATACGATCAGAATCCCCGCCCAGAACCCGAACACGACTTCCACTTCGCCGAGGAGGTGAAATAACCCGGCATGTCTCGGGTATCGGTCGTCGAGCCTCTCGAAGTATTTGGTCGCGAAGGTATGCAACAGTGCGCAGGCGAAAATGACCGCCGAGATTACTTCGATTGCGCTTGCGGAATGGGATGTCATTGTAATCATGGCTGCCATTATCCGTTACTTGCTGCAGTAAGGCATGGGTTACAACGGCGCCCTTGATTCTGCTCCTGCGAAAGGGCAACAAAAAACCCCGCAGGGCGAACCGTGCGGGGTTTGATGTTGACCGGAAGAGGTATTACTTCTTTTCGTCCGCATCGGTGGAGAAGTTCAGCTGCGGGGCTCCTCCATCCTTGCTGTCGCCTTCGGTGGAGAAGTTCAGCTGAGGCGTCTCGCCCCCGGCATCCGGGGTCGGGATGTCGATCTTCAGCTCGATCTGTTCCTTCATGTCGGTCTTCTCGGCAATCGAGACGATATCCGGGAAGGCGATGATCAGGCCGACCATGATCACCTGGATCACGACGAATGGCACTGCCCCCCAATAGATATCCGTGGTCGAGACCTCCTTTGGCGCCACTGATCGCAGGTAGAACAGCGCGAATCCAAATGGCGGATGCATGAACGAGGTCTGCATGTTCACACCAAGCAACACGCCGAACCAGATCAAGTCGATGCCAAGCTTTTCGGCAACCGGACCAACCAACGGGACCAGGATGAAGGCTAGTTCAAAGAAGTCCAGGAAGAACGCCAGGCCGAAGAACAGGATGTTCACGACGATCAGGAAGCCCATCGTGCCGCCAGGCAGCGAGGTCAGCAGGTGTTCCACCCACAGGTCGCCGTTGACTGCGCGGAAGGTCAGGCCGAACACGCTGGAACCGATCAGGATGAACACCACGAAGCAGGACAGGCGGGTGGTCGAATCCATGGCTTGCTTCATCAGCGACCAGGAGAGACGGCGGTTCATCATGGCGAGGAGCAATGCGCCGGATGCGCCCATGCCGCCACCTTCGGTCGGCGTTGCGATACCGACGAAGATCGTGCCCAGCACCAGGAAGATCAGTGCGAGCGGCGGGATCAGCACGAAGATCACCTTTTCTGCCATGCGCGACAGCAGCCCCAGCTTGAGCTGGCGGTTGATGACTGCGAAGAGGAAGGTGCCGATGATGCCGACAGCTGCAGAATAGATCCCGACTTCATCGCCGGCCGCATTCGGGCGCGTTGAACTGTAGTAGGCCGCAAACGCGTAGGAAGCGGCAATAGCCACGCCAACCATCGCGAGCAGGGACGCGATACCGCTCTTGCCGTTCGGTTCCTTCAGGTTGCGTGCCTCCGGCGGAAGGGCAGGGACGGCTGCGGGCTTGAAAATGGACACGGACAGGACATAACCAGCATACATCGCGGTCAGCAGCAGGCCAGGGACAAATGCTGCCTTGTACATGTCGCCAACGGAACGGCCAAGCTGGTCGGCCATCACGATCAGTACCAGCGACGGCGGAATGATCTGCGCCAGCGTGCCGGAAGCGGCAATTACACCGGTAGCGATCCGCTTGTCGTAGCCGTAGCGCAGCATGACCGGCAGGGAGATCAGGCCCATCGAAATCACGGATGCAGCCACCACACCGGTCGTTGCAGCCAGCAGCGCGCCCACGAAAATCACCGCGTAGGCGACGCCACCGCGCACCGGGCCGAACAGCTGGCCGATCGTGTCGAGCAAGTCTTCCGCCATGCCGGAGCGCTCGAGGATGAGGCCCATGAAGGTGAAGAACGGAATAGCCAGCAGCGTATCGTTGGCCATGATGCCGAAAATGCGGTTCGGCAAAGCTTGCAGCAGCTCGGGTTTCAGCAGGCCGAGCTCAATGCCCAGCAGGCCGAAGAACAGGCCGTTGGCCGCCAGGGCGAATGCCACCGGAAAACCGGATAGCAGGAACACGACAAGGGCGCCGAACATGATCGGCGCCATGTTCGCAATCAGAAATTGCTCCATTTACTCAGTCTCCAGACGATCAGTTGAGGTTGTTCGCGGCTTTGATCGCCTCGATTTCTTCTTCGGGGGTGGTGGCATGCTTGTCGAACTCGCGTGCATCCACTTTGCCCTGCAGGAAGCCGATCCGCTTGATCAGTTCCGAAATGCCTTGCAAGGTCAGCAGCAGGAAACCGATCGGAATCAGGAGCTTTGCGGGCCAGACGATCAAGCCACCGGCGTTGCTCGACACTTCCTGGTTCTGGATGGACTCCCACGCGTACGGTACGGCGTAATAGAGGACGAGCAGCGTCATCGGCAGCAGGAAGACCAGAAAGCCGAAGACATCGATCCAGACCTGCGTGCGCTTGGAGAAATGACCGACGACGACGTCGATGCGGACGTGCTCGTTGCGGCGCAGGGTATACGAGGTCGCGAGCAGGAAGATCGCCGAGAAGAGATACCACTGGATTTCGAGCCACGCATTCGAGCTGGTGTGGAACACGTACCGGACCAATGCATTACCGGTACAGATCAGCACCGAGATAAAGAGGGCCCAGCTGACGCCGTGCCCCACCTTTTCATTGAGCGCGTCAATGAATCTCGATAACGAGAGTAAAAAAGACATGATTTTGTCTCCATTAATGAAAAATCATTCGTGCCGGACCGCGGGTTTTTTTCTATGCGATCGGAATCTTGGTGCCGCTTGGATCTTGGGTTCGCCGCAGTATATGTCATTTCAATGTGCAAGCGAACAACTGGACAGAGCGCGCAATATTCTTTTCATGCTGCGACGCAAAAGCCCCTGTTTTTTTCATGTTTCAAGCGCGTTTTTACGGACAAGTCCTTACGTAAAACTACGCAAATGTGGGGGCGCAACAACGGAGGGGGGAGGGCGGGGGGCGACGTTTTTGGGGGCGGCGCGGCCGTCCGCGTATCGAATGCCGTCAGGAGGACAGCATACGCAATTTCGGCGAGGCTTGCAGGAGGGATCGACTGCCGGCATGCGTGCCGGCAGTCGCGGGTAGGACGTGAAGGTTATGCGAGCTGTGTGCGTACGCGTGCAATTGCAGCACGCACTTGTTCAGGAGCAGTCCCGCCAACGTGGTTGCGTGCAGCGACCGAGCCTTCAAGCGTGAGGACATTGAATACGTCCGCTTCGATCAGCGCAGAGAATGCGCGCATTTCATCGAGCGTCAGGTCGGTAAGGTCGCAGCCACGCTGTTCGCATGTCCGCACCGCGTGCGCCACTGCTTCATGCGCATCGCGGAAGGGCAGGCCTTTCTTGACGAGGTAATCGGCAAGGTCGGTGGCTGTGGCATAACCCTGCAGCGCGGCGGCACGCATCGCGTCCGGCTTCACCGTGATGCCGCGTGCCATGTCAGCGAAAATCCGCAGCGTATCGGTAACGGTATCCACCGTATCGAACAGCGGTTCCTTGTCTTCCTGGTTGTCCTTGTTGTAAGCCAATGGCTGGCCTTTCATCAGGGTCAGCAGGCCGACCAGGTGGCCGTTGACCCGGCCGGTCTTGCCGCGCGCCAGTTCGGGCACGTCCGGGTTCTTCTTCTGCGGCATGATCGACGAGCCGGTGCAGAAGCGGTCGGCGATGTCGATGAAGCCGACGCGCGGGCTCATCCAGATCACCAGTTCTTCCGACATGCGGGAGATGTGGGTCATGACCAGTGCGGCGGCGGCGCAGAATTCGATCGCGAAGTCACGGTCGGACACGGCATCGAGCGAGTTGTGGCAGACGTCGTCGAAACCGAGCGTCTTCGCCACGCGGGCGCGGTCGATCGGGAAGGTGGTGCCGGCCAGAGCGGCGGCGCCCAGCGGCAGGCGGTTGACGCGCTTGCGGCAGTCGGCCATGCGTTCGGCGTCGCGGCCGAACATTTCGACGTAGGCCAGCATGTGGTGGCCGAAAGTGATCGGTTGTGCAACCTGCATGTGGGTGAACCCCGGCAGGATGGTGTCGGCGTGCTGTTCGGCGAGGTCGACGAGGGCCAGGCGCAGGTCGCGCAGCAGGCCGGTGATGTCGTCGATGGCGGAGCGCATGTAGAGGCGGATGTCCGTGGCCACCTGGTCGTTGCGGGAGCGGCCGGTGTGCAGGCGCTTGCCGGCGTCGCCGACCAGCTCGGTCAGGCGTTTTTCGATGTTCAGGTGGACGTCTTCCAGGTCCAGCAGCCATTCGAACTTCCCGGACGCGATCTCGGACTGGATCTGCGCCATGCCGCGCTGGATGTCGGCGTGGTCCTGCTGGCTGATGATGCCCTGGTGGGCCAGCATCTCGGCGTGCGCGAGCGAGCCCTGGATGTCGGCGTCGGCCATGCGCTTGTCGAAGAACACCGATGCGGTATAACGTTTGACGAGGTCGGAGACTGGTTCGGAAAAGCGGGCGGACCAGGCCTCGCCTTTTTTGGAAAGTTGTGCTGTCATAATTGAATCCCGGTGAATTCGTGATTATAACTCCCATGCCGCTCCCCGCCGCTCAAGATACGGCCACCCGACCCGTCGATATTCTCATTCCCGATTGTTGCAACATTGGTGTGGTTTTCCGCACACTGATCGGTGTGAACGCGGCGGCTTTTGCCGGCATCATGGCGCAGGCCGGCGAGTGGGGGGCGGGTGTCTTCGAATTCGTGGAAGCGTCGATGGTGATCGAACTGTCATCCCTCTGGTCCCTGTTTGCGCTGTGCGGACTGCGTCAGCTGCTGCTGCGCGGGCCCGTGCCGGGGCGCCTTCCGGCATGGCCGCAGCGGGCGGCG
>DASPMV010000040.1:0-23299 GCA_035626875.1 Noviherbaspirillum sp. | reverse complement strand
CCAGCAGGTCGAGCGACTGGATGGTGTTGGTGCCTTCGTAAATCATGTTGATGCGGGCGTCGCGCACATACTGCTCCATGCCCCACTCGGAGATGAAACCGTGGCCGCCGTACACCTGCATGCACTCGGACGTGGCGATCCAGCCGTTGTCGGTCAGGAAGGCCTTGATGATCGGGGTCAGCAGCGCGACTTCGTCGACGGCATCCTTGCGCACCTGCTCGTCCGGGTGGTTGAGTTCGCGGTCGATCTGCAGCGCGACGTAGGAACTGAATGCACGGCCGGCTTCCGCGTAGGCCTTGGCGGTCAGCAGCATGCGGCGCACGTCCGGGTGCACGATGATCGGATCGGCCGGCTTATCCGGCGCCTTCGGGCCGGAAAGGCTGCGCATCTGCAGGCGGTCCTTGGCGTACACCAATGCGTTCTGGTAGGCGACTTCGGTCAGGCCGAGGGACTGCATGCCGACGCCGAGGCGGGCGGCATTCATCATGACGAACATCGCGTTCAGACCCTTGTTCGGTTCGCCGATCAGCCAGCCGGTCGCGCCGTCCAGGTTCATCTGGCAGGTGGAGTTGCCGTGAATGCCCATCTTTTCTTCGATGGCGCCGCAGTAGATCGGGTTGCGCTTGCCGAGCGAACCGTCCGCATTCGGGAGGAACTTCGGCACGATGAACAGCGAGATGCCCTTGGTGCCGGCGGGTGCGTCAGGCAGGCGTGCCAGCACCAGGTGGACGATGTTCTGGGACATTTCATGTTCGCCGGCGGAGATGAAGATCTTGCCGCCGCTGATCTTGTAGGTGCCGTCGGTTTGCGGCTCAGCCTTGGAGCGCAGCAGGCCGAGGTCGGTGCCGCAATGCGGCTCGGTCAGGCACATGGTGCCGGTCCATTCGCCGGAGACCAGCTTGGGCAGGTACAGGGCCTTCTGTTCCGGCGTGCCGTGCTCGTGGATGCACTCGTAGGCGCCGTGCGACAGGCCGGGATACATGGTCCATGCCTGGTTGGCCGAGTTCAGCATCTCGTAGAAGCAGTTGTTGACCACGATGGGCAGGCCCTGTCCGCCGAATTCCGGGTCGCAGGACAGCGAAGGCCAGCCGGCCTCGACGTACTGCTTGTAGGCGGCTTCAAAGCCTGCCGGGGTCTTGACCTTGTGGGTTTCCTTGTCCAGCGCGCAGCCTTCGCGGTCGCCGGAATGGTTCAGCGGGAACAGCACCTCGGACGCAAACTTGCCGCCCTCTTCCAGCACCTGGTTGATGATGTCCTTGTCGATTTCTGCGTGCGCAGGCAATTGCTTGAACTCATCTTCGACCTTGAGCAGTTCGTGAAGGACGAACTGCATGTCACGCAAGGGAGCGACGTATTGACCCATGTTATTTCTCCTGACGGCTAAAACGGATTAGGCTGATTTTTTGACAGCGGTTTTGGGGTTCGTTTTTGCGGCCGGCTTTTCAGCCTGCTGCGGATTCGTGTAACTCTTGATCAGTCGTTCGAACCCGACTTCGGCGCGGTTCACGCTGCCGGGCAACTTCAGGAAACGGGCGTCATGGTGCAGGGCGAGGATCAGGCCGTACATTTCGAATACGAGCTGGTCGGGATCGGTTTCGGCGGACAGGTGCCCCATCTCTACCGTCTGTACCACGCAGCGGCGCAGGGCGTTTTTCCATGCGCGGACCATGCCGGCGAGTTCTTCGCGGATGGCGCCGGGGCGGTCGTCATACTCGACCGCGCCGCTGATGTAGATGCAGCCGGACGCAATTTCAACCGACACGCGCTTGACCCAGCGTGCAAACATCGTTTGCAGGCGGGGCAAGCCACGCGGTTCTTTCATGCTCGGATAGAACACTTCCTGTTCGAAGTGGTGGTGGTACAGCTTGACGACTTCGATCTGCAAATCTTCGCGTGAACCGAAATGCGCAAACACCCCCGACTTGCTCATGTTCATCTTGTCTGCGAGCAGACCGATCGTGAGCCCTTCCAGCCCGTCACGGCTGGCCAGGTCGAGTGCCACGTCAAGAATCGCGGCGCGGGTGAGTTCGCCTTTACGCATCAATTTGGGTGTCGAATCAGTCATGTTTGTAGCCACAGTAATGCCCCATCAAAGAATCAAAAAACAGCGCGGTCGAACTGAAGCGAACGCTCGTACTATTATCTACCGCAGTATAAATGTCAAACGGGAACTTAGAGGGTCGATTCTAGTGGCCTCTCAGGCAAAGATCGGCAGGGAAACGTCGTCGCCTGGAAAGTGCTGGAGAGTGATTTGCCCCGTCCCGTACAGGGCATGAAGCGCTCTAGAGCTTGTCGATTTGCCGCCTGTCGCGTTTGGTTGGTCGCCCCTTGATCGCTTCGCCTGGTTCCCGGAACAGCTTTCGTTGTTCTGCCTTCTTCTGCCGCTCCGCAATGCTGCGCTCGGTCTCCGTATAGAGTGTTTGCGCGACAGATGCCGATCCGCGGGTGTCCGACAGGCCGTCGACCACCACTTCCCATTCGGTCGAGCCGTTGTCGATTTCCAGCAAGTCCCCTGTTTTCACGCCGCGCGCGGGTTTGACGCGTTCGCCGTTCAGGCGCACCTTTCCGCCATCCACAGCATCGGTCGCTATCGAACGGGTCTTGAAAAATCGTGCGGCCCACAGCCACTTGTCGATGCGTACGGAATCAGTGCTCATCTGTCAATTTCTGCAACAGCCTCCATTTTATAGTCTGACCGTGCTTTTTCTATCATGCGCTGCAATATAAGTCGTTGTTTTTTCAATCCTCTTCAAGGAAAGAGCGAAAAAGCTTGCAAACAACACAATACCGGGCGGCGTGAAGGCACGTGTGTACCGAGTCGGGTCTGGAAGGGCTGGAACGCGATTAGGCGAGGCGCGTGAGGCTGGCTTGCGCCGGGAGATGTGGACAATCAAGAAGATGGCGTGCGAAACAAGATCCGAGACAGCGCCGGCGCCTTGCGGCGCCGGCGAACCTGCATGTCTAGAACTCTTCCCATTCGCCGCCGGCAACAGCGGGCACTTTGGCCGCGCGCCTCGGGGCCGGAACCTTGGCTGCCGGTGCCCGCTGCGGTTTCCGTTTCGCCGGAACCGGGGCAGGCGCCACGCTGTGCGGCTGCACAACAGCGACCGAGTAGGTACCCGAAAGCTTGAATACGCCGACCATCTGAGCGAGCGTGCCCGCCTGCTCCTGCATCGATTCCGACGCGGCTGCAGCCTGCTCGACCAGCGACGCATTCTGCTGGGTTACCTGGTCCATCTGGGTGATCGCCTGGTTGATCTGCTCGATGCCCGCCGTCTGCTCGTTACTCGCGGCGGCGATCTCGGCCATGATGTCAGTGACGCGCTTGACGCTTTCGACGATCTCTTCCATGGTGTTGCCGGCGCGGTTGACCAGTTCGGCGCCGGTATGCGCCTTCTCCACGGAGTCGTCGATCAGTGTCTTGATTTCCCGCGCCGCCGCAGCGGAACGCTGCGCGAGCGTGCGGACTTCCGCGGCAACGACCGCAAAACCGCGGCCCTGCTCGCCGGCGCGCGCCGCTTCCACGGCAGCGTTCAGCGCAAGGATATTGGTCTGGAAGGCGATGCCGTCGATTACGCTGATGATATCGACGATCTTGCGCGACGAATCATTGATGGCGCTCATCGTATCGACGACCTGGGCGACCACTTGACCGCCGCGACCGGCGACTTCAGATGCCGACGCGGCAAGCTGGTTGGCCTGGCGCGCGTTCTCGGCATTCTGCTTGACGGTAGAGGTGAGTTCTTCCATGGAGGATGCGGTTTCCTCGAGCGAGCTGGCCTGCTGCTCGGTGCGCGAGGACAGGTACATATTGCCTGCAGCGATCTGGCCGGACGCGGTGGCAATCGTCTCGGTGCTGTTGCGGACTTCGGCGACAATCTTTTCGAGGCTGCCGTTCATGTCCTTCAGCGCGGACATGAGCCTTCCGGTTTCGTCGCGCGATTCCACATCGATGCGTTGTGTCAGGTCACCGGCGGCGATGCTGCCGGCGAGGTTGATGGCCTTCTCGAGCGGGCGAGAGATCGAACGGATCAGCCAGGCTCCGATAACGACGCCGGTGAGGACGCCGAGGATGATGCCGGCAAGCGACAGGTTCCTGACGAGGACATAGGATGCCTGCGACGCCTGATACTCTTGCCTGCTCACGTCGAGCTGGAGGTTGATGAGGCCGTCGATTCCCTTCCGCACGGGCAGGAAATACTCATTCATCGCGCCATGCAGCAGTTCCGTGGCGCGCCCCGTGTCCTGGGCGCGCAGCGCAGACAACGCAGGCTGAAGCCCCTCGGTGACAAACTTCTTCCGGCTTTCGGCGAATTCGGCGGCCAGTTTCTTCTCGTCGGGCGTCAACGAGTTGCTCATGTACGCTTCCCACACCTTATTGACCTCCTCGATGTTGGCCTCCACCTCGGCGACATGCTGCCCGATCTTGTCGGCCTTGCCGGTGACCGCTTTGGCAACGGCGAGCTGGTTCCGCGTCAGCAGTCGAACTACCCGGTCAAGCTGGCCCAGGGCGACGAGTCGGTTGTCATACAGGGATTTCATCGATCCGTTGGCCGCCCCCAGGCTTGACATGCCGACGATGCCGCCGACAATGAGCTGCACGGACAGAAGGCCGATCACAAAGACCAGCCGCGATTTGATGGACAAATTTTTCAGCATTTTCTCCTCCGGGGTTTGAACTGTGCGCCTGTCGGATCGACATCGATCGATGAACGCTTTTTATTGATGAATCCTGTTCTACTTGCATTCAGGCCGCGCCATGGCCGGGCAGGCAGGACGCGTCCGCCGTCTCGGCATCCCTGCTCCTGGACTGAACTGCCTGCTCGCCCGGCAGGCGCGTTTCCGCCAGCAGCGGCAGCACCGACCGGTAGGTTGCGACAGCGGCAACGCGATTACGCACACCGAGCTTCTTGAAGATCGCGTGCACATGGTTCTGCACTGTCAGCTCGCTGCGCGACAGCCGTTCCGCGATCGCGCGGTTGGACATGCCAGTCGACATCAGTGCAAGGATTTCCTGTTCGCGGCGCGTCAGTTTCGCCGAGCGTTGCGCCGTTTCGCCGGCCTGCTCGCCGTTGCGATGGAAGATCCGGGTGACCGTCATGTGCAGGTAGGGCATGAGCAGTTCGAGTTTGAAGGCATGCCTGGCTGTGAGCTGTCCAGGCACGCCGGAAAAGCTGACGTAGGTTCCGCCCTGCCCTCCGCTGTCGAGGCACCCGAAGACGGCAAGATTGCTTGCGCCAACCCTCAGTGCATCTTCATGTTCCTCGGGCGACAGCTGGCCGCGCATGTCGGCGGCGTTGACAATCTGCGCTCGGTATTGCGACAGCCATCGCTGCACCATGCCCCGCTCGCGGAAACTGGTGATTCGGTCGAAGCGCTCGATGCACTCGGGCGGACAATTCACGCCGAGAAGGTGCCGGATGCGGATTTCCTCCCCGAACAGCTGGCCGATGGCACACACCATCCGTTCATGCGGAAAGAATGCATTGACGGGACCGGAGATCCAGGCATTGAAATCGGGGAGCGTGACAACGTGGAAGCCGCTTTCCGCCACTTGCAATAGCGCGTGCTTCTCGATGTCGTCGAGGGAGACCTTCGTGTGAACCATGTCGAAGAGTGTTGAGGATAAGTTACCGGGCGACAATGAATGGAAGCATCTATTTTTCGTGCGGTGTTGCACGCACACATCGCCGTGTTATCAAAGGGAGAAGACAGGCTTTTAAAACGCGTGTCGCAACGCGAGGTGCGCCCCGAGAAGCAGGAGTCCGACGAAGAAGCAGACGCGGAACTGCTCCGCACGCACCCGCGACCGCACCCACTGCCCGGCCAGCATTCCTGCGATGGCAGGAGCAAGCGCGAGCAGCGAGGAAACGGCGACAGCAGGCTTGAAGAAACCGCCAGCAAGCAGCACGCTGCCCAGCGCGACCGTCGACACGGTGAACGACAGACCGAGCGCCTGCACGAGGTCATCCTTGTTCAAGCCCAGCGCCTGCAGGTAAGGCACCGCCGGCACCACGAAAACGCCGGTTGTCACTGCGACGAGTCCGGTTGCGATACCGACCAACGGTGAACACCAGCGCTCGGCCGAGGAAGAGACGGAAAACTGCTTCGCACTCAGGCCAAGCAGCGCATAGGCAATCAGCGCAATGCCAAGCAGCGTGCTGGCCTGTGTTGCAGCACCGTCGTTCAGACCGCCCGCGCCGGCCCAGGTTCCAATACAGAAACACAGAAGCATCGGCCACAAGCGTCGGACAAGGGGGAGGAAGGCAGGCCCGGCGGCGAGCTGCCAGATGTTGGTGACCAGGGAAGGCACGACGAGCAAGGCTGCGGCTTCGGCCGGTGCCATGACCAGGCCAAGCAGGCCGATGGCGACGGTCGGCAATCCCATGCCGACGACACCCTTGACAAAGCCGGCAAGCAGGAAGGTCAACGCCGCAGTCACGGCCAGTGCGACGCTTGCCTCGCCCATTGCCGGCTACCTCTGTGCGCCTACGGCGTGGGCGGGGACTGGCGCGACGGGCTTGGCCTTGAGGCGCGTCACACCGAACATGACCAGCGCGAGCCCGGCCAGTTGCAGCAACGACATCGACTCGCCGAGCAGGATCCAGGCGGCGAACACCGTCAGCACCGGTCCCATCGTGCCGATCGCCGCGGCCTGCCCGGCGCCGAGCCGCTGGATCGCCAGCGACAGCCACCACACCGGCAGCACGGTCGAGAAGACCGCCATCATCAGCGCATAACCCCAGACCGGAGCGGGTAAGGAGGCCAGCGATTGCGGCTGGCCGAACAGCACGAAGTGCGCGAGGACGAGCACGGAAGAGGCGCTCCCGGCCAGCCCCGCAAGACGTGTCGAGCCGATGCGGCCGACCATGCTGCCGGTGCCGTGGTAGTACATCGCATAGGTGACGGCGCTGGCGAATACCCAGGCAGCGCCCAGCATCACATCGCCGCCGTTGCCGCGCTGGCCGAGATCGTGGGCGAATGCGATGGCGAGGCCGGCATAGCAGATTGCCATCGCCTGCCACGCCCGCTTGCCGGGCGGCTGCCGCATCAGCCACGCCTGCAGGAGCAGCACGAGCGTCGGATAAAGGTAGAGGATCATGCGCTCCAGGCCCGCGGTGATGTAGGTCAGTCCGTAGAAATCGAACAGGCTGGACAGGTAGTAGCCGACGCAGCCGAGCATCAGGATGCGGACGCCGTCGGCCCCGCTTAGCCGGGACGCCCCTTCGCCACCCGTGCGCAGGATCAGCCAGATGAACAGCGGCAGCGCAAAGCCCATCCGCATCGCCAGCAAGGTCAGCGCGTCAACCGGCGCGGTGCCGTACGCGAGCTTGACGAACACGGCCTTCATCGAGAAACCGGCCGCCGCCAGCACGGCATACAGCCGGCCGTCGTGCAGCCAGCGGCTGAAATTGAGGGACAGGGTACGGGTCATGGCGACACACAGGGTAAGGGTTAGTCTTATTCTGCCGCGTAGTCAAAATGGCTAAAATGCTTATTTTCTGTACCCGGCCTTCGCGATTGGAGAAACCTTGCACTTCGACCTCACCGATTTACGGCTGATCGTTGCCGTTGCCGATGCTGGAAGCCTGAGCCGGGCGGCTGCGGATTTCCCGATTGCGCTGTCCGCCGCCAGCAACCGCCTGCGGCTGCTGGAACAGCGCCTGGGGATGAAACTGTTCGAGCGCCACGCGGACGGCATGCTGCCCACCCCTGCCGGCCGCATCGCCCTCGATCATGCGCGGCGGGTGATTGCCGAAGCGCAGCAGCTGACCCAGGCGCTCGACGGATTGGCCGGCCGGCAGCGGGTCAGCGTCAGGCTGGCGGCGAACACGGTCGCCAACAGCACCTTCCTCCCGCCGGCGCTCGGGCCTTTCCTCAACGATTTCCCGGAAGTCGACCTGCAGGTGGAGGAGCGTTCCAGCCGGGACATCCTGCAGGCGGTGCAGGCGGGCGACATCGACATCGGCGTCCTCGACGGCAACCTGGCAATGCAGGACGTCGTTTCGCTGCCCTTCCGGCGCGACCGTCTCGTGCTGCTGGTGCCGCAAGCACACGCGCTGGCTGCGCGGGGACATTGCCTGTTCCGCGGTGCGCTGGGCTTTGCATTCGTCGGCATGCCCGAAGAACGAGCCATGCAGCGTTTCGTGGAAGAGATGGCAACGGTGCTCGGCAAGCCGCTCACGGTGCGCGTACGTGCGCCGAGCTTCTTTGCCATCGCCCAGCTGGTCGCGCAGGACGTGGGCGTGGCGGTATTGCCCGAAGCGGCGGCGCAGCGCCACAGCGGGACGCTTCCTGTCGCCATCGTGACGCTCGACGACGGCTGGGCGACACGCGAGCTGCGCCTCTGCGTGCGCACGCTCGAAGGTTTATCCGCGCAAGGGCGCCAGCTGGTTGCCTACCTGACGGGAGCAGGAACGGCGAACCAGCCGGCGACCGGTGCCTGATCAGTGCAGCTGCGAGGGATTGGCGTCGCCGATGTCATCAACGATGGCACCGTTCGAAATCACCTCGCCCAGGGTCGCTTCCTGGAACCACGCATTCACCTGCTGCAAGTGGGCGCGCTCTTCATCCAGCGCAACCGTGAAGTCGGAGATCAGCGAATTCTGGTTCTGGTCTTCCGCGAGGGCGATCAACAGTTCCCAACCGGCGTTGTCGGTCATCTCGGCAACGAGGACGGCGTGCAACGACTGCGCGATCGTGGTCCGCGGATCCGTCACCACCTGCATCAGTCCCATCGATTCCACGCCCACCAGGTCGGCACAGGGCGTCTGCGAGGTCGGGTCGCCGCCCAGCGTCTCGATTGCATCGGCCACGATCGCGAAGTGCCGCGCTTCGTCCTGACGGATCTTCTGCAGGTCGGCCAGGGTCATGCTGGTCGACTGGTCCTGCATGGTTTCGAACTTGGTGACCAGCGCATCGTAGAGGCGCGTGCCGGTCCGTTCGAAGGCGAGGCGCTCGCCCAGCTTGTCCAGCAGCAGTTGCGGCTGGTCGCCGGTCAGCATGGATACGCCCGTCGTCAGGGCGCCCTTCACCGTGCCGGGTATGGGCACGGAACCGATTGGGTCGGATTCGGCGATATAGGTGCTGCGCATCTGGGCCAATGCGCTGTCGTCACCCGGCGTGGCCGGCGTCATCGATGCGGGCGCACCCGTCATTGCGCTGGCGTCGAACGGCGACATCTGCATGCCGGTGCGGTTCATGCCCATGGGGGTCTGCTCTTTCATTGCTGCTCCTTGTGTTCGTTTCCGTTACGCCGCGTCAGACCGCGACGGCCACTTTGCGGTTGAGCTCGGTGCCGGGGTTCCACACGTAGCCGCCGGCGACGGATTCGCTCGGGGAACCGTCGGAGTTGATATGCGTGCGATAGTCGATCGAGGCCTGGCTTTCCTGCGACTTGTTGACGAACTGCGTGCCGAGGGCGCGCATGTCCACTTCCTGCGCCAACACCTGGCGCACGAAATCGCGCTGGCTGGCGAACTGCACCGGCTCGGGCAGCGCAGTCGGGAAGAGCTCGGCGGGATCGCGCTGCTCATGCTGCTTGAACAGTTCGGCAACGGTGTGGAAATGACCCAGCTCGTAATCGAGGAAGCGTTCCCAGATCGCCTTGATGCGCGGATTGGTTTCCTGCTGCACGCAGCTGTAGTAGTTGTAGCACTCGACAGCCTCGTGCATCAGCCATTGCTCCAGCACCGTTTCATCCGGGCTGATCAGCGAACCGTATTGCGTGACGTGCTGCTCCTCGATGGAGGCGATTTCCGCGTACAGCTGGCGCGCGACCGGATCGGCAAACAGCGGGCCGACGTTCATGTAATAGTCATGCGTCTGGAATTCCGCCGCGGTAATCATCAATGCGTGCAGCTTGGTTAGCGGCGCAGCGGTCTTGCGGTCGTAGGATTCGCGCACATCGTCCTGCGGGTGGCGGTGCTCGTCCACCGTCGGGCGACCCGGCAGGATATCGGTGTAGTTCTGCAGGATGTTGTTGGCGTCCTTGCCTTCCAGCCGGTCCAGCAGCGCGGAATAGCGGTACAGGTGGTCGAAGTCCTCCAGCAGGCCGAAGCGGTATGCCTGCGCGAAATAGGGATCCGGCTCGCGCTGTGCAACGGCAGCCGTCACTTCGATCGCGACCTGCTCATAGGCAATCGTGGTTTCCAATGGCGAATGATCGGGGCCGAGAAGCCAGTTCACCATCGTTGCCTGGTGCTGCTCGGTACGGCGGATCTGCGCCAGTTTCAGGCGCAGGTCGCGGCTCATGCGCGCGGCCATGTGCTGGAAGCGCAGCGACTCGAGTTCGATGCCGTTCATGAGGATGATGCGGACGCGCGTGAAGGCATCGTCGTCGAGCTTGCTGATCGGCTTGCCGACCATGTCGCGCCAGGTGAAGCGCTGCTGCTCGAGCGCGCAGCCTTTCGCACTGAATAGATCGAGGGACATTGCGGTACTCCTTTCATGCCACGCAAGTGGCGTGTTCATTTCAGGTAGGGGATCGCCCGGCAAGGGGCGCGAATGGGCACCTGCCGCAAATTTCGTGCCGGTCGAAAGCGGCAGCTGCAGGCCATCGGCGAAGGATGGCGACACACTTTCTTACATGTGCGAGGTAAGCCTTACAGCCCTCGCGTCTTCACATGAAGACCTTCCGGTTATCGCCCAGTGCGTCGGTATTCCCGGTCAACATACCCTTGGCCAACCCGTAGAGACGCACCACCGCGCTGCCGGGAGCCGTCCAGTATTCGGCTTCGTTGATCGTCACTTTCAGCAGCACAAGATCCGGGTCGTCCACGCCGCGCGGGAACCACGGCTTGACCCATGGCGTCCACAGCGCGAGCATCTTGTCCTTGTCGCGCACGATCTCGCAGGTGCCGGACACGGACAGGTAATCCTGCTTGTCGATGCGCGCATAGCTGAGGTTGACCTGCCGATGCTGTTCCGCCTCTTCAATCTTGGGTGACGACAATGCGGTGAAGAACCAAAGGACGCCCGATGCATCCATCTGCATCGTCGCCATCGGCCGGCTGCGCAAGGTGCCATCGGGTTCCTCGGTGGTCAGCATCGCGAACTTGATTTCCTTGACGAGGTCCGCGACTTTCTGCAATTGGTCGAATGTCTGTTCCTGCACGTCCATGATTCCTCCTGTGTCGAAATGACGGATGCCGCGCCAGGCGCGCGGCGCGTGAAGGAAGGAGGAAAGACGACGAGGAAAGTTCCGGAAGGGAGTTATGAAAGCATGGAAACAGGTTCGGGCGTCAGCATGTTGGCGTCGCGTACGATGACCCAGCCCGATTCGGGCGACTTGCGCAGAATGGAGAGTGCATTGCCCGAGCGCCGCATCGGCAATCCTTCCCGATGCGGGGTTACGGTAACGGTGAGCTGGGTCCAGCAATACGCAAGATCGTCGGCAATCTGCAGCTCCTTGATCTCGCCCTGGGATTCAATACGGTAATGTTTCATGCCTTCCCGGAAGGCATCCATGTAGGCCTGCTTGCCGCGCATCGGTGCCTGCCCCGGAGTGAGGAAGATAACGTCTTCGGCCATCAGTTCGGCCAGTCGCTGCACGTTGCCTTCGGCGGACGCGGTCTGCCATTCGTTGACCAGCATGCGGATCACCTGTTCATCGTTTTGCATGGAAGAACCTCCCTCTGGAGCAACGTTGATGCGCCCAGGTCAGGCGACCTGCGGCCATGCAGCCTTTACCAGCGCGGGCATGACCTCGCCCGCCTTCCCGCGCAAGACATACTGCGCAATCTCATCATGACTGGTGACTTCCGGATTGATCTGAATCACAGTGCGTCCGCATGCGCGGGCGTCACGGGGCAGGCTGGCCGCCGGTTCGACCAGGCTGGAAGTGCCGATGCAGAAAAACACGTCCGCCGTTTCCAGGACTTCCGCCGCACGGGTCCATGCCTGCGCCGGCAATGCTTCGCCGAACCAGACCACGCCAGGACGGACCTTTCCCTGGCAATGAGGGCAGACAGGCGGGATATCCGCAGTGAGTTCGGATTCGGGGACGCTGGCGGAGCAATCCGCACACAAGTTGTGCCAGATATTGCCGTGCAATTCGATGACTTCGCTGCTGCCCGCCTGCATATGCAGTCCGTCCACGTTTTGCGTGATCACCGTGACGCGCTGGACCAGTCGCTCCATCGCGGCGATGGCAAGATGGCCGGGGTTCGGTCCGACCGCGCGCATCAGGTCACGCCGCCATGCGTACCAGTCCCAGACGGTGACGGGGTCGCGGCGGAACGCTTCCGGCGTCGCGAGGTCTTCCGCGCGGTATTTCGCCCACAGCCCGGTCTGGGCGTCACGAAATGTCGGAATGCCGCTTTCCGCCGACACGCCCGCGCCCGTGAACGTCGCGATGTGGCGGGCGTTGCGCAGGATATCCAGCAGATCGGGAGCGAAGTCCATGTCGATGCGTCGCGGCGGGGAACAGTTTCTTAGTATAGGCGCCGGTCAGAAAAGCGAAACGCCCTGGGTGCCGGCGAACATGAATACCGCGCCCGCCAGCAGCGGTGTGATCGCATAGGCCAGCAGATGCACGGTGTCGCCGGTCTTTTCGCCGAACAGGTCTTTCATCGCCTGCAGCCTGGACAGCTTCTGCGGTCCGTTGCGGCGCATGATGATGTTGTAGAGGCCGAACGCGAATGCGGCCGCGCCCACGACGATGGTGATTGTGTTCATTGCTTTCCCTGGCAAGCGTGATGAGCAGTGATCTTGCCACGGAAGCGCTCACTCAGGAAGCGGGTTGGGCGCAGCCTTGATCCGAGATAGTTTGTTGCTTCGGTTTCCTCGCGAGCAGGATGACTGCAGCCAGGACCATGGCGCCGCCGATCAGCTGGCCGGCACTTGCCGATTCGCCGAGCAACGCGATGCCCAGGCAAAGCGTGATGACCGGTTCAAGCGTGGAAATGATGGAGGCCTGCGAACCGCCTATATGCTGGATGCCGACGAGGAAGCAGGCAACCGCAACCAGCGAGGCGAAGGCAATGGCAAGGACCGCCAGCCAGGTCGTCGCGTCGACCGGCAATGCGGCACCGGCGGCAAGCGCAAACCCGCCGTTGCCGATGGCTGCGGCCGTCATCACGACCAGCGTGGCCGAAAGCGGATCAGTGCCGCCGGTCAGCCGGCTGCCGATCGTGATGTAGACGGCGTAGATCGCAGCCGCCGCCAGGCCGAGCGTAATGCCCAGCGGCGTGCCCTGCAGGTCGCCGCCCAGCATCACGGCCATGCCGGCGATCGCCAGTGCCAGCAGGGCGAAAGTGCGCCGGTCGAGCCTTTCCCAGCCGAACGCCACTGCCAGCAGCGTGACCAGGACGGGATATACATACAGGAGCAGCCCGACCAGACCGCTGCTCGCATGCATGAGTGCCGTGAAATAGCTCTGCGACTGTGCGGTATAGAGCGCGCCCATCAGTGCGAATCCGGCCAGCGTCCTGCCGCGCGGCAGGCGCAATCGCTTCAACCAGATCACCGGTGCGAGCATCGTCACTGCCAGCACGAAACGCAGCGTCAGCAGCATGCTCGGCGTGAGGCCGGACGCATAGGCCACTTTCGCAAAGAGCGCCATGCTGCCGAAGCCGAGGGCAGACAGCAACACGAGGGCAATGGCGGCGCGGCGGGAGATCGTCATGGCGGCGAGAGCAAAACGGATTGAGGGTAAAGCCAGTGTATTTCCTTGCCTTCAAGGGAACAAATCAATATTCTTGACGGATAGCCCCAATATTTTTGAGCCATGACACCGTTTCGCCTGCCGCCGCTCCCTGCCGTCCGCGCCTTTGAGGCTGCCGCGCGCCACGGCGGCTTCCAGAGTGCGGGCGAAGAGCTGCATGTCTCGGCAGGTGCCGTCGCTCACCAGGTGAAACAACTCGAAAACTGGCTCGGTGTCACCCTCTTCCAGCGCCTGGCACGCGGCGTCGTGCTGACGCCCGCCGGCAGGCAATACGCTGAAGCATTGCGTCCCTTGCTGAACGGCCTGGCGGAAGCATCGGAAGCGGTGAAGCGCCACGGCGACGAACGCGTGGTGACCGTCACCTCCGTCCCCTCGCTCGTTGCGCGCTGGCTGATGCCGCGGCTCGGCCGCCTGCGCGAACAGCATCCGGAGATCGACATGCGCGTACTGGCATCGCTGCACCCGGCAGATTTTGTTCGGGAAGGCGTGGATGTGGCGATCCGCATGGGGACCGGCCCCTATCCAGGACTCAAGGCGGATGTGCTGCTCGAAGAATGGTTCTCCGCAGTGTGCAGTCCTGCCTTCAAGGCAGCCGCACAAGACCTGCGCGAGCCCGCCGACCTGCTGCGCCACCCGCTGCTGCACGATGAAGTGGAGATGCGCATCCCCGACGAAATCAGTTGGTCACGCTGGCTGGCGGCGTTCGGCGTGCATTACAACGGCCCGGCCCGCCCCAGCTTCTCGCATACCTACCTGACACTGGAAGCGGCAGCCAATGGCCAGGGGGTGGCGATCGCGGCGGAGCCATTCATCGAGGAAGACCTGCGCAGCGGCCGGCTGGTCCGCGCACTGCCGCAGCGCGTGCTCGGCCCCTACCGCTTCCACCTGCTGCGCCTGCCCGATGCCGAGGCACGTCCCGCGGTGAAGGCATTCTGCGACTGGATCAAGGCGGAAGCGCGTGCGGCTTCGCACATGCAGTGATCAGCCGCGCGGATAACCGCGCTGCTCGAGGTCGACCCGATCTTCCTCGAATGCTTTTTTCAGTGTGCTGTCCACGGCCGCCTTGAACAGCGGCTTGAACCATTTCTTCACGCCGCTCACCGGCACTTCGATACGGATTTTGACGGTCGTCGCTTCCGGCCCCTCCTGCCGGAACGTTTGCAGCATCCGCATGCCCTGGTTGGTGCCGGCAACGACCTCGCTGTCGATGCTGCCGTCCGGCAGGCGCGTCTGCACGATCTCGTCCGCCTGCTTCAGCCCCATGAGACGCACTTCCTGCCTGAAGCGGCAGACCTCGTCCTGCTCCGACAGGATAGTGAACGTCAGGTCGGGATGCACGTGGTGCGTGCTGTGATGGTGGACGTCCCCAAACTGGCGGCTGACAGTGTCGATGGGGCGGCGAATGGTGCCGGAAAACTCGGTCGTCAATAGAGCGGACATGGCTTCCTCCTGGAGTGTGCGTTGGACGCGTACTGGTTCTTGTACACGTTTATCTCACATTCGGATGCGCTGCGCCATGGGTGCATGGAAGGAAAGTCACATCATAGACCGGACTTCTTCCGCATGAGATAGCCCGAAAAGGCAAGGTATTCCCTTCCGTCGACCCGCACCACGCGTATCGTCTCGCCCTTGCCCCGCCCGACGCCGAGGATGCGCAGTTCGGCGTCGTCGATTGCGTTGGCGATGAGCGTGAGCGGGACTGGGCTGAGCTTCAGCGCCGTTGCCTCCAGCACCAGGAATCCATCCCGTTCGAACAAGCGAACACGTTCCGGGAGCGTGAAGTCGCCGTCGCCGTTCACCACATCGTAGTCACCGAGGCGCGCCTTCCATACGTTAGGGATCGGCGTAGGCATGACCTTCTCGCCCACGAGCATGTTCTGCGATCCGGTCGTCGCATACAGGACATCGCGACCATGGATCCGAGTGCGTGACAGACCGACTTCCGACAGGGCGCCAAGAGAAACCGGCAGCATGCCGAGCAGCCTGTAGCGCAGGCCGAGCTGCCCATCGCCTCGCGCAATGAGGTCGAAGCGTTTGCCGAACAGTTCGGCGTTCAGCCTGTCGCCGCTGCGCGTGACCTTTGCCGTGCCGGCGATGGTTTCATAGTGTCCCGGGTAGAGTGACAGCATCTCCTCCGACAGGGACGGCTCGCGTCCATCATCCTTGGTCTTGTCCGGCTGCCGGATGCCTGTCTTGGCTTCAAGCGCCAGCTTGAGCGTCTCGGTCGCAACTTCATCGACGACCGGTCTGGCATTGGCAGAATTGGCGAGCACGACCACGCCCAGCTTGTGGTTCGGGAGCGCAATCAATTGGCTGTTATGCATCAGGGTCGCGCCGCCACGGTGAGCGACCGGCCCGGCATTGCGGATATCGATATCTCCCAGACCGCCAAGCATCCAGGCCAGCCCGACCTTGAAGCTCCCGTCGAGCACAACGCCGGTATTCTGCGGACGCAGCATTTCCGCGACGGTTTCAGAGCGCAGAATCTGGTGCTCTCCGGACTTACCACCGGCGAACACCATCTGCAGAAAAGGCCCAGGTCTGCCGCACTTGCATTCAGCCCGCCCGCCGGCACGTCACGCAATGGCGGGTCGTCGCTTGCGACGCCGTCCCTGTAGGCGCGTGCCATCTGCGACCCTTCCGGTCGGGCGGAGAATGACGCGTCCCGCATGCCCAGGGGACGCAGGACGCGGCGCGCCATCCCTGTGCTGAAATTCTCGCCGTACACGTTCTGAATGGCATGTCCAAGCAGCGTGACGCCAACATTCGAATACGCCCAGACATAGCCGGGTGGATTGGCAGTGTACTCATCGCGAATCTTCTCGACGACGCCGGTAAAGGATTCCGGGTTCGGATTCCACATGCCCCTGATGACGTCTCCGGGGAGGCCGGAGTGATGTGTCATGAGATGGCGCGGGGTGACCGGTGCGGAATCGGGAAAGCGCGACTTGATTGAAAAGGCGGGCAGGTAGGTCTGCAAGGGCTTGTCGATATCCATCCTGCCCTGCTCTGCGAGTTGCATGGCGGCCGTGGCCGTAAACAGCTTGGAAATCGACCCCACGCGATAGGCCGTGTCTGCCGTGGCGGGAATATTTCGTTCCTTGTCCGCATGACCAAAACCTTCGGCCCAGACCACTTTCTGGTCGTCCACCAGAACGATGCTGAGTCCGACAAGCGAGTGCGCTTTCATCCGGTGCTGGATCAACCGGGTGACATATTCCTTCGCGGCGTCGTAGTCGCCTCGTGCGACGGACGAAGGTCGGGTCGGCGTGCTTGCGCATCCGAGCAGCGAAGCCGCGGCGGTGACGGATATGGCGAGGCGGAACTTCATTTTCTTCATCAAGTCAGACATGGCGTATCGGCACAAACGATGAAAATTCGATAACGCGCATGAGGATAACATCCTCGTTCCGCCGTCACCCGCCTAACTCCGCACGTTTCCCGCTAAGGCCTTTGTCGCGTCCGCGGACAGGTAGAAACGCAGCTTGTCTTTCGATTGCGCACCAATGCGCCGATAGAACCCCACCGCGCGCAGATTGGTCGCGGGCGTCTGCCATTGCATGCCGCCGCAGCGCAGGCGCACTGATTCGGCAGCCATCATGCTGACCAGCGCTTCGCCCAGCCCGCGGTTCCTTGCAGCTGGGCGGAGGTAGAGGCAATCCATGTGAAGGTAATAGTCCGCCTGCCAGGTGGAGAATTCGCGCGTAGCCGTGGCATAGCCAGCAAGGGCGCCCCCAATCTCCGCCACCCAGCAGGTCAAAGCGGCACTGCCGCCAAGCATCGCCGTGCACAAGGCTGGAACATCCGGCGCCCTCTCAAGCGTCACGCCTTCGAAAGCAGCATGTTCAACGCAAAGTGCGGCCAGCGCTTCCACGTCCTCCGGCCGCGCCCTGCGAAGGATGCAATCAGCAGCCACACAGGATCTCGCTGTTGCCCTGACTGCCCTTCTCGCCCGCCGTCGGGTATCCGTCGCGCTTCCACCAGTCGAGTCCGCCCATCAGTTCCTTGACCTTGAATCCCAGCCTTGTCATGTTCAGCGCGCCCTTGGTGGACGCGTTGCAGCCGATGCCGTCGCAGTAGGTGACGACGAGGGCGTTGCGGTCGACGTGCCCGGTCGTTTCCTCGCTCATCGTCCGGTGCGGGACGTTGATCGCCCCGGGAATATGTTCGATCGCGTACGCCTCTGCGGAGCGGGCGTCGATCACGACAATATTCTCGTTGGCCGTCAGCGCCGCCTTCAGGTCCGAGGGATCGGTTTCGTACGCGAGCTTGTCGAGGTAATGCTGGAGTTGCGCTTGCATCGTGTCTTCCTTTTCATCCAAAGTGATCAAACAGGCAAGAAGGATGGTATCGTTAAATGGTTTGCCGGAGCAGACCATTTACGGCAGGTTAAACAGACCATTCATGAATACCTCGACCCGCACGTTCACCGGTGCACTGCTGACCCTGCTGGAGCAGGACGGGGGGCTTCCAGGAACCCTTTCGACACGCGTCTATCGCGCCATCCGCTCCACAATCCTCGATTCCACACTCAAAGCCGGCGATCGCCTGCCCTCCACGCGCACGCTCGCTACGGATCTGTCCATTTCGCGCAGCACGGCGGAAGCCGCCTATGCCCAGCTCGAAGATGAGGGTTACCTGACCCGCGGCGTGGGCAGCGGCAGCTATGTGAGCGCACACGCGGCGACCGGCCGACAGGCAAGGAAATCGCACACGAGCAGCCTGGCTTCCGTCACCCTGTCAAAGCGCGGTGCACAGATCGCCCGCATGGGCGGCTGCGTCGATGCCCGCGTGGTCCGCGCCTTCTCCGCGGGCATGCCTGCACTGGAATCCTTCCCTGCCGAGACATGGCACAAATTGCTTGCACGCCATGCCAGGCACGATGCGCCGCAGTGGATGATGTACGGCGACCAGCAGGGGCTTCCGGCCTTGCGCGAGGCGATCGCGCAATATCTCTCGCTCTCGCGCGGCGTGAACTGCGATGCCTCACAGGTGATCGTGCTGACGAGTTCGCAGCAGGCGCTCGGACTGATCGCGATGATGATGCTGGATGACGGCGACCCGGTGTGGCTGGAGGAACCCGGCTACCGCGGTGCGCAAACCGCCTTTTCTGGTGCCGGCGCAAGTATCGTCCCGGTACCCGTCGACGCCGACGGGCTGCGCGTGGACGAAGGCATCCATCTGCAGCCGCGCGCGCGTCTCGCCTATGTCACGCCGTCGCATCAGTATCCGCTTGGGGTCACCCTGAGCCTGTCCCGCCGGCTGCAGCTGATTGAATGGGCACGGCAGTCGAGCGCGTGGATCGTGGAGGATGACTACGACAGCGAGTTCCACTACGACAGCCGCCCGGTGTCCGCCATCCATGGACTGGACCAGCACGAATGCGTGCTGTACGTGGGCACCTTTTCCAAGGTGCTCTTCCCCGGCCTTCGCCTCGCCTACCTTGTCGTGCCGAGACAGATGGTCCCAGCCTTCGTCACGGCGCGCAGCCAGGTCGACGGCCATGCTTCGCCCCTGATGCAGGCCGTGCTGGCGGACTTCATGCGCGACGGACATTTCATGGCGCACGTGCGCCGCATGCGCGAGCTGTACCGCGCGCGGCGCGACATCTTCATGGAGGAAACCGACCGGCACCTGCGCGACCGGCTGGTGCCCCTTGCGGCGCAAGGCGGGCTGCAGACGTCCTGCCTGCTGGCCGACCAGAGGCAATCGGACCAGCGCCTTGCGGGATTGGCAGCGGATGCCGGGATCGACCTGCCGCGTCTGTCGCGGCTTTACCTTGGTATGGACAAGCGGAACGGATTCGTGATGGGCTACAGCGCGCTGACGCCGACCGCGATACGCGAGGGCATCCGGTCCCTTGCCAGGATTCTGTAGTTATTCGGTGTAGCGGCCCAGCGTCACGATGCGCAGGATGCCCTTGTACAGCATCGATGCCGCGCCGTACCACACGCGCTCGTACCAGGGAATGTTGACGTAGTCTTCCATACGGACGGTCACGCCCTCGGCGATGGCGTCCTCGATCTTGCCGCGCAGCGTGCGGGCAAACGCGGCATCCTTCACCACGACATTCGCCTCATGGTTGATCAGCAGGCTCAAGCCGTCCCAGTTGCTGGAGCCGACCGTCGACCATTCATCGTCGATCACGGCCACTTTGCCGTGCAGCTGCGTCTTGCGGTACTCGACGATCCGCACGCCGCTTTTGAGCAGCTTGGGATAGAACGAATGCGCAACCGCGTCCTGGATGCGAAATTGCCCGACGCCGATCAGCAGGGTTACCTGCACGCCGCGCGCCGCCGCAGCGGCCAGCCCGTCGCGCAGTTTGCGGCCCGGCGCGAAATACGGGTTGGCCAGCATCGCCGTCCTGCGCGCGCCGCCGAGCGCCTTGAGATAGGTTTTCTGGATCGTGCGCCGGTTGCGCAAGTTGTCGCGCACAACGTACGCGGCCATCGCCGGCCCTTCGCCCAGGGTGTGGCCGGTCCTGCGGCGTTCCCGGAACAGTTCCCAGCGATGCCGCAGGCTGAGCCCTTTGAGCATCAACCACTGCGACTGCACGTCCTGGTAGATCGACGATACCAGCGGGCCGCGGATGCGAACGGCGATGTCCCATCGCGGCGCCGGCAGCGGTTCGTTGAAGCCGTCGTCGGAGATGTAATCGTGGTTGATGTTGAGCCCGCCAAGGAAGGCCACCTGGCGGTCCACCACGCAGATCTTGCGATGGCTGCGCGCCACGCCGCGCCGGAACCAGGAATTGAATACGCGGTGATTGACGCGGCCTTCCGTCAACGCCTGGTTCAGGATGACGGATTGACGATGACCGGTGCCGAGCCAATCCGTAATGACGTTGACCATGACACCGCGTTGGGCCGCGCGGATGAGCGCGTCCTTCACCGCCTCGCCGGTCATGTCGAGCGTGAAGATGTAGGTTTCGAGATAGATTTCAAAGCGCGCCGCGTCAATGGCGGCAATCAGCGCCGGAAAGAATTCGGCGCCGCAATGCAGAAGCGTGACGTGATTGTGGGCGGTAAACGTTACCGGACGCATAACCGGGAGCACACTCCGACGAAGGTGAAGCTGCCAATTCTACATTGCCGCTGCGAGCGCCTGCGCTTTCATGTGGAGCGAAGCCACGATCGGCGCATGGTCGGACAGCTTGGCCCACATCGGGCCGTGCAGGACTTGCGCACTCTCGATCTGGAATCCCCGGACATAGATCCGGTCAAGCCGCAGCCAAGGCAATGCCGCCGGGAAGGTCCGGGCGGGTTTCAGTTTCGGCCCGCGTCCGCCGAGCATGCGCAGGTAGGTACCGAAGCCGCGCGATGAGAGGTTTTCGTCGAACACCTCGGTCACGCCCAGTTCGTTTCGCAGGGAGTCGCTCAGCTGGTTGGTCCAGTCATTGAAGTCGCCCGCAATGATCAGCGGGGCGTCGGGCGGCGATGACGTGGTGACCGCCTCGATCAATGCCTCGGTCTGCCGCTTGCGGCTGCGCGCAAACAGCCCGAGGTGGATCACGTAGCAGTGCAGGTCGCAAGCCGGCGTCTGTACCACGCAATGCAGGATCCCGCGCGCTTCGTACGCATGGTCGGACACATCGCGGTTGCTGGACGACAGGACGGGATAACGGCTGAGCAGCGCATTGCCGTGATGGCCGTGGTCATAGACCGCATTCATCCCGTACACCGCCTGGTGGGAATCGCCGGCGAGGAACTGGTGCTGCGCCTGTTCCGGCCAGAGATTGGCATGCTTCATTGCATACTTATCATGCCGTCCCTGCACTTCCTGCAGGAACAGGATGTCCGCCTCCATCGAGGCAAGTGCCTGCTTCAATGCGTGGATACGCGGCATGCTGCGCAGGGAGCTGACGCCTTTATGGATGTTATACGTCGCGATGCGAAGTTTCATGAATTCATTCTAGACGCTGCGCAACAGTTGCGGAAGGCGCGCTTTCATAGTGAGAACACTGTCTCTGAGAAGATTGTCGCAGGATAAGTTTCAGGCCTTCTGCAGATATTTCGGGAGCTGCAGGACCGCCTCCGCATTCGAGGGCGAAAAGCATTTGTCGGCCGCCTCGCGATAGGGCAGCCAGATGAAGTCAACGTGCTCGCGCGGCGCCAGCGTGATTGGGATATCGCGCGGGACCAGCAGGCCGAAGACATGTTCAGTGTTCTGTGTTACGCCCGGCGCGTAACGGTGCCGCCAGACTGGATAGATTTCGTAGATGTTCGACAGATGCCAGTCCGTCAGGTTGCGCATCGGGACGGCGCGATCGATGCGTTCGAGGTCGTCGGAAACGACAATGCCGGTTTCCTCGAACACCTCCCGCACAGCGGTAACGGCCAGAGGCTCATCGAGCGCATCCTTCGAACCGGTGACGGATTGCCAGTAGTCCGGCTTGTCGGCGCGTTCGATCAGCAGGACGTCGAGGTCCGCAGTATGGATGACGACCAGGACCGATTCGGGAATCTTGTAGGGTTTGTTCATGGGCCGGCTGCAATGCGGAGTGCACGGACATGATAGCCGAATGCCCCGGGCCAAACAAAAAAGGGCGCGGAAAACCGCGCCCTTCCCTGTTCATTCGCAAACGCCTCAGGCCTTGACTGCCGGCTCCACGTTGCGCAGGCGGATGTGCAGCTCGCGCAGCTGCTTCTCGTCGACTTCCGAAGGTGCTTGCGTCAGCAGGCACTGCGCACGCTGCGTCTTCGGGAAGGCGATCACGTCGCGGATCGACTCGGCGCCGGTCATCATGGTGACGATACGGTCGAGGCCGAATGCCAGGCCGCCGTGCGGAGGCGCGCCGTACTGCAGCGCGTCCAGCAGGAAGCCGAACTTGAGCTGTGCCTCTTCCGCACCGATCTTCAGCGCGCGGAACACCTTGCTCTGCACGTCGGCGCGATGGATACGGACCGAACCGCCGCCCAGTTCCCAGCCGTTGAGCACCATGTCGTAGGCCTTGGCCAGTGCCTTGCCCGGATCGGTTTCCAGCAGGTCTTCGTGGCCATCCTTCGGCGAGGTGAACGGATGGTGGGCAGCGACGTAGCGCTGGCCTTCCTCGTCGTACTCGAACATCGGGAAGTCGATCACCCACAGCGGCTTCCAGGTGTCTTCGAACAGGCCGTTCTTCTTGCCGAAATCGCTGTGGCCGATCTTCACACGCAGCGCACCGATCGCATCGTTGACCACCTTCGCCTTGTCGGCGCCGAAGAAAATCAGGTCGCCGTCCTGCGCGCCGGTCTGCTCGATGATCGCAGCCAGGGCCGCGTCGTGGATGTTCTTGACGATAGGCGATTGCAGGCCGTCGCGGCCCTTCGCCTTTTCATTGACCTTGATGTAGGCCAGGCCCTTGGCGCCATAAATGGCGACGAACTGGGTGTAGGCGTCGATTTCCGAACGCGGCATCGCGCCGCCGCCCGGCACGCGCAGGCCGACCACACGTCCGCCTTCCATGTTGGCAGCGCCGGAGAATACCTTGAAGTCGACATCCTTCATGACGGCGGTCAGGTCGGTGAACTGCAGCTTGACACGCATGTCCGGCTTGTCGGAACCGTACAGGCCCATTGCCTCGGAATACTGCATGACCGGGAACGGGTTCGGCAGGTCGATGTCGAGCGCATTCTTGAACACGCCACGGATCAT
>DASPMV010000039.1:0-11399 GCA_035626875.1 Noviherbaspirillum sp. | reverse complement strand
AAGATCGCGGCCTAATTGATAAATACACGGCCACAGGGATCCCGCAAGCGACCCCTGTGGCCCAGACTGTGAGTAAAAAATGGGAAAAGTAACCGGCTTTCTGGAATACCAACGCCTGCAAGAGGCGAGCGAAGCACCCCAACTGCGAAAGAAGCATTACAAGGAATTCGTGATGCACCTGTCCGACGCCGACGCCAAGGTGCAAGGCGCGCGTTGCATGGACTGCGGCATCCCTTTCTGCAACAACGGCTGCCCGGTCAACAACATCATTCCGGACTGGAATGACCTGGTTTACCACGGCAACTACAGGGAAGCGCTGGACAACCTGCACTCCACCAACAACTTCCCCGAGTTCACCGGCCGCATCTGTCCGGCGCCCTGCGAAGCTGCCTGCACCCTCGGCATCAACAACGACCCGGTGGGCATCAAGTCGATCGAGCACTTCATTATCGACAAGGGCTGGGAAAACGGCTGGGTGAAGCCGCAAGTGCCGGCGACCAAGACCGGCAAGAAGGTTGCTGTTGTCGGCGCCGGCCCTGCAGGCATGGCTGCAGCACAGCAGTTGGCCCGCGTCGGTCACGACGTGACCGTGTTCGAGAAGAACGACCGCGTCGGCGGCCTGCTCCGCTACGGCATCCCCGACTTCAAGATGGAAAAGTCGCACATCGACCGCCGCGTCGAGCAGATGAAGGCTGAAGGCGTCACTTTCCGCACTGGCGTCTTCGTCGGCAAGGACTTTACGCCGAACGTCTACAACTGGGCGAAGGAAACGATTTCCCCCGACCAGCTGAAGAAGGATTTCGACGCTGTCATCATCACCGGCGGCGCCGAGCAGCCGCGCGACCTCCCAGTCCCCGGCCGTGAGCTGAAGGGCGTGCACTTCGCGATGGAATTCCTGCCGCTGCAGAACAAGGTCAACGCCGGCGACAAGGTGAAGGACCAGATCATGGCAACCGGCAAGCACGTCGTCGTAATCGGCGGCGGCGACACCGGTTCCGACTGCGTCGGCACCTCCAACCGTCATGGTGCGGCCTCGGTCGTCCAGTTCGAACTGCTGCCGCAACCGCCCGAGCAGGAAAACAAGCCGTTAGTGTGGCCGTACTGGCCGACCAAGCTGCGCACCTCTTCCTCGCATGAGGAAGGCTGCGAGCGTGACTGGGCGGTGGCGACCAAGCGCCTCGAAGGCAAGAACGGCAAGGTCGAGAAGTTGATCGCTGCCCGCGTCGAGTGGAAGGACGGCAAGATGGTCGAAGTGCCGAACTCCGAGTTCGAACTCAAGGCCGACCTGGTGCTGCTGGCAATGGGCTTCGTCTCCCCGGTGCAGCAGGTGCTGGATGCATTCGGTGTCGACAAGGATGCACGCGGCAACGCCAAGGCAACCACGGACGGCGAGGGCT
Source organism: Noviherbaspirillum sp. (assembly GCA_035626875.1). Lineage (GTDB taxonomy): Bacteria > Pseudomonadota > Gammaproteobacteria > Burkholderiales > Burkholderiaceae_D > Noviherbaspirillum. The sequence goes on along the minus strand of DASPMV010000039.1, from coordinate 10,002 downwards.
GCTACAAGACCTCGGTGGACAAGGTATTCGCCGCCGGCGACATGCGTCGTGGCCAATCGCTCGTTGTGTGGGCGATCCGCGAAGGCCGCCAGTGCGCACGCGCTGTCGATGAATTCCTGATGGGATCCTCGGTTCTGCCGCGCTGATTCCGCGATTGCGCAGAAAACCCGCCGGGCCGTAAGGTCAGGCGGGTTTTTTGTCGTTTTTCAACATGCATTCCGGGCTGACATCCCGGCCCGGTTGAGCGTTTTGCACTACAATCTAACTTTTGAGTCAAATAAATCGTTGTGCCTAACCTTGTCGAAATCCACGACCTGCATTTTTCCTATGGAACACGCTCCATTCTTTCCGGACTCCGGATGGACTTCCCGCGCGGGAAGGTGGTTGCAGTCATGGGTGGCTCCGGCTCGGGCAAAACGACCATCCTGCGCCTGATCGGCGGCCAGTTGCAGGCCCAGAAGGGCAGCATCCATTTCGATGGTCAGGCCGTCAACGCGCGCGATTCGAAGCTGATGTATGAAATGCGCCGCCGGATGGGCATGCTTTTCCAGCACGGCGCCTTGTTTACCGACCTCACCGTCTACGAGAACGTCGCGTTTCCCCTGCGCGAGCACACCCGCCTGCCGGAAGAGTTAATCCGCGACCTGGTGTTGATGAAGTTGCATGCGGTAGGGTTGCGGAATGCTGCTTATCTGAAACCATCCGAAATTTCCGGGGGCATGGCGCGGCGCGTGGCGCTGGCTCGCGCGATTGCGCTGGACCCGCAGCTCATCATGTACGACGAGCCGTTTGCCGGCCTGGATCCGATTTCCATGGGCGTCGCGGCCAACCTGATTCGCCGTCTGAACGACGCGCTCGGTTCCACCTCGATCGTTGTGTCGCATGATGTGCATGAAACCTTCCTGATCGCGGACCACGTGTACTTCCTGTCGCAAGGGAAGATCGTTGCGCACGGCACGCCGCAACAGATGCTGGCGTCCGAGGACCCGTACGTGAAGCAGTTCGTGCACGCCGAAGCGGATGGCCCGGTGCCCTTCCATTACCCCGGCCGTTCACTGGAAGAGGACCTGTTCCGCGAGGTGGCGCGATGACGGGGGCGATCGAATCGCTGGGGCGCTGGGTTCGGGAATCGGTGGTCAACGTCGGGTTTGCCACACGCACGTTTTTTTCCGTCCTTGCCTCGTCGGGAGGGGTGTTGCGCCGCCCGCGCCTGGTGACCGACCAGATTCATTTCATTGGCAATTACTCGCTGGTGATCATTGCCGTATCGGGCCTGTTTGTCGGTTTCGTGCTCGGGTTGCAGGGGTACTACACCCTGAACCGTTACGGATCGGAAGAGGCGCTCGGCCTGCTGGTGGCCTTGTCCCTGACGCGCGAACTCGGTCCGGTCGTGACCGCCTTGCTGTTCGCCGGCCGCGCCGGAACTTCACTGACGGCGGAAATCGGCCTGATGAAGGCAGGCGAGCAGTTGGCCGCAATGGAGATGATGGCGGTGAATCCGCTGCAGCGCGTGATCGCGCCGCGTTTCTGGGCCGGCGTCATCGCCATGCCGGTGCTGGCCGCGATTTTCAGCGCAGTGGGTGTGCTCGGCGGTTACATCGTCGGCGTGTTGATGATCGGCGTCGACGAGGGATCTTTCTGGTCGCAGATGCAGGCTGGCGTGGACGTGTGGAACGACATCGCCAACGGCGTTATCAAGAGCATTGTGTTCGGTTTCGCCGTCACGTTTACGGCCTTGTTCCAGGGATATGAGGCGCAGCCCACGCCGGAAGGCGTCGCGCGGGCGACGACGCGCACCGTTGTGATCGCATCGCTTGCCGTCCTGTGGCTGGACTTCCTGCTGACGGCGCTAATGTTTAGTTGACACCGGGAAAGCACATGCCGAAAAGACATGTGCAAAGCACGGTTATTCGTTTTACGGCACCGCAAAGCGGTTCCGCATCCTATATTTAGGGTATTGGGTCATGCAAAGAAAATCACTAGACTTGTGGGTGGGCATATTCGTGCTGCTTGGCGCAGCCGCCCTGTTCTTCCTGGCGATGAAGGCGGGGAACATGAGTTCACTGTCCTTCGAGAAGACGTATCCGGTCGTCACCAAGTTCGACAATATCGGCGGACTGAAGCCGCGCGCGCCAGTCAAGAGTGCCGGCGTGGTGGTCGGTCGCGTGGGAGATATCCGGTTCGACGACAAGTCCTACCAGGCCGTCGTCACCCTTGAGCTGGAAAACAGCTATAAATTCCCCAAGGACACGTCCGCGAAGATCCTGACGTCCGGCCTGCTAGGCGAGCAATACATCGGTCTCGAAGCCGGCGGTGATACGAATAACCTTGTGGCGGGCGATCGCATCAAAATGACGCAATCCGCCGTGGTGCTGGAAAGCCTCATCAGCCAGTTCTTGTACAGCAAAGCAGCCGAAGGAAAGGAAGGCGAAAAATAATGGGCCCTGCGTTAAGAATCATGACGCTGACGGCGGTGCTTGCCTTGACCGGCTGCGCCACCACGCATCCTCAGGATCCGTTCGAAAAATTCAACCGCGCCATGTTCCAGTTCAACGACACCGTGGATCAGGCAGCGGTCAAGCCGGCGGCGCAAGTGTACAAGACGTTGCCTGACTTCGTGCAAATTGGGGTGGGCAACTTCTTCGGCAACTTGGAAGATGGCTGGACGGCGGTCAACAACCTGTTGCAGGGCAAAGTGGCGGACGGCTTGTCGGACGTGATGCGCTTTACCTTCAATTCCACTTTTGGTCTTGGTGGCTTGCTGGACATCGGCTCGGAAGCGGGGCTGCCCAAGCATAAGGAAGACTTCGGACAGACCCTCGGCAAATGGGGGGTGAGGTCCGGTCCCTACGTCGTGCTCCCGATCCTTGGCTCTTCCACCCTGCGCGATGTCGTCGTCCTGCCAGTGGATATCGAGGCCGATCCGTGGCACCACCTTCGGCCCGCGCACACGCGCAACATCGGATCGGTGGTGCGCGCCGTCGACCAGCGCGCCGCCGTGCTTGACGCGTCCAACCTGATTGAGGAAGCCGCGCTCGACCGCTACGAGTTCGTGCGCGATGCCTATCTGCAGCGCCGCCAGAACAAGGTCTACGATGGGGATCCGCCGAGCAGCGCGTACGAGTTCGACGTGGGGCCCAGCGAAGCCAGTGGCAATTCCGCTGCCGGCAGTGCCCCCGGCAATGCTGCTGTGGCAACAAATCCGGAACCTGTCCAAGGGGCGGTTGTCGAAGTGGAACAAAACGGCGCCGGCGCAACAAACGCCAAGGTTGTTGAAAAGGAATCAAAGCAATAGCCGATCCGTTTTGCCGCCGTTTGGTACGATACCGTTTATCGGCTCTGCCAACCTGTCCCGGACCCTAAGCAGTCCGCCTTTTTTACCCAGGAAGATATGAACGTTTTCAAGAAATTGTTTGCAGTCGCCGGTTTCGCTTTCGCCGGCCTGGCATTTGCACCGGCAGCACTCGCGCAGGAAGCACCGGATGCACTCGTCAAGCGCATCAGCCAGGAAGTGCTCGAGACAGCCAAGACCGACAAGGATATCCAGGCGGGCAACCAGAAGCGCGTGCTCGAACTCGTCGAAGCGAAGATCCTGCCGCATGTCGATTTCCAGCGCATGACCGCATTGGCAGCAGGCCGTTTCTGGCGTGAGGCGACGCCCGAGCAGCAGAAGCAGCTCACCAATGAATTCCGCACGCTGCTGGTCTATACCTATTCGGGCGCGATTTCCCAGGTGAAGGACCAGAAGCTGGAGTTCAAGCCGATGCGCGCCGACGCCAGCGATACCGAAGTCGAAGTGCGCTCGCAGGTCCTGCAGCCGCGCGGCGGCGATCCGATCCAGCTCAACTATCGCCTGGAAAAGTCGCCTTCCGGCTGGAAGATTTACGACGTGAACGTGCTGGGAGCCTGGCTGGTCGAGACCTACAAGGGCAACTTCGCTGCCGAAATCAGCAAGGGCGGCATCGACGGCCTGATCAAGGCCCTGTCCGACCGCAACAAGCGCCTCGCCGCGAGCGCAGCCAAGACGGCCAAGTCCTGATGTCCTACCGTCCCGCCCTGACGCTGACCGTGCATAACGCGAAATCCGTGCTCGACGCCGGATTGCGCGCGATCGCCGACGGGCAGACCCAGATCGACCTCGGTGAGTTGACCGTGGTCGATTCCGCCGCCGTTGCCACCATGCTCGCTTGGCAACGGGCGGCGCGCAGCAATGGCAAATCCCTGGAGTTCAGCAATCTTCCCGCCAATCTCCAGAGCCTGGTCAACCTGTATGACGTGGATGAGTTGCTTCACACGTCCCCTCGCACCGACCTACCGCATCACTGACCTTGCCAGGTCAGTCTCCAATTCCGGCTTCCGCCCGGGAAATCCAATATAATCAAGGGTTTCGCCGCTCGCATCGCATCTTTTCGCGGTCCGTCGCCAGCCCTTTCAAGAAAACCAAGCCAGCATGGCTGCACTCCAAATCGTCAATGTAGAAAAACGCTACAAGTCGCTGCAGGCACTTGGCGGCGTGACACTGTCCATCGAGCAGGGCGAATTCTTTGGCCTGCTCGGCCCGAACGGCGCCGGAAAGACGACCCTGATCTCGATCATCGCCGGCCTCAATCGCGCCGATGCCGGCAACGTCTCCATCCATGGTTACGATGTCGTGCGCGACTATCGCGAGGCACGCAAGCGCCTCGGCGTCGTCCCGCAGGAACTCGTTTTCGATCCCTTCTTCACCGTGCGCGAAACCCTGCGCATGCAATCCGGGTATTTCGGATTGAAGAACAACGACAAGTGGATCGATGAGGTAATGGCCAATCTCGACCTGACGAACAAGGCCGACACCAACATGCGCGCGCTGTCCGGCGGCATGAAACGCCGGGTGCTGGTCGCCCAGGCGCTGGTCCACAAGCCGCCTGTCATCGTCCTCGACGAGCCGACCGCCGGCGTCGACGTCGAGTTGCGCCAGACGCTGTGGAAATTCATCGCACGGCTGAATCGAGAGGGCCACACCATCGTCCTCACCACGCACTACCTTGAAGAGGCCCAGGCGCTGTGCAATCGCATCGCGATGCTGAAGGCCGGCAAGGTGGTTGCGCTCGATTCCACGTCCGCGCTTATCAAGCGGATTTCCGGTTCGCAGTTGGTGGTCCGGCTTGCAAAAGGCGGGCTTCCCGACGGTCTCAAGCCCCTGGTCTCGCATCCCGACGAACTCATCTCGGGCAACAAGTACACTTTGCGCGTCAACGAATACACGGAGGTCGAACCCATCCTCGCCCGCCTGCGTGAAGCGGGCGCGGTGATCGACGACATGCAGTTGCAGCAGGCCGACCTGGAAGACGTCTTCATCCAGATCATGGAGGGCGAGAAATGATCGGTTTCCGCACCCTGTTCTACAAGGAGGTCCTGCGCTTCTGGAAGGTCGCGATGCAAACCATCACCGCACCGATCCTCACTGCGATGCTGTACCTGCTGATCTTCGGCCATGTGCTGGAAGACCACGTGCAGGTCTACCCGGACGTGCGCTATACCTCGTTCCTGATCCCGGGCCTGGTGATGATGAGCGTGCTGCAGAATGCGTTCGCCAACAGCTCGTCCTCGCTCATCCAGTCCAAGATCACCGGCAACCTGGTGTTCGTGCTGCTGCCGCCGCTCTCGCACTGGGAGCTGTTCGGGGCGTATGTGCTCGCTTCCGTCGTGCGCGGCCTTGCGGTGGGAACCGGCGTATTCATCGTGACAGTCTGGGCAGCGGATATCTCGTTTCATTCGCCATGGTGGATCGTCATCTTCGCGCTGCTGGGCGCGGCCATCCTCGGCACCATGGGCCTGATCGCCGGTATCTGGGCGGAAAAGTTCGACCAGCTCGCCGCCTTCCAGAACTTCCTGATCATGCCAGCGACTTTCCTGTCGGGCGTGTTCTACTCCATTCACTCGCTGCCCGCGTTCTGGCAAGCGGTGTCGCACTTCAACCCGTTTTTTTATATGATTGATGGCTTCCGTCATGGCTTTTTCGGCCAGTCCGACGTCGATCCATTGACCAGTTTCATCATCGTCAGCGTATTTTTCCTTCTGCTCGCAGGCTTTGCCATCCGCCTGCTGAAGAGCGGATACAAGCTGCGCCACTAAAGGAATACCATGCTCCCCACGCCCGAGCTCGTCAGAGACTATATCGCCGCCGGCCTTGATTGCACCCATCTCGAAGTGGAGGGCGACGGCCATCATTTCAGCGCAGTGATCGTGTCGCCGGCCTTCGCCGGCAAGCGGCCCATCCAGCGCCATCAGCTCGTGTACGCGGCACTCGGCGATCGCATGCGCCAGGAAATCCATGCGCTGTCGATGAAAACCCTGACCCCTGAAGAATTCCAGCAACAGTAATGGACAAACTGCTTATTACCGGCGGCAACCGCCTGTCGGGTGAAATCAATATCTCCGGTGCCAAGAACGCGGCCCTGCCCATCCTGTGCGCCGGCCTGCTCACCGCCGACACCGTGCAGCTGTCCAACGTCCCGCACCTGCAGGACGTCAACACCATGCTCAAGCTGCTGCGCCAGATGGGCTTGCGCGTCGAGCAGGATGGCGACCGCATGTCGCTCATCGGCAGCGCCATCGAAAAGCTGGAAGCGCCATACGAGCTGGTGAAGACCATGCGCGCGTCCATCCTCGTGCTCGGCCCGCTGGTTGCTCGCTTTGGCGAAGCCAAGGTGTCCCTGCCAGGCGGATGCGCGATCGGTTCGCGCCCCGTCGACCAGCACATCAAGGGCTTGCAGGCGATGGGCGCCGAAATCGCCATCGAAGCCGGCTACATCCACGCCAAGGCGAAGAAGCTCAAGGGCACGCGCATCGTTACCGACATGATTACGGTGACGGGTACGGAAAACCTGCTGATGGCAGCCGTGCTGGCCGAGGGCGAGACCGTCCTCGAAAATGCCGCACGCGAGCCGGAAGTGACCGACCTCGCCAACCTGCTGGTGCAGATGGGCGCGAAGATCGAAGGCATCGGCACTGACCGTCTCGTTGTTCAGGGCGTCGACGAGCTGCACGGCGCTTCGCACACCGTGATCCCGGACCGCATCGAGACCGGCACCTTCCTGTGCGCCGTCGCTGCCGCCGGCGGTGACGTCACCCTGAAAAACACCCGCAGCGACATCCTCGATGTCGCCCTCGACAAGTTGCGCGAAGCCGGTGCCATCCTGACCACCGGCCCTGACTGGATTCGCGTCCAGATGGCAGCGCGTCCAAAGGCGGTAAGCTTCCGCACGACCGAATACCCCGGTTTTCCCACCGACATGCAGGCCCAGTTCATGGCGCTCAACTGCATTGCCGACGGCAGCAGCCGCGTGACGGAAACCATCTTCGAAAACCGTTTCATGCACGTGCAGGAACTGAACCGTCTCGGTGCAGCGATCGACATCGACGGCCACACCGCGGTGGTGCAGGGCGTCGACAAGCTTGTTGGCGCGCCCGTCATGGCAACCGACCTGCGCGCCTCTGCATCGCTGGTAATCGCCGCGCTCGCCGCGCATGGCCAGACGCTGGTCGACCGCATCTACCACCTGGACCGCGGCTACGATCGCATGGAAGCCAAACTCTCCGCTGTCGGCGCCAACATCCAGCGAGTGAAATGATGAGCCAGCAACTGACCCTCGCACTGTCCAAGGGCCGTATCTTCGAAGAGACCATGCCGCTGCTGCAGGCGGCCGGCATCACCGTCGCTGAGGATCCGGAAAAGTCGCGCAAGCTGATCCTGCCGACCAATGATCCGGCTGTGCGCGTCATCATCGTGCGCGCCTCCGACGTGCCGACCTACGTCCAGTACGGTGCCGCCGACTTCGGCGTGGCCGGCAAGGATGTGCTGCTCGAGCACGGCGGTGAAGGACTGTACCAGCCGATCGACCTGAACATCGCGAAATGCCGCCTGTCGGTTGCTGTGCCTGCGGGATTCGATTACGCTTCCGCAGTGCGCCAGGGGGCACGCCTGCGGGTCGTCACCAAGTACGTGAAGTGCGCGCGCGAGCACTTCGCCGCCAAGGGCGTCCACGTCGACCTGATCAAGCTGTACGGCTCAATGGAGCTCGGTCCGCTCGTGGGACTGTCCGATGCCATCGTCGACCTCGTCAGCACCGGCAGCACGCTGCGCGCGAACAACCTCGTCGAAGTCGAGCACATCATGGAAATCTCCTCGCGCCTCGTGGTGAACCAGGCTGCGCTCAAGCTCAAGCGCGACCGCCTGCAGCCCATCCTGGAAGCCTTTGAAAAGGCATCGAAAGCGGAATAAGGCCATGACCATCCAGATTCGCAAACTCGACTCCACAGATCCCGACTTCAAAGCGCAGTTGAGTGCTGTGCTCGCATTCGAGGCGAGCGAAGACGAGGCAATCGACCGCGCAGCTGCCCAGATCCTTGCAGACGTGAAGGCGCGTGGTGACGCGGCCGTTATCGAATACACCAACCGCTTCGACAAGCTCGATGCAAGCGATGTCGGACGACTGGAAATCGGCAAGGCCGAACTGCAGCGCGCCCTAGAAAGCCTGAGTCCGGAGCGTCGCAATGCCTTGCGGACCGCCGCAGACCGCGTGCGCGCCTACCATGAACGCCAGAAGGCAGAAACCGGCGGCGACGGCTTCACCTACACGGAAGCGGATGGCACGGTGCTCGGCCAGAAGGTAACGCCGCTTGATCGTGTCGGTATCTACGTTCCGGGCGGCAAGGCGGCCTATCCGTCGTCCGTCCTGATGAATGCCATACCGGCCAAGGTCGCCGGCGTACAGGAAGTCATCATGGTCGTTCCCACGCCGGGCGGCGTGAAGAACGAACTGGTGCTTGCCGCTGCCGCAATTGCCGGCGTCGACCGCGTTTTCACCATCGGTGGTGCGCAAGCCGTCGGCGCGCTAGCGTATGGCACGGCAACGATTCCCCAGGTCGACAAGATCGTCGGCCCCGGCAATGCCTACGTCGCCGCAGCGAAGCGCCGCGTATTCGGCATCGTCGGCATCGACATGATTGCCGGCCCGTCCGAGATCCTTGTGGTCTGCGATGGTACGACCGATCCCGACTGGATTGCCATGGACTTGTTTTCGCAGGCCGAGCATGATGAGCTCGCGCAATCCATCCTCATCTGCCCGGATGCCGCATATATCGAAAAGGTCGAAGCCAGCATCAACCGCCAGCTCGACGCCATGCCGCGCAAGGATGTGATCCGCACCTCGCTCGTCAATCGCGGCGCGATGGTCAAGGTGCGCGACATGGACGAAGCCTGCGAGATCGCCAACATGATCGCCGCAGAGCATCTCGAGATATCCACCGAGAATGCGCAACAGTGGGCTGACAAGATCCGCCACGCTGGCGCGATGTTCCTCGGTCGCTTCTCCTCCGAATCGCTGGGCGATTACTGCGCCGGACCGAACCACGTGCTGCCGACCTCGCGCACCGCGCGTTTCTCGTCGCCGCTTGGCGTGTACGATTTTCAAAAGCGCTCCAGCATCATCCATGTGAGTGAAGAGGGTGCCCGCACTCTGGGCAAGGTCGCCGCGGAACTCGCCTACGGCGAAGGCTTGCAGGCCCACGCAGGATCGGCCGAGTACCGCCTGAAATGAACGCCAGCGGCATGCGGGTGCAGCAGTGACGTCCTGGCTCAACCGCATCTTTTGCGAGGATGCGCTGCAGGGCTTGGCCCGCATTCCCGATGGCAGCGTCGATCTGCTGATCGCCGATCCGCCCTATGGCCTGGGCAAGGACTACGGCAACGATTCCGACAAGCTCGACGCCGAGGCCTACCTGCGCTGGACAGAACAATGGGTCGATGTCGCCCTGCCAAAACTAAAACCCAATGGCAGCCTGTACATCTTCCTGACCTGGCGCTACTCGCCGGAAATCTTCGTCATGCTGAAGAAGCGCATGACGATGGTCAACGAAATCATCTGGGACCGCCGCGTGCCGTCGATGGGCGGCAGCACCCGCAAGTTCTCGTCGGTGCATGACACCATCGGCTTTTTCGTGAAGGCGAAGGATTACTAC
>DASPMV010000038.1:0-33327 GCA_035626875.1 Noviherbaspirillum sp. | reverse complement strand
TGCGGAGCAGATCGTGACGATCGACGGGCTGCGCGTGGAATATGCGGACGGCTTCGGCCTGGCGCGCTCATCCAATACCACACCGGTAGTGGTGATGCGATTCGAGGGCGAATCGGCGGAGGCGCTCAAGCGCATCCAGGATGAGTTCCGGAGTGCAATCCTGGCCGCGAAGCCGGACGCCGCGCTGCCTTTCTGACCTGGAATCCGTTTGCCCGTGAAGATCCTGATCGTACGTGTGTCCTCGCTTGGCGACGTCGTGCACAACATGCCGATGGTCGCCGACATCCTGCGCGCGTACCCCAGTGCGCAGATCGACTGGGTCGTCGAAGAAGCGTATGTGAACCTTGTGCGCTTGAATACCGGCGTACGCCACGTGATTCCGAATGCGCTGCGCCGCTGGCGCAAGAGTCTGCTGTCGACGCCGACGCGCGCCGAAATGCGCGCGTTTCACCAGCGCTTGCGCGAAGAGGAATACGACATTGTGTTCGACACGCAGGGATTACTGAAGACGGGCGTGGTCATGCGCATGGCGCGGCTGAAGCCGGGAGGCAAGAGAGTCGGTCTTGCCAATGGGACGGAAGGTTCCGGCTACGAAGCTGCTTCGCGCATATTCCATACGAAGAGCGTGCCTGTCGGCCGGCACACCCATGCCGTGCTCCGCGGACGCCTGGTGGCGGCCGATGCTCTCGGCTATTCCGTCGATCACCCGGCTGATTTCAGCTTGCGCGCGCCGGACATGCCGCAGATTCCCGCCTGGGTGCCTGCGGAACCTTATGCGGCATTCTTTCACGCCACTGCGCGGCCGTCGAAGCAATGGTCACCCGAGGGATGGGTCGCCGTCGCACGCCTGCTCGCCGAGCGCGGCTTGCCGGTGTTGCTGCCATGGGGGAGCGACGCCGAGAAGCAAGCCGCGGAACAACTTGCGGCGCAGATGCCCAACGCGCGCGTCCTGCCCAGGCTGCCCATGATGGAAGCTGTCCTGCTCGCCCAGCGCGCCGCCCTGGCAATTGGCGTCGATACGGGGCTCACGCATATCGCTGCTGCCTACAACCGGCCCACCATCGAGTTGTACTGCGACTCGCCGCGCTGGAAAACGGAAGGCAACTGGTCGCCCAACATCATTAACCTCGGCGACCTCGGCGCGCCACCGTCAGTCGACGACGTCGCCGGCGCCATCGGGCGCCTGCTCGGCCCGGCATCGGCCCGGCCCCAGACAGCATGATCCGTCTTCTCTATTCGTTTGCATGGTGGCTGGCGCTGCCGCTCGTCCTCGGTCGCCTGTGGTGGCGTGGGCGCAAGGAACCGGGCTATCGGCAACACATGGCGGAGCGTTTCGGTTTTTACTCCGCGCGTCCCGGCCAGAAGATGCTCTGGGTGCATGCCGTGTCTGTCGGCGAAACCCGTGCCGCGGAACCGCTGGTCGATGCCTTGCTGCGCGAATATCCGGACCACGCGATCCTGCTGACCCACATGACACCGACCGGTCGCGCAACCGGGAAGTCGCTTTTCCAGAAGCACGGCGACCGGCTCATGCAGTGCTACCTGCCCTATGACACGGGCTTCATGGTCGGCCGTTTCCTGAAGCACTTCACGCCGCGCATCTGCATCCTGATGGAGACGGAAGTGTGGCCGAACCTGATTGCACAATGCGTGAAGCACCGCGTCCCGGTTGCATTGGTCAATGCCCGTCTTTCCGAGCGCTCGCTTGCCAAGGCGCATCGCCTGTCGGCCCTGATGGGCGAAGCGGCCAAGGGTTTTTCTTGTGTCGCCGCGCAGACGGAAGCCGATGCGGAACGTCTACGCCGGTTTGGCGCGCCGAATGTGAGCGTAACGGGGAGCATCAAGTTCGACGTTACGCCACCGGCACAGGCGCTTGCGACCGGTGAGGCCTTGCGCAAGATGATGGAAAGCAAGCCCGTCCTGCTGTGCGCGAGCACGCGTGAAGGGGAGGAAGACCTGATCCTGGACGCCTTGGATGGTAGCGGACTGGACAACGCGTTGGTGGTCATCGTGCCCCGCCATCCGCAGCGCTTCGATGAAGTGGCAGCGAAGATTGCTGTGCGTGGATTGCCCATGCAAAGACGATCCGTGCTTGACGCGGCCTTGCCTGACGGCATTCGTGTATTGCTCGGCGACTCAATGGGCGAAATGTTCGCCTATTACACCGCATGCGACCTCGCCTTCATTGGAGGCAGCCTGTTGCCGCTTGGCGGACAAAACCTGATCGAGGCCTGCGCCGTCGGCAAGCCGGTGCTGATCGGGCCTCACACCTTTAACTTCAGTGTCGTGAGCGAAGAGGCGATCGCTGCAGGGGCCGCATCGCGCGTGGAAACTGCTTCCGACATGCTTCGTGTCGCATCCAATCTCCTCGCCAACAAGGATGAATGCGAACGCATGGGGGAACGTGCGCTGGCGTTCGCACGCCAGCACCGCGGCGCCACGGCGCGCACCATCGCTTTGCTCAAGCCGCTGGTTCGCTGACTTACTTTACCGACGATTCCGCCAGTCCCCCGCCCAGCGCCCGGTACAAATCGATCGCATTCGTCAACCGCAACAACCTCGCCTGCACCACCGCCTGCTGCGCCGAAAACAGCTCGCGCTGCGCATCCAGCACCTCAAGTGAACTCGCCACGCCGTTCTGGTAGCGCAGGTCGGCAAGTTTCAGGCGTTCCGCCTGTGCGTCCGCGACGGCACGTTGCGCATCGATCTGCTCGTCGAGTGCCGCGCGGCCGGCGAGGGCATCGGCGACTTCGCGAAAAGCGACCTGGATGGATCTCTCGTACTCTGCTACAGCAACATTCTTGCGCACTTCAGCCAGGCTGAGGTTGGCACTGTTACGGCCGGCGTCAAAGAGAGGCAGCACCAGTTGCGGCACGAAGGACCAGCTGCGCGAGCCTGATTCGAACAATCCCGACAGCTCGCCGCTCGCCGTGCCCGTTGCAGCGGTCAGCGAGATGCGCGGGAAGAATGCGGCGCGCGCGGCACCGATATTGGCGTTGGCTGCCTGGAGGCGCTGCTCGGCCGCGCGGATGTCGGGGCGACGCTCCAGCAGGTCGGAGGGCAGGCCGGCGGGGATCTCGATGACGATGTTTTGCTCGGAGAGCGTGTGGGCCGCGGGCAGGTCGGTCATGGCCTTGCCGACGAGCAGCGCAAGGGCATTCGATGCCTGCGCACGTTGCCGCGTGAGCGTGGCCAGGGACGCACGTGCGGATTGCACCAGCGTTTCATTCTGGCGCAGGTCCAATGCAGAGGAGGCGCCGACGTCGAAGCGCTGTTTCGCCAGCCTGTAGGCGGACTCCCGGCTCTCGAACGTCTTGCGCGCGAGCTCATACTGCTCGTCGAAAGCGCGCTCGGCGAGATAGGCCTTGGCGACTTCCGCCACCAGCGAAATGTGCGCGGCACGGCTTGCCTCCTCGCTGGCAAGGTACTGGGACAGTGATGCATCGTTCAGGCTGCGCACACGGCCGAAGAAATCCAGCTCGAAGGCAGACAGGCCGAGGCCGACCTGATAAGTGCTGTTCACGGACGTCACACGCGTCGGCGAGACGCTGGCCGGCGTGCGGGCGCGAGATCCGGATGCCGTTACGCTGAAGTTTGGCAGGATGTCCGCGGACTGTACGTTGTACAACGCACGCGCTTCTTCAATGCGCAATGCGGCAATGCGCAAGTCGCGGTTGTTTGCCAGCGCCGCCTCGATCAGGCGCTGCAGCCGCTGGTCCGGGAAAAAATCACGCCAACCTTTAGCGCTGGCATTGCCGGCTTCGCTAGTCGTCGGATAGGCATCGGAAACGGGCGCAGCCGGTCTTTCATATGTCGGCGCGAGCGAGCAGGCCGACAGGATGCCCGCGCCCATCAGGGAGAGAATGTGCTTCCTGTTCATGCCTTGTTGCCCTCTTGCTGTTGCAGGTGCTCCATGTAGAACGTGCGCTGCCGCTCACTGCCCTTGAAGACATTGCGGATGACGACGAAGAACACCGGTACCAGGAATACGGCGAGGACGGTTGCGGTGATCATGCCGCCCATCACGCCGGTGCCGATCGCGCGCTGGCTGGCCGAACCCGCGCCAGTCGCGATCACCAGCGGCAGCACGCCGAGGATGAAGGCGAGCGAGGTCATGATGATCGGGCGGAAACGCAGGTGCACCGCTTCGAGCGTGGCCTCCACCAGGCCCTTGCCCTGCGCCTGCAGGTCCTTCGCGAACTCCACGATCAGGATCGCGTTCTTGGCCGACAAGCCGATGATGGCGATCAGGCCGACCTTGAAGTACACGTCGTTCGGCATGCCGCGCATGGTCGCGCCGAGGAGGGCACCGAGCACGCCCAGCGGCACCACAAGCAGCACGGCGATCGGAATCGTCGTGCTTTCATACAGCGCCGCCAGCACGAGGAACACCGCCAGCAGGGACAGCGCAAACAGCGCCGGGGCCTGGGCGCCGGATGTCTTTTCCTCCAGCGACTGGCCGGTCCATTCCATGCCGATGCCCGGCGGGAGCTGGGCGACCAGCTTTTCCATTTCTTCCATGGCTTCACCAGTGCTACGTCCGGGAGCGGCACCGCCCGAAATGCGCATGGACGGATAGCCGTTGTAGCGGAACAACTGGACAGGGCCGACGATCCACTTTGAACTCATGAAAGCGGAGAAGGGCACCATGTCGCCCTTGGTGTTTCGCACGTACAGCTTCATCAGGTCTTCCGGCTGCATGCGCTGAGGGATATCCGCCTGCACAACGACACGCTGCAACCGGCCCTGGTTCGGGAAGTCGTTGACATACGACGAACCGAGCGCGGTGGACAAGGTGGAGTTGATGTCGGCGAAGGTCACGCCAAGCGCGTTGGCCTTGTCGCGGTCGATGCTCAATTGCAGCTGTGGCGTCGGTTCCAGGCCGTCGGGGCGCACGCCCTGGAGGGCCTGGCTCTTGCCGGCCATGCCAAGTAACTGGTTGCGGGCTGCCAGCAGGGCTTCATGCCCGACGCCGCCGCGATCCTGCAGGCGCATGGTGAAGCCGGTCGCGTTGCCCAGTTCCGGAATCGGCGGCGGGCTCAGCGGGAACACGATCGCATCCTTGATCTGCGAAAACGCGCCGAAAGCCCGGCCCGCAAGCGCGCTGGCCGACTGGTCCGGGCCGCGCTCGCTCCAGTCCTTCAGCGGCGTGAAGACAAGCGCCGCGTTTTGACCGCTGCCGGAGAAGCTGAAGCCGGCCACCGCCACCACACGCGCCACGCCAGGCTGCTGCAGGTAGAAGTTCTCGATCTGCTCGATCACCTGCAGCGTGCGGTTGGTGCTCGCGCCCGGCGGCAGCTGGACGTTGGTGATCAGGTAGCCCTGGTCTTCCTGCGGCAGGAAGGCGGAAGGCATGCGCACATAGAGCAGGGCGACGCAGGCGACGATCAGTCCATACACGAGCAGCCAGCGGCCGGTGCGCGTAAGCATCCTCGCCACCCATCCCTGGTAGCCGGTCGCGGTGCTGTGGAAAACGCGGTTGAACGCGCCGAAGAATCCTTTCTTCGCACGATGATGGCCTGCTTCGACCGGCTTGAGCAGGGTCGCGCACAGGGCAGGCGTGAGCGTCAGCGCCATGAGCGCGGAGAACACCATCGACGACACCATGGACAGGGAGAACTGGCGGTAGATCGCGCCGACCGCGCCGCCGAACAACGCCATCGGGATGAACACCGCGATCAGCACGAGCGTGATACCGACGATGGCGCCCGTGATCTGGCCCATCGCCTTGCGTGTTGCCTCGCGTGGCGATAATCCTTCCTCGCTCATGATGCGCTCGACGTTTTCCACCACCACGATCGCGTCGTCCACCAGGATGCCGATGGCCAGCACCATGCCGAACATGGTCAGTACGTTGATCGAGAAGCCGAACAGCAGCATGGTCGCAAACGTGCCCATCAGCGCGACCGGCACCACGATGGTCGGGATCAGCGTATAGCGGATGTTCTGGAGGAACAGGTACATCACCAGGAACACCAGCAGGATGGCTTCGAGCAGCGTCTTCACCACTTCCTCAATGGAAATCTGGATGAAGCGCGAGGTGTCGTAGGGAATGTCGTACTTCACGCCGGCGGGAAAATACTTCGACAGCTCGTCCATACGCTGGCGGACCGCCTTTGCCGTCGCAAGCGCATTGGCGGTTGGCGAAAGCTGGACGCCGACGGCTGCTGTCGGCTTGCCGTTCAGGCGTGCCGACGTTGCATATACCTGGCCGCCGATCTCGATGCGTGCCACATCGCGCAGCCGTACGGTCGCACCTCCGGGCGTCGCGCGCAGCACGATGTTCCCGAATTCTTCCGGCGTGGCAAGCTGGCCGGTGACGACGATGGGCGCGGTGATCTGCTGCGTGTTGGCATTGGGCAGGTCGCCCAGCGTGCCGGAAGCAACCTGTGCATTCTGGGCACGGATGGCGGCAGTGACGTCGGCCGGCGTGAGCTTGAGGCCGACCAGTTTCGCCGGGTCGATCCACACGCGCATCGCGCGCTCGGTGCCGAACAACTGCGCCTGGCCGACGCCCGGCACGCGCTTGAGTTCATTGAGCACGTTGCGTGACAGGTAGTCGCCCAGTGCTACCGGGTCAAGGCGGCCATCCGTCGATGACAGGGTGGTGAAGAGCAGGAAGTTGCTGCGTGCCTTGGTCACCTGCACGCCCTGCTGCGTCACTGCCTGTGGCAGGCGCGGCTCGACGCGTTTCAGGCGGTTCTGTACGTCCACCGCCGCAAGGTCGGCATTGGTGCCGGGCAGGAAGGTCACGGTCACCTGTGCCGAGCCGTTGGCCTGACTTTGCGATTCCATGTACTGCAGGCCTTCCGCGCCGTTCATTTCCTGCTCGATCAGGCTGATGATGCTTTCGTCGAGCGTCTGGGCGGTCGCGCCGGGATAGGTCGCGTTGATCTGGATCGACGGCGGTGCGATGGTCGGGTACTGCGCGACTGGCAGCCGCATGACGGACAGCGCGCCGGCCAGCAGGATGAAGAGTGCGATGACCCAGGCGAAGACCGGGCGATCGATGAAAAACTTTGCCATGTGGGGCCGTCCTTATTTGGATTTCTGTTCCGGCTGCGGAGGCGCAGCTGCGGTGGCCGGGGCGGCGACTTTCCACGGTACCGGCTTGACGACCGCACCGGGTTTGGCCTTCTGGAAGCCTTCGGCAATGATCTTGTCGCCGGGCTTGAGGCCTTCGCTGATGACCCACTTGTCGCCGTGGGCGCTGTCGGCCTTGACCGGTTGCAACGCCACCTTGCCGTCGCTGCCGACCAGCAGCACCGAGGCGCCGCTCGCGTCGCGCTGCACTGCCTGTTGCGGGACCGTGATCGCGTTTTCACTTACCGCCTGCTCCAGGCGTGCACGCACATACAGGCCGGGCAGCAGCATGCGCTCGGGATTCGGGAATTCCGCGCGCAGGGTGACGGCGCCGGTGCTTTCGTCCACGGCCACGTCGGAGAAGAGCAGTTTGCCCTCATGGGGATAGGCGCGGCCGTCTTCAGTGACAAGCGTGACCTTGGCCTTGTCCTTGCCGACGCTCTTCAAACGGCCGCTGGCCAGCGCGCGCCGCAATTGCAGCAGCTCGCCGCTTGATTGCGTCAGGTTTACGTACACCGGGTCGAGTTGCTGGATGGTTGCCAGCGGAGTGGCCTCACCCTGGCCCACCAGGGCGCCTTCCGTCACTTGCGCGCGGCCGATGCGACCGGAGATCGGCGCGGTGACAGTGGCATAGCCGAGGTTCAGGCGCGCCGTTTCTTGCGCGGCTTTGGCGGAAGCGAGCTCGGCAGTTGCCTGCTTCTGCGCGGTCAGCGCGTCGTCGTATTCCTGCTTGCTGATCGCGTTGGTTTCCACCAGCGGCTTGTAGCGTTGCGCCTTCAGGTTTGCCTGCGCGAGGTTCGCTTCCGCCTTCGCAACAGCGGCCTGCGTACTGTTGAAAGTAGCCTGGAAGGGCGCCGGGTCGATACGGAACAACACGTCGCCAGCTTTCACTTCACTGCCCTCCTGGAAGACCCGCTTGAGAACGATGCCGGGCACGCGGGCACGCACCTGCGCCGTACGCGTGGCTTCAATGCGGCCGGGAAGTTCGGTCGTCATGACAATGCGCTCGGATGCGACCGTGACGACGGCCACTTCGGGTGGCGGCATGCCGGGTCCCGGGGCCTGTGCGTTGGCGTTCTTCTCGCCGCATGCTCCCAGGTTGAGCAACATGGTCACGAGCGCCGCAACGGACGCAAAACGACGAACTGAAGTCATGTCTTTCTCGCAATGAAAAAATGAAAACCCGGCGTGAAAGCCGGATTCTTGAAACGGGGGAGCAAGGCCGGAAGCGGATGGCTGGACACCCGTGAATTAATGCCCATGCTGGAGTAGTTCCGGATTGCAAGACGGTCGTCTTATTTTATAGGCATCCCGGATTCTCTGCCGTCGCCATGCGGCGATGTGAGCAAAGTGTCATCAATTCCTGGCGGGCCGGAAACAAGTGTTGTCTTTAAGGGTAGAAGTTGTCGTACGGAGGGCTGGAGCGGGTTAGAATGTTGATCTAAATCATCTTTCGGCCGGGGACATGTGCCGGGGATGTGAGGGCTGCTCCTGCGAGAGCGGCCTCCATTATTACAGGACCAGTCCAAAGGTCCGCGAATCAAGGGTAGGTATCATGCCCAACCAGTCTGTTCGCTCGTCATCGCGCGTCGCCTGCCTGTGTGCAATTGCGTCGGCTTTCGCCATCCCCGTTCTTGCATATGCCGAGGCTGGGGACATGGATCTCGCAGCCTTGCCCATCGAGCAGTTGCTCACCCTCGAGGTGTACAGCGCATCCCGGTTTGTCCAGAAGTTGAGCGAGGCACCATCCGTTGTTTCCGTCGTGACTGCTGCCGACATCAAGGCTTTTGGCTGGCGCACGGTGGCTGACATCCTGGGCAGCATGCGCGGACTCTATGTCAGCAACGACCGTAACTACGCTTATCTCGGCGCGCGCGGTTTCCTGCGGCCGGGCGATTACAACACGCGTTTCCTGTTACTCGTCGACGGCAACCGCAACAACGATGGCGTCTACGACCAGGCATCACTCGGTACCGAGTTCGTACTCGACGTGGACCTGATCGAGCGCGTCGAATTCGTGCCCGGGCCGGGATCATCCATTTACGGCGCCAACGCCTTCTTCGGCGTCATCAATATCATCACGAAAAAGGGGCGTGACCTGAGCGGCCCGCAGGTGTCGGTAGAAGCCGGCAGCCACGGCATGCGCAAGGCCCGGGCGAGCTACGGCATGCGCCACGACACCGGCGTCGAATGGCTGCTGTCCGCGAGCACGTATCGCGAGGATGGTCAGGACCTTTATTTCCCCGAGTTCGACACGCCGGCCACGAACAACGGCATTGCACACAGGAAGGATCACGACCGCGCGCAGAACCTGCTGATGAAAGCATCCGCCGGGTCGTGGAGCGTTTCCGTCGCGCATAGCGAAAGGAAGAAGGGGATTCCGACGGCCTCCTTCAGCCAGGTGTTCAATGATCCGCGCTCACATACGGTCGATACCCAGAGCTTCGTCGATGCCGCCCATCGTTCAAAGATCGCCCCGGACGCGGAGCTGTCCACGCGGATTTTCTGGGGTCGATATGACTATCGCGGTGACTATGTGTACGACTACCCGCCGCTGACCGTGAACCGCGACGGTTCGCGCGCAAGCTGGTGGGGTGCCGAAACCAAGCTTGTCACGACGCGTATCCACGGCCACAAGCTGGTGATGGGCGCCGAGGCGCAGCGCGATTACCGGCGCCGCCAGTTCAATTTTGATATTGATCCCTACCTGTCCAGGCTCGATGACCAGCGTTCCGGCAGCCGCTTCGGTTTGTACCTGCAGGACGAGTTCACGCTGCGGCGAGATCTGCTGCTCAATGCCGGCGCGCGTTACGACCGCAATTCCTCGACCGGCGACAGCAGCGTCAACCCGAGGGTGGCGCTGATTCACAAGGCGGGTGACGCAACCACATTCAAAGCGATGGTGGGTACCGCTTTCCGTGCTCCCAATGCGTACGAGCTCTACTACGACCTGCGCAGCGAGGGCGGCCAGAAGTCGAATCCTGCCCTGAAGGCAGAACGCATCCGCACACAGGAGTTGAGTGCCGAACATTATTTTTCGACGGATGCGCGCATCACCGCATCGGTCTTCCGGAATACCGTTTCCGACCTGATTACGCAAACCCTGGACCCGTCCGATGGCCTGCTGGTATTCCGGAACCTCGATCGCGCCCGTGCACGCGGCATCGAGTTCGAGCTGGAGACGGCATGGAACGGAGGCACCCGCCTGCGTTCCAGCTACAGCTGGCAACAGGCGAAGGATGGCACGACCGGCGCCACGCTCGCCAACTCGCCGCGTCACCTGGCCAAATTCAATCTCAGCGCTCCTTTGCCGCATATCGGGTGGCGGGCAGGCGCGGAAGCACAGTATGTGGGGCGCCGCAACACTTTGCGCGCCGAGACGGCGGGGCACTGGGTGGGCAACCTCACCCTGTCGGCAATGCGACTTGCCCCAGGCCTGGAATTGTCGGCCAGTGTCTATAACCTGTTCGACCGCCGCTATGCCCACCCGGGTGCGGCGGAACATGCGCAGGACGCCATCGTGCAAAACGGGCGCACCGGCAGGATCAAGCTGATTTACGCTTTCTGATGTTCGAATTGCTGATTGACTTGTTGGGCAGGACCTTGCGCCGCATGTTGCCGGCGGTGTTCCTGTTGCCGCTGCTGGCAGCGGCGCAACCGGTGCCGGAGTATGAACTGAAGGCGGCGTTTGTGTACAACTTCGCGCTCTTTACCGACTGGCCGACCGACACGGCCTACGAGGGGGGAACCTTGAACATCTGCATCAACCCCGGCAGCGTGCTCCGCCAGTCGCTGGCCGGTCTCGGCGAAAAGACCGTCAAGGGACGACGTGTGTCGGTGCGCCACCTGGCGGCGCTCGATTCGCTGCGGGCATGCCACGTGCTGTTCGTCGACAACAGTGACCGCGAGCGCTGGGTGCAGATCAAGAAGGGCTTGGGAGGAGCCACCGTGTTGACGATTTCCGATGATGAAGAAATCGGTCACGACGGCAGCATCATTGCGCTCGCCGTGGACAACAACCGCATCGTATTTGACGTCGATACGCGTGCGGCAAGGTCGGCGAGGTTGATGCTGAGTTCCAAGCTGCTGCGACTGGCAAGGACCGTGCAATGAGCGTACCGCATTTCTCCCGCTCGCCGCGGCTGGGCCGCTGGATGGATCTGGCCAACCTGGCCACTGCGGGAGCCGCCTTGCTGGTTGCCAGCGCTTTGCTGATCCTGTTCCAGTTCTTTTCGCTGCGGGGTGACCTGCTCGAAGACATGCAAGTGCAGGCGAGAATCGTCAGCGAAAGCAGTTCAGCGGCGCTGCTGTTCAACGACAGCAAGGCCAGCAATGAAACCCTCGCCGTGCTGGAGGCTTCTCCCAGCATCGAGGCCGCCGGATTGTTCACAGGGCAGCGCAAGCTGCTCGCGTCCTATCGTCGTGACGGGGTAGGGCAGATCGAGACACCGTCCCCAATGCTCATCACCCAAGGGCATCGCTTCAGCTTCAACCATCTCGAAGTGGCGCGCCGGGTAGAAGTCGACGGCCGCGCCATCGGACTGGCCGTCATCCGCGCAAACCTCGACCAGCTCTATGCACGCCTCGTCGGCTATGCCGGGCTCACGCTGGCTATTGCGATGGGATCGCTCGCCGTCGCATACCTGCTGGTGGCCCGGATGCGGCGGGCGGTCAAGAGCGCGGAGGCGCACCTCGACTATCTCGCCCACATCGATTCCGTCACCGGGCTGCCCAACCGCCACGCGTTCAATGAATACCTCGCCGCGGCGCTGGACAAGGTGAATCAGTTCGGCGGCGGTGTCGGTTTGCTGCTGCTCGACCTCGACAACTTCAAGATCGTCAACGATACCCTGGGACACCACAGCGGCGACAGCCTGCTCAGACTGGTGGCCAGGCGGCTCATGGAGTGCCTGCGCGGCGGTGATGTGATCTGCCGGATTGGCGGCGATGAATTCGCGGTCATCCTCGAATCGTCCGCCGCGACAGGCGCCGCGGAGAAGATCCTCGACGTGCTGGCCGCCCCCTTCGATGTCGACATCCACGAGATCTATGTGACTGCCAGCGTCGGTATCAGCATCTATCCGGACGACGCCCCCGACCTCGAAACCCTGACCCGCAATGCCGACACCGCGATGTACCAGGCGAAGGGACGCGGCAAGAACGCCTTCGAGCAGTTCCATCCGGAACTCGACAAGCGCGTGCAGAAGCGCCTGTCGCTCGAAACCAACCTGCGCAAGGCGCTGGAGCGCGAAGAACTGTTGCTGTATTACCAGCCGCAGGTCAACCTGCGTGACGGCAAACTGGTGGGGCTGGAGGCGCTGTTGCGCTGGAAACATCCCGAACTCGGCCTGGTCAGTCCGACGGAATTCATTCCGGTGGCGGAAGATAGCGGGCTGATCGTGCCGATCGGGCGCTGGGTGCTGCGTACCGCCTGTCGGCAGGTTGCGGCATGGCGTGATGCCGGCCTTGGATCGATTCCCGTGTCGGTCAACCTGTCCGCGCGCCAGACCCGCGATCCCCATCTGGTGCACGACATCATCGGCGCGCTGCGCGACGTCGGCATACCGCCCAGCCAGCTCGAACTGGAAATCACTGAATCGGTGCTGATGGACAACGTGCACGCCAACGTCGAGCTGCTCAACCGGCTGCAGACGGAAGGCATACGCCTGTCGATCGACGACTTCGGCACCGGCTATTCCTCGATGGCCTACCTCAAGCGCTTTCCGATCGACCAGGTCAAGATCGACCGCACCTTCGTGCGCGACATTCCGGGAGACGGCGACGATGAAGCAATCACCACCGCCATCATCGCCATGGCGCACAGCCTCGGCCTGTCCGTCGTCGCCGAAGGGGTGGAAACGGAAGCGCAGCTCGACTTCCTCCGCAACGCCGGCTGCGACATCATGCAGGGCTTCTATTTCGCAGAACCTCGCCCGCCCGAGCAGGTGGCGGCCTTCCTCAAGAGTCGTGCCGTGTTGTCGGGCGCGGCCTCCACATCCCGCTGAATCACTAATGAGAACTTGAACAGCCGCAAAAGTGTTGCGCCGGTTCAGGCTGTCTATTGGCATAGCACAAATGCAGGGCGAAAAGCATCCGTGATGCCTTGCGGAGATGCTAGTCTCGAACCGAGTCATCGAACCTGGGGGAGGTTGCCATTCCTGTAGCGAACGATTTGAACGATGCGAGTGTTGCCCTTCCGGCGGTAACGCCGGCTGGCGTGCAGGGAGGCGCAGCAAATGAACGCGTCGATGTCACGATCGAGCTCTACGCAGGTGCACCGCCTGCGACCATCGACGCGGCAATGCAGTCCCTCTACGGCAATATCCATTCGACCTTCGCGCACCTGACCGTCTATGGCGGCCTGCAGGACGTCACCTACAGCTACCTCGCGCGCCGCAAGGATAGTCTCCTGGCGGTCTTCCTGTTGCGCAGGGAAGGCAGTACCGTCCACGTCGTCAATGAGGGCATGACCGTCGACGAAGCCGAGCTCGAACGCTTCGCTGCCCACATCTTCTCCATCTGGCGTTCTGTCTCTGCCATCTGTCTCCATGCCATCGATTCGCAGGTCCGGGTCCTGCCGCGGCCATTCCAGCAATTCGCGTGCACCGCGAACATCGTCCTGCCACTGCCCGCGACGGCCGACGCCTACGTTGCCAGCCTCGGCAAGAACATGCGCCGCAACCTGCGCCGCTACATGGACAAGCTCAAGCGCGACCATCCCTCCTTGCAGGTCGATGTGACGGAGCGGGGCGACGCACGTGAAGAAGACATGCGCGCAATCATCGCGCTGAACCGGGCGCGCATCGCCGGCAAGAACATCCGGTACGGGCTCGACGACGAAGTGGAAAAGGTCATCGCACTCGAGCGTACCTGCGGGATGGTGGTGGTGATGCGGATTGACGGTCGGGTCGTCGGCGGCAGCATCGGCTACTTCGCCGGCAGCAATTACTTCTTCAAGGTGATTTCCCATGACCCGCGCTACAACGAGTATTCAGCGGGGATCCTGTGCTGCTACCTGACGATCTGCGAATGCATCGCGCGCGGCTGCACGGAATACAACTTCATGTGGAACGAGTACGAATACAAGTTCGCGCTCGGCGCGCACTCGCGCAGCCTGCACCATCTTGTCGTCTATCGCTCGCGCCTGCACTTCCTGCTTCGCCCGCGCCTGGCGCTGTCGAATGCAATCGCGGCCGGGCAGCATCGGGTGAATTCGCTGTTCGACAGGGCAGGGAAGGACGAGGACCTGAGCCGGGGAGAGCACGCCGTCGTGTGCATCCTTGGCGGGCTGCGATCAGCGAAGCGTGCGTTAGCCGGGTTGCGCGGCCGTTCCTGATACCGGCTTCATCAGCGGGGGGACGGCCAGCACTTCCAGCATGCGGTAGGAGAACAGGCCGGCGCGCGAAGCAACCAGGTTTCCGTCCCTGTCGAAGACAAGCACGATAGGCAGCTGATGTTCCGGAAGCGGGCCTATGTTGTGTTCGCCGAGCATTGCCACCGGCAGGTTGAGCTTGCGCTTGGCGGCGAAGGCGCGCAGCGTGGGCGCATCGTTCACGGTGGCGATGGCAACGACCTTCACGCCGCGGCTTTCGTAGGCAGCATGAAACCGCTGCAGCTCGCCGAGGCACTTGCGGGAGGCGAGCGAATCTGGCGACCAGAGCGACAGCAGGGTGATGGAACCCCGGCCGTGCTCGAGCGAAAAGCGACTTCCATCGAGCATTTCGGCGTTAACGCGCAAGGGTGCGGGCTGGTCCGCGGCAATGGCGGCTGTGAGAAACAGGCCCGTAACAAGGATTGCGGCGGTCGTGCGGAGGCGGGAGAGTATCGGCATCGGTGCTGGTGCCGGCTGGCGACTGTCAGGAGGTCTGCTGGCCGGGATCTTCTTGGCTGTCTTCAGGTTCGGCGCTGCCCGCCTGCTTGCGTCGGTCCGGTGTATCGCGGGCGACGGCGCGACGTTCTGCCATGCGGCGCTCACGGAACTTGTTGAGGTCGTAGCTTGCCTGCTCGAACAGCGTTTCGGGTTTGGTCATGATGATCTCCAACTCGGCCGATGTGTCCCGGCCATGCTTCCCAGTGTAGACCCCATTGTTGCCACGCCTTTGATGTGAAGCAATATTTCCGGATATCGACGATGGTCAGTGTTGCATTGCGAGCCTGAGAATGGCTTGCCTCGCCGCGTTTTCAAGTCCTTCGAGTTCCGGCCGTGTCGGGCGGTTCCGCACTCGAAAGAGCATCAATCCCTCGACCTGCGCCACGATCAGCGCCGCCCTCAACACGTATTCTTCGTCCGAAATTGCCGGCGACAGGCCCTGGATCAGCTTGTAGATCGCCTTGCGCTCGCGCGACTGCATGCGCTCCATCAGGGTGGAGGCGAAGGTATTGCGGGTCGCCAGCGCCCAGAATTCGAAGAACATGCCCCGGATAACGGGATTGCCGAGCTCTTCGAGGAACATGTCCACGGTGGCGAGCAACTGTTGGACGCGCGACGCGTCCGCCATAGAAGCGGCGATGCCGTCGATCCTTTCCTGGAAGTGGTTGAGCGAGTCGAGCAGGAGTGCCTCGACCAGCATGTCCTTGCTCTTGTAGTAGTGCTGCACATTGCTCAGGCTCACACCTACCTGTGCCGCCACGCGGCGCATCGACAGGCCGCCGTAGCCTTCCGAAGCAAAGATCTCGCGCGCCGCCTGCAGGATGTCGTTGGCGCGCGCATAACCTTTTTCCGTCGTGGTGGAAGTTTTGCATTGCAGCGAAGTCTTGAGCGCGGGTGACATGGGAGGAAGGCGGAAAACGGACGCGGGATTATCGCACGCGCATTGACAGAAGAGCCACGCGGCCTGTACTCTTCAAGTTTAGGTCAAGTGACCTATAATGTCCATTTTCCCTTCAACTTCCACTTGATGGAGTGCATGATGAGCGGCAAAGTCTTCGTTTCCGGCGTCGGGATGATCCCATTCGCCAAGCCGGGCGCCAGTGCGCCATACGACCAGATGGGCGCCAGCGCCGCGCGCCTGGCGTTGGCAGATGCAGGTATCGCCTACGAAGACGTGCAGCAGGCCTACGCCGGCTACGTGTACGGCGATTCCACCAGCGGGCAGAAGGCACTCTATGCCGTCGGCATGACCGGTATTCCCATCATCAACGTGAACAACAACTGCTCGACGGGTTCAACCGCCTTGTTCCTCGCGCGTCAGGCCGTCGCCAGCGGTGCCGCCGACTGCGTGCTTGTCCTCGGTTTCGAGCAGATGACACCTGGCGCGCTCAGTTCGGTCTTTAAGGACCGTCCGTCGCCCTTCGATGCATTCGACGCCATTACCGACGAGCTGGTCGGCATGCCCGAGATTCCGCTCGCGCTGCGCTATTTCGGCGGGGCGGGGCTTAGTCACATGGAGAAGTACGGCACGCGGCTCGAGACCTTCGCAAAGATCCGCGCCAAGGCCAGCCGCCATGCGGCCAACAACCCGCTGGCGCTGTTCCGGCAGGTGCTGACGGCGGAAGACGTGATGAATGCTCCGATGATCTGGCCCGGCGCGATGACGCGCTCGATGGCCTGTCCGCCCACCTGCGGCGCCGCTGCAGCCGTACTGGTTTCCGAACGCTTCGCAAAAACGCGCGGCCTCGACATGCGGGTGCGTATCGCCGCCCAGGCGATGACGACGGACCGCCCGGGCACCTTCGAATCGGGCGACATGATGCGTGTGGTCGGCTACGACATGGCGAAGGAGGCAGCGTCGCGCGTGTACGAAGAAGCCGGCATCGGCCCGGACGGGCTCGATGTGGTCGAGCTGCACGATTGCTTCGCGCAGAACGAGCTGATCACCTACGAAGCCCTCGGCCTGTGCCCGGAGGGCGGCGCGCAGAAGTTCGTGGAAGACGGCGACAACACCTATGGCGGCAAGGTCGTGACCAATCCGTCCGGCGGGCTGCTGTCGAAGGGCCACCCGCTCGGCGCGACGGGACTCGCGCAATGCTACGAGCTGACGCATCAGCTGCGCGGGACGGCCGAGGCACGCCAGGTCGAAGGCGCGCGCGTCGCCCTGCAGCATAACCTCGGCCTCGGCGGCGCATGCGTCGTCACGATGTACCAGGCTGCCTGAGCCGGCGCAAGGGAGAACGACAATGAGCACTATCTCGCCCTGGACCAATCCCGAGATCGAAGGCTTCCGCGATGCGGTGCGCCGCTTCGTTGAGGCGGAAATCGTCCCGCACCAGGAAAAGTGGCGCAAGCAGCAGCACGTCGACCGGGATGTCTGGCGCAAGGCCGGCGAACTCGGCATGCTGCTGGCGGACATTCCTGAAGAGTACGGCGGCAGCGGGGGCAGCTTTGCCCACGAGTGCGTGGTGTTCGAGGAACTGGCCTATGCGGGCGACGTCTCCTTCGGCCTGCACGTGCATGCCATCGTCGCCAACTACCTGCTGCACCAGGGCACTGAGGAGCAGAAAAAGAAATACCTGCCGAAACTGGCGAGCGGCGAGATGATCGCGGCGATTGCCATGTCCGAACCGGGCGCCGGATCGGACCTGAAGAACATCCGGACGACGGCAGTGCGCGACGCTGACGGCTACCGGCTGAACGGGTCGAAGATCTTTATCTCCAACGGTTACCTTGCCGACCTGATCCTGGTGGTGGCCAAGACCGAGCCGGATGCCGGGGCAAAGGGCATCTCGCTCATGCTGCTCGAGACGCGCGATTGCAAGGGCTTCCGCGTCGGACGCATCCTCGACAAGATTGGCCAGAAGGGGCAGGACACTTGCGAACTGTTCTTTGACGATGCGCGCGTGGCACCGGATGGCGTGCTGGGCGGCATGGAAGGGAAGGGCTTCGCGCAGCTGATGAATGAGCTGCCTTACGAACGGACCATCATTGGCGTCTCCGGCGTGGCCTCGATCGAGCGCGCACTGCGCCTGACCATCGAATACACGCGCGAGCGCAAGGCTTTCGGCCAGGCGCTGATCGACATGCAGAACACGCGCTTCGTGCTCGCCGAAGCCAAGACCGAGGCGACGGTGGCGCGTACCTTCGTCGACCGCTGCGTAATCGACATGCTGGAAGGGCGCATGGACACCGTGCTGGCGTCCATGGCCAAGTACTGGATCTCCGACCTGCAATGCAAGGTCATCGACAATTGCCTGCAGCTGTTCGGCGGCTACGGCTACATGCTGGAATATCCCATCGCCCAGATGTATGCCGATGCGCGCGTGCAGCGCATCTACGGTGGCGCGAATGAAATCATGAAGGAAATCATCGCGCGTTCGCTATAGCGCGTTGCGCGCTTTCCTTGCGCGGCCGGATCGCAGGTGAGCCGGACGTTGCCAGGCGAAGCGCCGGCGCAGCGCCGGCGACCAGCCTGAACGCGCCCACCAGCTGCGCCTGCTTCTGTGCCTGTTCGCGCAGGGTTTCCGCTGCCGCAGCCGATTGTTCCACCAGCGCCGCATTCTGCTGCGTAATTTCATCCATCTGCGTGATGGCCACGTTCACCTGTTCGATGCCGGCGCTCTGCTCGCGGCTGGCCGAGGTGATTTCGTTCATGATGTCGGTCACATGCTTCACCGAAGACACGACTTCTGCCATTGTCTTGCCTGCATCATCCACCAGCGCGCTGCCCGACTCGACTTTCTGCACCGAGTCGTTGATGAGTTCCTTGATCTCCTTCGCTGCGCTTGCCGAACGCTGGGCGAGTGTGCGCACCTCCGCCGCCACCACGGCGAAACCGCGGCCCTGTTCGCCGGCCCGCGCCGCTTCCACAGCGGCATTGAGCGCAAGGATGTTCGTCTGGAATGCAATACCGTCGATCACGCCAATGATGTCGGAGATCTTGCGGGAGCTATCACGGATCGATGCCATGGTATCCACGACCTTGCCGACGGCTTCCCCACCCTTGACGGCGATGGACGAGGTGGCGACGACGAGCTGATTCGCTTCCATGGCGTTGTCCGCATTCTGTCGCACGGTGCTCGTGAGTTCTTCCATCGACGAGGCCGTCTCTTCCAGCGAGCTGGCTTGCGACTCGGTACGTGCGGACAGGTCCGAATTGCCTGCGGCGATCTCCTGCGAGCCCTTGTTGACGAGGTCGGTGGCTTCCTTGATCTGGCCGACGAGCAGCTTCACATTAATCTGCAGGATCCGGGCTGCCTGGAGCACGCTGGAGATCTCGTCATTGCCGTCGGATCGGATCCTGCAGGTCAGGTCGCCCGCGCTCATCTGGTTGATGTCGTGCCTGGCGTGCTCGAGCCGTGTCACGATGCCGCGGTAAAGGATGAAGCCCGAGAACAGCGTCAGCAGGACGCCGAATCCGGAGACGATGTGTGCAATACGCTCGGGTAATACGGTATCGATGATGAACAGGGAGCCGATCGCACAGAATGCCAGCGACATTTTTGCTTTCAGGGAAAACGTCCGCATGACATTGAGCCGGCTGAACAGCGAACGGCGCACCGCACTGCCTTCCTGGATTTCGAGGGACTTGTCGCCTTCCCGGATTGCCTTGTACGCCTGTTCGGCCGCGGTGACCTGTTCCCTGCTGGGCTTGACCCGGATCGAGGTGTAGCCCGTCACACGCCCACCTTCATACAAGGGCGCGGCATTCGCTTCCACCCAGTAGTGGTTGCCGTTCTTGCAGCGATTCTTGACCATGCCGGTCCATGCCTTGCCGCTCTGTATCGTGCGCCAGAAATCCTCGAAGGCTTCCGGCGGCATGTCCGGATGGCGGACGATGTTCTGCGGTGCGCCGAGCAGCTCGGATTCCGAGAAGCCGCTGACGTTGATGAAGTCCTGGTTGACGTAGGTGATGCGTCCTTTCAGGTCTGTCTTCGAAACGATGGTTTCGGTGTCTTTAAGTACATATTCGATTCCGGTGACAGGGAGGTTGGTACGCATCGCAGGGGCTCCGGCAAGAAAGAGGTGGAGGAAAATCGCAATTTCTTGATCTGGAGCAAGTTATGAGCCAGCCGCCTGTGATTGTTTCCATGCGGAAACATCAATTTTGCCCAGAGGTGGAGTTCGTGGCTGAAAGGGAATGTTCGCAGCTGTTTCAAGTCTGAAACAAGGTGATCCACGATGTTCGACGGAACTTTAATTTCGAACAGGTTGTTGGACAAATTTCCGTACGGAAATAATAGCTGCGATCTATTCCCGAAAGTGGAAAAATCGATTCCAACTATCGGGACAAAGCGCGGGCAAAATCGCCGGATGGTTCGCAGCTATAGGGAAGGATGGGAGGCGTTGCGGCGAGCACCGCAACGCCGGGCATTACTGCTGCAGAAGCGCGTTGACCTGCACGAGGTCGTCTTCCTTCAGCGTCCCCGCAGCCGCCTTCAGCCGCAGGCCGTTCATGATCGTGTCGTAACGTGCCTTCGACAGGTCGCGGCGGGTGGAGAAGAGCTGCTGTTGCGCATTGAGCACGTCGATATTGATGCGAACGCCGACCTGGTAACCGAGGCGGTTGGAATCCAGCGCAGAGGTGCTCGAGATTTCGGCTGCTTCCAGCGCACGAACCTGGGCCAGGCCGGCATTCACCCCGAGGAAGGCCTGGCGCGCGCCCTGCGCCGCGACGCGGCGTGCGTTCTCCAGGTCCGAGCGTGTCTTGTCTTCCAGCGCGATGGCTTCGCGGACGCGGCTGTCGACGGCAAAGCCGGCAAACAGCGGAATGCTCCACTGCACACCGACGACATTGTTGTCCGATACGCTGCCGGTCGGGCTGAGCGCGCTGGCGGTCTGGTTAGTGTGGCTGCGGCTGGCGACCAGGTCGACGGTCGGATAGTGTCCGGCGCGGTTTTTCTTGATTTCGCGCTGCGCGATCTCGAGCGCCAGCTGCTGGCCGATCACGCCGAAGTTCTGCTGCTCCGCACTTTGCACCCAGTTATCAACGATGGCCGGCTCCGGCGGAGTCAGCTTGACGCCAGGGCGCAAGGTGGCGAGCGCGCCGGCGGGCTTGCCGATGATCTGCTGGAGCGCCGTGCGCCTGATTTCGAGGTCATTCAGTGCGGCGAATTCCTGCGCGATCACGAGGTCGTAGCGAGCCTGCGCCTCATGGGTGTCGGTGATGGTGGCCGTGCCGACCTCGAAATTGCGCTTGGCCGATGCCAGTTGCTCCGTGATGGCCGCCTTCTGCGCCTGCACCGTCGCCAGCGCATCCTGCGACGCCAACACCTCGAAGTAGGCCTGCGAGACGCGCAGGATCAGGTCCTGCTGCGACTGCGCGAACTGCGCTTCGCTCAATGCGACCGACAGCTTGCCCTGCTGGTACTGCTCCCAGTTCGCCAGGCGGAAAAGCGGCTGCGACAGCGACACCGTGTAGCCGCGCGAAGTGAAGTCGCGGTTCGTCGTGATCCCCGACGAGTTACTCTCCAGGTCGTTGCGGTTATAGCTGCCGCCCACGCCGACAGTCGGAAGCAGACCCGCACGCCCTTGCGTCGACCTTTCCTGGCCCGCCGTCAGCTGCGCGCGGGCACTGGCGAAGGGTGCGTCGTTGGCAAGCGCTTCCCGGTAGACCTGGATGAGGTCGAGCGCTTGCGCGTTCAACGACAGGAAGGACCCGGCAAGCAGGGTGGCGATAACGGATTTCCGCATTCAATTCTCCAGTGGAGTGGGGGGCAGTTGGATTGTTAGTAGGTAGGCATCGAGTTGTCAACCTGCAACGCCCAGGCATGGACGCCGCCGGTCAGGTTGGTCACTTGCGTGAAGCCGTTGCGTTCGAGGAAGGCCGCGACCGACATGCTGCGTGCGCCGTGATGGCAGATACAGACAATCGGCGCGTCCTCTTCCAGTTCCTGCAGGCGTTCCGGGATCGAGTGCATGGGAATCGGGACAGAGCCTGCGATATGGCAGGTCTGGAATTCCCACGGCTCACGCACGTCGAGCAGCACCGGCTTCGGCCGTGATTCGTCGGCGATCCAGACCGCCAGTTCCGGTGCTGTGATGTGTTGCATGGTCGTCCTTAGAACACGAAGTGAGAGGGTTTCTTGATCTCGCGCAGCGGCGTGACGTCGGTTTCGAACACTTTGACGGTGTTGTAGGACGTGTCGGACACGCGCGTGATGACTTCTGCGTTCATGACCGGCGATTCGCCGACGATCGCAAAAATGCGGCCGCCAACCTTGATCTGCTTGAGGAAGGCTTCCGGCAGCACCGGCAGCGAACCCGAGATGACGATCACGTCGTAGGGCGCCTCGGTGCCCTGGTTCGACCAGCCCTGCGCGCCATTGCCCAGTGCGACGTCGATGTTGGTGATGCCGTAGTTGCCCAGGTTGTGCTCGGCGAAGGCCTTCAGTTCCGGATCGATCTCGACGGTCGTCACATGACGGGCCTTGTGGGCCAGGAGCGCGGCCATGTAGCCCGAGCCGGCACCGACTTCGAGGACATTCTCATGCTTCTTCGGCGCGACTTCCTGCAGGATGCGGGCTTCCAGCTTCGGCGTGAACATGAATTCGCCATTCCCCAGCGGGATCATGGTGTCCATGAAGGCCAGGTTCTTGTACGCGGCCGGAACGAAGGCTTCGCGCTTGACCACCGTCAGCAGGTTCAGGACTTCCGGGTTCAGGACGTCCCACGGGCGAATCTGCTGCTCAATCATGTTGAAACGGGCTTTTTCGATATTCATGTCGGCACTCGAGAGGGTAAAGGAAACAAACCCATCATTTTATCAAAGGGCATCCTCATTTTTGCTCTGCGGAACCATGATCGCAGGCGCGCCTTGATGCTGGTCAGGCTTGTTGTTGCGCCATTTGCCACGCAGCCATGCTGCAAAATCGTCAAGATAGGTATAAATGACCGGCACCACCACCAGTGTCAGTATTGACGAAGTAATAATCCCGCCAATGACCGCCTGGCCCATCGGCGCGCGCTGTTCCGAGCCTTCACCCAGGCCGAAGGCGAGCGGCACCATGCCGAACACCATCGCCAGCGTCGTCATCAGGATCGGCCGCAGACGGACGTGCGCGGCCTCGAGCAGGGCGGCGGTGCGCTCCATGCCTTCCCTGCGCGCCTGGTTGGCGAAGTCCACCAGCAGGATCGCGTTCTTGGTCACCAGGCCCATCAGCATCACGAAACCGATGATCGAGAACAGGTTCAGCGTCGAACGGAAGAACATCAGCGCCAGGAACACCCCGATCAGCGTCAGCGGCAGCGAGGACATGATGGCCAGCGGCTGCAGGAAGCTGGCGAACTGCGAGGCGAGGATCATGTAAATGAAGATGATCGCCAGCAGCAGCGCCGACATCGCATAGCCGAAGGACTCCTGCATGTTCTTGGTCGACCCGCCCAGCTGGTAACGGTAGCCCGGCTGCCAGTTCATGCTGTCGAGTGCGCGTTTCACATCCGCGCTAACTTCGCCCGAGGAGCGGCCGACGACGTTGGCGGAAAGTTCGACTTCGCGGTTCAGGTCACGGCGGTTGATCTGGTTGGCGCCGGTGGACGGTGCGATCGTCGCCACTTGCCGCAACGCGACCATCTTCGGTGTGCCGTCGGCATTCACCTGCGAACTGGCGAGCATCAGGCGCGACAGGTCGTCGGCGTTGTTGCGGTCGGAGGGTGAAAGGCGGACCTTCACGTCGTAGTTTTCTTCATCGGGCGCGCGCCAGGTCGTTGCCGCCTCGCCCGCCAGCAACGGACGCAGGGCCATGCCAATCTGGGCCACCCCCACGCCGAGGTCGGCGCCGATATCGCGCTTGGGTTCGACCGCGATCGTCGGTTTCTCCGCTTTCAGGCTGGAATCGAGGTCGACCAGGCCGGGGATGTTGCGCATCCTGTTCATCGCCTCATCGGTCAGCTTGGCCAGTTCCTTCAGGTCCGTTCCCTGCAGGCTCAGGCGCAACTGCTTGACGTCGCCGCCCACACCTTCCAGCGAACCGATGTGGGTCACGGTGATGCCGGCGATCTGGCGCAGGCGTTCGCGCAGGGGGATGCTCATCTGCGTCGTGCTGCGGCTACGTTCCGCACGCGGCACCAGCCGCACGTAGGAAGTCACATAATTCTTGCCTTGCGCCTGACCGGTGTTGATGGTGGTGTAGATGTCACGCACTTCGGGGAATTCGCGCAGCACGGCTTCCACCTGCCGTGCCTTCGTTTCCGTGAACTCGAGCGATGAACCGACCGGGGTGTAGTAGGTCACGCCGGTTTCGGAATAATCCGGCTGCGGCACGAACTCCGAGCCGACCAGGCCGACCATCGGGATCGCGCAGCCGGCGAAGAAGGTCGCCACGGCGATGGCGAGGGTCTTGCCGCGATGCTTCAGCGACCAGTCGAGCATGACCTGGTAGGTGCGCGACAGCCACTGCACGAGCCGGTCGAACTGGTGCAGGACACGGCCGATGGTCCGGTCGTACAGGTTGCGCTTGCCGCCATGTTCTCCGTGGATCGCCGGGTCAGGCCAGATCGAGGAGAGCATCGGGTCGAGCGTGAACGACACGAACATCGAAATCAGCACGGCAGCTGTCACCGTCACGCCAAACTGATGGAAAAAGCGTCCGATGATACCGCCCATGAAGCCGACCGGCAGGAACACCGCGACAATCGAGAAGGTCGTGGCCAGCACTGCCAGGCCGATTTCCTGCGTCCCGTCCAGCGACGCCGTCTTGTGATCCTTGTATTTGCCGTGCACCTTCATGCCGGCGTGGCGGACGATGTTCTCGCGTACGACGATGGCGTCGTCGATCAGCAGACCCACACACAGCGACAGCGCCATCAGCGTGATCATGTTGATCGTGAAGCCGAACATGTACATGAACAGGAAGGTGCCGATCAGCGCCACCGGCAGCGTCAGGCCGGTGATCACGGTGGAACGCCAGGAATTGAGGAACAGGAAGACGATCAGGATGGTCAGCACCGCACCTTCGATCATCGTGCGGCGCACGTTATCCACGCCGACCCGGATCTGACGTGAACTGTCCTGGATGACATCGACTTTTACGCCCGGATAGAGCGCCTGCAGGCGCGGTTCGAGTTCCTTCAGTGCTTCCTTCAGGCCGTCGGCGACGTCGATCGTGTTCTGTCCCTGCGCCTTCTGGATCGCCAGCGCCAGGGTGCGCTGGCCGTTGTACAGTGCGAGGCTTTCCTGTTCTTCCTGGCCGTCGACGACAGTGGCGACCTGCGAGAGCAGCACCGGTTGACCGCCGCGGCGTGCGACGATGATGCGGCCGAAATCCTGCGGATTCTTCACCTTGCCCAGGATCTGCACCACTTTTTCGTCGGAAGTCGAACGGATAGCGCCGGTGGGCAATTCCTGGTTTTCGTTACGCAAGGCATTGATCACCTGGTCGATGCCTATGCCCAGCGCTTCCATCTCACCCGGTTTCACGTAGATCTGTATCTCGCGCTTGACGCCGCCCACCAGCGCCACCGAACCGACGCCACGCACGTTCTCAAGGCGCTTTTTGATCACCTGGTCGGCGATCGTGGTCAGTTCGCGCAGGTCGCGATCCCGGGACTTGGCCTCATTCGTGATCGATACAGCAAGGATCGGGCGGTCCGCCGGATCGTAGCGCATGACGCGCGGTTCCTTCACTTCCTTGCGGAAGATGGTTTTCACCATCGCCACCTTCTCGCGTACATCCTGTGCGGCCTGGGCCGGATCGATGGTCAGGTCGAATTCGATGATGACGACCGAGCTGCCTTCGTACGAACGCGAGAACAGGTTCTTGATGCCGTTGATGGTGTTGACCGTTTCCTCGACCTTGCGCGTGATGTCGGACTCGACGGTTTCCGGCGACGCGCCGGGATAGTCGGTCTGCACCACGACCACGGGGAAGGTGACGTCGGGGAACTGGTCCACGCGCAGGCGCTGGTAGGAAAACAGGCCCAGCACGACGAACGCCACCATCATCATGGTCGCGAGGACGGGGTTGCCGATACTGATGCGGGTGAACCACATGGTTGTTATTCCTCAGCGCATGGGCGCTTGTGCTGGCGGTATTGCCGTTATTGGGCCGTTGCGCTTGTACCGTTGACCTGCGTGATCTTGACCTGCGTGCCGATGTGCAATGCGCCGAGGTTCGCCTTGACGATCTGCGCGCCGCTTTCCAGTCCCTGGACGATTTCCACGGCGCTCCCTGCACCATCGTTACCCAGAATGCCGACGGTCACCGGCTTGCGCGCCAGCTTGCCGTCTTCGATCGCATAGACGTACTGGCGGCCGGCATCGCTGTGCACCGCGGCCTGCGGCACGGTGAGCACGCCGGACTTCCTCGCCGTCGTGAGCTGCGCTTCGCCGAACATGCCCACGCGCAGGACGCCTTGCGGGTTCTCGACCTGGATGTACACCATGATGGAGCGCGAGCCGGCCTGCGTTGCCGGATTGATCCGGACCACCTTGCCGGTCAGCGCCTTCGGCATGCCTTCGACCTTGACCTGGACTTCCTGACCGAGGGAGACATGGCCGATATCAACGGCCGGCACGGCGGCTTCGAGTTCCATCTGGGCGAGGTCGACCACGTCCAGCAAGCGATTGTCCACCGCGACCTTTTCGCCAGGCTGCACCATGCGCATGCTGACCTGGCCGGAAATGGGCGCCTTGACCACAGTATCGGTCAGCGCTTTCTGCGCGACGTCGAGGGCGGCGCGCGCCGATTCCACGTTTGCCTGCGCGATGTTGAACTGGCTCTCTGCGTTGTCGAATGCCGTCTTGGAAATGAAGCCCTTGTCCAGCAGCGCCTTGTTGTTGTCACGTGTCTTGGTCGCGATCTCCAACTGGCCGCGCGCAGCCTGCAGTGCTCCCCCGGCCTGCTCCACGCGCGCCTGGTAGTCGCTCGTGTCCATTCTCGCCACGGCTTGTCCCGCCTTGACCGCTTCACCCTCGCGCACCAGCACTTCACGCACCTCGCCGGCAACCTTCGCCTTGACGCTGGCCTGGTTGACCGCGCGCAGCGATCCGGTCAGCGGCATCAACTGGCGGAGCTCACCCGCCTTGACGTGCATGAGGTCGGTCGGCAGGAATTCCATCACCGCCGGTTCCTGCGCCGCGCTCTGCAGCGCGGCAGACTTGTCCGGCCCTTGTTTTTTCAGCATGGCGCCGGCCACGCCGGCAGCGAACAGCAGGACGGCGAGGGGGATCCAGAAAGCGCGTCGTTTGAACATGGCGGGTCCGGTCAGCGGGAGGGTTTGGCAAGCATGCCGTGGAGGAACAGGTCGACGAAGGCGTTCAGGTAGGCTTCCGGGGACATCTCTTCCGGGCGGCAGGCGCTGAAGGAGTGTTTCCACATCATCAGCATGATCATGGGCGAGCAGACCACGTGGGTAGCATGTTCGATGTCGAGCTGCCGGAATTCGCCTCGTTCAATGCCGCGTTTGAGCAGGCGCGCGATCATCGCGTCGGCGCGCTTGATCACTTCATCATGGTAGAACTGCGCGACTTCCGGGAAGTTGCTCGATTCAGCCATCATCAGCTTGGTGATGCCCGACAGCTTGGTGGCGCCGATACGCTCCCACCAGCCGAGGATCAGTTCCCTGAACAGGTCGACGGTGCTTCCTTCGAACGCGTCCAGGATGCCTTCGGCTTCGCCCAGCACCGGCACGACGTTCTCGCGCACGACCGCCTTGAACAGTTCTTCCTTGTTGGTGAAATACAGGTAGAGTGTGCCCTTGGAAACGCCTGCCCTGGCCGCCACATCATCGAGGCGCGTCGCCGCAAATCCCCGCTCGACAAACAGGTCGAGGGCGGCGGCGAGCAGTTCCTGGGGGCGCGCATCCTTGCGCCGCTCCCAGCGTTTTTTCAGGGGACAATTCATGGTGGACAGGTGGAACCAAATAACTTACTTACGAGTCAGTAATATAAGCGCCTGAGCAGGTACCGTCAAGCACGGTCGCATTAACAGACAGGCGCTGTTACATAACGACAAAAAGCGGCCCCTGATAGCCGGTAGAATCCCGAACAATCCTCGATCAATCGCAGAATCACCTTTCCGTTTTATGAATTTGTCTAGAAAGTGGTGGGCCTGGCTCGCCGTCGTTGCCGTCCTCGTTGCAGTCGGCCTGGGTGTCCGGTACTGGCAGCAGAAGAACAATGGTCCGGAGTACAAGACTGGCAAGGTGGAGAAGGGCGCGATTACTGCCAGCGTCTCCGCGTCGGGCACACTCAGCCCGGTCGTGCAGGTGCAGATCGGTTCGCAGGTCTCCGGCCAGCTGCGGGACGTGCTGGTCGATTTCAACAGCGAAGTGAAACAGGGCCAGCTGATCGCACGCATCGATCCGCAGACCTTCGAGACCCGGGTGCAGCAGGCGCAGGCGGACGTCGATGCCGCCCGCGCACAGGTGATGACGCAGCAGGCCAATATCGCCGCTTCGCGCGCCGCACTGGCCAAGGCGGAAGTCGACCTCGCCGAAGCGAAGCGCGACCTTGACCGCAAGCAGCAGCTCGTGGACAAGGGATTCATCTCGGGTGCCGAGCGCGACAAGGCGCAGGCGACGTTCAATTCGGCGACCGAGCAGGTCAACACCGCACGCGCCCAGACCAATGTGTCCGCGGCCGGCCTGCGCAACGCCGAAGCCGTCGTCAAGCAGCGCGAAGCGGCGCTGGCGCAGGCCAGGATCGACCTCGGGCGCACCGAGATCCGCGCACCGGTCAATGGCGTCGTCATCAAGCGCAGCGTCGAGCGCGGCCAGACGGTCGCCGCCAGCTTGCAGGCGCCGGAACTTTTCGTGATTGCGGAAAATCTGACTGACATGCAAGTCGATGCGTCCATCGACGAATCGGAGATCGGCCGTGTCCGCATCGGCCAGAAGTCCACGTTCACCGTCGATGCCTTCCCCGGACGCTCCTATGAAGGCACGGTCAAGCAGATCCGCAAGGCGGCGCAGAACGTGTCCAACGTCGTTACCTATACCGTGGTCATCAGCGCCGCCAATCCTTCCCGCGAACTGCTTCCCGGCATGACGGCCAACGTGCGCATCGTGACCGACACGCGCAATGACGTGCTCAAGGTGGTGAACGCCGCGTTGCGCTTCCGCCCGGCGGGCGTCAGTAACGACCGGCCGGCTGCAGCACAGGCCGAAGCACCGGCCAATGGCCAGCCCGGCGGCCAGATGAAGGCCATGCGTGAACGGCTGGAAAAGGAATTGCAGCTGGACGACAACCAGAAGGCGAAGCTCGATGCGATTTTTTCCGGCATGCGCGAAAAGTTCATGGCCCTGCGCGACGCGCCGGAAGGCGACCGCCAGAAGATGGCCGAACGCAACCGCAGCGACATGCGATCGCAGGTCATGGATATCCTGAACCCCGAGCAGAAAAAGAAGTACGAACAGATCATCGCCGAAAGCGGCGACCGCCGTACCGGCGGCGCACGCGGCCGCGTCTATGTGCTGGACGAAAAGAAGCAGCCCCAGCCGATCGAGGTACGCCTCGGCCTGACTGACGGCACGACCACGGAAGTGATCTCACCGGATGTCAAGGAAGGCATGGAAGTCGTCACCGGCACGGTGCAGGCGCAGCAGCCTGATACATCGCGCCAGCGCCCACCAACCGGACCGAGGCTGTTCTGATGCCGCTGATCCAGACAGCACAGCTCGCCAAGGAGTACGTAATGGGCTCCAACGTTGTGCACGCGCTGCGCGGCGTGTCGGTCGCCATCAGCGAAGGCGAGTTCGTGGCGATCATGGGCGCGTCCGGCTCCGGCAAGTCGACCTTCATGAACCTGCTCGGCTGCCTCGACAGGCCGTCGTCGGGTGAATATTTCCTCGCGGGTGAACAGGTATCCGCCCTCGATACCGATGAACTCGCCGCGATCCGCAACAAGCGCATTGGCTTCGTATTCCAGCAATTCAATCTGTTGCCCCGCACGAGCGCGCTGGACAACGTCGAGCTGCCGCTGCTGTATGCGGGAGTGAGTCCGGCGGAACGCCACGTGCGTGCAGCACAGCGCCTGGCCGAAGTCGGCCTCGGCGGCCGCACCGACCACCATCCGGCCCAACTGTCCGGCGGCCAGCAGCAGCGGGTCGCGATTGCGCGCGCCCTGGTCAACAATCCCTCGCTGATTCTTGCCGACGAGCCCACCGG
The DNA here is from genome assembly GCA_035626875.1 of Noviherbaspirillum sp. GTDB lineage: Bacteria > Pseudomonadota > Gammaproteobacteria > Burkholderiales > Burkholderiaceae_D > Noviherbaspirillum. Next base: position 3,265 of record DASPMV010000038.1, on the reverse strand, counting down.
TGCGCTCGACTCGCGCACCAGCGTGGAAATCATGGCACTGCTGCAAAAACTCAACCGCGAAGGCATGACCATCGTCATGGTCACGCACGAACACGATGTTGCGGCCTTCGCCTCGCGCATCATTACATTCCGCGACGGCCTCGTAATCGCGGACGAGCCGAACCGGTCGAACGACGCACAGGCCGAGCTTGCGCGCGCCGACAGCGGAGCGACGGCATGAGCCTGCTCGCGACACTGCGCATTGCCTTGAACGCGCTGCGCGTCAACAAGCTGCGCTCCATCCTCACCATGCTGGGCATCATCATCGGCGTGGCGGCGGTGATCACGATGATTGCCGTGGGGGCGGGCGCGCAGCAGCGTGTCGAGGACCAGATCAAGAACCTCGGTTCCAACCTGATGATCATCCTGCCCGGATCGACCACTTCCTCCGGCGTGCGCCTCGGTGCCGGCGCAAACCAGAGCCTGACCGACGACGATGCCGCCGCCATCGTTCGGGAAGTGCCGGAGGTGCAGGTTGCAGCGCCGTCCAACAGGCGTACCGAACAGGTCGTTGCCAGTGGCTCGAACTGGTCGACGACCATCTATGGCGTCAATCCCGACTACTTCGAGGCGCGCGAGTGGCCGCTGCAGTCGGGCCGCATGTTCGACCAGGCCGAACTGACGGGCAACGCGAAAGTGGCCTTGATCGGCCTGACGGCGGCCAGGCAGCTGTTCGGCGACCTCGACCCGCTCGACCAGACCATCCGCATCCGCAAGGTGCCGTTCACCGTCATCGGCGTGCTCGACAGGAAAGGGCAGAGCATGATGGGCCAGGACCAGGACGACGTCATCATGCTGCCCCTGAACACCGCCCGCAACCGCCTCTTCGGCAACACGCAGGGCAAGCTGCGCCGCGTCGGTACCATCCAGGTGAAGGTGCGCGAAGGCGCAAGCATGCAGGTGGCGGAAGAAAAGATCCGCGAACTGCTGCGCCAGCGCCAGCGCACCCAGCCCGGCCAGGACGATGCATTCACTGTGCGCAACCTGACCGAACTGCTGCAGGCGCAGGAAGAATCGTCGCGCATCATGACGCTGCTGCTGGCCGCCGTCGCCTCCGTGTCGCTGCTGGTCGGCGGCATCGGCATCATGAACATCATGCTGGTGTCGGTAACGGAGCGCACCCGCGAAATCGGCCTGCGCATGGCGGTCGGTGCGCGCGGATCGGACATCCTGAGGCAATTCCTGGTCGAGGCGATGACGCTGTCACTGATCGGCGGATTCGTCGGCATCGTGCTCGGCATCACCGGTTCCTGGGCGGTCGGGGAGCTGACCGGCTGGGCGACGCGCATGTCGCCGGAATCGATTGTGCTTGCCGTCGGCTTTTCCGCCGGCATCGGCATCTTCTTCGGCTTCTATCCGGCCCGCAAGGCGGCGTCGCTGCTTCCGATCCAGGCGCTGCGCTATGAGTAGCACCGTATGCAGGCCGGGCTGCGGCGCGTGCTGCACCGCCCCGTCGATTTCATCGCCGATTCCCGGTATGCCCAATGGAAAGCCTGCAGGCGTGCGCTGCGTTCAATTGAACGAGTTGAACCAATGCATGATCTTCGGCAAACCGGACCGGCCCGCAGTGTGCGAGAGTCTACAACCATCGACGGAGATGTGCGGCGAGACACGCGAATACGCGATGCATTACCTGTCACGCCTCGATGAATTGACGTCCTGACGGAGAAGCAATGAAACGACGGTTTGCTGCATTCGGCGCCGTGCTTGCGGCGTTGTTCCTGGCCTCATGCGCCACGCTGCTCGGACCGCGCGATGTCGAAATCCCGCTGGCAAGGCTGCAGGAGGCGATCGCGGGCCGCTTTCCCTTCAATAACCGCTTCCTCGAACTGCTCGACATCCGCGTCACCAACCCGCGCGTCGCCCTGCAGCCGGACGCCAACCGCATCCTGACCAGCATGGACGCATCGATCGCCCCGCCGTTGATGAATCGCGCCTGGACCGGCAACCTTGCGGTCTCCGGCCAGTTGCGCTTTGATCCCACGCGCAACGCCTTGGTGCTGGCGGAACCGCGTGTCGAAACCTTCAACGTCAACGGACTCGATCCGCTGTACGCCAACCAGATCACCCGCGTCGGCGCCCTTCTGGCCGAACAGATACTGAAGGATATTCCTTTGTACACCTTCCGTCCCGAGGAGCTCCGCATGGGCGGAACGGCCTTCAGTCCGACGCGAATCACAACGCGAAGCAATGGTCTCGTGGTAACCTTTGAGCCTGTTCGCTAGCCTGCAAGCGGAGCTGCTTGCAGCGCCCGAAACCCGCGCCGCTGCGGGTTTTTTGTTGATTGATAACCGTACCAGAAAAGCATTTCATGGATGTCACGCTCGCGCTCAAGGCGCTCATCATGGGAATCGTCGAAGGCCTGACCGAGTTCCTGCCCATTTCGTCCACCGGCCACCTGATCCTGACTGCCAGCCTGTTGGATTTCACCGGCGAGAAGGTAAAAGTGTTCGAAATCGCCATCCAGGCCGGCGCCATGCTCGCCGTATGCTGGGAGTATCGCGTGCGGATCGCCAGCGTGTTGACAGGTCTGTTCAGCGACGCCAAGGCGCAGCGCTTCGCGAGCAACGTCATCATCGCTTTCATTCCGGCGGCCGCACTTGGTTTTATGTTCAACAAGGCCATCACCGCCAAGCTGTTTGCACCGGTGCCGGTCGCGCTGGCGTTCATCATCGGCGGCATTGTGATCCTGTGGGTCGAGCGCCGTAACAAGAACGCACCGAAAGCGCGTGTCGAATCGGTCGACGATATGACCGCGCTCGACGCATTGAAGGTCGGCTTCGCCCAGGCTTTCGCCCTGATCCCGGGCACCAGCCGCTCTGGCGCGACGATCATCGGCGGCATGCTGTTCGGTCTTTCGCGCAAGGCGGCCACCGAGTTCTCGTTCTTTCTTGCCGTACCGACGCTCGTAGCCGCCGGCCTCTACGACTTCTACAAGCACCGCTCGCTTTTCTCCGCGGAGCATCTCGGTGCGCTCGCGGTCGGCCTTGTGGTGTCATTCATATCGGCGTTCATTGTCATACGCTGGCTCATCCGCTACGTCGCTACGCACGATTTCAAGCCGTTCGCGTGGTACCGCATCGCCTTCGGCGTGGTGGTGCTCGCCACGGCCTATTTTGGCTGGGTGGACTGGAGCGGTGCGTGAGTTTGCTCAACCGAGTGCTGCGCACGTATCTCGCGCGCTCGCCGGTGACCGAGGGCAAGAAGGCCCTGCTGCGCGCAACGC
>DASPMV010000037.1:0-7493 GCA_035626875.1 Noviherbaspirillum sp. | reverse complement strand
CATGGCGGTGACAGGCGCGCTTCTGCTGGTGGAATTCCTTGCCGACAAGGTGCCCGGCATCGATTCAGCATGGGACGCGATACAGACTTTCATCCGGGTGCCCGCCGGCGCGGTGATCGGTGCTGCGGCGCTGGGCGAAATGGGCACTGAGTGGACAGCCATAGCAGCACTGCTCGGCGGCACTTTCGCCGCAGGTGCGCACGTGACCAAGGCGGGGAGCCGTGCGTTGATCAATACCTCGCCTGAACCGTTCAGCAACTGGGCGGCCTCGTTCACGGAAGACGTCGCAGTGCTCGGCGGGCTGTGGATGGCCTTCTTCCACCCGCTCGTGCTGTTCGCCTTCCTGATCGCATTTTTCCTTGTTGCATTGTGGCTGATGCCGAAGCTGTGGCGCGGCCTGCGATGGCTTTTCCGAAAGTTGAGTACCTGATGCTGAAACAGGCATTGCTGATGACCCGCCGCGACTGGCGGGCGGGAGAACTTCGTTTCCTGCTGGTGGCGATGATCGTGGCGGTTGCCTCACTCTCGTCGGTAGGATTCTTTGTCGATCGCATGCGCGCCGGGCTGAGCCGCGATGCGCACCGCCTGCTGGGCGCGGATCTCGTGATCAACGCGGACCAGCCGATCAATCCTGCGTGGCGCGAGGAGGCACAGAAGCGCGGCCTCACGCTGGCCGATACCGTGACCTTTCCCAGCATGGCGCTTGCGGGCGAAGGGGATGATGCGCGTTCGCAGCTCGCCTCGGTGAAGGCCGTGTCTCCGGGTTACCCGCTGCGAGGCGCGCTCAGGATCGCGGACGAGCCGGAAGCGGCGGATGCGGAAACGCGCGATATCCCTGCACCGGACACCGTATGGGTCGACTCGGGGGTACTGCAGGCGCTCGACGTCGACATGGGGGGCGCGATCCGGCTCGGGGACAAGACGTTCCGTGTCGCCAAGATCATTGCCGTCGAACCGGACCGCGGCGCCGGCTTCATCAATTTTGCCCCGCGCGTGATGCTGTCGCTGACGGATCTTCCCGCAACCAACCTGATCCAGTTCGGGTCGCGCGTCATCTATCGCCTGCAAGTCGCGGGCGATGCCCCCAAGGTAGCGGCGTACCAGCGCTGGGTGCAGGACAGGATTGAAAACGACACCGTCAAGGGCGTGCGTTTGGAGTCGCTGGAATCCGGCCGGCCGGAAATGCGCGCGACGCTCGACCGGGCCGAGCAATTCCTGTCGCTCGTGGGATTGCTCTCGGCCATGCTCGCGGCGATCGCCGTCGCCATGGCGGCGCGCCGTTTCATGTTGCGCCACATCGACGCGTGCGCAATGCTGCGCTGCCTCGGCTTGACCCAGAACCAGGTAACAACCATGTACCTGATCGAATTCCTGGCGGTCGGTCTTGTCGGCAGCCTCCTTGGTGCGGCGGTTGGATTTGCGGCGCACTTCGTGCTGCTGGAGTGGCTGGCCCGCCTGGTGACGAACTCCCTGCCGCCGGCAAGCGTACTTGCCGCGGTGCAAGGCGTTGTGACCGGACTGGTGCTGTTGGTCGGATTTGCCATTCCGCCCATCCTGCAATTGCGTAACGTACCGCACAACCGGGTGATCCGGCGCGAGCAGGATGCGCCCCAACCGGTGACGGTGGCAACGTATGCACTCGGGCTCGCTGCATTCATCGGCTTGCTGCTGTGGCAATCCGGCGATCCAAAACTCGGCCTGTTGACTGCCGCCGGCTTTCTTGGCGGATTCGCCGCGTTCGCGCTGGTCGGGTTCCTCGGACTGAAATCCCTGCGCTTTCTGCGGCCCGCGCTCAACCATCCCGGGTGGCGCTTTGCCGTCACCGCATTGCAGCGCCGTACCGGAGCGACGGTCGTGCAGGTCGTCGCCTTGTCGCTCGGCCTGATGGCATTGCTGCTGTTGACCGTGATCCGCGGCGACCTGGTCGAAGCCTGGCGCGCATCCACGCCGCCAGACGCGCCAAACCGCTTCATCATCAACATCCAGCCCGAGCAGAAGGCCGATATCGAGAAGCGGATCGCAGATAACAGTCACGGACGCAGCATGCTCTATCCGATGATCCGCGGTCGCCTGGTGCAGGTAAACGACACGGTGGTCACGGTAGACAACTACGCGGATGATCGTGCGCGACGACTCGTCGACCGCGAGTTCAATCTCTCCACGATGAAGGATATTCCCGAGCAGAACCAGGTTGTTGCCGGTCGCTGGTTCGACGACAGCAAGCCCGAGGCATCGGTGGAAGAGGGGCTCGCGAAGACACTCGGCCTGAAGCTCGGCGACCGGGTGCAGTTCGACATCGGTGGCCAGCGTGTCGAAGCGACCATCACCAGCCTGCGCAAGCTCGAATGGGGCTCCATGCGCGTCAACTTTTTCGTGATCCTCAATCCGTCGATCATGAAGAACACGCCGCAGACATGGATCACCGCTTTCCACCTGCCAGCCGAAAAGACGGGCTTCATCAACCAGCTCACGCGTGACTATCCGAACCTGACGGTGGTCGATGTCGGCAGCATGATTCGGCAGGTGCAGGGCGTCGTCGACCAGGTGATCTCGGCGGTCGAATTCCTGTTCCTGTTCACACTGGCGTCGGGTGTGCTCGTGCTGTATGCCGCACTCGTCGGCTCGCAGGACGAACGTATCCGCGAGTCCGGTCTGCTGCGCGCGCTTGGTGCGACGCGCACGCAACTGTCGCAATCGCAATGGATCGAGTTCGCGCTCGTCGGCGGACTTGCCGGCATGCTCGCTGCAAGCGGCGCAGCTGCGGTCGGCTGGGCGCTCGCAAAGTTCGTGTTCAACTTCGAATGGACGTTCAGTCCTGTCGTGTGGCTCGCCGGCTTGTTCGTCGGTTCGCTGTGCGCCTTCATGGGTGGCTGGGTCGGCCTGCGCAATGTGTTGAGCCAGCCTCCACTGCAGACCCTGCGCGGCACCTGAATCCCGCTTACCGCCGGACAACTCCGGCGTGTTCCCCACCTTCATCTTCCGCCGAGTGAAGGGACTTAATTTCGATTAAGTCCCTTCGCGTTTCTGCGTGCTTTTTCGCAAGGTTTCCCCTGCTCCTTGCTTCTATCTTCGGTGCTGTAGAGGTGGTGCATCAATGTAACGAAACCTTTCAGTTTTTCGTTTCGATTCACCTGCATTGCGCGTGGCGTGTCTCTATGAAAAACGCATCGATGGGAACAAAACAACGCTTTGATTCATGCGCATTTCATATCTGGGGCGCCGTTGATGAGTGTCAAAACAGGCAGGAAGGGTAAACGTAAAGTTGTACATAAGATAAGCCTAGTCAACCGGCAATGAAAGAGATGGAGCGAGCCACTCACCCCGTGCCAGCGCGGCAAGAACTTGCCGGTGAATGTCGAAGACAGCGGCCCGCACGACGTCATCTCGAAGATGCTTCTCTCAGCAAAAGCCAATCGGTCTTCGTGGCCGGATCGTACTACTCAGTGGGGTAATCATATGCACTTCAAGTCCAAGGCATCTCTCAAGAGATGGAGTATGGTTGTTGTCATGCCATGGATCGCGGCGGGCTGCGCCTCCGTCGCACCGGGTCTGCACTTCAACGGATCGACCTATAGCTCGGGCAGCAGCGCGCCCGACTCGACTGCCGCAGCAGGCGCCGAGAACATCAATCCTGTCTTGCGGCAGATCACGCCGCAACTCGTGAAGACCGAACGCGAGGTGCGCGAAAAACAAGTTACCCAGGACATCAGCAAGCTGCTGGGTCGACCGGGACCGTACACCATCGAAAGCGGCGACGTGCTGTCGATCGTCGTGTGGGACCATCCCGAGCTGTCCAACAGCGCTACGGTGGCGACGGCCGGTCCGGTAGGCCTCGGCGCAGACGCATCGACCTCGGCCACCACGGCGCCGCCGGCAGGCTTCATGGTGGATCACGAGGGCGTGATCCAGTTTCCGTACGCAGGTCCGCTGAAAGTCGCCGGCCTCACACAGGACCAGGCGCGCAACCTGCTGTCGACCAAGCTCGCCAAGTACCTGAAGCAGCCGAAGGTCACGCTGCGCGTGCAGTCCTTCCGCAGCAAGCGCGTATATGTCGATGGTGAAGTGAAGAACCCGGGCCTGCAGGCAATCAACGACATTCCGATGACCTTGGTCGAGGCGATCAACCGTGCGGGTGGTGTACTCCCGACGGGGGACCAGAGCCAGATCCTCGTCAACCGCAACGGTACCAACTACCACATCAACCTGCCGCAGCTCGTACAGCGTGGCATCAATCCATCCAGCATCATGCTCACCAGCGGGGACGTCATCCGCGTGCGCTCGCGTGACGAGAGCAAGGTCTTTGTTTCCGGGGAAGTCGTCAGCCCGCGCGCACTGCCCATGCATAACGGTCGCCTGACGTTGAACGAAGCGCTCGGTGAGTCGGGCGGTATCAACCCGACCAGCGGTGACGGCAGCCAGATCTATGTGATCCGCAAGGCGGGCACCGAACAGGTGGTCTACCAGCTCGACGGGCGTTCGCCCGGCGCGCTGGCCATGGCCGAGGGCTTCGAACTGTCGCCCAAGGATGTCGTGTACGTCGCGGCCACGCCGCTGGCGAACTGGCATCGGTCGATCAGCCTGATCCTGCCGGGTGCATTGTCCTCTGCAGTCGGCGCGGTCGGCCCGACGCGTTAGCAGTGATGTCGGCACGGCCTTGCCGTGCCGGGGGTGAAGGATGCCCGCCGGATAAATCGGGCATCCCGCCCGAATCGCGCCAAGGCTGCGACGGTTCGACAGGAAAGTCTTATCCCGCTCAGCAAGTCACCGAACTAACAACAAGCGAAGAATCCTATGATGAATCAATCCATACCACTGCTGACCGGCCCGGCCCGGCCGCAAGAAAACGAAGCCGAGCTCTCGACGTATCTCGACGTCCTGTGGGAGAACCGCTGGCTGATCGCTACCATCACCCTGGTCGCCACCTTGCTGGGCGCGGCATACGCCTTCCTCACGACACCGGTCTACCAGGCGAACATGCTGATCCATGTCGAGGAAGAGGGACCGTCGAAGTCTCAGAACATCGTCGGCGACCTGCAGTCGATGTTTGACGTCAAGACGTCGGCGTTGGCGGAGATGGAGCTGCTGCAGTCTCGCCTCGTGGTTTCCCGCGCGACGGACAACCTGCGCCTGTATATCAACGCTGGGCCGAAGCGCCTCCCGGTGATCGGCAACTGGCTGGCAGAGCGCAACAAGGAGCTCTCCACGCCGGGGCTGTTCGGCTGGGGCGGTTATACCTGGGGCGCCGAGAAGATCGACGTTGCTGTGTTCAATGTGCCCGAGGCGCTGCTCAACCGCGAATTCTCGCTGATCGCCCAGCCTAACGGCGAGTTCCGCCTGCTGCAGCAGGAGCAGGGGATTGACCTCAAGGCGCGCGTCGGCGAGACCGCGATATTCGAACTGCCGAAGGGCACGATCGAGATCCGCGTCAACCAGCTCGAAGGCAAGCCCGGCGCTGAATTCCTGATGTCGCGAAGCTCGCGCCTGGCCACCATTGAGGGCATCCAGAATTCGATGAAGGTCGAAGAGCTCGGCGGCAAGCAGTCCGGCGTGATCGGCGCAAGCCTGCGCGGCGACGACCCGCGCATGGTGCACACCGTCCTCAACGAGATCAGCAAGGAATATGTGCGCCAGAATTCCGCGCGCAAGACCGAAGAAGCAGAGAAGTCGCTCGCCTACCTGAACAAGCAGCTGCCCGAGATCAAGGGCCAGCTGGAGCAGGCCGAGGCGAAGTACAACGCCTTCCGCAACCAGAACGGCACGGTTGACTTGGGCGAAGAGTCCAAGCTGACCCTTCAGCAGTCTTCCGCCGCCAAGCTGAAGAAGATGGAACTGCAGCAGAAGAAGATCGAACTGCTGGCACGCTACACCGACGAGCACCCGGCAGTGCAGGGCATCGACAGCCAGCTCAAGGAAATCAATGGCCAGATCTCTGCGATGAACGACCATATCAAGCAGCTGCCGTCGCTCGAGCAGAACTTGCTGCGCCTGCAGCGTGAGGTGAAGGTCAATACCGAGCTGTATACCGCACTTCTGAACACATCGCAGCAACTGCGCCTGATCACGGTGGGCAAGGTCAGCAATGTCCGCCTGGTCGATTCGCCAATGCTGCCGGAGAAGCCGGTCAAGCCGAACCGCCCGGTGGTGCTGGCGCTGTCGCTGCTGGCAGGCCTGTTCCTCGGCGTGGTCGCCGCATTCTTCCGCAAGTCCCTGGCTGGTGCTGTCGATTCGCCGGAGGAAGTGGAGCAGATCGCAGGCGTCCCGGTCTACGCGACCATCCCGCACAGCAAGAAGCAGCGCGAACTGTACCAGCAGGTCAGCGCCAAGCACCAGAAGGTGCCGCTGCTGGCGAACGTGTCGTCCACCGACGTGGCCGTCGAGAGCCTGCGCAACTTCCGCACCGCGCTGCAGTTCTCGATGCCGCAGTTCAAGAACAACATCGTGCTGATCACCGGCGCCACGCCGGGCATGGGCAAGTCCTTCGTGTCCGCCAACCTCGCCGCCATCATGGCTGCCACGGGCAAGAAGGTGCTGCTGATCGACGCCGACCTGCGTAATGGCCTGCTGCACCTGTACTTCGGCTTCGGCCGTCATGACGGCCTCTCGGATGCCATTGCGGGAGCGCGCCGCCTCGATCAGGTGATCCATCATGGCGTGATCGAGAACATGGACTTCATCACGACCGGCACCTTGCCGCAGCATCCGTCCGAGCTGCTGTTGCGCACGAACTTCGGCGCCTTCCTGCAGGAGCTGTCGGCCCGCTACGACCTCGTGCTGATCGACGCCCCGCCGATCCTGGCTGTCGCGGACACCATGATCATCGGTTCGCACTGCGGCGCGATTTACATCATGACCCGTGCGGGCGTGACGACACCGGGCGAGATCAACGAGTCGATGAAGCGCCTCGCGCAGGCCGGCCTGGAAGCGAAGGGTGTGCTGTTCAACGACCTGAAGGTTCGCCCCGGCCGTTACGGTTACGGCTACACCTACGGCAAGTACGGCTACAACCAGCGGCCGTCCGGTAATACGCCACTGATCGAGGCGTCTTGACCCGGCATCTGCTGCCTGGTGTCCTCCCCTCGTAGGGGGAGGGGAGGGTGGGGTGTGCAAGTTGGTTGAGCGTATGCGTTTGCCCGGCCTCACTACCCCCATCCCAACCTTCCCTCTAGAAGGGGACGGGGCCGTACGTTTCTCCGAATTCCATCAACAACTTGATCGTCTGGTTCATCGTGCTCCCCATCTCCCCCAGCATCTTCAAGGCCTACGACATCCGCGGCATCGTCGGCAAGACCCTCGACATCGGCGTGGCTCGCCAGATCGGCCAGGCCTTCGGCACCACGGCTCGCATCAAGGGCGAACAGACCGTCGTGATCGGCCGTGACGGCCGCCTGTCGGGTCCGGAACTGTCCGCCGCGCTCGCCTCGGGCCTGCAGCGCGCCGGCGTCAATGTGATCGACCTCGGGGTGGTCGCGACCCCGATGGTGTATTTCGCCACC
>DASPMV010000036.1:0-47714 GCA_035626875.1 Noviherbaspirillum sp. | reverse complement strand
GCTTTGCGCGTGCGCGGCACCAGCCGTCGACAGCAGCACGATCAAACCGATCAATTGATTTTTGATCATCTTTCTTTCAAGAAACTTTGTAGGCGCTTACTAGTTTAGGATAAGAATCAATGCTTTACAAACACTCCCCGCTTGGATCGTAAAAGAACGCAACAGTTTCCTTCGGTAAAAAAAACGGGGAAAACCGAAGTTTTCCCCGTCTCTTGAACTGCGTCGCCTTGCGGCGGAAAGCTGATTACAGCGAGTAGTACATGTCGAACTCGACCGGATGGGTCGTCATGCGGAAGCGCTGGACTTCTTGCATCTTCAGTTCAATGTAGGCGTCGATCATGGTGTCGCTGAACACGCCGCCACGGGTCAGGAACTCGCGGTCCTTGTCGAGGTACTCGAGCGCCTGGTCCAGGGAATGGCAGACGGTCGGGATCAGCGCGTCTTCTTCCGGCGGCAGGTGGTACAGGTCCTTCGATGCTGCTTCGCCCGGGTGAATCTTGTTCTGCACGCCGTCCAGGCCTGCCATCAGCAAGGCGGAGAAGCACAGGTACGGGTTGGACAGCGGATCCGGGAAGCGTGCTTCGACGCGCCGGCCCTTCGGGTTCGCAACGTGCGGAATACGGATCGATGCGGAACGGTTCTTTGCCGAATAAGCCAGCTTGACCGGCGCTTCGAAGCCAGGAACCAGACGCTTGTAGGAGTTGGTGCCCGGGTTGGTGATCGCGTTCAGCGCGCGAGCGTGCTTGATGATGCCGCCGATGTAGTACAGCGCGAAGTCGGACAGGCCGGCATAGCCGTCGCCTGCGAACAGGTTCTGGCCATCCTTCCAGACGGACTGGTGAACGTGCATGCCCGAACCGTTGTCGCCAACCAGCGGCTTCGGCATGAAGGTCGCGGTCTTGCCATAGGTGTGGGCGACGTTCCAGATCACGTACTTCAGGTTCTGGGTCCAGTCAGCACGCTGCACCAAGGTGGAGAACTTGGTGCCGAGTTCGTTCTGGCCAGCGCCGGCCACTTCGTGGTGGTGCACTTCAACCGGGATGCCCATGGCTTCGAGGATCAGGGACATTTCGGAGCGCATGTCCTGGAAGCTGTCGACCGGGGGAACCGGGAAGTAGCCGCCCTTGACGGTCGGACGGTGGCCGGTGTTGCCGCCTTCGAGTTCCTTGCCGGTGGACCAGGATGCTTCTTCGGAGCCGATCTTGACGAAGCAGCCGGACATGTCGATCTTCCAGCGAACGTTGTCGAAGATGAAGAATTCGGGTTCCGGACCGAAGTAGGCGGTGTCGCCCAGGCCGGAGGACTTCAGGTAGGCTTCAGCGCGCTTGGCGATGGAGCGCGGATCGCGGTCGTAGCCCTTGCCGTCCGACGGTTCGATCACGTCGCACTGCATGAACATCGTGGTCTCTTCCATGAAGGGGTCGATGTTGGCGGTGTTCGGATCGGGCATGAGCAGCATGTCGGAAGCTTCGATACCCTTCCAGCCGGCGATCGAGGAGCCGTCGAATGCATGGCCGGACTCAAACTTGTCCATGCCGAACTGCGAAACCGGCACGGTCACGTGCTGTTCCTTGCCTCGGGTGTCAGCAAAGCGAAAATCAACGAACTTGACTTCGTTTTCTTTCGCCATCTTCAAGACGTCTGCGGCCGTCATTGCCATGCGATTCTCCTAAATATGATGAGCAAAGTGGTTCGGGTAACTTGCGTAATTGGTTTGAGCCGACTGTTCGCGCCCGATGTAGGCCCAGTTGCGACTTGAAACACAGCCGGGAATGATAGCAGATTCCATGCCACCATCTTGAGAAATAACAATTCGGCTGCACCGCGATGAAGCGCGCAAATTAGCTGAAATAGTGCGCTGTTGAAATACAGATGAAGCGAAAACAGGGTAACGAGGGAAGCACCAAAAAAGTGCAGACGACCGACAAATCACCTCTTTGGTGCATCTGGCGCTTTTTGCGCACTGTTTTAGTGCGCATGCCGCTGGAGCCTGTCCCTGACGCTCCGCAGTCATCACGATAAAATATAAAAAACCCAATCCTCGGAGACATCCATGAACATCCTTTCCGTCGCGCGCGCGCGCGGGACCGAAAAGCAGTTGCCGTACGCGGGCGCAGTCACCCCGTCGGAGGCCTATGCCCTGCTCCAGCAGGATCCGAACGTTGTCCTGGTCGACGTCCGTACCAACGCGGAACGGGATTGGGTCGGACGAGTTGCCATCCCGGATGGGCAGCACGCCGCCGTGCAGTGGAATACCTACCCGGGCGGGACCCCGAATCCCGCCTTCCTGGATGAACTGTCGCGTTGCGCATCCAAGGACAAGGTCCTGCTTTTCCTGTGCAGGTCGGGCGTACGCTCCCGCCATGCTGCCAAACTTGCCACCGAAAACGGCTACGCCAACTGTTTCGATATCCTTGAAGGCTTCGAAGGCGACAAGGACACCGAAGGACACCGCAAGACCATCGGCGGCTGGTGCAAGGCAGGCCTGCCGTGGATCGGCGCCTGAATCGCCTACTCCGCCTTCATCAACGACAGGACGCGCCGCCGCACGAAATTGATGTGGCTGCGCAGCCCGTACAACTCGTCGGCGAACGACAACGGAATTGAAATGCGGTTGACGCGCTCCTCGATGTCGTTCAGGCGTTGCAGCTGTTCCGGATAGACCTCCTTCTGCTGCTCGGGCGGCACGTCCTCGATCGCCTGCTCCACCGAGCGCAGCTGGCCGTACCAGCGGAAGACCCGCGACCGCACCTTCCAGACATACAGAGGAGGGATGATGCGCGACAGCGGCAGAATCAACGCCCCCAGCGCCACGACCACGACCCACATGCGTTCGAAGAAGTTGGCCAGCCAGAACGGCAGGTAACGCTGCAGGAGCGGCGGGCCGCTCTTGTAATACTTAGCGGCCGCATTCGACACGGGCACCTCGGTGTAATTCGCAGTAGGGAATTCGCCCTTCTTGTGAAACCACCCGGCCTCGCCATGGATCTCCGCCGCTGCCTGGACGAACAAGTCGACCAGTGCGGGATGCAAGTCCTCACGCGCGACCAGCGTCGCCGTCGGCGCGATCAGGTGGATGTCCTTCGAGGGCAGATCGCGGCCGAAATCGACAATGCCGCGCGGGAGCACGACATGCGAGAGAAAGGGAAACCGCCTCGTGTACGCCTCGGCCTGCGCGAAATCGAACAGGCGGACGCCTGGTGTTTGCAGCAGCATCTGGATCAGCGGCGCGTCCGGCGCCGAGCTGAACACGAGGCCGTCGATGCGCCCGGCGAGCAGCTCCACTGTCGCAGGCGTGTTTTCCAGCGTGCCGAGCTTGACCTGCGCGGCCTCCACGCCATTCACGGACAGGATCTGCTTGAACAGGCTGGGCACACCCGTTCCCTCGGCGCCGACATTGATACGAAGCCCTTTCAGCTGGGCGAGGCGGGTGACGTTGCGCGACTCGCGCAGGAACAGCCACAGCGGTTCGGTAAACAGGCTACCGAGCGAAACCAGTCCCCTCCCCTCCAGCTCTTCCAGCCGCGTCGACCCGCTCTGCACGAAGGCGATATCGATGGCCGAATCCTCAACCTTGAGCCGCTGCAGGTTTTCGCTGGAGCCCAGTGAGGGTGTCAGTTCGACCCGGATGTCATTGCGGGCGAGCGCGGCCACATATTTCTTGCCGATTGCTTCATATGCACTGTTTTCCTGCCCAGTGGAAAGCACGACGTGCCGCGGCGGCGACGGATCGACCAGCCAATAGGCGAGCAGGCAAGTAAGCAAGACCGCAATGGCGGCCGGCCCGGACGCGACCAGGAAATCGCGGATCGAAAAGCGGGTGAACCTGAGGATTTTCGGCATCTGTGTTCCAGGGAAAAACGTGGAACACACGATGCCAACAAATGTACCGGCACGCAAGTGCGCCGGTGGCGACGCTCCTAGGAACGTGCCGACACGACGGGGCGGCGGCCCGCGAAGGAACCGCGCGGGAGCGCCACACCACGATGGCGTCCATCGGCATCGCCGTCGTCGGAAAGAAATTGCGCGGCAATCGTGAACCAGTCCTCGATAGAGAACAGACGGCGTGCCATGGGGATGAGTTCGCGCTCTTCCCGCTCCAGCCGCACAAGCATGGTGCCGCAGTAACTTTCCATGGCGTGACAGATCTGGTTGATCCGCCCGGCACTTGCCTCGAACGCTTCCGCCAGCTGCTCGCCGAGTGAGCGCAGGATGCCCGCGCCCTTCGCGCTCAAGGCGTCGAGTTCGGCCACGAGGATTTCCGCTTCCCGTCCCGCCATCCGCATCGCAGGGATGAGATAGCGCTCCATCTTTCGCGTAGCGAAATACTTGTCAAACTGCATCAGCTTGCCAAATGCCGATTCCAGGAAAGAAAAGTCGATCTTCTGCAAGCCCCTCCAGGTGCCCTGGAGGTACTGCTGCAGGCGAGAAAGCATTGCTCGAGTCTTGTCTTGCTCGGTCGCGATTGCGACCAGGGAATACGTGGCAGTTAGCATTGTTGCTCCTTGATTCTGTAACTGCGTGGACAATCCGATCGGATTCCGATCGCTGCACATAAAAACCGGGGAGAGTAAGAGGTTGGAAAAACGCGTTGGGAGAGTATAGGCGGCGGCCCATCGGGGCATTTGACCTTCCGCAAACAGCTCCGGAAATGGCACCTAACGGGTGCCAATTTGGCGACAATTCACC
The DNA here is from genome assembly GCA_035626875.1 of Noviherbaspirillum sp. GTDB lineage: Bacteria > Pseudomonadota > Gammaproteobacteria > Burkholderiales > Burkholderiaceae_D > Noviherbaspirillum. Next base: position 43,025 of record DASPMV010000036.1, on the reverse strand, counting down.
CCTTACTTCGGCTTATCGACGGGATGCATCGAAACGTTCGATGCAAAAACGCCGGGCCCGGCGCATGAAGCGCGCGGGCCCGGCGTTTGATGGGGAACGGTGGGATCAGTTCAGTTTCGCTGCGTGTTCCCTTGTCGCATGGAAGGTGAGCTGCGGCCAGCGTTCCTGCGTCAGCTTCAGGTTGACGCCTGAGGTGGCCAAGTAGGCCATGTTGCCGGATGCGTCAAATGCGACATTGGCTCCCGCCGAGGACTTCTCGAAGTCGGCCAGCGCTTTCTTGTCATCACAGGAAATCCAGCGTGCGCTGCTGATGCTTGTGCCTTCAAACACGGCATCGACGCCGTATTCATTCAAGAGACGGCTGGCGACGACCTCAAACTGCAGGACGCCGACGGCGCCCAGGATGAGGTCGCCACCATGCACCGGCTTGAACACCTGCACCGCGCCCTCTTCGCCAAGCTGCTGCAAGCCCTTGTGCAATTGCTTGATCTTCAGCGGGTTGCGGATGCGCACCGAGCGGAAAAAGTCCGGTGCGAAATACGGAATGCCCGTGAACTGCAACAATTCCCCTTCGGAAAAGCTGTCGCCGATCTGCATGTTGCCGTGGTTCGGCAAGCCGATGATATCGCCGGCGTATGCTTCTTCCACCTGCTCGCGGCTCGATGCCATGAAGGTCACGACGCTCGACACCTTGATCTCGCGGCCAAGGCGCAGGTGCTTGATTTTCATTCCACGCTCGAAACGCCCGGAACAGACGCGCAGGAATGCAATACGGTCGCGGTGGGCCGGATCCATGTTCGCCTGGATCTTGAAGACGAAGCCGGAAAATGGTTCTTCGGTCGGCTCCACCGCACGGACCGTCGCATCGCGGTGGCGCGGCGCCGGCGCCCAGTCGAGCAGCGCATTGAGAATCTCGCGCACGCCGAAGTTGTTGATCGCCGAGCCGAAGAATACCGGGGTCTGCTTGCCCGCGAGAAATTCTTCCAGGTTGAACGGATGTGACGCGCCGTGCACCAGCTCCACTTCCATCTTGAGCTGCTCGATCTCGAGCGGGAACATCTCCGCCAGACGCGGGTTGTCGATGCCCTTGACCACCTCGAACTCCTGGTCCGCACGCTCAGAACCCGCCTTGAACAACAGGATCTCGTCGCGCAGCAGGTGATAGACGCCGCGGAAGTTCTTGCCCATGCCGATCGGCCAGGTCACCGGCGCGCACTGGATCTTCAGCACCGACTCGACCTCATCCAACAGCTCCAGCGGATCCCGGCACTCGCGGTCGAGCTTGTTCATGAAGGTCAGGATGGGCGTATCGCGCATGCGGCAGACGTTGAGCAGCTTGATGGTCTGCTCTTCCACACCCTTTGCCGCGTCAATCACCATCAGGGCCGAGTCGACTGCGGTCAGCACGCGGTAGGTGTCTTCCGAAAAGTCCTGGTGGCCAGGGGTATCGAGCAGGTTGACCACATGCTCGCGATATTCGAACTGCATCACCGAGCTGGCCACGGAAATACCGCGTTGCTTTTCGATTTCCATCCAGTCGGACGTGGCGTGGCGGCCGCTCTTGCGCGCCTTCACGGTGCCGGCGAGCTGGATCGCGCCTGAGAACAGCAGCAGTTTTTCGGTCAGCGTGGTTTTGCCGGCGTCCGGGTGGGAGATGATGCCGAAGGTACGGCGCCGCCCCACTTCGCGTGCGATCAATTCGGAGGAAACCTTGCGGTTGCTTTCGGTGGCGGCGTCGAGCGATTCGGACGACGGCAGGTCGGTGTCGGAGGTCATGCTTGTAGAAAATAAAAGTGCCGGAACGCCAGGCGGCGGCCGGCACGGTGAAACAAATCAGAGCTTGATGAAGTTGTCGCGGTAATAGCGAAGTTCTTCAATCGATTCGATGATGTCGGCCAGCGCGGTGTGCTTCTGGTGCTTCTTGAAACCGGACGAGATTTCCGGCTTCCAGCGCTTGCAGAGTTCCTTCAAGGTCGACACATCAAGGTTGCGATAATGGAAAAACGCCTCCAGCTTCGGCATGCCGCGCGCCATGAAACGGCGGTCCTGGCAGATGCTGTTGCCGCACATCGGCGATTTACCGGTCGGCACGAAATGCTTCAGGAAGTCGATCAATGCCTTTTCGGCATCTGCCTCGCTGACCGTGGACGCCTTTACACGGTCGATCAGGCCGGAGCGGCCGTGGGTGCCCTTGTTCCATGCATCCATGCGATCCAGCACCTCATCGGGTTGGTGAATCGCAAACACCGGGCCTTCGGCCAGAACGTTGAGCTGGGAGTCGGTGACGACCACCGCGACCTCAATGATCCGGTCATTGTCCGGATCGAGTCCGGTCATTTCCATGTCTACCCAGACAAGGTTGAATTCGTTCGGCCGCGCAGGCGCGTTTGCAGGGACTTGGGATTCAGTCGCTTGTGACATAATTGTTTTCCTTGGGGGGGGCTACCTCATATTAATTTGGGAGTGCGAACGCGCCGTATGCGTTGCAGGCCTAGGCGCGGCGACGCGTCGTAGTGGTACTACGGCAAGGAGCCGCAACACCGGCATGCGACGCATACGGCACGTTCCCGGAGGGTTCATTCCAAAACGCGCGCTGCCGGCGTTGCATGGCTAGCAAAGGCGCCCAGCCTTTGCGTCGCCACGCGCCACCGCCATCACGCGTTTTGGAATGAACGCATCTCCCAAATTAATATGAGGTAGCCCCCAAATCCGCCATTTTCTCACAGGCAGGGCATGTCTTCACTTGCGTTTTCGGTATTGTTCGTCAGTTTCCTGGTTATTACCCTCGTCGTCCGCTTCTGGCTGGGATCGCGGCACATCCGCCATGTGATTGCTCACCGCAATGCAGTTCCGCCTGAATTTTCCGAGAAAATCCCTCTGTACGCGCACCAGAAAGCCGCGGACTACACGGTGGCGAAGACCAAACTGGGACTGCTGATGCTCTTCGTGAATGCCGCTGTGCTCATTGGTTTCACGCTGCTCGGCGGCTTGCAATGGCTGTCCGTCACGCTCTTCAAGCTGACCGGTCCCGGCATGCTTTACCAGCTCGCGCTGATTGCCGCGTTCGGTTTCATATCGGGCCTGATCGAACTGCCCTTCGACTACTACCGGCAATTTGTCCTCGAAGCCCGCTTCGGGTTCAACAAGATGACGCTCGGGCTGTTCATCAGCGACATGGTCAAGAACATCGCGATCGGCATCATCATCGGCGTGCCGCTGGTCTGGGTCATCCTGACCCTGATGGAGAAATCCGGCGACCTCTGGTGGCTGTACGCATGGTTTGTTTGGAGCGGTTTCCAGCTGCTGATGCTGGTACTCTACCCGACGGTCATCGCGCCCATGTTCAACAAGTTCACCCCGCTTCAGGACGAAGGCCTGAAATCGCGCATCGAAAGCCTGATGCAGCGCGTCGGCTTCGCCTCCAAGGGCCTGTTCGTGATGGACGGGTCGAAACGCAGCGCGCACGGGAATGCGTACTTCTCCGGATTCGGTGCTGCCAAGCGCATTGTCTTTTTCGACACCCTCCTCGCTCGCCTCGGCCCGCAGGAGATCGAAGCGGTGCTCGCACATGAGCTCGGCCATTTCAAGCTCAAGCATGTGATCAAGCGCATTGCCGTCATGTTCGGGATGTCGCTCGGCTTTCTTGCCCTGCTCGGCTACCTCAAGACGCAAACCTGGTTCTACACCGGACTGGGCGTTGACCCCATGCTGCTTGGCAATAACGATGCGATGGCGCTGATCCTGTTCACGCTGGTGCTGCCGGTATTCACCTTCCTGTTCTCGCCGCTGGTGTCGCTGACCTCGCGCAAGCATGAATTCGAGGCGGACGCCTTTGCGGCGAAGCACACCGATGCACAGGACCTCGTGTCGGCGCTGGTCAAGCTGTACGAAGACAACGCATCAACGCTGACGCCCGATCCGCTGCACTCCGCCTTTTACGATTCGCATCCGCCGGCAAGCGTGCGCATCCACCATCTTCTTGCCGGACGATAAACAGACGACATTGGGGACAACCATGGTAACCGCCGCCGAACTGATCCAGAAAAAAGGCCGCCACCTCGAAACCGCGCTGACCGATGCCCAGATCAAGGAACACCTTGATGCCGTCGACAACTGGGCGCTGCAGGACGGGAAGATCGTCAAGACTTTCGTGTTCAAGAACTACTACGAAACGCTGGCCTTCGTGAACGCGATCGCCTGGGTGATCCATGCCGACGACCACCATCCCGAATTGGTCGTGACCTACAACCGCTGCGTGGTCAAGTTTGACACGCACTCGGTCAACGGCGGAAAAGGCGGCATTTCCGAGAACGATTTCATCTGCGCCGCCAAGGTGGACGCGATGTTCCAGCAGGCGTCGCGCTAGACGATGGGAGTCGACAAGGGGACCGTCATCGCCGCCCACGGCAGGCACTATCTGGTGCAGGCCGGCGCCACCCGCCTTCATTGCGTGACACGGGGAAAGAAAAGCGATGTCGCGGTCGGTGACATCGTACAGCTGAAGCAGACATCGCCCGATCAGGGCGTGATCGAGAAGATCGAGGAGCGCAAGACGCTGCTCTACCGTTCGGATCAGTACAAGTCAAAGCTGCTGGCGGCCAACCTGACGCAGTTGTTCATCGTGGTCGCCACCGAGCCAAGCTTTTCGGATGACCTGGTGTCGCGTGCGCTAGTCGCCGCCGAGGCAGGTGGAATACGGCCGCATATCATCCTGAACAAGACCGACGTCGTCGAGTCGCTCCCGAAGGCACGCGAGCGCGTTTCCTTGTATTCCGGGCTTGGCTACCCGGTACATGAGGTGTCAGCACGCAGATCGCCTGAGGAAACAAAAGCCATGCTCGAACCACTGCTGGATGGACAATCGAGCATCCTCATCGGCCAATCAGGGATGGGCAAATCCTCGCTCATCAACCTCCTCGTGCCGGGTGCGGAGCTGGCAACGCGGGAGATTTCAGCAGCACTGAACTCCGGCAAGCACACGACGACATTCACTCGGTTGTTCATCATGGACGAGGACACTTCTGTCATCGACTCCCCAGGTTTCCAGGAATTCGGGCTTTACCACTTGACCGAAGGCATGCTGGAACGGGCATTCCGGGAATTTTCACCCCACCTGGGAAATTGCCGGTTTTATAACTGCCACCACCTCACCGAACCCGGCTGCGCGATCCTTGGTGCGGTTGAAAATGGCGAGATTTCCGCCATGCGCCATGCGCTTTACCAGCAACTGGTGCACGAATCTTCCCAAAAGCTTTACTAAGGTCATGCAAAGGCCTTGCGGCACCCCGTTTTGTTGTATTTTAGGGATAGAAATCCCTTATAATTGAACGGCTTACAACCATAACGGCGGCAGGCGCCAACTGGCCGCCGTTTTCATTTATGGCAATCAAACACTTCCTCCAGTTTTCTGACTTTACGCTTGATGAATTCGAGTACGTCATCGAACGCACCCGAATCATCAAGCGCAAATTCAAGAATTACGAAACCTACCATCCGTTGCTCGACCGCACGCTGGTGATGGTCTTCGAAAAGAACTCCACGCGTACCCGCCTGTCCTTCGAAGCCGGCATGCACCAGCTCGGCGGCGCGGCAATCTACCTGAACACCCGCGACAGCCAGCTCGGCCGCGGCGAGCCGGTCGAAGACGCGGCGCAAGTGATGTCCCGCATGTGCGACATCATCATGATCCGCACCTTTGGCCAGGACATCATCGACCGTTTTGCGAAGAACTCGCGCGTGCCGGTGATCAATGGCCTGACCAACGAACACCACCCCTGCCAGGTGCTGGCCGACGTGTTCACCTACATCGAGCATCGCGGCTCCATCGCCGGCAAGACGGTGGCCTGGATCGGCGACGCTAACAACATGCTTTACTCGTGGCTGCAGGCGGCGCAAGTGTTCGGCTTCCATGTCAACGTGTCGACGCCGAAGCGCTACGAGATCGACCCGTCTCTGGTCGCCGCGGACAACAAGAACTACACCGTCTTCGCGAATCCGTCCGACGCCTGCGTCGATGCCGACCTCGTTACCACTGACGTGTGGACCAGCATGGGCTACGAGGAAGAAAACGCCGCCCGCCTGAAGGCCTTCGCCGGCTGGATCGTGGATGGCGACAAGATGAAGCGTGCGCGTCCCGATGCGCTGTTCATGCACTGCCTGCCCGCCCACCGCGGCGAGGAAGTGGCGGCCGAAGTCATCGACGGCCCACAGTCGGTCGTCTGGGACGAGGCGGAAAACCGCCTGCACGTCCAGAAGGCCTTGCTCGAATACCTTGTCCTGGGCAAGCTCAGCTGACCGCTGACCCAGCCAATCCGATCCATCAGCAAACGAAGCAGAAATCATGTCGACCATTCTCCAGTCCGTTCCCGTCAACCAGAAAGTGGGCATCGCCTTTTCCGGCGGCCTCGACACCAGCGCCGCGCTGCACTGGATGCGCCAGAAGGGCGCGATCCCGTACGCGTACACCGCGAACCTCGGCCAACCGGACGAGCCCGACTACGAGGCCATTCCGAAGAAGGCCAAGCAGTACGGCGCGGAACAGGCTCGCCTGATCGATTGCCGCGAGCAACTGGTCGCTGAAGGCATCGCCGCGCTGCAAAGCGGCGCCTTCCACATCTCGACCGCGGGCGTCACCTACTTCAACACGACCCCGCTCGGCCGTGCAGTCACCGGCACGATGCTGGTCGCCGCCATGCAGGAAGACCAGGTCGACATCTGGGGTGACGGCTCCACCTTCAAGGGCAACGACATCGAGCGCTTTTACCGCTACGGCCTGCTGGTGAACCCGGCGCTGCGCATCTACAAGCCCTGGCTCGATGACACCTTCATCCGCGAACTCGGCGGCCGCAAGGAAATGTCCGAGTTCCTGATCAAGTCCGGCTTCGACTACAAGATGTCGGTCGAGAAGGCTTACTCCACCGACTCCAACATGCTGGGCGCGACCCACGAAGCGAAAGACCTCGAGCACCTGAACAGCGGCATGAAGATCGTCGAGCCCATCATGGGCGTCGCCTTCTGGCGCGACGACGTCGAAGTCAAGAAGGAAGAAGTGACCGTCCGCTTCGAAGAAGGCCGTCCGGTCGCCCTGAACGGCATCACTTTCTCCAGCGCCGTCGACCTGATGATGGAAGCCAACCGCATCGGCGGCCGCCACGGCCTCGGCATGAGCGACCAGATCGAAAACCGCATCATCGAAGCGAAGAGCCGCGGCATCTACGAGGCCCCCGGCCTGGCGCTGCTGTTCATCGCCTACGAACGCCTGGTCACCGGCATCCACAACGAAGACACGATCGAGCAATACCGCGAAAACGGCCGCAAGCTGGGCCGCCTGCTCTACCAGGGCCGCTGGTTCGACCCGCAAGCAATTATGCTGCGCGAAGCATCGCAACGCTGGGTGGCACGCGCAATCACCGGCGAAGTCACGCTGGAACTGCGCCGCGGCAATGACTACTCGATCCTGAACACCGACTCGCCGAACCTGACCTACCAGCCGGAACGCCTGACGATGGAAAAGGGTGAAGGCGCGTTCACGCCGCAGGACCGCATCGGCCAGCTCACCATGCGCAACCTCGACATCACCGACACGCGCGACAAGCTGGGCATCTACAGCAAGGCCGGCCTGCTCGGCGGCGGTTCGTCGGTCGGTCTGCCGCGACTGACCAAGGATGGCGACAAGTAATCATTTACAACATCACGAAAAACCATGACTACTCAATTCGATAACGTTTCCGTCGTCAAGAAGGCGAACCTTTACTTCGACGGCAAGTGCGTCTCGCACACCGTCCTGTTCGCCGACGGGACCAGGAAGACCATCGGCGTGATCTTCCCGTCCTCGCTGACCTTCAACACCGGCGCGCCGGAAATCATGGAGCTGAATGCCGGCAAATGCCGCATCCGCCTGAAGGGTGAAACCGAATGGAAGAGCTACGAAGGTGGGCAGAGCTTCAACGTGCCGGGCAATTCGAGCTTCGATATCGAGACGACCGAAACGCTGGATTACGTCTGCCACTTCGTCGCAGCGTAAGCAGATACAAGTACCAATAAAAAAGGCGATCGTTTGATCGCCTTTTTTTATCGAGGATGGTCGGACTCAAACGAAAACCGGCTCCGGCTCCAGCTTCACGCCAAACTTCGCCATGACATCTTCCTGGATGGCTGCAGCAAGTCCGGCGATATCCTTCCCCGTCGCCCCGCCGCGATTCACCAATACCAGCGCCTGTTTCTCGTACACACCGGCCGCGCCGAGGGTCTTGCCCTTCCAGCCGCACTGATCGATCAACCAGCCTGCAGCCAGCTTGTAGCTGCCGTCTGCCTGCGGATAATTCACCAGTTGGGGATAACGCTCCAGCAGGGCGTCGCGCACGGCTTTGGTCACGACCGGATTCTTGAAAAAACTGCCCGCATTGCCGATGACTGCTGGATCGGGCAGCTTGCGCGTGCGGATGGCAATGACAGCGTCGCTGACCTGTCGCGGCGTCGGGGCAGAGATCCCGCGCGCCTGCAGTTCCTGCGCCACCTCGCCGTAATGCGTGTTGGCCTGCCAGTTCTTCGGCAACGCGAAGGTCACATCGAGGATCGCAGCATTCTCACGAAGCTCGTGCTTGAAGATGCTGTCGCGATAGCCGAAGCGGCAGCCTGCGTTATCGAGCATGAACACGGTACCGGTATTGAAATCGAACGCCGTCAGCGAGTGGAAGCAGTCTTTCAGTTCGACGCCATAGGCGCCGATGTTCTGGATCGGTGCTGCGCCGACATTGCCGGGGATGAGCGATAGGTTCTCGAGTCCACCAAAACCCTGCTGCAGTGTCCATTGCACGAAGCCGTGCCAGTTTTCGCCGGCAGCGGCCTTCACGTACACCGCATTTTCATCTTCACCTGTGACTTCCACGCCTGTCATTTGCATGTGCAGCACGAGGCCCGGGAAATCCTCCGTCAGCAGTAGATTGCTGCCACCGCCCAGGACCAGGCGCGGCAGCCGCGCGAGAAAGCCGTCGCTTTTGACGTGGGACAACATGTCTGCCGAAGTGACAGGCAGGTAAGCCTTCGCCCTGGCGTCGATACCAAAAGTATTGAAGCGCTTCAGCGGGAAGTCGTATTGAACGGGGAGAACGGTAACCATAGCCGAGGCATTATATAGAGGCCGCCGTCTAGCCACCCGTTTTTTTGTCGGCTAGAATCGGCCTTGACCAATTCGCAATGCGGCCCGTGAGAACAACCACAACCAGGCCGGTCCCCACCAATAATAGTGATTTAGAAAGACACCACCATGCCATCTTTTGACGTCGTATCCGAAGCCAACATCGTCGAAGTCAAGAATGCCGTCGACCAGTCGAACAAGGAAATTACCACGCGCTTCGACTTCAAGGGCAGCGACGCCCGCGTCGAACAGAAGGAACGGGACCTGACCGCCTACGCGGACAGCGAATTCCAGCTGAACCAGGTGCGCGACGTGCTGACCGGGAAAATGGTCAAGCGCGGCGTTGACGTCCGCTTCCTCGACCTCGGCAAGATCGAGAAGATCGGCGGCGACAAGGTCAAGCAGGTCATCAAGGTCAAGAACGGCATCGAGTCCGACACCGCCAAGAAGATCGTGAAGATCGTCAAGGAAAGCAAGATCAAGGTCCAGGCCAGCATCCAGGGCGACGCCGTGCGGGTATCCGGCGCCAAGCGCGACGACCTGCAGGCGACGATGGCGCTCCTGCGCAAGGAAGTGACTGACCTGCCCCTGGAATTCAACAACTTCCGCGACTAACTACCTTGATCGCCATGCGCCTCCCTGCCCTCGCATTCCTACTCTGCGCCGCAGGTGCGGCCATGGCGACCGACATCAGTGTGGTCGGTCTCTTCCCCAACAAGGCAGTTCTTGTCGTGGACGGAGGAACGCCGAAAACTTATTCGGTAGGCGCAAACATCGCCGACGGAATCAAGCTCGTCGCAGCCAATGAATCGGGCGCGACGATCGAAACGAACGGCAAGCGCCAGACGATTGCCATGGGCGAGCATGTGAACCGGAGCCCGGCCGGCAGTGGCAAGGCGAGTGTGACGTTACAGGCGGACGGGCAGGGACACTATATGGTGAACGGCCAGATCAATGGCGGAACCGTGCGCATGCTGCTCGATACCGGGGCGACCATGATCGCGCTCCCCGCCTCGGAGGCCACCCGGCTCGGGATTGACTACAAGAAGGGCACACCTGCCTATGTGAACACTGCCAACGGCATTGCGCCGTCGTACCGGGTCAAGCTGAACACGGTGCGGGTTGGCGACATCGAAATCAACCAGGTTGATGCGATGGTGCAGGAGCAAGGTCTGCCGATCATCCTGCTGGGCATGTCCTTCCTTAACCGGACGGAAATGCGCCGGGACGGCGTGCAGATGGTGCTGACCAAGCGCTACTGAATACTGCGGGATCCCCAAAAAAAAACGGGAGCGAATCGCTCCCGTTTTCATTTCTGCCTCTTACTCGGTATCGGCCAGGCGGCGCTGCCTGACTGCTTCAGCAAGGCCTTCCAGCACCTTGACGCTGGCATCCCAGTCGATGCAACCGTCAGTCACCGACTGGCCGTAGGTCAGTTCCTTGCCCGGCACAAGGTCCTGGCGGCCGCCGACAAGATGGGATTCCACCATCACGCCCACGATGCGGGTGTCGCCGGCGGCGATCTGCTTGGCGATGTCTGCGCAAACCGGCACCTGGTTTTCCGGTTTCTTCGAGCTGTTCGCGTGCGACGCATCGATCATCAGGCGGGAAGCGAGGCCATTGGCGGCGATGTCCTTGCAGGCTGCTTCGACGCTGGCGGCGTCGTAGTTCGGCGCCTTGCCACCGCGCAGGATGATATGGCAATCCTCGTTGCCGCCGGTCGAGACAATGGCGGAGTGGCCGCCCTTGGTCACGGAAAGGAAATGGTGCGGTTGCGACGCAGCCTTGATGGCGTCCACCGCGATCTTGATGTTGCCGTCGGTGCCGTTCTTGAAGCCGACCGGGCAGGACAGGCCGGATGCCAGTTCGCGGTGCACCTGCGACTCGGTCGTGCGTGCGCCGATCGCGCCCCAGCTGATCAGGTCAGCCACGTACTGCGGGCTGATCACGTCGAGGAATTCGGTGCCGGCGGGCAGGCCCAGCTCGTTGATGTTGAGGAGCAGCTCGCGGGCCATGCGCAGGCCGTCGTTGATGCGGAAGCTGTTGTCCATGTACGGGTCGTTGATCAGGCCCTTCCAGCCGACCGTCGTGCGCGGTTTTTCGAAGTACACGCGCATGACGATTTCCAGATCGTCCTTGAAGCGCTCGCGCTGCTCGACCAGGCGGCGCGCATACTCCATCGCCGCCTTGGTGTCGTGGATCGAGCACGGGCCGATCACCACCATCACGCGGTCATCCTGGCCGTGCAGGATCCGGTGTAGCGCGACACGGGAATTGGCGACCGTGTTGGAGGCCTTCTCGGTGCAGGAAAATTCGCGGATCAGGTGGGACGGAGGCGCGAGTTCCTTCATCTCCCGGATGCGCAAGTCGTCTGTGCGTTGCATGTTGTCTCTCCAGTCAGGGTTCAAGTCTGTATAAACAAAAAAACCGCCATTTCGGCGGTTTTTTCAGGATTCGGTTCGGGCTCTTTTATTCGTGCGCTTACCGCTTTTCCACCGCCTTTGGGCTGGACAAGCTAAAGAAAAAATAAAAGTAAAAGCGCGCGAAAGTCATGTTTTTCAGGGGTTTTGCTGAAAATTTCGATCAATAGTGCAGTAATTCATTGGATTTGGCAAGGCTTTGGGGGAAATTCGTTCCAAATCGCCCCCAAACCCAGCCAAGGCAACCATCAAGCCGTTCCGCCCACCGTCACACCGTCAATGCGCAGCGTCGGCTGCCCGACGCCGACCGGCACGCTCTGCCCTTCCTTGCCGCAGACGCCGATCCCGCTGTCGAGCTGCATGTCGTTGCCGATCATCGAGACACGGTTCAGTACTTCGGGGCCGTTGCCGATCAGAGTCGCGCCCTTGACCGGGTAGGTCACCTTGCCGTCCTCGATCATGTAGGCTTCGCTTGCGGAGAAGACGAACTTGCCGTTGGTGATGTCGACCTGGCCGCCACCGAAATTGACGGCATACAGGCCGTTCTTCACCGACGCAATGATCTCCTGCGGATCCTTGTCGCCGGCCAGCATGTAGGTATTGGTCATGCGCGGCATCGGCAGGTGCGCGTACGACTCGCGACGGGCATTGCCGGTGACCTGCATTTTCATCAGGCGCGCATTCATCGTGTCCTGGATGTAGCCCTTCAGGATACCGTCCTCGATCAGCGTCGTGCACTGGGTCGGGTTGCCCTCGTCGTCGATATTGAGCGAACCGCGGCGATCAGCGATGGTGCCGTCGTCCACCACAGTGACGCCTTTGGCCGCCACACGCTCACCGATGCGACCGGAGAAGGTGCTGGACCCCTTGCGGTTGAAATCGCCTTCGAGGCCGTGACCCACTGCTTCGTGCAGCAGCACGCCGGGCCAGCCGGGTCCAAGGACGACGGTCATCGGGCCGGCGGGAGCGGGACGAGCATCGAGGTTGACGATGGCGGACTCGACCGCTTCCGTTGCGTATTTCTCGAGGAGTTCGTCGCTGAAATAGCTGTAGTCGTAACGTCCGCCGCCACCGCTCGAACCCACTTCGCGCCGGCCGTTCTGCTCCGCGATCACGGTGACCGATACGCGTACCAGCGGGCGGATATCCGCGGCCAGTACGCCGTCGCTGCGCACGACCAGGACAACGTCGTATTCGCCGGCAAGACCGGCCATTACCTGCACCACGCGCGGATCTTTCGCGCGGGCGATCTTCTCGACCTTTTCAAGCAGCTTCACTTTCTCGGTTGCATCCAGCGAAGCGAGCGGGTCGTGCGGCAGGTAGAGGGAGCGCCCGCCGACGGCCTGGATCTCCGAAGCCACCTTTACCTTGCCGGTGCCCTGGCGGGCGATGGTGCGGGTTGCCGCGGCGGCCTCGAGCAAGGCGCGTTCGGAAATTTCATCGGAGTAGGAAAACGCAGTCTTGTCGCCCGACACAGCACGCACCCCGACACCCTGGTCGATCGAGAAACTGCCTGTCTTGACGATGCCTTCTTCCAGGCTCCACCCTTCATTGCGGGTGAACTGGAAGTAGAGGTCGGCGTAATCCACCTTGTGCGTGAAGATTTCGCCGATGGCCTTGTTCAACTTGGATTCATCAAGCCCGAAGGGCGCGAGCAGGATGTCGCGCGCGACGGCGAGTGTCTGGAGATTCGGTTCGAAAAGGTTCATGGTGTCTGACCGCGCACGCAGGCGGCACGGCGGAATAAGGGTTCAAAGGATGGATAGATTGTAGAACATCCGCAAGGTGCCCGTTGATTTCCGGGACTGATACCCTTTGGAAACAGTATCTGTTAAAGCTTGCGATGCTTCAATGCCGGCAGGCTTTCGCGCACTCGCACCAGGTGCGTTGGATCGAACTCGCCGACAACGACGCCCTCGCCCTCCGGCAGCACGGCCTTGATGTCGCCCCAGGGATCGACCAGCATCGTGTGCCCCCATGTCCGGCGTCCGTTCGGATGATGCCCGCCTTGCGCTGCGGCGAGAACGTAACACTGATTTTCGATCGCCCGTGCACGCAACAGGATTTCCCAGTGCGCACGGCCGGTGGTATAGGTGAACGCGGCAGGCACGACGATCAGGGCACATTCGCCCATGGCGCGGTAGAGTTCGGGAAAGCGCAAGTCATAACAAACGGAAAGGCCAACCTTGCCGATAGGGGCATCAAAGGTACTGACGCTCGTGCCGTGCACAATCGTGCGCGCCTCGTCGTAGGATTCCTCGCCCTTGGTGAAACTGAACAGGTGGATCTTGTCGTACCTGACGACGCGCTCGCCTTGCGGGTTGTACACCATGGTGGAGTTGAGGACCTTGTCCGGTTCCGGCGCAGCCATTGGCAGCGTACCGCCAATGAGCCATACGCCGTTCTCGCGCGCCATCTCGGACATGCACTTCTGGATCGTCCCCGTGTCACCCTGTTCGGCGTGCGCGACCTTGTCCGACTCTTTCATCCCCATGATCGGCCAATACTCGGGCAACAGCACAATCTGCGCGCCTTGCCGGGCCGCGTCGGCGACCAGTCTTCGCGCCGTGGTGAAATTTTCTTCCACGACAGGTGTGGACACCATTTGCACCGCAGCGATCTTCATCGGTTCTGCAAGCATGTCATCCCTCAACTGTTATTCCGGTTGTCGTTCTCCGCTTGTCCGGTCGGACTTTGGGGCTGGCGGACCAGCTTGGTGACGACCGGGTCCTTCCAGGGACCGGTGACCTGATACTCGAAGGTAAAGGCCTTCATCAGCGGGTCGCGCAGGAACAGCTGCGCAAGGAAGGTACCCACACCGATCACCGGATTCACTGCAAGACCATACACCACGGACGCCGCCCCCACATTGATCTCGGGTATGACCACGACATGCAGGTTTTGTGCTTCCTTGGCGATGTCGGCCGTACCGTCCATCAGGACCGTCGCCGCCACGCCACGCATCTTGAAGTTGTCCGTCTTGGCCACGCCATTGGCGATGCTCGCCGTCGCAGTGACGCCGTCGAATGCAAAGCCTTCCGAGAATACATCGCGGAAATCCAGAACCAGCCTGCGCGGCAGTGACTGCAGGCTGAGGACGCCCAAGAGCTTGGCCGCCGCAGGATCGACCTTCAGGAACTGTCCGCTCGCGAGGTCGAGGGTGAGGTTGCCGTTGAGAGTGGGAATATCGAGCGCAAACGGCAGCCCCTTCCAGCTGATCTCCCCCTCCATCTTGCCCTTGCCGCCGCGCAGCACGTTGGCGAAACCGAAACGGTCGAGCAACCTGCCTGCGTCAGCAATGTTGAGCGTGTAATCGAGGCTGGACAGGTTTTCCCCGTCGCGCGAGGTCCATTTGCCGGTGGCCTTCAGTTCGACGTCGGCATTGGTGATCGCCAGCTTGCTGATCCGCCATTCACGGCCGGAAAAACCGCGCGCATTGAAGGCGGCAAGTTCAAGCTGCCCGAACTTCTTGCCGAACAATTCAAAATTCTCTGCAACGATATCGACGGCGGGCATCTGCGTCGTCGCGCTCTTGCCTTCCAGCAGATCGGTCACGTCGGACGCGGCGGATTTCGGGATGACCAGCGACGCAAGGCGTGCCGTCACCCGGCCGAGCCCCTGTCCGGAGCGCGACTCGGTCCAGGTCAGGTAACCCGAGGCCTGCTCGGAATCGATGTTGGCCTGCCAGACGCCTTTCTGGTGCGAGGCGCCTACCACCACGTTGTCGAGCTTGCGATCCATGATCACCAGCTCGGTTGCGCGCGCGGCCAGCACCTCGGGCTCGATATATTGCGTGATCGACAGCGCATCCTGCTGCTTGCCCGTTTCGCCCTGACGGCCCGATGCGACGACCGAGGTCATCGCACGCCGCCATGCGTCGATGTCCAGCGATTTCATGCTGACATTGGCGATCACGCCGCTGTCGGGCATGGGCACAGGCACGTTGACGCCAATGCCGCCGCGGATCACTTTCCATTCCGCGTCCTTGTCGTTCGCACGCTGCCGCTCGTAGCGCGCGGCAATCGATGAACCGAGGGACAACTTCAGCTCATCACGCAGCGTGCCGTTGTCACCGCTTTGCAATCCCGTGAGCTCAAACTTGAGCGGCATGCTTTCGTTGGCAGCCTTGCGCAAGGGCGCGGGGAAGTCGAGTGCAATGCCGGCAAGGTTCGATTCCACCGTGATCTCGGGCTGGCCGTTTCGCACGCGGACCAGCGTCGTGTAGCGGGTGCTTCCCGTGATGCGCTCCGA
Organism: Noviherbaspirillum sp.; assembly: GCA_035626875.1. Lineage (GTDB taxonomy): Bacteria > Pseudomonadota > Gammaproteobacteria > Burkholderiales > Burkholderiaceae_D > Noviherbaspirillum. Next base: position 27,218 of record DASPMV010000036.1, on the reverse strand, counting down.
CGAGCGTTGTGTCACCGGGGTCGCGTACACCTTGCGCACGCCGTCGGCCGTCAGGCTGCCGTCCGCCTTGACGAGGATGGTTCCATCACGCTGCGTTCCGCCCGCGATCGTGACAGGGCCGCCGAGGAAACTCGACTTGATGGCACCGATGCTGAAGCCTTTTTCATTGAATTCCAGCTTGCCATTCGCCCCCGCCAGCGGCGGCAAGACATTGCGCAAGGTGACGGTATTGCCGGTGAAATGAAGCGTGCCCAGCACCTTGGACTCGCCCATCCTGTGCAAGGGCAACAGCAATTTCAACTGAAGCTTCGAATTGCCGCTTGCCTTGGTTTCGTCCGTAAAGTGGCCGATCCATTCGGCTACCGGGCTGTCATGGGTAAAGCGGACAAAGTTCTGCAGCGGTCCCGCCGCCTCGCCGTCGATATCGAGCACGGCGTCCTGGTCGGCCAGGTCGGGAATGACGACCTTCACGCGCGAGAGCGTCGTTCCGGAGGTCCGTGCACTATCGGCATGGATCTCCATGCGCGCACGTTCAAAGGCAATAGTGCCATTGATCTGGTCGATGACCGGCCACATCGGCGACTTGCCATCCTTGGCGAACATGCCTGGCGCGTAGTTCAGCTTGCCGTTTTCGATCTTGCCGACGATGCTGAATTCGCCTTTCGACCTGTCGTTCTGCGCGTGATAAGGGAATTGCGACAACTCCCCTTTCATCCTGAGCCTTACGTCCTTGACCGCCCCGCCGGCCAGTGCGCCGGTCAGCCAGTCGCGCAGCGTCTTCGGCGTCTGCATTGGCAGGTAGCGTTCGACCTTCTGCAACTCCATCCGGTTGAGCTTGCCGTTGATATCGATCATGCCCTGCGAGCCGCCCTGCTTGCGGTTCAAGGGCATCAGGTGCTTGCCCGAGAACGCGCCGGCCAGGTCTTCATGCACGAAGTCCATCTTCTGCACGTCCAGCAGCAACTGGTCGTTTTCCTGGAAGGCCCAGGTTGCCTGCATGTTCAGTGCTTCGAACGGCATCGCCGGTTCATCGAAGTAGCCAGGCAACTGCAATACCAGCTTCCTGGAAGCAAGGCTGAATGTACCGCCGCGGTCGTTGGCATCGACGCGGCCGGTCAGGTTTTCGAATCCGGGGATGGCGGGGACGGCGGCCTGGGCAGGTGTGGTCGGCGTTTTCGGCCGTGCCGGGCGTGCGGGCTGCGGCTTGATCGAAAGACCGGCGAACTGGCCCTTGACGTTGTACGCCGAGATATTGGGATAGGCGCCGTTCCATTGCGCGGAGAAATCCCTCAGCACGCCGCGTGGCGCGAAGTCGGCGAGCATGTCGCGCTGCTCGGCGGGGAGTGGCAGGCGTTCAGCAAAGTTGGCAATGGTCTCGAGGTCGAGCAGGCGGGCGCGGATCTCGGTCTTTGCAGGACGGCCCGCCTTGGCAGGCGCATAACTTTCGCTGATCGTCGTGCGCGGCAGGAACAAGCCGTCCTCCGTCTGCAAGGTGAATTCGGTCAGCGAGATGGCATGACCGTTCTCGCCGAAAGCAGGTGAGCTGTCCTGGTCGGCGGGATTGAATTCTTCGCGCACCGAGATGCGCCCGCTGACGTCGGTCAGGTTCAACTGGTCGAGATCCTTGCGCAGGCGTGCCGATACATTCGAGAGCGTGAGGTCCGCCGTGAAGTCGGCCACCCTGGCGCGATCGAGCGTGAGCCATGCGCGCACCGAGCCCTTCCCGCGCTGCACGTCGATCGGATAGTCGAAATAGGCGCGCCAGACGGTCAGGTCGGTATCACGGAGGTCCGCGTACATTTCCCCCTTCCACTTCGTCACATCCGAGATGCTGTCGGCGAAATGCGGATGCTCGAACGAGGCGCGCACGTCGAGCGGCGCGGCAAACTCGGCGGGTGGTGTCGCCTTCAGTGCGAAGCGATGGTGGCGCCACTGGTTATGCAAGACGAAATCCACCTTGTCGAGGACGAGCTCCTGTGCCGCGCGCTTTTCATCGTTCCAGCGCAGCCGGCCGTCGCGGATCACGATCTCGCGCTGCGACAGGATCCAGTCGGCACCCTTGCCGTCCCCGCCCTTGCCGACATCCATGAAGATGCCGGCCACGTAAAGCTTGCCGTCGGCGTCGCGACGTACGTCCATGTCGGGCCGGTTGATCTCCAGTTGCTGCAGGCGCAGTTCGCCGACGGCGAGCGTCAGCCAGGACAAGGTAGCGGAAACCTTTGGGAGTATCAGCGCGGCGTGGCCAGACTTGTCATGGATGACGACCTTGTCCAGTGTCAGCCGCGGATGAAGCCCCGACCATGCCGCCTGGATGTCGCCGATCGTGACCCGGCTGCCGATGGCACGGCTTGCCATGTTTTCCACGTCGGGCTTGTAACTGTCGATATGCGGCAGGACGACGTACCGCAGGCCCAGCACCAGCGCACAGAAGATGAAGTAGACCAGGATGGCGAGCTTGAACAGCGCGCCCAGGACCCTGAAGGTCGCCGCATTGGCGATTCGATAACATTCCTGTGCTGCGTACCAGGCGGCGACAGCGCCGACAGCGATTTTGTGCGGAATGAGTTTGGCAATGGACATCAAAGAGAAACTGGCAGCGTAAAATAGGGGCAAACAGCTATTGCGAAAACCATCATGTTCGCACGGATATCCTTTGCTTGGAAACGCAAGCGGGGACGATCAGGCGACCCTGCACCCGCAAAGACTCCCCCATCGACACTCCCCTTGATATTGTGACCCCATCCTATTTGACCAGTAACATTGCATCGCGGTTCTACGCACGGTGGCTTAATGCAGACCCGGCGCGCGAGGGCATGGCGGCGGAAATTGCCGAATTATCCATGACGCCTGCCGATTTTGCCCGCCTGTTACAAAAAGAAACAGAGGCCGGCATGCCGCTTCCGAGGGCAATGCGCAGGCTGCGCAACCTCGTCGTATGCCACCTGATCGACCGCGACCTGCGCGGAAAGGCCGATCTGGATGAAGTCCTGCGCACGATCAGCGAATTCGCCGATTTCGCGGTGCAGACGCATCTGGCTGCGCTCAATGCGGAAATGATTGAAGCGCACGGCACGCCGATCGGCAACGAGTCGGGCGAGCCACAGGAGCTGATTGTCCTTGGCATGGGCAAGCTGGGTGGTCATGAACTGAATGTCTCGTCCGATATCGACCTGATCTTCGTTTACCCCGAAAACGGTGACACCCGGACAACGTCGCCCGAACAGCGCCAGTTGTCCAACCACGAATTCTTCGTCCGCCTCGGCAAGAAGCTGATCGCAGCGCTATCGGAAATCACCGAGGATGGCTTCACCTTCCGTGTCGACATGGCCCTCCGCCCGAATGGCGCGTCGGGTCCGCTGGCGGCCAGTTTCGGCATGGTGGAGGAATACCTGATCGTCCAGGGACGGGAGTGGGAACGCTACGCCTGGGTCAAGGCACGCGCGATGACCGGACGGCCGTCGGACATCGCTATTCTTGAGCAGATCGTCCGCCCCTTCGTTTATCGACGCTACCTGGATTTCGGCGCCATTGAAGCCTTGCGAAACATGCATGCGCAGATCCGCGCCGAAGTCCTTCGCCAGGAGGCGCGCCACCCGGGCCGCACCAACAACGTCAAGCTCGGCCGGGGCGGGATCCGTGAAGTCGAATTCCTCGCACAGGTGTTCCAGCTTATCCGTGGGGGCCGCGACGTATCCCTGCGCGATCGCTCGACGCGGAAGACGCTGGTGACGCTGGTCGAGAAAAACCTGCTGACGACCGACGAAGTGGCGCAACTATTGGCGGCCTATACCTTCCTGCGCAACCTCGAGCACCGCCTGCAATACCTCGACGATGCGCAGACGCACACGCTGCCCGCCAATCCGGACGACCGGCTGACGATCGCGAAGATGATGGGCTTTACCGATGTCGAGGCGATGCTGGAAGAGCTCGACGCCCACCGCGCAATCGTGGCCGCGCAATTCGACGCCATGTTCAGCGACAAGCGCAACGGTCAGGCGCAGCCCGCCGTTGCCGAAGTGCCCGCGCATGCGGTGCTCGCGCATGACGACGGCCATGAGGCGATTGAGGCGCGACTGGCATCGCTGGGTTTTGACGATGTGCCCTCCGCGGCTCAGCGCCTCCTCGCCACCTGGCAGTCGCCCAAGCTGGCCTCGCTGCCCGACGCCAGTCGCGCGAAGCTGCAGGCGTTGGTGAACGCCGCGCTGCCGCAGATCGCCGAACTGACCGACGCACGCAAGGCAACCCTGGGCCGCCTGCTGGATTTCTTCGAGGCCATCGCGCGCCGCGCCGCCTATCTGGCGCTGCTGACCGAATATCCGCATACCCTCGGCCGTGTCATCCGCATGATGAGCGCCAGCGACTGGGCGGCGAAGTACCTGACGCGCCATCCCATCCTTCTCGATGAACTGCTCGAAGATCGCACACTGAACGCGGCGCCCGACTGGACCGCCTTTGCCGGGGAAGTGCAGCGCCAGCTCGACGCGGCCAACGGAGACATGGAACACCAGATGAACGTGCTGCGCGACTTGCACCACGCGCAGTTGTTCCGCCTGCTTGCACAGGATCTTGAAGGCGAGTTGACCGTCGAGCGCCTTGCCGACCACCTTTCCGCGCTGGCCGACATCCTGGTCGATGCAACGATCAAGGCAGTCTGGCAAACGATCCACAGCCGGCATCGCGAGACGCCGAGGTTCGCCGTCATCGCCTACGGCAAGCTGGGCGGCAAGGAACTCGGCTATGCGTCCGACCTGGACGTGATCTTCTTGTACGACGACGAAGACCAGGAAGCGCCTGCCCTGTACGCAAAACTTGCGCAGCGCTTTATTACCTGGATGACCAGCCACACGCCATCCGGCATCCTGTTCGACATCGACATCGCACTGCGGCCGGATGGCGCGAGCGGCCTGCTGGTGTCACGCCTTGCCGCATTCGAGAAGTACCAGACCGAATCGGCATGGGTGTGGGAGCATCAGGCACTGACCCGCGCGCGCTTCTGCGCCGGCGATGCCGCCATTGGCGCACGCTTCGAGGCCATCCGCGAAGCCGTCCTGCGCCAGCCACGGGACGAGGGCAAGTTGCGCGAGGAAGTTCGCGCAATGCGCAAGAAGATGCACGACGCCCATCCCAACCGCTCCACCCAGTTCGACCTGAAGCACGACGCCGGGGGCATGATCGATATCGAGTTCATCGTCCAGTACCTTGTGCTCCTCCATGCCTCGCAGTATCCACAGCTGACTGCCGACATCGGAAATATCGCCTTGTTGAAGCTGTGCGGCGAGCTTGGCCTGATCGACGCGTCTTTGGCAGGAGAGGTCGCCAACGCGTATCGGATGTTCCGCAAGCTGCAGCACCAGATCCGCTTGCAGGGCAGCGATCGCGCGCGCGTCGAGATGGAGCGTGTTGCGCCCCAGGTTGCCCAGGTACGGGCGCTATGGAAGGCAACCTTGCATCAGGATGAATGACGGGAAGGAAGACGTATAAAGCAAAACGCCCCGCGAGCGGGGCGTTTTTGTTTGCAAGACTCGCGTCGATTATTTGGCGTTCATCAGTGCCACGGTGGTGTCGAGCATACGGTTGGAGAAGCCCCACTCGTTGTCGTACCAGGAGGAAACCTTCACCAGACGGCCAGAGACCTTGGTCAAGGTGGCGTCGAAGTTGCTCGAAGCCGGGTTGTGGTTGAAGTCAACGGACACCAGCGGATCGGTGTTGTAGGTGAGGATACCCTTCAGCGCGCCGTTGGCTGCATCCTTCATGATTTGGTTCACTTCATCGACCGTGGTGTCGCGTGCGGCGACGAAGGACAGGTCGACGATGGACACGTTGATGGTCGGAACGCGGATCGCGTAGCCGTCCAGCTTGCCGTTCAGTTCCGGCAGCACCAGACCGACTGCAGCGGCAGCACCGGTCTTGGTCGGGATCATGGACTGGGTGGCGGAACGGGCACGGCGCAGGTCTTCGTGCATCACGTCGGTCAGCACCTGGTCGTTGGTGTAGGCGTGCACGGTGGTCATCAGGCCGGTTTCCACACCGATCTTGTCGTGCAGCGGCTTGACCAACGGTGCCAGGCAGTTGGTGGTGCAGGAAGCGTTGGAGATGACGGTGTCGGACGCCTTCAGGACGCCCTGGTTCACGCCGAATACGACGGTGGCGTCGACATCCTTGCCGCCCGGAGCGGAGATGATGACCTTCTTCGCGCCGCCCTTCAGGTGTGCGGAGGCCTTTTCCTTGGTGGTGAAGAAGCCGGTGCACTCGAGCACGACGTCGACGTTCAGCTCGCCCCAGGGAATCTGGGCCGGATCGCGCTGCGCAAAGACCTTGATCTTGTCGCCGTTGACGATCATGAATTCGCCGTCGACTTCAACGGTACCCGGGAACTTGCCGTGGGCGGTGTCGTAGCGGGTCAGATGGGCGTTCGATTGCGCATTGCCCAGGTCGTTGATCGCAACGATCTGGATGTCGTTCTTCTTGCCGCCTTCGTAGTGAGCACGAAGGATGTTGCGGCCGATGCGGCCATAACCGTTGATTGCGACGCGAATGGTCATGTGGTTTTCTCCTGAAGTAATTAAGCTAAAACCGATTTCACCTTGGCGACGACGTTTTCCGTCGTGAAGCCGAAGTGCTTGAACAGCACACCCGCCGGCGCCGATTCGCCGAAGGTGTCGATACCTACGACGCCGCCTTCCAGGCCGACGTACTTGTACCAGAAATCCGTGACGCCGGCCTCGATGGCGACGCGCGGCAGGCCCTTGGTCAGCACGCTGGCCTTGTAGGCCGCATCCTGACGGTCGAACAGGTCAGTGCTCGGCATCGAAACGACGCGCACCGGCGTGCCCTGCTTGGCCAGCTCATCTGCGGCCTTCAGTGCCAGTTCGACTTCAGAGCCGGTGGCGATCAGGATGGCCTTGGCGCCTTCCGCATCGCGCAGCACATAGCCGCCGCGGTTGATCGCGACGATCTGTTCCGGCGTACGCTCGACGTACGGCAGGTTCTGGCGCGAGAAGATCAGCGTGGTCGGGCCATGGCGGCGGGCGACGGCGTGCTTCCAGGCGATCGCCGATTCTACCGTGTCGCACGGACGCCAGTTTTCGAGGTTCGGGATCAGGCGCAGGCTGGACACGTGCTCGACGGACTGGTGGGTCGGGCCGTCTTCGCCGAGGCCGATGGAATCATGGGTGAAGACGAAGATCGAACGCGTCTTCATCAGGGCTGCCATGCGGATCGCATTGCGGCTGTAGTCGGAGAAGGTCAGGAAGGTGCCGCCGAACGGGATGTAGCCACCGTGCAGGGAAATACCGTTCATGATCGCGCTCATGCCGAATTCGCGCACACCGTAGTTGATGTGGTTGCCAGCCTTGTCGGCACGGACGGCGACACATTCCTTCCAGTTGGTCAGGTTGGAGCCGGTCAGGTCGGCGGAACCGCCAAGGAACTCGGGCAGCGCCGGTGCCAATGCCTGGATGGCGTTCTGGCTCGCTTTACGGGTGGCGATGGTTTCCTTCTTCTCGACGCAGGTCCTGACGTAACCGTCCATGACGTCGTTGAAGTTGCCCGGCAATTCGCCCTTCATGCGGCGCAGCAGTTCGCCGGCTTCCTGCGGATAGCGCTCGCCGTAGGCCTTGAACAGCGCGTCCCACTCGCCTTCCAGCTTCTGGCCGGAAGCCTTGGCATCCCATGCGCCGTATACATCGGCGGGGATTTCGAACGGCGGGTATTCCCAGCCGATCGCTTCGCGCGTCGCGGCGATTTCCTTGTCGCCCAGTGCGGCGCCGTGCACGTCGTGCGTGCCGGCCTTGTTCGGGCTGCCCTTGCCGATGACGGTCTTGCAGCAGATCAGGGTCGGCTTATCGGACTTCTTCGCGGCAGCAATCGCGGCTTCCACGGCGGCGACGTCGTGGCCGTCCACGTTGCGGATCACGTTCCAGTTGTAGGCTTCGAAACGCTTCGGCGTGTCATCGATGAACCAGCCTTCGACGTGGCCGTCGATCGAAATGCCGTTGTCGTCGTACAGTGCGATCAGCTTGTTCAGGCGCAGCGCGCCGGCGAACGAGCATGCCTCGTGTGAAATGCCTTCCATCAGTCAGCCGTCGCCGAGGAACACATAGGTGTAGTGGTTGACGACGTCAAAGCCGGGCTTGTTGAATTCGGCCGCCAGCAGGCGCTCGGCGAGTGCCATGCCGACTGCGTTGGTGATGCCCTGGCCGAGCGGGCCGGTGGTAGTTTCCACACCCGGAGTGATGTGCACTTCCGGATGGCCAGCGGTCTTGGAATGCAGCTGCCGGAAGTTCTTGATCTCTTCCATCGGCAGGTCGTAGCCGGAGAGGTGCAGCAGCGCGTAGTGCAGCATGGAACCGTGGCCATTGGAGACGACGAAGCGGTCGCGGTCGATCCAGTGGGGATTCGCCGGATTGTGGCGATAGTGCTTGGCCCACAGGGCGACGGCAATCTCGGCCATGCCCATGGGCATGCCGGGGTGGCCGGAGTTCGCCTTCTGCACGGCGTCCATCGCCAGTGCGCGAATCGCATTGGCCATCTTGCTGGTGGGGAGAGAAGAAGTCATGTCAAATCAGGTATGTGGCGGGTCTTGGAGCGGATCCCGATTCTGAGGAACCGGAGGATGCAAAGCCCGTTATTTTACCAGACTGATCCAACCGGAATTACAATCGGGGGATTCCCTTTTGCCAACTTCCAGCCATGAATACCAAGGCTCCTGCATGGCTTGCCATGCCGACTGCGGATTTACTTATCCTGCATGCAACACGCAGTATTGTCATTGATGAAACTCAGCCCGCACAGGATATCTAGATCATGGCCCGTTTCTATTACCCCGCCCCACTTTCGATCGGCGCCGTCGTGCCACTGCCGGAGACGACCGCACACCACATCCACGTGCTGCGCCTGCCTGTTGGCGAATCGATCACACTTTTCAACGGCGACGGAGGCGAATTCACGGCATCGCTGGTATCCGTCGAAAAAAAACGGGCATCGGCGGAGATCAAGGCGTTCTCGCCGCGCGAAGTGGAGTTGCCCTATTCCGTTACCATCGCGCAGGCATTGCCGGAAGGCTCGAAGATCGACTGGATCATTGAAAAGGCGGTGGAACTGGGCGCCTGCGCCTTTCAGCCTATTGCCGCACAGCGCTGCGTGGTCCGTCTGAATGCGGAACGTGCCCTGAAGAAACTCGAACACTGGCGTGGCATCGCTGCCTCAGCAGCCGAACAGAGCGGCCGAAATCGCCTCCTCCACATAGCGGAGCCCGTCGATTTCAATGACTGGGTCGGGCAGCAAAACCTGCATACGCGCATCATGCTGTCGCCGCGCGCCGAGCAATCCCTCTCCGACTGGGCGCGCCATCATCCGGCACAAGCGGTTGCTCTGCTGATCGGCCCTGAGGGTGGTTTTTCCGAACTGGAAGAACATACCGCCGTCACGCGCGGCGTGCTTCCGCTGTCCATCGGGCCCCGCGTCCTCCGGACGGAAACCGCCGCCCTCGCCGCGCTGGCCGCCCTCAATGCTGTATGGGGAGAAATGTAGGCGTCGTTCTATCCGGATCAAACATCGAGCGGATTCCTTACCGGCATGTCTCCGTTTCTTCTATGTTGGAGACTTTTACGCGCGGATTCAGGAGGTGCAGGATGGGAATTCTAGACAAGGCAATCGACATGCTGGGCGGCGATCATTTGCCGATGATGGATTCCCGAATGAAACTGATGCAGGCGGCATTGTCATTGCTGGCCAACAACGGCCAGGCCGGCGGCATCCACGGGCTGGTCCACCAGTTCAACCAGGCTGGACTGGGGAATGTCATCCAGTCATGGATCGGAACGGGCGAGAACGTTCCTGTCACCGGCGAGCAGATGCAGAAAGTGCTCGACGCAGGCCAACTCCAGCAGATCTCCGAAGAAACCGGAATGTCGGAACGAGAGGCAGCCAGTCAGCTCGGCGACATGCTGCCCGACCTTGTCGACAAGCTGACTCCCGCCGGGCACGTGCCTCCCGGCGGACTTGGCAACATGAGCCATCTGCTCGACCATTTCCTTGGACGGTATCACTAGGCGAGCCGATGCAATATCCGCCACAATGGGCGATATGCAATGGCTCAGACAACTCTTCAATCGGCGCAATCCCGAGATTCCCGCAGCAATGTGGGCCGCCTGCCTCGATCGGCTGCCCTTTCTCGACCGCCTAGCTCCAAGTGATCTGGAGCGGCTGAAATCCCTGTGCGAGAAGCTCCTTGCAAGAAAATCATTTACCGGCGCGGCAGGATTCGAACTGACGGATGAGGTGGCGGTGCTGATCGCCGCACAGGCCGCGCTGCCTGTTCTCAACCTGACGCTGGATCTGTACGACGACATGGCGGGGATCATCGTCTACCCGTCGGCCTTCATGATTCCGCAGAGCGAGATGGACGAAGCCGGTATCGTGCATGAATGGCACGAACCGGCGTCAGGCGAAGCAGTTCACGCCGGTGGCGCCGTCATCCTGTCGTGGGAAGATGCACAGGAAAGCGCGTCTCCCGGATACAACGTCGTCATCCACGAATTCACGCACAAGATCGACATGGCACGCGGCGCGGCCAACGGCTGCCCGCCGTTCCTGGCCGATTTTCATCGCGACATCGCGCCGGGGCACTGGAAAAAAGTCTTTTCGCTCGCCTACGAGGATTTCGTCCGGCGCGTGGACGAGCGGGATGCCGGGCTTCCCGAAGATTTCGACGACAACCGGCCTGAGGATGCGGCCTTGTACGATGAACTGTTCGGGGATTTGCCGCTCGATCCTTACGCGGCGCGGCATCCCGCGGAATTCTTTGCGGTGGCATCGGAAGCTTTCTTTGTGTTGCCCGGGCCACTTTCGGAAGACTACCCCGACGTCTACCGCCTGCTGTCCCTTTATTACCGGCAGGATCCGCTCGGCACGTAGAAAGGCTCTTGCGGCAAAGAAAAGGCGCTGAAAGCATTTATAATCGTAGGTTTTCCGTAAACACCCACGGATCGACCTGCATGAAGGTATTTCGCGGACTTCCCAACGCTGCATCGCGGGCGGCATGTGCCCTCACGATCGGCAACTTCGACGGCGTGCATCGCGGCCACCAGGCGCTGCTGGCGCGCGTGCGCGAAGCCGCGACCCGGCTCGGCGTGGAAGCGGCCGTCATGACCTTCGAGCCGCACCCGCGCGAATTCTTTGCACGCATGGCCGGCGACCTGTCGAGGGCGCCGGCCCGCATCGCCAACCTGCGCGACAAGCTCCAGTCGCTGGACAACGCCGGCGTGGACCGCGTGATCGTTGAACACTTCAATGCCCATTTCGCGTCGATGTCGCCGGATGACTTTGTCGAAAAAGTCCTGGTGCAGGGCCTGCATGTGAAATGGCTGATGGTTGGCGAAGACTTCTGCTACGGCTCCAAGCGAGCCGGCAATGTCGCCACCCTGATTGAAGCCGGCAAGAGGTTCGGATTTCATGTCGAAGCGCTCCCGACCGTCATGAACGACGGCACGCGCATCTCGTCCTCCGCCGTTCGGGCCGCCCTCGCCGACAGCAATTTCGCGCTCGCCGCGCAGCTGCTTGGCCACCCGTACGCCATTTCCGGCCACGTCGCCCATGGCAAGAAACTGGGCCGCACCATCGGTTTCCCGACCATGAACCTGCGGGTCACTCACAAGCGCCCTGCCATTTCGGGCGTCTTCGTCGTGCAGGTGCATGGCCTGGCCGACAGGCCCCTTCCCGGCGTGGCCAGCCTAGGCGTGCGGCCAACGGTAGAAGATGCCGGCCGCGTGCTGCTGGAAACCTATGTGTTCGACTACGACGAGCAGTGCTACGGCAAGCTGATCCGCGTGGAATTCCTGAAAAAACTGCGCGACGAGGAAAAGTACGTCGACCTGCCGACCCTGACCGCCGCCATCGACCGCGACGCGCAGCAGGCACGCGACTTCTTCAAGGCACGCGAAGGCCAGGCCATCTCCGCAACCGACCGAATTTGACGATCAGACACGTCATGCCCACTGTTTGATCCACCCGATTTTTACGACTGAAACCATCATGTCCGAGCAAAAAAACAAGTACCCGGTCAACCTGATCGACACGCCCTTCCCGATGCGCGGCGACCTCGCCAAGCGCGAACCCAAGTGGGTCAAGGAATGGCAGGAAAAGAAGATCTACCAGCGCATCCGCAAGGCGTCCAAGGGACGTCCGAAGTGGATCCTGCACGACGGCCCGCCCTACGCAAACGGTGACATTCACATCGGCCACGCCGTCAACAAAATCCTCAAGGACATGATCGTCAAGGCCCGCAACATGGCCGGCTTCGACGCGCAATACATCCCCGGCTGGGACTGCCACGGCATGCCGATCGAAATCCAGATCGAGAAGCAGTTCGGCAAGCACCTACCGACGGCCGATGTGCAGGCCAAGTCGCGCGCCTATGCAAGCGAGCAGATCGAGCGCCAGAAGAAGGACTTCATCCGCCTCGGCGTGCTCGGCGACTGGGATCGTCCGTACAAGACGATGGACTTCAAGAACGAAGCCGACGAAATCCGCGTGCTGGGCAAGATCCTCGACAAGGGCTACGTCTACCGCGGCCTGAAGCCGGTGAACTGGTGCTTCGACTGCGGTTCCGCACTGGCTGAAGCGGAAGTGGAATACCAGGACAAGCGCGACCCGGCCATCGACGTCGGCTTCCCGTTTGCCGAACACGACAAGCTTGCGCACGCGTTCGGCCTCGACAAGCTGCCGACCGACAAGGGCTATGCCGTCATCTGGACTACCACTCCCTGGACCATCCCGGCCAACCAGGCGCTGAACGTGCATCCGGAACACCGCTACGCGCTGGTACAGACCGAGCGTAACGGCGAAACCATCCTGCTGCTCCTCGCAGCCGAGCTGGTGGCCGCCTGCCTGCAGCGTTACGGTCTCGAAGGCAAGATCATCGCTACATGCGGCGGCGAAGCGCTGTCGATGATCAAGTTCAAGCACCCGTTCGCGGATGCGGACAAGGGTTACGACCGGTTTTCGCCGATCTACGTCGGCAACTACGTCACGCTCGATACCGGTACCGGCATCGTGCACTCGGCGCCGGCCTACGGTCTGGACGACTTCGTGTCCTGCAAATCGCACGGCATGACCGACGACGAAATCCTGAAGCCGGTGATGGGCGACGGCAAGTATGCCTCCTGGCTGCCCTTCTTCGGCGGCATGACGATCTGGGAAGCATCCAAGCCGATCTGCGCCAAGCTGGAAGAAGTGGGCTCGCTGTTCAAGCTGGTGATGTTCGACCACAGCTACATGCACTGCTGGCGCCACAAGTCGCCGATTATCTACCGCGCGACCTCGCAATGGTTCGCCGGCATGGATGTGGCACCGAAAGATGGCGGCAAGAGCCTGCGCGAAACCGCACTGGCGGGCGTTGAAGCAACCGCGTTCTTCCCGTCCTGGGGCAAGGCCCGCCTGCACGGCATGATCGCCAACCGCCCGGACTGGACCCTGTCGCGCCAGCGCCAGTGGGGCGTGCCGATGGCCTTCTTCGTGCACAAGGAAACCGGCGAGCTGCATCCGCGCACCCCGGAGCTGCTCGAAGCCGTCGCCAAGCTCGTGGAACAAAGTGGCATCGAAGCCTGGCAGGCGCTCGATCCGAAGGATCTGCTCGGCGCCGACGCGGAAATGTATGTGAAGAACAAGGACACGCTGGACGTGTGGTTCGATTCCGGTTCCACCCACCAGACCGTGCTGCGCGGCTCGCACGCTGACGAGTCCCATTTCCCGGCAGACCTCTACCTGGAAGGCTCGGACCAGCACCGCGGCTGGTTCCACTCCTCGCTGCTGACCGCATCGATGACCGACGGCCGTCCGCCGTACAAGGCCCTGCTCACGCACGGCTTCGTGGTCGATGGCGAAGGCAAGAAGATGTCGAAGTCCAAAGGCAACGTGGTCGCGCCGCAGAAGGTGTCGGACACGCTCGGCGCGGAAATCCTGCGCCTGTGGGTTGCCTCGACCGACTACTCGGGGGAGCTGTCGATTTCTGACGAGATCCTCAAGCGCGTCGTGGAAGCCTACCGTCGCATTCGCAACACGCTGCGTTTCCTTCTGGCCAACACTTCCGACTTCGATCCGAAGAAGGATGCCGTGCCGGTTGCCGAACTGTTCGAGATCGACCGCTACGCGATCGCCCGCATGGCGCAACTGCAAGGTGAAATCCTGCAGCACTTCGAAGGCTTTGAGTTCCATCCGGTTGTCGCGAAGCTGCAGATGTACTGCTCGGAAGACCTCGGCGGCTTCTACCTCGACATCCTGAAGGACCGTCTCTACACCTGCGGCACGACTTCCAAGGCCCGCCGCTCGGCGCAGACCGCGATCTGGCACATCACGCATGCGCTGCTGCGCGTGATGGCGCCGATGCTCTCCTTCACCGCGGAAGAGGCATGGGCTGTTTTCGCCGGCAAGGAAGGCTATGCGGAAAGCGACGAAACGATCTTCACGCAGGTGTATTACACCCTGCCGGAAGTCGCCGATGCGGCTGCACTGCTGGACAGATTCTCCGCGCTGCGCGAGCTGCGCGCCGAGGTGACCAAGCAGCTGGAAGAAGTGCGTGTGGCCGGCGGCATCGGTTCGTCGCTGCAGGCCGAGGTCGAAATCAAGGCCAGCGGCGACAAGTTCGCGCTGCTCGACAGCCTTGGCGAAGACCTCAAGTTCGTCTTCATCACCTCGCAGGCCAAGGTGACGAAGGTGGCAAGCGAAACGGAAGAAGGCGTTGTCGTGACACCGTCCTCGCAGCAGAAATGCGAGCGCTGCTGGCACTACCGTGCCGACGTCGGCACGCACGCCGACCATCCGGGCATTTGCGGCCGCTGTGTGAGCAATTTGTTCGGCAACGGCGAAGCACGCCGGTTTGCCTAATCACCCCCTGTCATTCCCGCCTCCGCGGGAATGACATCTTTCAGAGACCCCATGGCAAAACAGAAGAGCTTCAAGAACCTCTCCGCCAGCCCGAGCACCAGCATGACACCGTGGCTCGGCATTGCGACCATCATCGTCCTGATCGACCAGATCACCAAGGTCACCATTACGCGCCTCTTCAGCTACGGCGAGTCGCTGGCGGTGACCTCGTTCTTCAATCTCGTGCGCGCCCACAACAAGGGGGCGGCATTCAGTTTCCTCGCGTCGGAATCCGGCTGGCAGCGCTACTTCTTCACGGCCATCGCCATCGCCGCGGTGATATTTATCCTGTACCTGCTGAAGCGCCACGCCGGACAGCGGCTTTTCTGCTGGGCGCTTGCGCTGATTCTCGGCGGCGCCATCGGCAATCTGATCGACCGTGTCCTGTACGGCTATGTGGTCGACTTCCTCGACTTCTACGTCGGCAAATGGCACTGGCCCGCCTTCAACGTCGCCGACATGGCGATCGTCGGCGGCGCGGGACTTTTCATCCTGGATGAATTGCGGCGGGTCGGGAAGTAAGGCTGCGGCGCAACTGCACCACTAGAACAACAGGAGGCTCCATGGATCTCGCCGGAAAAAAGATCGTCCTCGGAATGACTGGAGGCATCGCCTGCTACAAGGTCGCGGAACTCACCCGCGGCTTGGTCAAGGCGGGTGCATCCGTCCAGGTCGTCATGACGCAGGCAGCGACGCAGTTCATCACGCCCGTCACCATGCAGGCGCTGTCAGGGCGCGCTGTCTTCACCGACCAGTGGGATGCGCGCATCGGCAACAACATGGCACACATCGACCTGACGCGCGATGCCGACGCCATCGTCATTGCCCCCTGCTCCACCGATTTCATGTTCAAGCTGGCCCACGGCGCCTGCGACGACCTGCTTTCCACGCTGTGCGTCGCGCGCCCGATGACGGTGCCCCTGATGATCGCGCCGGCGATGAATGTCGAGATGTGGCAAAACCCGGCCACGCAGCGCAACCTCGCGCAGATCAAGGCAGACGGAATTGCCGTCCTCGGACCGGATGCGGGCGACCAGGCCTGCGGCGAAACCGGCATGGGACGCATGCTCGAACCGGAACAGCTGCTCGAGGAAGTGATTGCCGCGTTCCAGCCCAAGCGCCTGGTCGGCAAACGCATCCTTGTGACCGCCGGACCGACCTTCGAACCGATCGACCCGGTGCGCGGCATCACCAACCTCTCTTCCGGCAAGATGGGCTACGCGATTGCGCGTGCAGCGCGTGAAGCGGGCGCCGACGTCTGCCTGGTTTCCGGACCGACGGCGCTGGATGCGCCTCACGGCGTCCATCGCATCAACGTCCAGACTGCCCAGCAAATGCACGATGTCGTGATGTCGCGCATCGACGGTCAGGACATCTTCATTGCGGTTGCTGCAGTTGCGGACTGGCGCGTCGCCAATGCCAGCGAGCAGAAGCTGAAGAAGAACAGCGCCGGTGACGTCCCGCTTCTGCAGTTCGAACAAAACCCGGACATTCTTGCATCCGTCGCCGTCCTGCCCAAACGCCCCTACTGCGTCGGCTTCGCAGCGGAATCGGAAAACCTGCTGCAATACGGCGAAGAAAAGCGCAAGAAAAAGGGCATACCGCTGCTGGTCGGCAACATCGGCCACCAGACCTTCGGCAAGGACGAAAACGAACTGGTCCTCTTTGACGTCAAGGGCAACCAGCGCCTTCCGCGTGCCGGCAAACAGGACCTCGCCCGCCAGCTCGTCGCCGAAATCGCCTCTCGTCTCTGATCTGTATCTTTTTGTAATGCCCGGCTCGCACGGCGGGTGCCTCACTTTATCCTTACGCCAATGAAGAATATCGACGTCAAAATCCTCGACCCGCGCATGAAGGAACAAATGCCGGCGTATGCGACCGCCGGCAGCGCGGGCCTGGACCTGCGTGCCTGCATCGACGCACCGCTCACGATCAAGCCGGGCGAAACCCACCTGATCCCGACCGGCCTGGCGATCCATATCGGTGACCCCGGCTTTGCGGCAATGATCCTGCCGCGCAGCGGCATGGGCCACAAGCACGGCATCGTGCTGGGGAACCTGGTCGGCCTGATCGACTCGGATTACCAGGGACAACTGATGGTGTCGACCTGGAACCGCGGCCAGACCGAATTCACGCTCAATCCGATGGAGCGCCTGGCGCAACTCGTGATCGTTCCGGTCCTGCAGGTCGGCTTCAACGTGGTCGAGGAATTCGACAGCAGCGAACGCGGTGCCGGCGGCTTCGGCAGCACGGGAAAACACTGACATGGGAGAGCGACGGATGCGGGCTTTTTTCCGACGAGCGTTGCCAGAACCGGCAGGACAGGATGCGCACAAGCGCCTGCTGTTACTGCCGGCCGCACTGCTGATGGCAGCCTGCGCCACGCCGCCCTCACCGCCCGCGGATGGTGTGCCGGCACCCGAACCCGCACGGCCGGTAGCGACGCCGTCGCAGCCTGCACCGACCGTAAGTGCGGAACAGCAGGCGTTGCAGGCCATGGTCGCAATGCAAGACCGCCTCTACCGCGTCGCCGCGCCGCTGCTCGTGAACAACACCGATCTGTGCAAGAAGAACGCGCGTAACCTCCTCGGCTTCACCGCCAAGAACCGCTATTCCTACTCGAACGAATTCGCCAATGCGGCCCAGAGGTCGCTGGGACTGGACGATCGCCTGCAAGTCATGGGCGTGCTTGCCGGCGGCGGTGCCGCGCGTGCGGGCGTGCGCCGGGGCGATGTCCTGCTGGCGGTCGACGACAAGAATCTGCCGAAGGGCGAAACGGCGGAACGCGACGCCGCTTCCATTCTTGCGCCAATGATGAGCGGACGCTCCAGCATCGCGCTGACCGTATTGCGGGACGGCTCGCGCATGGCGGTCAATGTTCCCCTGACCTATGCCTGCGCGTTCGGCATCGAACTGGGCAATACGGAGAATGTCCTCGCCTACTCCGACGGTCACCGTGTGCTGATTACCCGCGGCATGCTGAACGCGGTGCGGTCGGACGATGAACTGGCGTTCGTGCTGGCCAAGGAAATGGCGCACAACGCGCTGTCCCATTCGACCAGGCAGCGCACGAGCGCGACGATCGGCGGCGTCATCGACAACCTGACCCGCATTCGCCCGGACATGAGCACCATGAGCGGCATGGCAGGCTTGCGGCCGATGCCCCAGGACCTGGACGCGATGGCCGACAAGCTGTCGCTCTACATGCTTGCACGTGCCGGCTACGACATCGACCAGGCGGTCCCGTTCTGGCAGCGCATGGCCAGCCAGTATCCCGCTACGATGCTCAACAGCTACACCGCCCTCCATCCGTCCACCAACTATCGCGTGGCAGCGATGGAAAAGGCGATCAAGGACATCCGCACGAAACAGGCGCGCAAGAGGCCGCTCATGCCGTGAGGCTGTACGCCTTGGGCGAAAAAAAGGCACTGCCGCGGCAGTGCCTTTTTACTTGCGGCGGCATTTCAGCCGGCGGCACTGAGCGCCGTTTCAATATCCGAGCGTTTCAATCCCGGCGCAAAGCGCAGGATGAACTCGTAGGTATAGGCACGCAGGTAAGCGCCGCGCCGAACGGCCAGGCGTGTCACGTTAGGTGCGAACAGGTGCGCCGCTTCAATCGCCTTCAGCCCGGGAGCAAGATTGTTTTCCACGGCCATGGAGGCCACGATACCCACGCCAAGTCCGAGGGACACATACTGCTGGATCACATCCGAATCCATCGCGGTCAGGACGATATCGGTGGCAATGCCGGATTGGGCGAATGCATCGTCGATATGGCTGCGACCGGTGAAACCGACGTCGTAGGTGATGAGAGAATGTGCTGCCAGGTCGGCCAGCGTGACCGACGTTATGTGGGCCAGCGGATGCGCCTCCGGCACGACAATCATGTGGCTCCAGCTGTAGCACGGGAAGGACACCAGGTCTTCGAACTGGCTCAGGCCCTCGGTCGCGATGCCGATGTCCGCCTTGCCCGACATGACCCATTCGGCGATATGTTCCGGGGAGCTCTGCTGCAGGGCAATGCGCACGTCGGGAAACGCGCTGCGGAATGCCTGCACCACTTTCGGCAGCACGTAACGCGCCTGGGTGTGCGTCGTCGCGATAGCCAGCGTTCCACTGCGCTCGCCGGCATATTCGCGACTCGCCTGTCGCAGGTTCTCTGCTTCGAGCAGCAGGCGTTCGATGATCTGCAGGATGCCCTTGCCGGGATCGGTCAGCCCGGTCAGGCGCTTGCCATTGCGCTCGAAAATTTCGACGCCCAGCTCCTCTTCCAGTTCGCGGATCTGGCGGCTGACGCCGGGTTGCGAGGTGAAGAGCACATTGGCGACTTCGGTCAGGTTATAGCCGCGGCGTGCAGCTTCGCGGACCGATCGTAATTGCTGAAAGTTCATGCCGTTCTCCGTCAGACCGCCTCGTCGACGAAGACGCGCAGGCGCCTTGGGCGGACGATAAGGGTTTCGCCTTCCTGCAGCGCGAGCTGCGCATAACGCTCGGTGGAAATGACCGCTTCGATCAGCTGCGCATTGTCGGCACGCTCAAGTTCGAGCTGTGCCAGCGGGCCGATGGCATGTGCACGGCGCAGGCGGGCCACGATGCCTTCCCCGTCGGCGGTATAGCGCTCCACTTCAATGTCGTGCGGGCGGACAAAACCAACGCCTTGGACATCGCGCGCTTCCGAATGGTCAGGTGCGTCAAGCGAGACACCACCGGCATCCAGCACGCCCTCATGCACGCGCCCGTGGAACAGGTTGACGTTGCCAAGGAAACCGTACACGAAGGGCGACGCCGGATGGTTGTAGACCTGGTCGGGCGAGCCGATCTGCTCCACCTTGCCCTTGTTCATCAGCACGACCTGGTCGGCGACTTCCAGTGCCTCTTCCTGGTCGTGGGTGACGAAGATGCTCGTGACATGCAGTTCATCATGCAGGCGACGCAGCCATCGGCGCAGCTCCTGGCGCACCTTGGCGTCGAGCGCACCGAAAGGTTCGTCCAGCAGCAGCACGCGCGGCTCCACGGCCAGCGCACGCGCCAGCGCAATCCGCTGGCGCTGTCCGCCGGACAGTTGCGGCGGATAGCGGTCTGCCAGCCAGTCGAGCTGCACCAGTTCCAGCAATGACATCACCTTCTTGCGGATCTCGGATTCGGAAGGACGCTGGTTGCGCGGTTTCACACGCAGGCCGAAAGCGATGTTTTCGAACACGGTCATGTGTTTGAACAGCGCGTAGTGCTGGAACACGAAGCCGACCTGGCGCTCGCGCACATGGCTGCCAGAGGCGTCTTCGCCATCCAGGTAGACCTGGCCGGAATCGGGTTGCTCCAGGCCGGCAATGATGCGCAGCAAGGTCGTCTTGCCGCAACCGGAGGGACCCAGCAATGCCGTCAGCTCACCCGGCGGGAAGTTCAGCGAGACGTTGTCCAACGCGACAAAGCTGCCAAAACGCTTGTTGATATTCCTGACTTCGATACCCATGATTTGAGCCTGTTATGGACTGTTTAAGGGGTCACGCAGACCCGAGAACCGGCCGAATGCAAAGCGCGGTGACGTGGTCGTAGTAGCGCTACGACAAGGAGCCGCCACACGGCAGGCGGCCGGTTATCGGGTCTGCCCGGAGGGTTCGGTCCAGAAGGGCGCCCCGCGGTGCTGCAAGCCGCTTGCAGTGGCGGGCACTGCGGCGCGTCTTGCAACCCCACGGCTGCATCCCTTCTGGATCGAACGTGACCCCTTAAACAGTCCATAACAGGCTCATCCCTCGTGAAGCTGTTGCAGGTTGCTGTCGGCGGCACGCCATTCGACAAAGGTCTTGAGCGCCAGCGTGACAAGTGCGAGCAGTGCGAGCAGCGATGCCACTGCAAACGCAGCCGCGAAGTTGTATTCGTTGTAGAGAATTTCCACCTGCAGCGGCATGGTGTTGGTCTCGCCGCGGATGTGGCCGGACACGACCGATACCGCACCAAATTCGCCCATGGCGCGTGCATTGCAGAGAATCACGCCGTACAGCAGGCCCCACTTGATGTTGGGCAGCGTGACATGCCAGAAGGTGCGCCAGCCGGAAGCGCCTAGCACCAGCGCAGCCTCTTCCTCTTCCGTGCCCTGCGACTGCATCAGCGGAATCAGTTCGCGCGCCACGAAGGGGAAGGTCACGAAGATGGTGGCCAGCACGATGCCTGGAACGGCAAACAGGATCTTGATGTCGTGCTCGCGCAGCCATTCGCCGAACCAGCCTTGGGCGCCGAACAGCAGCACGTAGATCAGGCCCGAGATCACAGGCGATACCGAGAATGGCAGATCGATCAGCGTGAGCAGCACGTTCTTGCCGCGGAACTCGAACTTGGCGATAGTCCAGGCCGCAGCGACACCGAACACCAGGTTGAGCGGTACCGCAATGGCGGCGGTAATCAGCGTCAGTTTGATCGCCGAGATGGCATCGGGCTCGACGATGGCGGCGAGGTAGGCCTCCCAGCCTTTACGCAGCGCTTCGGAAAACACCGCCACCAGTGGAATGAACAGGAACAGCGTCAGGAAAGCCAGCGCGACGCCAATCAGCAACGCGCGCACCCAGACGGGTTCGACCGTGGCCGCCGGCGCGTAGGCGGGTTCGCCCCGCGCCTGCACGGAAATAGGGAGGGTTGCGGCTGCGCCGGCCATATCAGACTTTCTCCGCCCGGCCGCGCTTGCGGGTCCAGGCTTGCAGCAGGTTGATGGTGAGCAGCAGGACGAAGGACACCAGCAGCATCACCACGGCAATCGCGGTGGCCCCGGTGTAGTCGTACTGCTCCAGCTTGGTAATGATGAAAAGGGGCGTGATCTCGGACACCATCGGCATGTTGCCGGCGATGAAGATCACCGAGCCGTACTCGCCGGTGGCGCGCGCAAAAGCAAGCGCGAAACCGGTCAGCAGCGCCGGCAGGATGGTCGGGAAAATCACTTTGGCGAAGGTCTGCAGGCGGTTGGCGCCGAGGCTCGCTGCGGCCTCTTCCAGTTCGCGTTCCGCTTCTTCCAGCACCGGTTGCACGGTGCGCACGACGAATGGCAGGCCGATGAAGGTCAGCGCCACCAGCACGCCGAGCGGCGTAAAGGCGACCTTGATACCGAGCGGCTCCAGATATCGGCCGATCCAGCCGTTGGAAGAATACAGGGCAGTGAGGGCAATGCCGGCGACGGCGGTCGGCAGGGCGAACGGCAGGTCCACCAGCGCGTCGATGATCTTCTTGCCCGGGAAGCGGTAACGCACGAGCACCCAGGCGACGATGCCGCCGAAGACGACGTTGATCAGGGCGCCGATCAGTGAAGCGCCGAATGTCAGCTTGTACGACGCCACCACCCGCTCGTTGCTCACTGCCGTCCAGAATGCATCCCAGGTCATCGTGAACGTCTTCAGAAAGACCGCCGACAACGGGATCAGGACGATCAGCGCCAGGTAGGTCAGCGTAAAGCCGAGCGCCAGCCGGAAGCCCGGGATCACGCGCACGGCAGTGTGACGCCTCGCCTGCGGTGTGATTGATAGTGTGCTCATGCGCCCTCTTATTACAAATTCAGCTAATGAGGGTCGATATTTGCATCACCTGGTTATAAAAAGAACGATTTTTTTCGCATGTCCTTAGAATGAATTCGGATATCGGGTATCTGGCCCAACTGACGCGAAGTCTCGCGCGACCGAGGAAAATTCACTTTTCCAATAAAAACAGAGACTTAGCTCCGAAACACCTTACAGCGCGCCAGTAATAACAATGTACGTACCGTATGTACATTGTTATTACCTTGATTGATTAGTCATATCGCGTCCAGAGGAATCTTGAGATACCGGGTACCGTTGGCCTCTGGCTCCGGTAACTTTCCCGCCCGCATGTTCACCTGCACGGCAGGCAACATCAACACCGGCAGATCGAGCGCGGCGTCGCGTGCCGTCCGCATGGCGACGAACTGATCCTCGCTGATGCCATTGCGGACGTGGATGTTCGATTCACGCTCGTCGGCCACTGTTGTCACATACTGAGCCTCCCTGCCGCCAGGCGGATAGTCGTGGCACATGTAAAGGCGGGCATGGGGCGGCAGGCTGAGCACCCGGTTGATCGACCGGTACAGGGTACGCGCATCGCCGCCGGGGAAATCGCAGCGCGCCGTGCCGAAATCCGGCATGAACAGGGTGTCGCCGACGAAGGCGGCAATGTCGTCGCCGTCCCGCACCACATACGTTACGCATGCCGAAGTATGTCCTGGCGTATGCATCGCCCGGCACGCAAGCCCGCCGATGCTGAACGTCTCTTCGTCGCCGAACAGATGGTCGAACTGGCTTCCGTCGTGGGCGAAGTCATCGCCCGCGTTGAACAGCCTGCCGAAGACCTGCTGAACGGCAGTGATCCCGCGGCCGATGCCAAGCTTGCCTCCGAGTTGCCGCCGAAGGTAGTCGGCTGCGGACAGGTGATCCGCATGAACATGCGTCTCGAGGATCCATTGCACGCTTGCGCCCAGTTCCCGCACGCGGGTGGCCAGCCGGTCCGCGGAGACAGTGCCGGTTCGGCCCGCTTTCGGGTCGTAGTCCAGCACGGTGTCGATCAGTGCGCACTGGCGAGATGGACGGTCGAGGACGATATAGCTCACCGTCCCGGTTGCCGTGTCATAAAAACCTTCTACATGAAGGTTGCGGTTTGCGTTCATGTTTGCCTCTCCTGTCACGCCTTGGCATGCAAGCAGCTGCAAGACGCATACCACACACCATCCGGCCGGCGCTATCGGCTACGGCCTTGATCGGCATCAGTTTTTTTCACCGACCTTGCACCGGGCTGGTCAAAGGCCTGACATTGACAGCATTTCGTGACAGTATTGGCAGCAATCAGGCATAACGCCTCGAACGGAGTCCCGTATGCAAGCACCGGCATCCTCATCCGAAAACATCCATCCGCTGCGCAGCGCGCCGCAGGTCCAGGCACTGATCTCCTTCCTCGAGCAGGAAGCACAGCCGATGATCGTCCTCGACACCGACTACAACATCCTTGCCGCCAATACGGCCTACCAGCGCCAGTTCGGCATGACGGAGCGGGGCTATGTCGGCCACAAATGCTTCCGCGTTTCCCACCGCTACGACATGCCCTGTGACCAGGCCGGCGAGCACTGTCCGATGAAAAAGGCATTCGAAAAGCGCGGCCCGGATCGTGTGATGCATATCCACCATACGCCGCGCGGCCCGGAACACGTGGACGTCGAGCTGAGGCCGATCATCGACGACCGGCATGACGTGGTCGCCTATGTCGAAAGACTGTCGATCGTGCGCAATGCATCCGCGCGGCCGAGCGCCGAAGGCCTGGTCGGCTGCGCCCCGGCATTCAATGAGGCGCTGACCGCCCTGCACCGCGTCGCGCCCTCGATGCTGCCCGTGCTGCTGCAGGGCGAATCCGGCACGGGCAAGGAACTGTTCGCCCGGGCAGTGCACGAAGCCAGCGCCCGGGCCCGCGGCCCGTTCGTGGTGGTCGACTGCTCCGGCCTGACTGAGACCCTGTTCGAAAGCGAGCTCTTCGGTCACGAAAAAGGCGCATTCACCGGCGCCAACGCCCGCAAGCACGGACTGGTGGAAACCGCGCAAGGCGGCACCCTCTTCCTCGACGAAATCGGTGACGTGCCGCTGGCCATGCAGGTCAAGCTGCTGCGCCTGATCGAGTCCGGCACCTTCCGCCGCGTGGGCGGCGTGGAAACCCTGCGCGCAGACTTCAGGCTCGTCGCCGCAACGCACAAGCCGCTGAAGGAAATGATGGCGGAAGGCCAATTCCGCCAGGACCTGTATTACCGGATCAGCGCCTTCCCGATCCATCTGCCGGCGCTGCGCGAACGCGTCGACGATATCCCCCTGCTTGTGAAGTCGATGCTCGAGCGGAGCGCCGGCATGGGACGCGTCTCGGTAGAGCCGGACGCAATGAAGCGGCTCCAGGCCTACCCCTGGCCCGGCAACGTCCGCGAACTGCGCAATGTGCTCGAACGCGCGCTGCTCTTTACCGACGACCACGTGATCCGGGCAGAGCACCTGCCACCCGACCTGAACGTGCAGCCGTTGCATATCTTCGCTTCGGCGCAAGCACCGCACCTTCCTTATTTCAGCAAGACCGCCCCGGAAGATGAGGCCATCCGTCGGGCCGCGATAGAATTCCGCGGCACACGCCGCGAGCTCGCCGTCGCGCTTGGCATGAGCGAGCGCACCTTGTATCGCCGGCTGAAAGCGCTCGGCATCGCTTAGCACTGCCGCATTGGCAGCATGGCAGGGAAAACTGGCAGACTGTCGTTCAAGCCGTCGCGGCATGCCACGCAACCCCCAGTCAAATTAATGGTTTGCGGTCCACGCCACCTGTTCGAAGGACTGGCATGCATGTTGCCTGCACCCACGGTAACGGGTCATCAAGCGAAACCCGAAACCCAAGGTGCCGATCATGCCCACGTCCAACCTCAAAGTCGTCCCCATCAAGCCCGCCGAGCCACAAGTCATCGAGAAACAGCTCTACGAAGCACGCAAGAAAATCTATCCGCGCGCCGTGCACGGATGGTTCGCGGGTTGGCGCTGGGTCATGGTATGGATCACGCAAGCGATTTTCTATGGCCTGCCGTGGCTGTCGTGGAACGGCAGGCAGGCTGTCCTCTTCGACCTGGAGGCGCGCAAGTTCCATCTGTTCGGCCTCATCTTCTGGCCGCAGGACTTCATTTATCTGACCGCGCTGCTCGTGGTATCCGCGCTCTCGCTCTTCCTGTTCACGGCGGTCGCCGGGCGACTGTTCTGCGGCTATGCGTGCCCGCAGACGGTGTACACGGAAATCTTCATGTGGATCGAACGCAAGATCGAAGGAGACCGGTCCGCCCGCATCCGCCTGGACGAGCAGCCGATGTCACTGCACAAGTTCGGCGCGAAAGCGGCCAAGCATGCGGCGTGGCTGACCGTGGCCGGCTGGACAGGATTCACCTTCGTCGGCTACTTCACCCCGATCCGCGGACTCGCCGCGCAGGTCGCTGCCTTCTCGCTCGGGCCGTGGCAGACCTTCTGGATCTTCTTCTACAGCTTCGCCACCTATGGCCAGGCAGGCTTCATGCGCGAACAGGTGTGCAAGTACATGTGTCCTTATGCGCGCTTCCAGAGTTCGATGTTCGACAAGGACACGCTGATCATCACCTATGACGCCGAACGCGGAGAACCGCGCGGGGCCCGCAGCAAGAAGGCGGATCCGAAGGCGATGGGCCTTGGCGACTGCATCGACTGCAACGTTTGCGTGCACGTGTGCCCTACCGGCATAGACATCCGCAAAGGCCTGCAGTACGAGTGCATCGCCTGCGCTGCCTGCGTGGACAGCTGCAACGAAGTGATGCAAAAGATGGGCTACGAAAAGGGGCTCGTCCGCTACACGACGCAGCACGCCATGACCAATGGGCTCGACAAGCGCGCCATTTGGCGTCGAGTGTTGCGCCTGCGCACCCTGATCTACTTCTCCATCCTGCTGGGCGTCACGTTCGCCGTCGGCCTGTCGATTGCCAACCGCACGCCGCTCAAGGTGGATGTGATCCGCGACCGTGGAATGCCGCGTGAAGTAGACGAAGGCGCGATCGAAAACGTCTACCGACTGCAGATCATGAACACGGACGAGCGTCCGCACCGTTATGCTGTCGACGTCAACGGCCCACCCGGCGTGACGATCTCGTCCGAATCGACCTTCGAGGTATCGAGCGCCACAACGAAGGCTATCCCCATCCGCGTGCGCGTCCCTGCGAATGCAGGAGTGCCCGGCTCCAATCCGGTGTGGTTTGTGATCCGCGATACGGAAAACGCCGATCTCCGTGTCATGGAAAAAGGCGTCTTCCTGATTCCGAAGTAATCCGTGCCTTACTTCCTGCCCGGCTGGTAGATCTGGTCAAACGATCCGCCGTCCGAGAAGTGCGCCTTCTGCGCGGACGTCCAGCCGCCGAAGGCCTCGTTGATGGTGAACAGCTTCACCTTCGGGAACTGCGCCGCATATTTCTTCGCTACCTTGTCGGAAATCGGACGATAGTAGTTCTGCGCGGCGATCTCCTGGCCTTCGTCGGTGTACAGGTATTGCAGGTAGGCTTCCGCCACCTTGCGCGTTCCCTTCTTGTCCACGACCTTATCGACCACGGCGACCGGGGGCTCGGCGAGAATGCTGAGCGCCGGTGCAACGACTTCGAACTTGTCCGGCCCGAGTTCCTTGATGGCGAGGATGGCTTCGTTTTCCCACGCGATCAGCACGTCGCCGATGCCCCGCTCGACGAAGGTGGTAGTGGATCCGCGCGCGCCGGAATCCAGCACCGGCAC
>DASPMV010000035.1:0-71669 GCA_035626875.1 Noviherbaspirillum sp. | reverse complement strand
CCTGGCCGCCGCTTCCGCCTGGGCGCGGGTCACGCCGCGCAGACGCCGCGGCGCCAGCGTGACGTTGTCCATCACCGTCAGGTGCGGAAAGAGGTTGAAGCTCTGGAACACCATCCCGACTTCGCGCCGCACGGCATCGATGTGCTTCAAGTCATCGTCGAGGACGATGCCGTCAATCACGATGCGGCCGGAATCGTGCGTCTCCAGCCGGTTCAGCATGCGCAGGAAGGTCGACTTGCCGGAGCCGGAGGCGCCGATGATGACGGTCACCTCGCCCTGGTAGAACTTCGTCGACACATCCTTGATCACGTGGAACTGACCAAAGTGCTTGTTGACGTTTTCCGCGATGATCAGCGGTTCCTTCGCTTCGGGCCGCAACACGCCTTGCGCCCCTGCCGGTACTTCTGCCATGTTCATCCCCTCTTCCCCGCTCAATGGTGTCGTTCCACATCCAGCTGCCGCTCGATGGCACCGGAGATCTGGGTCAGCACGGTGGTCAGGAGCAGGTAAATGGTCGCGGTCGTGATGAATACCGGGATCGGCTGGAAGGTAGCCGACTGGATGCGGTTGCCGATATTCGACAACTCCACCACGCCGATCACATACGCCAGGCTCGAATCCTTGAGCAGCGACACGATGTTGTTCACCAGCGGCGGCAGCGAAATGCGGAACGCCTGCGGGAAGATCACATCGCGGAAGGTCATGAAGGGCGTGAGCCCGAGCGAGCGCGCGGCTTCCGTCTGTCCCTTGTGCACGGCCAGGATGCCGGCGCGGATTGCCTCGGCGTTGTAGGCGCCGACGTTGAACGCCAGCGCAACGACCGCCGAATTGAAGTCCGACAACTGCAGGCCCGGCACCAGCGCAGGCAGCGCCAGGAACACGAACAGCACCTGCACCAGCAGCGGCGTGCCGCGGATGACCCAGACGTAGAAGTCGGCGGCCAGGCGCAGCGGGATGACCCTGGACAGTTTGGCCAGCGCGGCCAGCATGCCGAAAACGATGCCCATGACGCCGGACACCACTGTCAGCATGATCGTGGTCTTGGCCCCTTCCGCGAACTGTTCCGCATTGGAACCGATCGGTTCCGGCATCCAGCTCAGGGGGATGGCCATCAGCCACAGGAAGGCGAACAGGCCTGCCACTGAAATGGCGATGGACACTGCGCTACGCTTCTCGCGCGACCACTCCGCCGGTAACAAACTCAATGCTGATCTCACCGCATTCTCCTCGCTCGATATCGACGGCTGTCCTTACTGCTGGCAGCGGATATCTTCTTTCATGTACTTTTCGGAGATCGACTTGTAGGTGCCGTCCGCCATGACTTCCGCGAGCGCCTTGTCGACAGCTGCGGCGAGAGAGGTGTTGCCCTTCTTCACCGCCGTTGCGACCTTCTCGACGAAGAGGTAGCCGCCCTGCTTCAGCGGCGCGTTCGGGTTGTTCTCGATCGCATTCTTGACCACGAAACGGTCGCTGACCCAGGCGTCCACGCGGCCGTTCATCAACGCGGCACGGGCGTCGGTGTCCTGCGGGAAGTTCTTCACTTCCTTCACGTTGGGGAGCTTCCTGACGTTTTCCATGTAGGTGGAACCGGTCTGCACGGCGACCGTCTTCCCGGCCAGCATGTCCGGCGTACGGATGGAACCGTCACGCGATACGATCACGCCGCCGCTGCAGTAATGCGGATTGGTGAAGGTTACGGCCTTGGAGCGCTCTTCGGTAACGCCGAACGAGGCGATCACCATATCCCAGCGGTCCTGGCGCAGGCCGGCGAGCAGTGCGTCGAAGGACAGTGCCTTCCACTCGATGGCTAGGCCCATTTTCTTGACCATGGCTTCGGCCAGTTCCACCTCGAAGCCGGCCAGCTTGGAGCCTTGGAAGTAGTTGAACGGGGGGTAGGCGCCTTCGGTGGCGACGATGATCTTGCCGCTCGCCTTGATTTCTTCGAACGTTCGGGCCTGCGCCGTCATGCCGACGACCAGACCCGCAACAACGACCAGCAGGTGCTTGAGACTCTTCATGGATGTGTTCCTCCGAGTTGATTGGGTTATTTGCTTTTTCTTTTCAAGACGGTTTCCCGTCGAGTGGCTATTGGACCAGTTAAGTCAACATGGTCAAACCACCATCGCGACGATTTCTTGAAAAAATGCGACATCGAAAGCGGTGACTTTCCAATATCTAAAAGGCGCGCGATCATACCGCATGTTAGCTTGAAGAAAGATCGGAAGTGATGGCCAGAAAAAAAACAAAATTCGGTCAAACGACCTATTTTTACCCAAAAGCGCAGACGCCGCGAGGAGACGCGGCGCGGAGAGCGAGCGCCGGAGCGGGTATCCGCGGATTTTCCCGTCAAGTGCAGACGGCAACGTCGGACCAGTCACCGGCGCAGCGAAATCGGCTAGTTCTGGAAGTCGTACAGGCCAGGAAGGCCGAGGATTGTTGTCAATTCGTCCAAGGCTGCCTGCACTTCCACCGCCAATGCAGGATCGGCCAGGTCGGCTGGCGCGAGGCGGTCGCGGTAATGCTTGCCGACCCACGCAGTCAGTTTGAGGTACAGCGTATCGGTCATGACCACTCCCTGGTGCATGGCCGCCGCTTCGGCTTCGGTCAGCGCCACGCGCAGGCGCAGGCACGCGGGTCCGCCGCCGTTGCGCATGCTTTGGCGCAGGTCGAAGCTGATCAGTTCGTCAATCGGTCCACCGCTAACCACGAGCCCTTGCAGGTAGTGCGCGACGGCCTGGTTTTCCTGGCATTCCTGCGGAACCACCAGGGCCATCTTCCCATTTGCCTTGGTCAGGAGCTGGCTATTGAACAGGTAACTGCCAACCGCATCCGCCACGGACACCTCCTTCGACGCGACGCGCACGGGGCGTAGTTCGGCACGAACCGCAGCCATCGCCTGCTGCAATGCGTCGAGTGTGGCCATTTCGTTCGCGAATGCCTGCTCGTGGTAGAACAGAACATTGCCATTGCCCACGGCAATCACGTCGTTGTGGAACACGCCCTGGTCGATCGTGCCCGGATCCTGCTGGATGAAAACCGCGCGCTGCGCATCGAGCCCGTGCAGGCGCGCCACGGCCTGGCTGGCCTCGAGTGTCTGGCGTGCGGGGAAACGCTTCGGCGCATCCGCTTCCGGATCGAATTCGACCCGGCCATAGACGAACATCTCGACACCTGGCGCACCGTGCGAGGCGCAAAGCCGGGTATGGTTGGCAGCGCCCTCGTCGCCGAAAGCCGGCGTCGGCGGCAGTGCGTCGTGCACGGCGAAATGATTTTCGTCCTGGAAAAGCGCACGCAGGGACCGTGCCGTCTGCGTGTGCTCATAGGAGCGATGCAGCTTGTTGTTGAGGTTAGCCACCGTGAAATGGATGCGGCCATCCGCCGTGTCGGCAGAGGGGCTCACTGTCGCTGCATTCGCTGTCCACATGGGCGAGGCGGAATACGCGCTCGCCAGAATCACTGGTG
Source organism: Noviherbaspirillum sp. (assembly GCA_035626875.1). Lineage (GTDB taxonomy): Bacteria > Pseudomonadota > Gammaproteobacteria > Burkholderiales > Burkholderiaceae_D > Noviherbaspirillum. The sequence continues at coordinate 68,207 of DASPMV010000035.1, read as the reverse complement.
CCTCCTTGTACGCGCGGGAAATCACTTCGGCATCGCTGCCCGTGAACCCGATGCTGCGCAACAGGCGAAAGTTGGGCCGCACTTGCGGCGGAAGCAGGGCCTGCGCAAAACCGCGCGAGGCCAACGCCCGCATCTTCGCCAGTCCCTGCAGCGCGGCTTCCTTCGGATTAGCGACGCTGTTGACGTTATTGAACGAAGCGACGTTGCCGAAGGACAGGCCGGCATAGTTGTGTGACGGGCCGACGAGGCCATCGAAGTTGAATTCGCGTGCGGTGGTCATGGATATCCCTTCAGAATGCCAGGCCCGGCGAGAGCTGCTTCGGCATTTCCAGTGTGCTGTGTTCAATCGAGGCGACAGGATAGGCGCAGTAATCGGCGGCGTAATAGGCGCTCGGACGATGGTTGCCCGACTTGCCGATTCCGCCGAAGGGCGCAGTGCTTGCGGCGCCTGTGGTCGGGCGGTTCCAGTTGACGATGCCCGCGCGCGCACGGATCAGGAATTTTTTCCACAGTGCCTCGTCGTTGCTGAGTAGGCCGGCTGCCAGTCCGTATTCGGTTGCATTCGCCACGCGGATTGCGTCGTCAAAATTGCCGACGCGGATTACCTGCAGCAAGGGACCGAACCACTCCTCGTCAGGGATGCCCTGCACGCCCGTGACATCCACGACGCCCGGCGAGACGAAGCCGGTGCCTTCCTGAAGCTGCCGCATCGTCAGCAGGCTCTTGCCGCCGCGCGTGACGAGATCCTCATGCGCCTGCACCAGCTTCTGGGCCACGCTGGTCGAGACGACCGGTCCCATAAACGGGGCCGGCGACTGGTCGTACCTGCCGACGACGATCTTCGACGCGACCTCCACGAGACGGTCGACAAACGCCCTGCCCTTCGCTGAGTCCTCGACAATGAGGCGGCGCGCGCAAGTGCAACGCTGGCCCGCACTCACGAATGCGGAGAAGATGGCGTGATGCACGGCCGCGTCCACATTGTCCACGTGCCACGCGACGAGCGCATTGTTGCCCCCCATCTCCAGCGCGAGCATCTTGCCCGGCTGGCCTGCGAACTGCCTGTGCAGGATGGCGCCGGTGTTGTAGCTTCCGGTGAAAAGGATGCCGTCAAGTTCCGGATTCGCCGCCAGCGCCGCCCCGGTGTCGCGCGCGCCGTTGACGAGGTTGATCACCCCATCCGGCACGCCGGCATTGACCCACAACTCGATCGTCCTGATCGCCGTCTGCGGCGCATACTCGCTGGGTTTGAACACGACCGTATTACCGGCAAGCAGGGCCGGCACGACATGGCCGTTTGGCAGATGGCCGGGGAAGTTGTAGGGGCCAAACACGCCAAATACGCCGTGCGGGCGATGACGCAGGACTGCGTCACCGTCGGCCACCTTGGTCAAGGACACGCCAGTCCGCGCATGATAGGACTGCACGGAAATATCGACCTTGTTCGCCATCGTCGTGACTTCCGTACGCGCTTCCCACAACGGCTTGCCGACTTCGGTCGAGATCAGGGTCGCCAGCTCTTCGCTGTGCTCCTTCAAAAGGTCGCGGAATCGGTTGCAAACGCCGACGCGAACGTCGAGCGGTTCCGTCGCCCATGCCTCGAACGCTGCGCGTGCAGCCTTGCAGGCAACATCGACCTCCGCCGCGGTCGCTGAACGGCCGCTCCAGGTCTGCTGTCCCGTGGATGGATCGTAGGCGGCCAGTTGCGGACCTTCGCCCGCAATCCATTGGCCCTTCACGTAATGACTATGCATGATATGTTTTCTTTGCGTTGAGCGGCATGGCGCGCACGGCGTCGCCGGTGTGGCACGCCAGCAGTTCCTGTTGTTCCACCGTCAGCGCAATACGGCTGCGATGGGCGTGGGTCGGCGCAGTAATGACGCGGAAATCCTGCATGCGCGTCGTCGACACCAGCGCCGGCGGCTCGTCGCGCTCCAGCGTCAACCCGGTATCGACGATGGCAAGGTCGCTCTCGCGCAGCGCGCGCAACTCGCTGACGCGCGCCTGCAGGACGGGACCGGCGTCGAAGATATCGACAAAGCCTTCGTAATACATGCCCTCCTGTTCAAGCAGGCGGCGTGCCGGTGCGGTATCCACATGGACGCGTCCGATCACTTCCTGCGCGTCCTGCGGCAGGTAGGCAACGTAGAGCGGATGCCGCGGCATCAGTTCCGCGATGAAGGACTTCTTGCCGAGGGCGGTGAGGTCGTCCGCGCGGTCGAATTCCATCTTGAAGAAGTGCCGGCCCAGGCTGTCCCAGAACGGCGAGCGGCCGTCGGCGCGCTGGTAGCCGCGCATTTCCGCGATCAGCTTTTCGGAGAACAGGTGCGGGAACTGCGCAATGAACATGAAGCGGCTCTTCGACAGCAGCTTGCCGTTGGTCCCATGGCGGTAATCCGGGTGCAGGAACAGCGAGCACAGCTCGGCACAACCGGTCAGGTCGTTGGACAGGTAAAGCGTGTCCATGCGCGAGAAAACCTTGAGCTCCTTGCTGGAGTGCACTAGCGTGCCGATGCGGTAGTTGTAGAACGGCTCATCCAGGCCCACGGCGCTCTTGATGGCACACACACCAACCACCTTGCCGGCCTCGGTATCTTCCATGACGAACACATAATCGCGCTGCGGCGGCGCGATCTGCTCGGCGAATGAAGCGCAGGCAATTTCCACCCGCTGGCCCAGCGCCTTGCGGTCGGGCTTGAGCGTGGTCATGCCCGACCCCACCTGTTCGACGAGTGCCACCAGCCCGTTGAGATCCTGTTCCCTGATTGCGCGTACGACTAGCATCGGCGGCCTCACAATTTCACACAGACGACGGGATCGCCGGCCACGACGTCCAGCAGGCGCATGGCTTCATCGGGAAGAATGGCGACGTCCGACAGTTCGGATGCGGTGCAATCCGTCACGATCGAGCGGAACCGGTCTTCGCTTGCAGTCGCGACCAGGAAGGTGCCGATCTCCGCATCATCATTCGTCCTGCTTGCAACAGTGCGCACCGTCGAGTGGGCGAACGAGCGCAGCGCATTCTTGTGCGCCTGCAGGATGGGGCCGCCGTCGAAGATATCGATGTATTCGTCAGGCTCGAAGCCCTCGTCGGTCAGGATCCGGAACGGCAGTTCGCCTTCCGCGTGCACCTGTCCCATCGCCGCCTGCGCCTCGCCGGGCAGCAAAGGCACATAGACCGGATAGTGCGGCATCAGCTCGACGATCAGGGTGCGGTTGCGCGCGCCTTCGATCATGCGTTCGGCCTCGAGGAAGTCCATCTGGAAAAACTTGCGGCCCAGGGCTTCCCAGAAGGGCGAACGGCCGGCGGTGTCTGTGATGCCCGACATGGACGCGAAAAACTTGTCGCTGAAGCGCTGCGGTGCGACGGATGCAAACAGCAGGCGCGCACGCGACAGCAATGCGGCCTCATCACCTGCGCCACTGCGATTGCGCAGGTAGAAGCTCGACAATTGCGAGCAACTCGTCAGGTCGGAACACAGGGTCAGCGCATGCACGTTATGGCTGATGTTGAGATCGCGCGAGACCTGGTTCAGGACGTCGTTGCGGAACGCGAAGAAGGTGCCGCTCGATCCGGCGGTCGCGGCAATTGCTGCCGTACCGGCGATCGAGTTGTCCGCCGTCGACTGCAGGACGAAAAAGTAGGACTCCTCCGTTGGCACGTCGGGTTGCGCCTTGAACGAAGCAATCGATCGCTCGACTGCCCGCTCGATGGTCGCGCGCGTCCTCGGCAGGGTGTGCACGCCCGGCGTCACGACGGTCGCCAGGGTTTCCAGGGCCGGGATATCCGATGCCTCTACAGGCCGGACGAGGTACATAGGTCTCTCCAATCCAGTCGTTGACTACTCTGCCGCCGCCATTACCGTGTCCAGCGCCTGGCGCAGGCGCGCAACCGCTTCGTCGATCTGCGCATCCGACACCACCAGGGCGGGGAGCAGGCGCACCACGTCCGGACCGGCGATCAGCAGCATCAATCCCTGCGCTTCCGCCGCCTTGGTAATGTCCTTGGCCTTGCCGCGCCAGGCGTCGGCCAGCACCATGCCCAGCATCAGGCCGCTGCCGCGGACCAATGCGAACACCTGCGGATAGTCGCGCACGATGTCATCCAGCTTGCCTACGAGGTTCAGCGACGCCTCCTTCACGCGTGACAGGAACGCGGGCGTGTTGATCGTCCGCAGGACTTCCAGTGCGACCGCAGCGGCAAGCGGGTTGCCGCCGTAGGTCGTACCATGCGCACCGACGGTGAAGGCACTTGCAATCGCCTCCGTCGTCAGCATTGCGCCCACCGGATAGCCATTGCCCAGCGCCTTTGCGGACGTCAGAATATCCGGCGTCACGCCATATCCCATATACGCGAACAGCTTGCCGGTGCGTCCCATGCCGCACTGTACTTCGTCGAAGATCAGCAGCGCGCCCTTGGCGTCGCTGAATTCGCGCAAGGCCTTCAGGTATTCGGGATTGGCCGGAAGCACGCCGCCCTCCCCCTGCACGGGTTCGACGACAACCGCGCAGACGTCGTCCGTGATCGCGGCGCGCGCCGCTTCGATATCGTTGTAGGGGATGTGCTGGAGCTCCAGCGGCAAGGGCTCGAAGCCCTCGGTGTATTTCGGCTGTCCGCCGACCGATACGGTGAACAGCGTACGGCCGTGGAAGGAATTGACGCAGGAGACGATGCGCGACTTGTGCGCGCCGAACTTGCCGTGCGCGTATTTTCGGGCGAGCTTGAATGCAGCCTCATTCGCTTCGGCGCCGGAATTGCAGAAGAAGGCGCGATCCGCGAAGGTGGCAGAGGTCATTTCGCGTGCCAGCTTCAACACGGGCTCGTTGGTATAACCATTGCCGACGTGCCACAGTTTTTCCGCCTGCACGCGCAAGGCCTCGACGATTGCCGGATGGGCGTGGCCAAGACTGGTCACACCGATGCCCGCGGTGAAGTCCAGATATTGCTTGCCGTCCTGGTCCCACAAGGTCAGTCCCTGTGCGCGCACCGGCACTACGGCGCTCGGTGCATATGTCGGGACCATCACTTCATCAAAGGTATGGCGGGTTACCGGTTCCACCTGGGAAATTGCTGTCATATCTGCTCGCTGAATCGAATTCATTCCATGCTCCATCTATCGCGGATGTTGGAATTATAGGAAGTGCAGCGGCAAAACTCTTTTCAAACTGCGACGCCGAATTTCAGAAAATCGCGAAGCAATTGTCAAAACAGCATCAGATCGCCGAAGTCGTCCCCGACGCGGGACGCAGCTTGCGCTGGCGCTCCTCGCGGGGAGTGATGCCGAACAAGGCACCGTAAGCGGTGGAGAAATGCGAACCCGATGAAAAGCCGCACATCAGGCCGACCTGCACGATGGAGTGGCTGGAATCCAGCAGCAATTGACGTGCGCGCTGCAGGCGCAGCTCCAGGTAGTATCGCGAGGGCACGCTGTCCAGGTATTGCTTGAATTGCCGCTCAAGCTGGCGGCGCGAAATACCGACAAGATTGGCGATGTCATCGGTGGCAAGGGGCTCTTCGATGTTTGCTTCCATGAGCGCCACCGCTTCGGACAACTTGGGTTGCAAGGCACCGAATCGCGCCTGCAGGGCGACGCGCTGCCTTTCGGAGTGGGCACGGACACGGTCGATGCACAAGGCTTCCTTGATCTGCGCCTGCACGTCCGAGCCGAACAGTGCATCAATCAGCGTCAGTGTGAAATCGACGCTTGCCATCCCGCCGCAGCAGGACAGCCGGTCGCCGTCGAGTTCGAACAGATTGGGCGTCAGGATCGCACGGTCGGCAGCCTCATCGGTTTCCGCATACAGAGACCACGGCAGGGCCGTACGCAATCCATCCATCGCCCCGGCGCGCACGAGCCACAGCACGGCCGAACCGACCGCGCCCCACACCTTCGATTGCTGGCAGACATCCGCCAGGATGCGTAACTGCGCGGGAGCGAGGGGCGCGTACTCTTCGTCCGCAACGACCAGCGCGATGTGCCGGTACTGGCCCTGCGGCGCGGTCGCGTCAAGGATGGCCTGCAAGGGCAGCACCTCGACTTGCAAGCGCTCCGGCCCCAGCAGCCGGGCGGCGGTGCGCCACGGCTGCACCACACCAGCGGCGGCAATCGACAAGCCCGTCCCTGCATCGACCAGGAGAATGCGCAAGGGCAGTTCTTGTCCAAGACGGGCCAGGCTGGAAAATGGCATGAAGGAAGGTGGATTGTTTTACATCACCGCATTGTCATCCAACATCATTGCGGCACCAAGGCTCTTGCCGGAAATTCAAAAGACTCCGTCGCTTTTTGGCAATTCAGCCATGCGCTGTCCGCGCTGCCGGGCGCCACTGGCTGACGATCATGCCCAGGATCAGCAGCATACCGCCGGCAATGCTGCGCGCCGTCATCGTTTCCGATAGCCAGAAATAGGCGGCAATTGCCGCGCACGCCGGCTCGAAGGCATAGACGATGGCCGCCTCGTTCGCGCTTGCATGGCGCTGCCCCCAGGTCTGCAGCGAAATAATCGCCGCTGTGGCAAAGACGCCGAGGTACAAGAGGTTGGCGAGGTTGTCGCGCACCCTGCCCTCGACGTTTTGCCAGTCGATTGCCTGCGTCTCTGTGAGGCCAATCCAGGTTGCGGCACACAAGGCCACCGCAATGATCTGCACTGCCGTCAGGGCCATCATGTCGGATGCCCGCCGCGTCAGCGTCTCCATCAGCTTGACGTACACGCCGAAGCAGAGAGCGCCCGCCAGCGCAAGCGTGTCGCCCGCGCTCCACGCGCCGCCATCCCAGCACATCGCGAACAGTCCAGCCATGGACAGAGCGACGGCGATGATGATGCGGTTTTCCGGCATGCGTCCTGCCATCACCCCGAGCAGCGGCACGATCAGCACATTCAGACCGGTGATGAAGGCATTGCGGCTGGCGCTCATCTGTCCGAGGGCTTCTACCTGAAACATGAAGGCGGCAAACAGCAGCAAGCCCAGGATGATTCCAGCGACGTAGTCCTCCCTCTTCCCGCGCAGCAGGAACGGCGCGAGCAGCACGCCACCAGCCGCAAATCGGAGGAAGGCAATCCAGACCGCGGAGAAATGCGCGGACAAGTCCTTCATCGCTGGGAAGGTCGTCCCCCAGACAATGGTCACAATCAATAATGCAACTACGCCCTGGATATGCTTCGGCATCGTGTCCTGGATTTACTGGATTCGGAGGGCGCTTATTATCGTCGCAAAACGATCATCTTGCTGCGGCCGTCATTTTGAAGATTGCCTGCGCATTGCCGGCATCGAATCCGAGATCGAGCGCGGCATCCCCGGCCATCTTGTCGCGGCGGATGAATTCGTAGAAGCTGCCTGGCACTTCGCGTTGCACCATGTCGCCGTTGCCGGTGCGGAATTGCCGGAGAACAGGATCAGCCTTGAATGCGGTTTGCCGGATGCGCCCGCTCTGCGAAATCTCTACCGCTTTCTTCATCGGGCGGCCTAGCGCGGCCTGCTCCCTTGTCAGCCGATCCAGGTCATCCACGCGGTCAGTCACGTGGTTGAATGCATTGCCCTCGGTTGCAATCCATGCCATTTCATCCGACTCGGCGAGGAGAACTTCGTAGTCGTCCAGTGACGGGATGTCATGCTGCCGGCCGAAACAGGCCTTCAGCTGCGGCAGAAGCTCGATCGCTTCCGCAAACGGCAGCCGTCCGTCCCGCGCCAGCTCATGTAACATGCAGTGCGCAAACGGCGAGAGCGGATCTTTCGAGGATGACAGGACATTCGTAACGGCCTGCTGAAAACCTTCCGAAAAGCGTTCCGGATGCAGTTCACTGACGAAGAACTGCGCGATCTCTTCCGGATTGTCCGCGTGTACGTAGGACCTTCCGGTCATCCCGATCCGGTCCAGGGGAAAGACGCCATTCAAGCGATAGCCAAGCGGCTCCAGAATGCGGGTGAATGCCGCCTCCCCCGGTGGCAGCGCGCCATGCTGCATCCAACGCACGGTACGCAGCGCACCGTGGTCGTGGAAGACCTTCCCGCCGCGTGCAGCCACTTCCTCCGTACACAACCGCCCCGTCGGAACGCGTTCAAGCAGATCGAAGAACAGCACCATGTTCAACGCCTGCGCAAGCTCTTTGCGCGACACCCAGCCGCATTCCCAGACATTGAACCCCGACGGAATTGCCATCAATTGCATGACGCGTGCCGCGTTGTCCGCACCAATGGTTTTTTCAACGAGATTGAAGAGATTGCTGTTGTGTGATGCCATGGACGAATCCTTTCAATGAAGATGCAAACCAAAGGGCAGCAAGCGCCCTCGCCGCGCCTGGCTTGCAGGCGCGTGCTGATCATGGGTAGAGAGAAAATGCCGACGCCGGGACGTCAGAGGTCGAAGCTGATCCCCTGGGCCAGCGGCAGCGCGTGGCTGTAGTTGACGGTATTGGTCGCCCGGCGCATATAGGTCTTCCAAGAATCCGAGCCGGACTCGCGTCCGCCGCCGGTCTCCTTCTCGCCGCCGAATGCGCCGCCGATCTCGGCGCCGCTCGGACCGATGTTCACGTTGGCAATGCCGCAGTCGCTGCCGCTCGCCGACATGAACAATTCCGCTTCGCGGATATCGGTGGTGAAGATGCTCGATGACAGTCCTTGCGGCACTTCGTTGTTCCACGCAATGGCTTGGTCAAGGGTTTGGTAGCGCACAACGTAGAGCACCGGCGCGAAAGTCTCGTGGTGCATGATCGCGGTCTGCGCCGGCATCTCGACCAGTGCAGGCTGCACGTAAAAGCCGTTGCCGCAACCAGGCGGCTGCACACGTTCGCCGCCGGTCACGGTCCCTCCGTCGGCGCGTGCCTTCGCCAGCGCATTCTGCATGGCGTCAAAGGCGCCGCCATCCACCAGCGGGCCGACCAGTGTTCCCTTCTCCAGCGGATTGCCCACTGGCAGAGAGGAATACACTTTCTTCAGCCGCGCCAGCAGCGCGTGATGGATGCTTTCATGGACGAACAGCCTGCGCAGCGTAGTGCAGCGCTGCCCCGCCGTTCCCACGGCGGAAAACACGATGGCCCGCGTCGCCAGTTCGAGGTCGGCGCTCGGCGCGACGATCATGGCATTGTTGCCGCCCAGTTCGAGGATGGTACGCGCGAGGCGTTGCGCACAGGACTGTGCGACAGCGCGCCCCATGCGGGTACTGCCCGTTGCGCTGATCAGCGGCACGCGTGCATCGTCCACCAGGATCTGGCCGCGCTCGTGTCCGCCAATGATGAGCTCCGAGAGACCGGCCGGCGCATCACTGCCAAAGCGCGCCACGGCCTTTTCGAACAGCGCCTGTACGGCGATCGCGGTCAGTGGCGTCTTCTCCGACGGCTTCCAGACGACGCTATTGCCGCAGACGAAGGCCAGCGCGGCATTCCACGACCATACCGCGACCGGGAAATTGAATGCGGAAATGACGCCGACGACGCCAAGCGGATGCCAGGTTTCCATCATCCGGTGGCCTGGCCGCTCGGACGCGATGGTCAGCCCATACAACTGGCGCGACAGGCCAACCGCGAAATCGCAGATGTCGATCATTTCCTGCACTTCGCCAAGGCCTTCCTGCAGGATCTTGCCGGCCTCCAGGGTGACCAGTCGTCCGAGCGCATCCTTGTGCGTCCGCAATTCTTCGCCAAACAGGCGGATCAGTTCTCCGCGGCGCGGTGCAGGAACCGTGCGCCACTGGCGGAATGCGGCGTCGGCGCGCCCGATCTTCTCCTTCACGCCGTGCGGCGTATCGGCGCGCAGGCTTGCCAGGGTTTCACCGCTGATCGGCGTCCTGCTGTGAATATCGTTGCCGTGATAGCGCGACAGGTCGGCGCCCATCGCGGCCAGCAGATTTTGTACGGTCTCCATCCTTGTTTTCCTTTGTTCAAGCGGCATAGAAACGGCCGAAACGATTGGACAGGAATTCGTCCAATCTCGCCTGTTCCTGCCTGATCAACCCTTTTTTCGGCAACTTGCCTTGCATCACCAGATCCACCATCGTGCAGATGCCCGCCGCGGTTGTCACCTGGATGGCCGACAGCAAGTGGCCGTTGACGTGCTGGCTGTAGATCTTCTTCGCGTAGGTTTCCTGTTCCAGCCGCCCTTCCCGCATGCCGCACACGCTGGAAAAAACGAGCACCACGTCCTGCTTGGTAATCGGGATCGAGGATTCCAGCACTTCCTTGAGGATCGGACGGCGGTCGAGCAAGCCAAGTTGCAAGTCGCGCACCAGCATCTTGATGATATCCCTGTGGCCCGGATAGCGCACGGTCTTGTAATTCAGGTTCTGCACCTTGCCGGCCAGGCTTTCGCAAAGCGTACCAAGACCGCCAGAGGTATTGAAGGCTTCGTAGTCGATGCCGTCGAGCGAGAAATGCTCCACCTCCTCCAGCGGCGACACTTCGCGCAGCTGCCCATCGACAATGGCCTCGCAGGGATTGCAGTATTCGTTGATGAGGCCGTCGGTGCTCCAGGTCAGGTTGTACTTGAGTGCGTTGCTGGGAAAGGTGGGCAGGGCCCCCACGCGCATGTGTACGTCGCGCAGCTTGTCGAAGCGGCTTGCCAGGTCATTGGCGACAATGGAAATGAAACCGGGCGCGAGGCCGCATTGCGGAACGAATGCGGTGCTTGCGTCTTCCGCGAGCTGCTTGACGATGCGCGTGCTTTCCACGTCTTCCGTCAGGTCGAAATAGTGCGCGCCTGCCTTCTTCGCGGCGCCCGCAATGACTGGCGTGAGAAAGTACGGACAGGCGGACAGCGTGACGTCATGGCCATCGATAAGATCGACGACCGTCTTTTCGTCGGAAATGTCCGCATGTACCGTCGCGACATCCGGAAAGCGCATGGCCGACACATGGGCAAGGCGGTGCGCATCACGATCGGCAACGGTGATCTTGAAGTCTCCCGCGTGGGACAGCAGGTTCAGGATAGCGTCGCCGATCTTGCCGGCGCCGAGGAGGATCAGTTTGGTCTTCATTTTCTTGCTCTCTTGTTGTGGTGTAACGATGTAAAAAGTCTACGTCCAGGCGTTGTCAGAAAATAGAGAGCAAAGCGTCGTCATACTGTATGATTGCACTACAAATCGTCGAAATAACAGGACAGATCGCACGAAATGAAGCCCGCGCTGGATGAAATCGACAACCAGATCCTCGCCTTATTGATGGATGACGCACGCATGCCGGTCGCCACCATCGCCAAGCGCGTCGACATTGCACGCACGACGGCCATCGCCCGCATCGGCAACCTCGAGAAGCGTGGCATCATCGCCGGCTATGGCGTACGCCTGAACCAGGAGCTCTACCAGCCTGCCGTCCGGGCGTACGTCGGCATCGCCGTCGACCCGCGCAAGGCCACGGCGCTGGTCAAGGTGCTGGAAAAAATGCCGCAGGTGGAGACGCTGTGTGCCGTCAGCGGCTCGGTGGATTACATGGTGACCCTGCGCTGCCAGTCGACGGCGGAGCTCGACCGCATGCTCGACCAGATCGGCGCAACGGACGGCGTGCGCCAGACATCGACGTCTATCATCCTGACGAAAAGAATTGACCGCAGTCCAATCTAGCGCTTGCCGGATTGGCTAGACTCACCCCGAAACCAAGGAGTTTTGAATGCACAACATTGCCGAGACCAAGAAGAATCACCTGTGGCGAAAGGTGATCTGGCACACCGACCCGGACGAGCATCCGCTGGGCCCGTATCACTCCGCAGAGGTGTATTGCTGCGAAGAGTCGAACGGCTATGCGGTGTGGTATGTGCGTAAGCTGTCGAAGGAAGGCGGGCTTGGGATGCCGGGGACGGAGAACGCGGATTATCTGTTGAACTTCTATTCGAAAAACAGCAGGGACGATGCGATCGAGCGGGCGGTGTTGATCGCCAACAGCGATACGTCGACTGAAAAGGTACTGGAGAATCTGGATCGGCTGGCCGCAACGGCTCAGAAGGTATGACGGTATTCAGTCTGCCGCCCCGGCGGCGATCGGGATCGGCCGAACAACAGGTTCCAGCCTTGCCTCTACACGCATCTGGCTACGAACGGCAATTCGGCCGATTTTCCCAGGCTCGAACATGACTCGGGACAAGGCCTCATTCACTTGACGCTCGATGTCGCTTCCGAGAAAAGAATCTTCCACCAGGACCCGGTCAACCTTTCCCTCGTCGCTGACCAGGAGACGCAGGATCACAGGTTGCGGCGGCAATCCGGGTTGATGCAACACGAGGCCAGCGAGGGCGTCATGCCCCGCTCCGCTGATCAGGTCAAACTTCCACATATTCCCGTAAAGATCGCCACCGTAGGCGGCAACCGCCGTATTGTCCGAGGAAAAATCTTCGACTTCGACTTCGATATTGACGCGGGCTAGCCCGCTCGGACTGTCCACAGAGCCCTCATTCGTTGAGATCGCGCGGATCAGGCTGCCGGTCGCAAGATCGACCACCAAGACGTACCCTTTTCCGTCTGCCACTGCCGTTGACTTCAACCGTACGTTTGCCCCTCGGTAGTCCAAGAACTACTTTCTCCTTGGCGTACGCAGTTGAACTCGCGGAGGTATTACGAAGTCTGCCGAGCCGTCGTGCGTCAGCGCCCCCAGAGCGGGGGCTCGCTCATCAGGGCAATCTGTTCACGGATTTCAAGGATCCGGTCCTGCCAGTATCGCTGAGTGTTAAACCAGGGGAAGGCAGCTTTGAAGGCGGGATCGTCCCAGCGACGCGCTAACCACGCGGAATAGTGCAGCAGACGAAGCGTCCTTAGCGCCTCGACGAGGTGCAGCTCGCGTTCATCGAAAGTGCAGAAGTCCTCGTAGCCCGCCAGCAGGTCTGACATTTGGCGGACCATTTCGCTCCGCTCGCCCGACAAAAGCATCCATAAGTCCTGGATGGCAGGGCCCATGCGGGAGTCGTCGAAATCCACGAAATGAGGGCCGCCATCCGTCCACAGCACATTGCCGCAATGACAATCGCCGTGGAGACGGAGCATACGTATATCACCGGCGCGGTCGTAGCAACGGCGCACACCGGTAAGCGCCTGGTCTACAACGCTGCGGTATGCATCCACAAGATCCTCTGGAATGAAACCGTGCGCCAGAAGCCACTGACTCGGCTCGTCACCAAACGTCGAGGGATCCAGAATCGGCCTGGTTAGAAACGGACGGACGGATCCTACTGCATGTATCCGGCCGATAAATCGTCCCATCCACTCCAGCGTACCGCGGTCATCCAGTTCCGGGGCACGACCGCCCTGCTTTGGAAAGACCGCGAACCGGAATCCGTTGAATTCGTTAAGGGTCTGCGCTAGGCCCAGCGGTATCGCGGGTACGACCGGAATCTCCTGATCCGCCAGTTCCTGCACGAAGACATGCTCCTCCAGGATTGCGGCATCCGTCCAGCGGCCGGGGCGATAAAACTTGACGACAACCGGTGAAGCATCCTCCACGCCGGCCAGGTAGACGCGGTTTTCATAGCTATTCAGCGCCAGCAGGCGGCCGTCGCCGTGCAGGGCCACGCTGTCGAGTGCATCAAGGACGCACTCTGGTCCCAAGGCGGCAAAGGAAGTCTGTTGCTGTGTCATTCCCGGATTGTACGACTTCCCGACTGCGCTCATCTCAATGATTGCCGGGTTCGCCGGCCGTACCGCTCATCCACTAAAAGCTGCCAGTTGTCAGAAGGAAATTGCCCTTGTCCCATCGACGTATATGATGCAAGCATTCCCTATGGGCAATTTTTCTTATCCGGGAAAGTCAAAAATGAACCATGCCTCGCCAAGCCTGAAACATCGCCGCGGATTCACGTTGATCGAACTCATGATCGCGGTTGTGATTGTTGCCATCCTCGCGGCGGTCGCGATCCCAAGCTACCAGCAATACGTCATTCGGGGAAAACGGGCTGCAGCGCAGGCACAGATGTTGGATATCGCCAACCGCCAGCAGCAGTATTTCCTGGACAAGCGCACCTATGCCACCAAGGCACAACTCCAGGACTTCTATTCGCTGCCGAGCGACGTGGCAGCCAGTTATACCTACGACATTGAACTGACTACCAGTGGGTTGCCGGGATACACGATCACATTCAGTCCGACCGGCAGCCAATCGAGTGACGGCGCGCTCACTCTTAATAGTGCTGGCGTCAAAGAGCCCGCCAGCAAGTGGTAGCCATGTGCTCCCGGCCATATTCAGTACAACGCGGCACCTCGATGATCGAGGTGCTGGTCACCATCGTGATCCTCGCGTTCGGCCTGCTCGGTCTGGTCGGCATGCAGTCGCGCCTTCAGCTCTCGCAGATGGAGGCGTATCAGCGGGCACAAGCCCTGGTGCTGCTGGAAGACATGGCCAACCGCATGGCAAACAACCGTGAACTCACGGTAGCCCAGGATTATGTGACAGATACCCCGCTCGGAACCGGCGCCAGCTGCTCCATCAGCTCAAGCTCGACGCGCCAGCAAAGGGACTCCTGCGAATGGAGCAATGCCCTTCAGGGAGCATCGGAAGTTTCGGGCGAAAGCAGGGTCGGCGCCATGCTCGGCGCGCGCGGGTGTATTGCGCCGGTACCAGGGAGCACCAGCCAGTATCTCGTCACGGTAGCCTGGCAGGGAATGGGGCCGACCGCAGCCCCTGCCGTTTCATGCGGAGAAGGCGAATACACGAATCGCGAGGGAGCCGTTGACGAACGTTATCGTCGCGCGATTACTACGATTGTGAGCATCGGCTCGCTGACAGGACTATGATGAACCGCCCGCATCGCTTCCGCCGCACCATGGTGTCCCCTGCAAGTCAGGCGGGTTTCACCCTCGTTGAATTGATGATCGCGGTCACCGTCAGCCTGGTCATGATGACGTCACTGGTTGCCCTTCTCGTCAATGTCAACAGCAACAACAGTGAAATGGAGCGTGTCAACAATCAGATCGAAAACGGCCGCTTTGCCATCCAGATTTTACGGGACGATATCATGCAGGCCGGTTTTTGGGGACCGCATACCCCCCTCTTTGAGGACAGGGAAGCGACCGGTGCGGCTACAGACATCCCGGCCGCAGTTCCAGACCCCTGCCTTACCCCGTCGGACTGGAGCGAAGCTCACAAGGTCGCCCTGACCGGTATTCCGATCCAGGGCAGCACCGCCGCCCCCGGCACCTGCGGGAGCGTCGTGACGAGCCAAAAGGCCGACACCGACGTCCTTGTCGTGCGCCGTGCAGACAGTTGTGTGCCGGGCGAGGCCAATTGTGATGCGTTCACCGACGGGAAATTGTATTTCCAGGCGTCGCTCTGTCCTACCGAACTCGCCGCCGGTACGCGGTTCCGGATCGACTCGGTCGCGGCTAATCTTAATCTCCTGACGGGCGCCTGCGCCGGTACACTGGCCCCGCTGCGCAAATTCATCTCCAATATGTACTGGATCCGGGATTTTGCGACCACTCCAGGGGATGGCATTCCCACCCTCGTACGTTCCCAGCTCGATCTCGCTTCGGGAGCTCTCGCGCAGCAACCTGCAGTCGCGCTGATCGAAGGTATTGATGGCTTCAATGTCGAATTTGGCGTCGACGACACCGTCACCCGCTGCTCGCTTAATTCCGCGGTCGACTATACCCAGGCGCCGACGTTGATTGATCCGGCAAGCTGTGCCGTCAATACTGAGGCATCCCGGAACACGCTGCCGACCCGCCGAGGGGACGGCACACCGGATGGCAATTTCGTGCGCTGCACGGCTGGTACTCCTTGCACTGTGGCGCAGTTGATGAATACCGTGGCCGTCAAGCTGTACGTGCTGGCGCGCAGCCGTGAAGTGACCGCCGGGTACACGGACACCAAGACCTACAGCCTGGGTACGGTAACGCGCGGTCCGTTCAACGATGGCTTCAAGCGCCACGTATTTTCCACCACGGTCCGCCTGATCAATGTCTCGGGACGAAGGGAAACACCATGAAGCCCCTCGCATCGCGTCGCCACCAGACGGGCGTCACGCTGGTAATCGGCCTGATCATGCTGGCACTGATCACGCTGACCGTCATCACCGCTCTCTCACTCAGCTCTACGAACCTGAAATCGGTAGGCAACATGCAAGTCCGCAATGAAGCAATCGCGGCAGCGAACCACGCCATCGAACAGATTGTCAGCAGTCCGTTTGCCATGACCCCGGCGGGCACCCAGTTCCTGGTCGACATCGACAACGACCAAGTCAACGACTACATCATCGACGTGACTACGCCAGCCTGTCTGTATGGCGCCGCGATTTCGACTGCCGGTGATACGGGATTCAAGACGGACACGGAAACTGACGGATTCGAAACCCCGCCTCCTACCTACAACACCCTGTGGGACATCCAGGCGAGCGTCAAGGATGCGCGAAGCGAAACACACATCGTCACCGTCCATCAGGGGGTGCGACGTTCCCAGTTACCGAAGCTGCAACGGGACGCATCCTGCCCTGGCACAACTTGACGTCCGGTTCCACGCACAAACATTACCACTATTGATCCGCGCAAGACATATCCGTACCAGGAGTCGCACATGAGCAAGAATCTCAAGATTGCAGCGGCCGCCGCTCTACTCGGCTTCCATATTTCCACCCCGGCGGAGGACATCGACCTGTTCGTTGGCGCCAGCACGACTAGCACTAATGAAGTTCCGAACGTCCTATTTATCGTTGATAACACAGCAAACTGGAACAGCGCATTCGACAACGAGATCTCGGCACTTGCCAATACTCTGGCAGGACTCCCCGAAAACAAATTCCGCGTTGGCATAATGTTCGCTGCCGAAACAGGCAACCCGAATAACAATGTGGACGGCGGTTACGTGCGGGCTGCAGTCCGCCTGATGGACAATGCCACCAAAACCAAGTACCAGGCCCTCGTCAGCAGTCTCAGTAAGATTGCGGACAAAGGCAACGGCGGCACCGCGAGCCTGGTAATGGCGGAGGCATATCGCTACTTCTCCGGTGGAGCACCCTATGGTGGAAACGGCAAGGCGAAGGCGGACTATGCCGGCAATGCGCTGTCGAATTCAGATGGCGGCACGGCAGCCTCCCGCGCGGTTTGGGCACTGTCCGGGAATGCGCTGGCTTCAAAGAACGCCACGAGTTACGCATCGCCGGTCACTTCCGGCTGCCAGAAGAACTACATTATCTATATCAGCAACGGCCCCTCCCAAGACAATAACTCGGTTCTCGAGCAGGCGCGCACGATGCTCGCCGCGGCAGGCGGCAACACGACACAGATTCCGGTATCGCCCGCCGGTTCCCAGTCAAACCTGAGCGATGAGTGGGCTCGCTTCATGAAGCAAAGCCCGTACGGCGTAGTGACTTACACCATTGACGTCAATCCCGTCACGACCGGCCAAGGACCGGGTTGGACTGCCATCCTCAAGAGTATGGCAACCGTCAGCAGCGGCACCTACAAGGCTGTCAGCACCGCGTCCGGAAGCACGGCGCTCCAGGACGCAATGAACAAGGCGCTATCGGAAATCCAGTCCGTCAACAGCGTGTTCGCCGCAGTCAGTCTCCCTGTCAGCGTCAACACTCAGGGCACCTACCTGAATCAGGTGTTTGTCGGGATGTTTCGTCCCGATGGAAGCGACCGCCCGCGCTGGGCTGGCAACCTGAAACAGTACAAGATGGCTTTCTCCGGCGACGACCTGAAACTGGTGGATGCGGATAACAACGCCGCGATCAACAGCCAGACCGGCTTTATCGCTGAGTGCGCGCGCAGCTTCTGGACGCCATCGACAGCCGACAGCTACTGGTCGTTCCAACCCCAAGGCAAGTGCATTCCGCCAAGTGGTTCGTCTACCGACCTGTACATGAACTCGAACTTCCCCGATGGAAATATTGTGGAGAAAGGCGCGCAAGCTTACAAACAGCGCGGCACGACGACGCGAACCGTGAAAACTTGCTCTCCCAGCTTCGCTTCATGCACTGCTCTGACCAACTTCGACACCTCCAACTCCGCAATTACGCAGAGCACACTTGGAGCGTCGAGCTCGACTGAACGCGACGAATTGATCAACTGGGCGCGCGGACAGGACTTGAACGATGAGAACATCAACGGGACGACATCAGCTGAAATGCGCGCGTCGCTGCACGGTGACGTGGTGCACTCGCGTCCTGTAGCAATCAACTACGGAAGTGACGCCTCCCCCCAGGTTGTGGTCTTTTATGGCGGCAATGACGGCATCCTGCGGGCCGTGAACGGCAACCGTACAGCCTCGATCGGTAGCGTGGAAGCCGGCCGTGAACTATGGTCATTCGTTGCCCCCGAGTCATACACAAACATCAAGCGCATTCGCGACAATTCCATCCCCATCAGCACACCTACGATTTCTGGCAGCCCGAAACCGTATGGTTTCGATGGCGCGATTACAGCGTTCCAGAACGGCGGTTCCACCTGGCTCTATGCCACGATGCGACGTGGCGGCCGGGTGTTGTACGCATTCGACGTCACCTCGCCGGCAAGTCCCAGTCTCAAATGGAAGATCGGTTGCCCCCAGATGACCGGCACCACAGGATGCACGACGGGCTTTGACAGGCTAGGGCAAACCTGGTCGTCTGCCAAAATGATCAAGGCGGCCGGCTACGGCGGCGGCAATTCGCCCATGCTCATCATGGGCGCTGGTTACGACACGTGCGAAGACAGCGATCCGCACGCCTGCAGTTCTCCTACAATGGGCAACAGGATCTATGTGTTGGATGCAGACACTGGCGCCTTGCTTGCCACTCTCAATACAGACCGCCCTGTCCCGGGTGATATCACGACCGTCCGTGACAGGACTACCGGGTTGGTCAAGTATGCGTATGCAACCGACCTGGGCGGAAATATCTATCGCATCAATATCGGTACTGCAGCGCCTGCGTCGTGGACCATCACCAAGATCGCCTCGCTTGGATGCGACACGCCGACAACCTGCGCAGCCAACCGAAAGTTCATCTTCGCACCGAACGTAGTGGAAGAAGAGAACGGCGTCTACGTGGTCATGGCCGGCTCCGGCGACCGCGAGAAACCGCTCAGCAGCTATACATCTGCCTATGCGACCAGCAACTATTTCTTCATGGTCAAGGACAAGCCTGCTGATACCAACTGGCTCTCGTCCGAGGCCGCCAATTGCAACGGCGTGTCGGTTATCTGCAAGAATTCTCTGCTTGCCATTCCCAGCAGTGGCAATCCCACTGCAGCAGATCTCAGCGCCAAGAAGGGTTGGTATCTTCCGCTGGCAGCACATGAACAAGTCGTGACCTCTGCCATTACGTTGGTCGGCGTTGTCACCTTCAGCACCCACAAGCCGGCCGTTGTGGCAGCGGGAAGCTGCGGCGCGAACCTCGGCGAAGCAAACGTGTATAACATCCGTTACACGGACGCCTCTCCGGTAGAAGGCACGTCACGCTACCAGCGAGTTTCGGGCGATGGTCTTCCACCGTCGCCGGTAGGTGGAAAGGTGACGCTGGACGACGGCCGCACCGTACCATTCGTGATCGGATCCAGACCGAGCTCTCCGCTGGAAGCGCGTGAGCCTACCGTGAAGAGCGCGACCACATCGGATCAGACGAAGAACAGGGTCTACTGGTACATCCAGCAGTAACCGGAAGAACACCATGTGCACTCATTGTCAAAAGGCGGAAGCGGAACCACGGCGCACGACACGGGAAGCCGGCGTGACCCTCATCGAGCTGATGGTCACGCTGTCGATCATGGCAATTCTTCTCGGCATCGCGATGCCCAGCATTGACAGTGCCATGGTGGGTTCCAAAGTGAATTCGTATGCGAACAGCCTTGTAGCTAGCAGCAACGCGGCGCGAAGTGAAGCGATCAAGCGCAATACTGCCGTGACGATGTGCGTCTCGGCAGATGGCGCCAGTTGTTCGAGCGGCGGTTGGGAGCAGGGTTGGATTGTGCTTGCTGGCACCGACGTCATCGTGCGCCAGGAAGCGGCCTCCAACGGATTCCGTCTGACTGGAACAGTCAGCTCCATCAGCTTTCAGCCCACCGGGGTGGGGGCGACGCAAACGACGATTACCGTATGCCGCGCGACACCGACAGCAGGTGCACAGGAGCGAGTGGTGAGCATCAGCGCAACCGGCCGGGCATCTACCGCCAGGACGCACACCGGTGTCTGCTCTTGAGACGATTCGGTTTTGCCAGGGTAACAGGCTAGGCGTAGAAGGTGACCCGCAGGACGGTTGCCGTAAACATGCGTTACGGCGGCAGAAATTGACGCGTCGACGTTACAGTCATGAATGCCGTTGAAGGCGCCGAGAGTGTCCAATTAGCGTACACTTCGGATGCGGAGATATTCTTTCCGCCGCTGCCACCCGACAGGGACTTCCCGAACTATTCTTTATCCCGCCATGCACCTCGACGAACCCCTCTCCGACAAGGAATTCAACGAACTCGACAAGTTCCTCCTCTCCGACCGCTGCGCCGACGACGGCATGACGATGGACTCGCTGCACGGCTTCCTGACCGCACTGGCCATCGGGCCGGAGGAAGTCCTGATGGCCGAGTGGCTGCCCAAGGTCTGGGGATCCGCGGGCAAGGATGGCCCGAAGTTCAAGACGCCGAAGGAAGCCGAACGCATCACCATGCTGATCGCGCGCTTCATGAACGAGATCGCGATCACGTTCGAAGTGGCGCCGAAGGAGTTCGAGCCGCTGTTCTGCGAACATGAGTATGAAGGCCGTACCCTGCTCGATGGCGATGCCTGGGCATGGGGATTCTGGGAAGGCATGAATTTGCGCGCAGATGCGTGGGAGCCGATCTGGGAATCGAACCTGGCTGACATGGTGAAACCCGTCTACCTGCTTGGCGCCGAAGAGATCGAAGAAGAGGAAATGGCGCTCGTCGATGACCCCGTCAAGCGCCACAAGCTTGCGGTTGAAATGGAGGCCGCGATTCCACATATCCACAAATTCTGGCAGCCTCACCGCAGGTCGGCAGTGCAGCAGGTGAAGAACGAAACGCCGAAGACCGGCCGCAACGATCCCTGCCCCTGCGGCAGCGGGAAGAAGTTCAAGAAATGCTGTGGCGCGCAGCAGGATTCCGAATAAACATCACACGCCGTACTGCGCCTTCGCATTCGGCTTGATATTACGCGTGGCGGCGTAGATCTGCTCGATCGGCAGCTTGGGCGTGCGATCCGCCGTCAGCAAGCCGTTCGCCTCCTGGAAGGTATCCGCAAACTGCGTATAACAGAAGCCGCTGAACAGTGGCGTCTCGCTCACCACTTCCAGCAGCCGGCGGTAGGCCTGGTGGAATTCCTGGTCGCTGTCGGCCATGGAGTATCCCCACACATCCTTCACGCCGGGCTCCGGCACCTTTGCATACGTAATGCCGCCGAATTCCGTCAGGATGATCGGCTGTCCACGATGCGGATATCCGTCCAGCGTCAGGATGCGACCGCCGGGACGCCGTCGGTCGAACAGCTCCTGCGGATTGACCGAGTACCGGGCGTTGAGGCGCTCGGGATCGGCGTCGTAATCGTGAATGCCCAGCAGGTCGGTAGCGGACGCCTCCCAGCCATCGTTGCCGATGACAGGTCGTGTGGAGTCGAAGGTGCGCGTGAGGTGGTACAACGCTTCGACGGCGTTTCGGTGCGCCTGCGTCGAAGTCAGGTTCGGCACGCCCCAGGATTCGTTGAATGGCACCCAGACGATGATGCAGGGGTGGCTGTAATCGCGTTCGATCACTTCGCTCCACTCTCGCACGAGGCGGTTGATCGCCTGCGGCGTGAATCGGTACGTGGACGGCATCTCTTCCCAGACCATCAGCCCCAGGCGATCGGCCCAGTACAGATACCGCGGGTCCTCCACCTTCTGGTGCTTGCGCACGCCATTGAAGCCCATCGCCTTGGCCAGTTCCACATCCCTGCGTAAGGCATCATCGTTCGGCGCCGCCAGCATGGTGTCCGGCCAGTAGCCCTGGTCGAGCACCATCTTCAGGTGGTAGGGGCGGCCGTTCAGCATGAAGCGGTCGCGGTTGATGGCAACCGAGCGCAAGGCGGTGTAGGACTTCACCTTGTCGAGCACCTTGTCCTTCTGCCGCAGCGTAATGTCCACGTCCAGCAGGCGCGGGTGCTCGGGACTCCACAGCAATTCATTGCGCGAGTCGTCGATGCCCGGGTCGGAGAGCGAAATTTTTCGGCTCGCCTCGCCGCCGATCACCTTGTAGTAGTCGTCGGCAAGCATCTTGTTGCCGTGTCGGATCTTCACTTCGACGAACAGGTCTTCTTCCGAATCGTCGCCAGCGATATACGTGTCGCAGCCGATTTCGAAGCCTTCGAAATGCGGCGTCCAGCGCAGCTTCTGGAGATAGGTGCGCGGCACGCGCTCTATCCATACCTGCTGCCAGATGCCGGTGGTGCGCGGATACCAGATGGAATGCGGCTCCAACTGCCAGTCCTGCTTGCCGCGGGGCTTGGCGAGGTCGTGCGGGTCGTCTTCCACATAGACGGTGACTGTGTGCCGGCTGCCGTCCTTGAGGTAATCGGTAACGTCGGCGGAGAACGAGCTGTGCCCGCCTTCGTGGTCAGCCACCCGATGCCCGTTCACCCACACCCGCGCCCGGTAGTCGACCGCGCCGAAATGGATCAGCACCCTCTGCCCTTCGGCCGCGATATCGAACTCGCGCTGGTACCAGCATGCCCGGTGGAAGCCTCGGTCTCCGATCCCGCTTGCCTTCGACTCGGGGGGATAGGGCACCGTGATCTCGTGCGACCACTGGATGGGGTCGCTCGGCCGCCGATATTTCTTCGTGTCATCGAAGGTGAATTTCCACTGGCCATTCAGGGACTGCCAGTGCTCGCGTACCAGTTGCGGGCGCGGGTATGCGTTCTCAGCCATGCCGGTTCCTCTCTGCGGACAATACCCGGGTTGGAGTATTTCAAGGCATTGCTGTTCCCGCTACGGAAAGAAGAATTGCGCACTCGCCAATCATGCCGCCGCCCGTCCCGCCGGTTCGTCGCGCCAGGCAATCGTGTTTTCCCTGACGTAACGTTCCACGGCGCTGGTGAAACTCGGCAGAATCAACCCGCGCTCGCTGCTCAGTGCCGTCATGCCGCGTCCGCCGCCATGCGTCTTGATGATCGCGGAACTGTCCATGCCTGCTTCGCGCGCGACCCGCTCGGCAAACTCATGCCATGACGCCACGCCCTGGTTGGCCAGGTGCCAGATGCCGTTCACGCGGTCGATCAGCAGGTCGAGCGCCGCATGCGCCAGGTCGGGTACATAGGTCGGCGACACCACCACGTCGGCATTCGCTTCGACGGGCCGGCCGGCAGAGAGCTCGCGCAAGACCATGTGCACGAAGTTGTACCGGTCCCATGGGCCGAAAAACGCGCTTGTGCGGACCACCAGCGCATCGGGAAAGACTTGCATCACGCGCCGCTCCGCCTCCGCCTTGCTCGAGCCGTAGACGCACAGCGGGGAAACGCGGTCGCTTTCGACATACGCGCGCCCCAGACTGCCGTCGAAGACCAGGTCGGATGAAAACGTCACGAACGGAATGCCGAGCTTTGCGCATGCCCGCGCGAGCACTTCGGCGCCGGCCGCATTCTCGCGGAAGCAGCGTTCCGATTCGCGCGCCGCATCCGCTACCCGTACATAACCGGCAGCGTTGATCACGGCCCAGGGACGCCTGCTGCCAAGCGCCCTTTCCACCGATGCCTCGTCGGCGATATCCATGTCGGCGCGGCTCAGCAATTCGTGTGCGAGGCTGCGATGTTCACAGACCCGGGACAGTGCGCGGCCGAGCGTGCCGGTACCGCCGGTGATGATGAGTTTGCGTTGGGTTGATTTCATGATCTCGGGTGCGGATGCTACCTTGGACGGCGTGGAGAAGAACCGGTCCTTGCGCTGCCACCATCCGCTGCCGTCAAGCACGGGATGGTCAAAGCGACCTGTGGCGGCAAGGGAAGCCACGGCAGTGGCGAGTGCCGTCGGCCGGACCGTCTGTCCGCGCACGTCGAACACGCCGCTTTCATAGAACCCGATGTCCTGCACCAGGAGCGAATTCCAGTCCACGCATCCGAACATCGACCATACGGTGACAGCACGAACGTCGGCGCCTTCGCTGCGCAGCGTGTGCGCCGCTTGCCACATCTCCTGCAGCCAGCGCAACTGGTCGTCGCGCGAGCCGCCAAGATGCGCCTCGGTGATGGCGATCGGCAGCTTGTAGCGATCCCACACCTCGCGCAGGCGTGCAGCCGGCCCTGTCAGGCCGTCGGCATGGAATGCGCGTGTGGCGTGGACATCCACGTACGGCACACCCTCCGCGTCGAACGCAGGTGGATAGTCGCGTTTGCGCCGATCGAGGAAGCGCTCGCTGGTGACGTAGTGGTTGATGCCGATGATATCCGGAGCGCATGGCTCTTCGATGAAACTTGCCATGTCGCGCTCGGTCATTCCGGCCTTCAGGAATTCCTCGTACCATGCATGCGTCGGATCGATGCGCCCGCATAACAGGTCGAAACACAGCCATCGCCGCTCATTCTCATAGTCGGCTTGCTCCTGCAAGTCGGGCAGCGAAAATGTCTTCCCCATGTCCTCCGTCTGGACCAGCCGGGCACCGGGCACGACGCGGCGGATGGCTTGCATCGACAACGCCACGCCTCGACATTCGTTGAACAGCGCGCGCAGCATCGTCGTCACATCGCGTCCATGCGGATACCAGTGCCCATACAGACCGCTGAAGCGCGCCGTGGTCAAGGGCTCATTGACCGGCGTGTACATCGTGATCGACGGATACCGGCGGGCGACGCGTTCCGCATGGCACGCAAGCATGGCCGGAAAATTCGGATCCAGCAGGTTCGTGTATGAAGGCCCGCTTCCGTGGTGCACGAGTCCGGCGATGGGCGCTATTCCCAGTTCCCGCAGGCGATGCAAGCGCATGTCATGCCAGCGCCAGTCGGTCTGTTCGGGATGCTCGGGTGACACGGCTTCCCACAGAACGGGGTAACGCAGCGTCCTGATGCCCAGTGCGGCAATCGCCTCGAGGTCCCCTTCCCTGTCCTTGTGTCCGGTTTCCGCGGACTGGTCGCGAAAGCAGTCGCCAATACGGGCGATGGTGCATTCAATCCCGCCCCAGAGTTCGAGGGGCGGCATGGCGGATAATCGTTCTGAAGGTTCTGGGCGGGAAGAATTCATGCGTGGTCGGTATCAAAAGGGGGATCGGGAGGAACTCGCCCGCACACCCCACCGACTGCCTGCACGAATCCTTTGCGCAGTCAGGGACGCCGCGTGCGCCGGCCAGATCCTGTCAATGAGGGATGAACAAGGAGTGCTTCAACCTGTTCGTATCGTTGATTCTTGGGATTGGCTTGTTGGTTGAACGTACCGTGCAGACCCTGCGGGTGAGGGATTGTTCCCTTGATAAGCACCCGCTACTGACCCGCGTCATGAAACGGGCTCGCGCCAGTATCCTGACTCGCGCAACCGCATTTGCAGGTGGAATTGAAGACGGTCCACCTCGGGCATGAGAAAGGCGTTCTCGCGGCCGGATGCATTCTTGCGTTCAACCAGGCGCTCGAATTCATCAAGCAGCGCCTTGCGCTGATCATCCGGCAGGTCTTTCTTGCGCAATTCCTCCCGGATTCGCGCAATGCGTTCATCATCCCGGCGCATCCGGCTGTTGTTCTCGTAGATCCGGGAACGCCGCTGTGCGAGGTCGCTTTCCAGCAGATGAATCTCCTGCCCCCGGCGGTACTGATCCATGAATGCAGGCTTCATGCTTTCGGGGCAATCGGCTGCATTGGGGAAGCTCCCTCCCCGTCCGACGGCGAATCCGTTTTCTGGCCGACAATAGTTGACCAGTCCCTGCTCCCTGCCGCGCAGGTAACCGTCGAGGTCGGGCCTGACGCCGGTTTCGGCGCAAGCCTTTGCATGGTCATTGATGCGTGCCGCGGAAGCACCGTTGGCGCCATCGGAAAAACCGATCTGCCTCCAGTCGGCATTTCTGCACTGTTCGGGAGAGAGGGTGGCGCACCCTGCCATCAACAATGCCGGCAGCAACGACAGGAAGCGACGCATTTTCGTGAAGGGATGTCAGCGGGGCATGACCGACACACGTACGCGCATGCGTTCGCCCGGGTCGTAGGGCATTACGGTCGTATAAGTGCGCCCATGATATTCGTACGTGACTGCGTATCCGCTGGTCCGGCTTTGCCAGTTGTCCACGGTACGGCACTGGCGCACCGGCTGGTGCTCGGTAATCACGGCGCCGTCGTTGTTTTCCAGCCGGTCGCCGACAATGGCGCCGGCGATGGCACCCGCTGCGGTCGCCGCCGTGCGGCCGCTGCCCCCGCCTACCTGATTGCCGATGATGCCGCCCGCCAATCCGCCAATGATCGAACCTCCCATGCCGCGCTGCTGCTGGCGCTGCACCGGGACATACTCGGTCCGGCAGTCCTGCTGGGGATAATTGACCTGTTCAACCTGCGGGGTGACGCTGACGACCCGCGCGAAGTCTTCGTAATCCGCTGCAAAGGCAGTGGACAGTGTGCCGACACATACGAGGGAAACCAGCATCCCCGCTCGCGTCTTGTTCATGATTAGCCTCCCGATATCAACCATCAGGGTTAACGCGGAAAGGCGGAAAATGCGATACAGGAACTTTGTAACGATATGTATCTGCGCAATAGCTGCTACACCGCTGTATCGCGAGGCGCGTCGGCGTTGCGAGTCAATTGAACAAGCAGCGCACCTTTCACCATCGACAGTGCAAGATTGCTTCCCATGCGGAAGCCTTGCATCGCGGCGGCGTCCATCAACGCCAGCACGTCCTCATGCGTCAGATTGTGAAAGTCATCGCGCCCGTAGAGGGCTTCGCGGTTCATTGCATTGATATCGTTGATTATCTCTTCGGGGGTCATTTTCCTGCTCCTGGCCCCGCCCGTGCCGGGGGGCGTGCGATTGGACAGCTTCCCCGTAAAAATATCTTCAGATTTTGGCCCCCATCCTGAGATAACCGAGATGAGGGAGCCGCTCCGATTGTCATGGCTCAAGCTTCTTGAGCCGCGGCTTCGGTCACGCTCCTTACCTGGAGGGATTGTTGAACGCTT
The DNA here is from genome assembly GCA_035626875.1 of Noviherbaspirillum sp. Classification (GTDB taxonomy): domain Bacteria; phylum Pseudomonadota; class Gammaproteobacteria; order Burkholderiales; family Burkholderiaceae_D; genus Noviherbaspirillum. The sequence goes on along the minus strand of DASPMV010000035.1, from coordinate 41,198 downwards.
CTTCTTCGACGCGGTAATCGTCCGCGCAGGTCTTGCTGCAAAAGCGGCGAACATTGTCGAGCGGCTGATTGCAATACCAGCAGGCACCCTTGGGCTTCAGGTCGGCGAGGCTTACAGACTGCGCGGCCTTGGCTTGCCGGGCAGGCTCAGTACGATCGTCAATCTGGTCTGCATCACTCATGATTCAGCCGCCATCAAAAAGTACTGGAGTGCGCCCGATGGACATCAGGCGCCGCACGACGGGCTGGCCAGGAGTGCCTGCTCGATTGCAGCGCGAGGACTGCAATGCGAGCAGTATAGTCCGAAGCCCGCGTACGTTGAAAAGTATGGCAAAAAATTTGACGGCGTGCATCGGATTGAGCCGCCGGCAAAAAAAAGCCCACCGGCCTTGCGGCGGCGGGCAACTCTCTCAACCTTGGAAGGAACACCAGCGCGAACAGCTTCGCGCCTCTCGTATTTGATCATCCCGTCCTGGTAACGAGCTTGCGATCAGACAGGTGTTTGACGCTCATTTCATCGTCATGAAAAAGCGAGCAAGCGACAGGTGAACGCTTACCCACAGCGCAAACGCCGAACAGTGCGAACCAGAGGGGCTCACCAGAGTTTCCATAGTGAACTTTTCTCGCGCGTGCTGCGTCAAAGAAGGCCATCAAGCAATACCCACAACACAGTGACGCCCGGGAGGTAGTGTGTCAGCAGTTCCAGATTCAGAAAATGCAGTTTCCAGCGTCAGCGCCGTCATATCGGGCGCCATCGAGATACGCGAGGGAGACTGGAAGGCATATCTCCAGTGCATCGCACGCTGCAAGGACGACAAGAGCGTTCTCGATCGTTACGGGAGCGTAGCCGAATACAAACGCGCGTGCGCCCTGGCCTATCTCGGCAAGCGTGCCCAGCTCCATGGCGGCGTCTGCAGCACCCGCCATCCGCACATCATGACGGTCCAGTTCATCAATGACCTTGAGACCAGCAACCGGACCATCCGGTACAGCCGCTATCCCTGGCTGCGCGCATTGATGAACCTGCTGGCCGAGATCGAACAGATCCAGGACCAGATCTCGAGCACCAACGTCATTACGCTGGTCCCCGCCAGCAAATAGCCTCGCGCAACCGTCCCCCCCCCTACAAAAAAACGCCTGCGCAGGACGCAGGCGGGCAAGATGATGGACGATGCACCAGCTCAGGTACCTGACGCCTTGATCTCGTGCTCCACGTTGGCGCTTTCATCTCCCACTTTGCTTTCCCACGCAGAGACAAAGTACCCCTTCTGGGCCGCATTCGGTTCCTCGAACCAGACCACCATCAATGTCCCCTTGTGGTCGTGCAGGTGCGAAAGCTTGCCGAGGAATTCCTTGTCTCCCGCAACGTCGGCAAGGGCAACCGCATAGCCGTACACACGGTTCAACCGTTCGATGCGGTCAGGCTCCGTCCCGCTGTTGGTGGCACTGATTTTCGGATGGTCCAGGTACATCGCGTTAGTCTCCTTGGTTGCGTTGCATCCCTGCATTGTATTGTTTCCCGCGCGGCTGCGCACCTTCGAAATGAAGGAACAATCCCTTCCCGCCCCTGCCGAATCATCATGATTCTCCAAGTCGAAAGCCGCCCGGGGATGCATGGCGGCCGTGAACCCGTCGCCTTCCACCTCGGTGGACGGCGGGTCGGCGTACTGCAGGTGATCGATCGATGGCTGTCCGAAGATTGCAGTTATTTCAAGGTCGAGGCCGACGATTCGTCCACCTGCATCCTTCGTCATTTTCATGCGAAGCACGAATGGGAATTGACCTTGTACCAGTCATCGCACATGCAGAGCGATGACCACTCTCGAAATTGACAACTCTCAACACCTTGCCGAGTTGACTCATTACCATCGAGAACACAAGGGCAGTCCTTTCACTTCAGTCCAACAACGGAGACATCGCATGATCAGAGCCGCAGCAGAACCGCGCGTTGCAGAAGAAGGCGTGACCTTCACTGTTGAAGTCGGCTTCGCCGACCGCGAGTGCCTGGTTTCCAAGAACGCACTTGCGCATTTGCGCCGCATGAAAGGCGGTCAGATGGATTTCATGGAGACGTATCGCGCATTCGAAGACCAGATCCACAGCGTCGCACGCCGCCTGGTCGTCGCCGGCGTGAGCGGATCGCCATTGGTGCTCGGCGCGGCCTACTTCGTGTGAGATCGCGTCGCGCATTGCGCATGCAGGAGCAAGGTGCAGCGCATTGATTTGATTTGCGTCGCGTACATGAGTCCACTTGAATCAAACGCAAGTACACACTATCGCGGCTGACGGCAGAGAAATAAGCATCTCTGACAATTATCAAAAATGCATCCGCACGATTGGTCAGAATAAGATCCAGATCGAACCAGAAACGGGGAAAAGCCAGATGAACGAAACCAAAGAGTCAAACGCCCAAGAGCAGTATCAATACGACCCCAACAACCTGCTGGAGTCGCTGATTGAAAAGCTGAACTTGAAAAACGATGCTGCTCTCTCGCGTGCGCTTGAAGTCGCTCCGCCGCTGATCAGCAAGATCCGCCATCGCCGCCTTCCAGTTGGCGCATCCCTTCTGATCCGCATGCACGAAGTGTCGCAGCTGAGCATCCGCGACCTGCGCCACCTGATGGGCGATCGTCGTACCAAGTTCCGGATCAGCGACAAGCAGTTCAAGCCCAAGACCGGCGCGTCGAACTCGTCCAATTCGGCCGCCTGACCCGCAACACAGGCAGCCTGAGTTCGCTGTCGTCCGCGCACAAGGATGCGGACGGCAGGGTCGATCCTGCAGATCGGCGCAGCCACGGCCCCGCTGGTGTCGCTGCGCCCTTGCTCCTGATATCGTGATGCCGGACAAGAACCGGCCGCATATGCCCAGGCTGCGCGCCTGCGCGCGCATGACATTGCTCAAGTTTGCAGGTCGTGCACGGCGTACCATCACCACATCCACTGGAGCGAGAGATGTCGATATACGATGAGCACCAGGTGCCGCCGGAACCTGTTCCCGCTGACGATCCCATACCGGAGAAGCTCCCCTCGCCCGGTGATGATCCGGTACCCGACCACAACCCCGTTGCGAAGCCTGTCCGGCGCACGCCTATCGAACGCGCATGCGAATAAAGCCGCGGCGGGAGTACGACGCGGCCTCCCCACATTCCTTCTGAACATCGCTCCTACTGGACTTGTGGAGCTATCCCGATATCGCCCCATCGCATGACCGAGCGCATGCCCGACTGGCTCGAGACGCTGTCCTACGCAGTCATGCCATGGGCCTTCCTGTTGAACCGCATTCCCTGGGTAGGCATCCTCATCCAGCTGCTCGTGGCGCTGTTCGCCGTGATGCTCTTCCATCAGATAGGCACCAGTTTCCTCGCGCGGATCACCGCTCCACTGCCGTTCTCCGGGAAGCTGGTGCAGTACGGGCATCGCGCGGGCGGCGTGGTGACCTTCTTTCTCGCCACGCAGGTCATCCTGCGCAATGCGGCGACGTCATTGCCAGGCATCGAACTCGCCCGCCATGTGAACACGCTGCTCCTGATCTCGGCCTTGACGTGGCTCGGTGTGCGATGCGTGAAGGCGGTGGCGATGACGATCGTGGAGATGAATCCCGCGGATGCACCGGACAATCTCCAGGCGCGACGCATCCAGACGCAGACCAAGGTCCTGGCGCGCAGCATGATCGTGCTGATCGTCCTGGTCGGCGGCGGGTCGGCACTGATGACCTTGCCCGGGCTGCGCCAGCTCGGCACCAGTCTGCTGGCGTCGGCAGGCGTCGCCGGCCTGGTCGTCGGCCTCGCCGCCAAGCCGGTGCTCGGCAACCTGCTGGCGGGCATGCAGATCGCCGTCACGCAACCCATTCGGCTGCAGGACGTCGTAATCGTTCAGAATGAATGGGGGCATGTCGAGGAGATCACGGGCACCTATGTCGTGGTGCGGCTCTGGGACCAGAGACGCATGGTGATTCCCCTGCAGTGGTTTATCGAGAACCCGTTCCAGAACTGGACCAGGACGAGTTCGGAGATTCTGGGGACGGTCAGCATCTGGGTGGATTACAGCATGCCTGTCCCGCGGTTGCGCGAGGAGGCAGAACGCATCTGTCGCGCGGCGCCCGAATGGGACGGGCGGCTCTGCGTGACGCAGGTAGTCGATACGAACGAGCGCGCGATGCATGTCCGCGTGCTGGTCAGCGCAGGCGATGCCGGCCAGGCGTGGGACCTGCGCTGCCGCATGCGTGAAGGGCTGATCGACTTCATCCAGCGCGATTTTCCCGGGCACCTGCCTCGCATGCGAGCGGACGTGCAACCGAATCCACCGGAGCGGCAGTAGGCGCGGCGATGGCCGCCGTATCGCCGCGACCCACGCGTTGGTTGACAACGCTCAAGTCGGGCTGCTTGCCCGGCTGTTACATTGCTCGCTCGATAAGGGAGGTGAACGCAATGCAGAACTACAACGACAGCCTGAAAGCGGCAGCGACATTCAACGCCTACGTCGTCAATGCCGCGCTGGAATACTGGCGCGCCATGGCTTACCCGGCGCTGTATTACGCAAAGTATCTTTAACGGACGCCCTGGTTTCCGGCGTATCCCTGCAGCCAGTGCGCCATGTCGCGCACTTCGGCGAAGCGCTCGGAAATGGCACTGCGCGCGGGCTGCGCACCTTGACGGGTCACCTTGACCGACGGTGGGGCAACCTCGAACGCCGCCTGTAGCACAATGCGAACCAGTTCCTGGTATTCCTGCCGCTCCTCCCTGCATGCATTGCGGGGAAGCAGCCCGGCCTCGACGGCCTTTCTCAGCGCCGCATCAAGCATTTCTTCAGTAACCAGTGTGTTCATACCGACCTCCGTGAAGGGACGCACGTTGATTCCGCTGAGGCACAGTGTGAACGCGCTTTATGACGCGCCAATGAACAACATACGTTCCTGCACATCGCGCCCCGTCACACTGACTTTACATATTTCGACAAATCCGCCCCGTGTCCTAAGGGGATATGCCATGTTTTCATGGAGCAAAAGGCATGCCGCGCCAAAACCGGGCTTCGTTGGTCAAAAAGCGGCAGTTCTCCCATATATATGGCTAGGCTGACAAGTGTCGGCGATGTTTAAATGCGGCTTTGAAAACCGAATCAATGCCCGACGACTTCAACGCCATGTGGAGAAAAAAGAACACGCTGACGGTTTACTGTTCCGAATGCCAGGCGCGCATGGCTGCACAAGCCGAGGCCTGTGCTGAATGCGGTTATCCCGTCACTGCCTATGCCGCCGAAGTCGGCAAGCATGACGACACCGGTAACGCAGACCTTGAATACAAACTGGTTCAGCTGCTCGGCGCCGTCGTGTTCGGCGCCGGCGTCTTTGCGGCCTTTGCGGAGTCACCGATTGCCGCAACCGTTGCCCTCACCATCGGCGGCGCAACTTATCTCAGCGGCCTGATGGGCGCCTGGTGGAACAGCGGGGATTAGAGCGCCGTTTCCACACCGGCTTCGCGCGCGTCATCGCGTGCCCGCGCTATCTCCCTCAACGCCTCCGCAAGCATTTCGAGCTGCACTTGCCCCGATACCATCATGGTAGGAAGCCCACAGGCGCGGACGGCCTGTTCAAGTTTGCGCAATGCGGCGAGTTCGCCCGGATGTAGTTGCGTTGACATGCTTTTATTTCCGTTGAAAAAGACCCGAACCCCCTAGACCATTTCCCGGGTTCTTTGTTCCGGAGCGGCAAGCAGCATTCCGGTTTTCATTCCCCTGATCGCCCGCAAATGGACACCTCGATGACGCCGCTAGGATAAGGAAAAAGGAAAGCCAATGCAGATCGAGACCATCGGAAAATATCAGCTTCATCTCATTGCGCACGAACTACCCGGCAAGGGTGAGTGGGATCCCTTCATCACCATCCTTCGCTTCGACGACGAACAGCAGGATTTCCGGTGCGTCCTCGAAAAGCGGCGTGCCGCCGACCACACGTATACGAGCTACGAGGATGCGATCGACGCCGCACGCCGCGCAGGCACCTCGCTCATCCAGGCCGGCAAGCTCTGACGCTGGCGACGTAGCGCCAGTTGTCGCGCAGGCACGATTTCGTTGACCTGGAATAATGTCGTTTCTTACCCACGTTGGCATAATGGTCATGTGTACTGCGCATGCCAGTCCCTCCGGTCATTTCCGAATCCCGATCGCCCTGCATGCTAACTGACATCCGGAGCCGAGCCTTCGGATGCGTTTCATTTGAAGGAAGGGCTTATGAAAGACTGGCCACGCGGGGGCAGAAGAGTCGTGCTGCTTCTCGGCCTTGCGCCTTTCCTGCACGGATGCATGACGCTCCCATCCAATGAGGGACTACCACGCCAGTGGGGCGAAGCGAGTGCGCGCCTGAAGCGCGAGTCCACCTTGCGCGCTGCATGGCGCGGGCGTCCCTATCAATCTCTCCTCGACGCCTTCGGGACGCCCCGCATGGTCATGTCAGTCCCCGGATACCGCATCGTCCGCACCGACGTAATTGTCTACGGCGCAACCGACAAGGTAACCAATTGCATCGACGCCTTTACCGTCATTCGTCCGGGCACCGAGGATGAAGTGATGGTCAGCGACTATTTTTGCCGCTGATACAGCGATTCCGGCCAACAGCTTCCATTCTTGATAAAGTGCAATGAGATACGCTGCCAAGCGTCTACCATGGCACGAAGTTCGGCTGCGTGAACGTCACGCGCCTCTCCGACTCTATCAATAAAAACCTCTATAGAGCTGCCGCCATGGCACGGATCCACACGCATTACGACAACCTGAAAGTCGCCCGCGATGCTCCGCCCGAAGTGATCCGTGCCGCCTACAAGACACTGTCGCAGAAATATCACCCTGACCGCCACGGCAACAGTGCCGAAGCGATCCGCATCATCCAGATCATCAACAGCGCCTATGCGGTCCTATCCGATCCAGCCAAGCGCCGCGAGCACGACGAGTGGATCCTTCGTAACGAAGCGTCGGCACGCCGCATCGGCGAACCCGAGTTCAGGGAATGCAGCGTCGCTCAGCCCCCGATACGCGCGCGGTCCTCACGCCGGTCCCATCGCCGGCACTCCCTCGCCTACTACTACCTGCGCTACGAAATGTCACTCCAGCGGGCCGCCCACAGGCTGCGCATGATGCTGGACCGGTACTCGCGCAAGCTCTTCAGGAAGACCTGAGCGTTCGTTTGAGCAGGGACATCCCTAGCAGGCGTGCCGGATGACAAGACGCAATTCCCGGCCCCTCCCCCGATGGTGTAATGAGGAAAAACAACACCACATCCAGGAGACCCCATGCTCTACGCGCTGATTTCGCTCGCAGGACTCATTACGGCCGGACTCGTTGCCGGTGCCTGCATCAACGTCCTTCTGCAGCTCGAGGACATCGACAACGCACGCTGAGCCGCCCCTTCCTCCTCTGTTTCGTGGCTACAATAGTGAACGCGTGTCATCTCGGCGTGACTAAGCAGGAGGAGGTACCGACGAATGGAATGCAACGATCGGTCACAATGGCAAAGGCTGGGCCTCAAGCTGCAATACATCTGGCGCCTGGCGATTCCTTTCTGGCGCTTTCGAGATGCGGGAAAAGGCACGCTGGAACAACGCATTGCGAACTACCGGCATAACCGCTCGCAGCGCAACATCCTTCCCTTTTACGTCTGGAAGTGGATCGGCATCGCGATCTGCACGTTCCAGATCATGCGCGTGCTCTCCGGCCTCATGGCTACCACCGCGGTTGAAAGTACGAACCACCTCTATGCGACGATCTTCTGTGTAAGCGCCGGCATCGGTTTCGCATTTTCCTGCATCGTGATTGCACTGCTGACAAGCAGCTACGTATTCCTCAGCTGCGTGAAGAAATAGATCGCGGAGTCGATGCGCCACGGCCGCAAAGCGACCGTGGCAATTCCGAGCGGGAGTTTACTGCTTGCGTCCGACGAAGCCGCCGATAATGGCTGCGCCGCTCGCCGCCGACATGCGGAACGCACCGGCGATTTCGGCAGGACCTGCGCTGTCGCCCGTCCCTACGACCGGGCCGAAAAGACGACCACCAAGACCGCCGCTCAGGGCGCCGCTGCTCACCGTTCCAGTCAGGTAGTTGGCAACGTTGGCGCCGGCAGCGCCCAACGTCGTCGTTGCGGTGAAGGTTGCCGGGACAGGCGTACCTGCCGCGTCATTGGTCGCAGTGTTCTGCACCGTGATCACGGCCTGGCGCGTCGCAAAGTTGACGGTGACCGTCGCCGCGCCGCGGAATACCGGCGGCTCCGTCAGCGTGCCGCTGCCATACCAGCCATATGCAATGCCGGAGTACGTTGCCGTTCCGGTAGTGGGTACAGCGGTAGGCGCTGTGACGTCACCAAAGGCAACGATGCCGCGACGGTTCTTGTTGTGCTCGTTGCCGACATTGGCCCATTCCTCGATCAGGACGGTGTCCTGCGATACCCAGGTTCCCAGGTTGGCGTACTGCAGGCCCCAGTTCGAGAAGCTGCGATAGCCCTTCGAGCCAGGGTAGGGAACGCCCACTCCACTACCGCCGGAAATGATCGTCACTGCGCCGTTCGGACCAGGAGTGCCGTTACCCGCGTGGACATCGCCATCCTCATGCAAGCGCGCCGCGCTCACCCAGTCCGGTGTGGGACCACCCGTGCGCCAGTCGCCCGCCCGGTTCTGCAGACCCACCGATTCGACGGTCGGGCATGGGGTGACATCAGCCGGGCAACGCGAAGGATTGCCAGTGCGCGGGAAATAGGCGTTGTTTGCATAATTCGCCTGTGTGCCGTTAGTGCCCAGCGTCGCGAAGTTGTAGAAACTCAGGTCGGATGGCTCGGGCAACCCACTGAAGGTAATCGCGCCGGAGGAATTCAGCTGCGTGCGACTCATCGTCGTGCGGAACGTCTCAATGATGGGCGGGCGCTCAGTACGGCCGTCCCACGACAGGCCGAGATTACTGAGCAGCAATGCAGCGGTCGTGACGTTACCAGCGGCATCCTTGGCGACGCGCATTTCAGCCACGCCGTTGCCATCCTCGAGTGCGAAACCCGAAGCCGTTGTCTTCGTCGGATTGTTCGCGGCCAAGTCGCTGGTCGACTTGCCATAGACCTGCACGCCCGAACTCGACAGGCCGACCCCGTTGTCCGTGCGAATAATGCCGCCACCACTGCACTGGAATCCTGCACCGTCCGCGCAGCTCATGGTCGTCGCACCTGCGACCGCACCGGGTGTTGTAGTGGGAGTACCGGTTGATGGTGTACCAGTCGACGGTGTGCCAGTCGATGGGGTCCCGGTGGAAGGTGTGCCTGTCGATGGCGTTCCGCCGGTCGACGTATCCGGTTGCGCTGCAGGCGAACCGCCACCGCCGCCACCGCAAGCCGTCAGTACTGCGGCTGCGATTAGCGCTGCGCACAGCGGCTTGATGCTGAATTTTTCTCGTTCCACATCGCACTCCCTCCGGTGCACTCCGGAGGCCATCCGCCCCGCTCCCTTCCTGTCTTTATCGATGAGCTTTTCCATCCCGAACCTTTCATATGTGTCGCATTGACGTTTCCCCGGATGAGATTCGAGGACCCGTGTGTTTTCTCTCTGCCGGCTGGAACCTGATCGGTTCGCCGCCGTTCAAATGCATAGATACGCATACCGGAAAGGTGGCGCGTGACCCGCCGCTTTCCCGGCTGAAGCTCATCATCTATTGCTTCGAAAAATCGCTTCTTGAGAACTATTAAGGCGTGTGCATTTCCGCTCCGCCTGAAACACACTGTTACGCAGTGTCGCAAGAGCGCACTTTTGGTGCCGCACGGAACGACCTGCATTGGCATGGCTAAGACGATTTCACGAGCGAAGAGAAATGGACGTGACACTTGGAAAGTGTGTGTCGAATAGCCGACGCCAACAGAAGAAAAACTCTAAAACCTGATGTCACGCGATACGAGCCGGAGATCGAGACTTATACTGAAATTTGTGCGATGCAGTGAACTGTGAGGCGATCATGGAAAAATCACATTCGCGGCCGTTGACCAAGCGTGTGCCGCCCGTCAGCAAGAACTCGTTCAACCTCAACGTGGTGGTCCGCCAGCGCGGCGCTTCGGCCAAGCGCGAGCCCCCACAGGACAAGTTGAGCCGCGAAGACATCTCGCGATGCATCAACATCTGGGCCAGCATGTACCTGCGTCCGGATGAAACTGCCGAGCCCGGTGAAGAACTATGCTTGCCATCGCATCCCTGGGGCGGGCGCAATCCCTCGATCAAGCGATTCGAATAGGCGATAAAAAACCGGCTCGTGGCCGGCTTGTGAAGGACCCTTGTAGGGCTTGGGGATACCAAATACTACATCATCCGGGAAGCTCAATAAAATAATTTGCGCTCCCGGCAGGTGTCCCTTTCCTCACTCTCGCGGCAATCCTCGCCGCTGTCTTGGTGCGTCCGCAGCGTACCGTTCCCGCAAAGCGATAGAAATGTCCCGGTGAAGCCGCTACTATTCCATGGTTGGCGGAAACAATAACATCGGGGAGTGCAATCAATGAACAGGTTCCTGGCGAAATGCATCGTCATTGCGATGACGATCACCGCATCACCGTCGTTCGCCCAGGGAAACGGAGACAAGACGCTCGACTCCCTCTACGAACGCGGCCAACGCGATATGGCGCCGAACTGGCGCGGCCTCGGCAAGACGCAAGAGTCAGCGGTATTCATTCACCAGGACATCAGGAAGGCCGACAACGGCATGCTGTCGGTATGGACGCACCACGAACTGCCTGCGCCAGGTTACATCGACAAGGAGAAGCCTTACCTGTCCACGCGCGACAGGATGCTGGTCGATTGCAAGGGCGGGCGGACAGGCACAACGGACATCGCCTATTACTCCGAGCGATTCGGGTTCGGTGCCGTCGTGGGGACGACACGGAGGAAGGCGGAACTAGCGGACGTGGTGCCCGACTCGATCGAGGAGTTGCTGCTGAAAGTGGTGTGCGCCCCCAAACCAGCGAAGGCGCAGCAGAAGGCAAAGACGGCGACACCGCCGGCGAAGGAATAGCCGCATCCGCTTCCACTATGCGTGTGGAAGCGGCGCACTTGTCAGTCCGTCGTCGAAGGCAATGAAAACCTTACTTGAACGACTTGACGGCGAGGATGATCAGCCCGATCGATGCCGATGCCTTTACCGCCACCGAACGCAGCCTGTCGGCATTCAGAAGCGCAAGACGGCTTCTCTTCAAACGAATCCTGTTGTGCAATGACCTTCCCATGTCCGCTCCTCCAATCCCTGGAAACACCCAGTTACAGAAATTATAGAAAGCGGGTCCTTACAGGAATGTGACAGCAAGCACAATCGGGCTTGCGCCGTCGCAAAAACAACAGCAGGCGGGTGCCTGTCCTAGCCACGAATGCCAAGCGCGGGTACGACCGGCGGCAGTGTGCCTCCCGGACGCGGTGTTTCCGTTTTCGCCTTATTGCCGTCGTCCTGCTTGCGATCACACGCCGCAACCACCGAGACAACAATCAGTACAAGAATGGCAAGGCGCTCTGGGGTGGGACTCGGTGGCATCGTCGACCTTCTTCACTGCGGAGACCGTCCTAGACCGCAATACGTTTCCACAGTTCAATCGCAGGACCAAAACGCCGAAATCCGGCCCATTGCGTGGCCAGATTGACAGCGAGGATTGCCGCAGTGGCAAGCAGCCGTTACCGGGACAGCTCCGGTCCCGTTCCACTGGGCCCAGGTGCCGCCGGATTGCCCGCCCCGACGCCCATCCCCGCGCCGGGAACCGAGATCGGCGATCCCTGCGCATCGTTGGATCCTTGAATGGCGGGCGGAGGTGCACTGATGCGCGCGCCTTCCGGGGTGATCATGCATGCCGCGACCGATGCCGCGACCGCGGCGGATATCACGAGACGGCGCATGATCTCACCAGCCCAGCCCGATGCCCACGCCGCCACCGCTGCGCCCGCCCCAGGAGCCCGCGCCGATACCGATGCGCACCCCTGCGCCCGGGTAGGTCGGATCGTTGTACACGCTGTTGGGATCGTTAGCCGCTGTCGTATCGTGCCCGTTGGGCGAGGAAGCGCAGCCGGCAAGGCAAGCCAGCGCCAGCAGCGCAAGAAGTCGGGTTTTCATGATGCCTCCGGAGACTCGTTCAGGGAAATTAGAGTGCGTCCGGAAGAGACGGTTCGGCGGAGTCAGACGGGCTGGAACAACCAGGCCAGTGCGTCCGCCTTTTCATGGAAGACCTTCACGCCGAATTCATCGGGGTCGAGCAGCGCCATGGCGGTGTCTGCGGAGATCTGGGAAAACTTTGCCGGGCTGTAGACCCAGGCGAAGCGCTGCATGCCCTGTTCCTTCATGCGCGGGAACCATTCCCGTGCCGCCCATTCCGCCGCGCCCATCCACAGTCCGCGCACCTCGCTATTGTCGTTGAGGATGCGGTACGCCTTGTGAGCGACCATCATGTTGAGGAGATGGGCACACCCGTGGGTGCCGGTATTCATGCTCTGGTAACCCTTCCAGCAGGCATGAAGGATATGTGTGTCGGTGTCGAGGAAAATTTCGATGGAGGAGTCGCTGTACAGCTCGAGCATGGTGTCCTGAATGTGCGCATGGCCCCGCGTAAACGGGCCCGTCGATAGTAGCACATGCAGTCAGCGTTGGCAGACGCGAGGCGCCCTCCCTTGCGCGTTCTAACGGCAGAAATAACTCACGACCGTGGAAGTGCCGGCGTGGTTGACGGTGAAGGCGTGCGCACAGCTTGCCGGAAGTTTGGGGTTGTCGCGATACACCACAACAGTCGTGTTGCGCATGTTCGGGTATTCCATGACGTTGGTCGGCTGGCCGTAGGCTTCGAGCAGGTCCTTGTACGGCTTTCCCGCCCACACTTGGTTCAGTTGGCGCTCGCTGCCAGTGCGCTTCGAAGTTGCGCTTTCCGGCTTATTCGTCGACGCACATCCGGCGATTGCCGCGATCGCTGCGCAGCCCACGATTGCCTTGAACAGGGTCACTCCCTTTTTCACTTCCCACTCCTTGACGCCGACTGTTGAAATTGCTCCACCGGTCGGATTGTATGGACTGGCAATGTTGGTCTCAAGACATGGATATGGGATTTCCGTATAGCAATTTCAGCGAACCGCGGATTCCTTGATACAAGATAAGCAGACCGCGCCCGGCACCGTCGCCCGGGTCGGACAAGCTTCCACCTCCACGACAGACATATACTGGTGCGATGATCCGTTTTACCCCAGCGAAGGAGTATCGATGCACGAGGAAACAACCCACCAGCACGTCAGCGCAGTGAGGCCGGACAGGGAAGTCCTGACGCGCCAGCGCCTGCCCTATTTCATCGGGGTATCCGCAGCGACAGTGGGCGCGCGCTGCCTGTCGATGCACCTCGTCGTGATTCCGCCCGGCGCACGTGCCGCGCCCCATGTGCACGAGGGATATGAAACGGCCATCTATGTCCTCGAAGGCAGGGTGGAGACACGCTTCGGCAGGGCACTGGAACAGTCGGTGGTGTCGGAAGCAGGCGACTTCCTCTTCATTCCCCCGGGTATCCCGCACGAGGCAATCAATCTCAGTGAAACCGCGGCGGCGCGCGCCGTGGTGGCCCGCAACGATGCAAATGAACAGGAGCGTGTCATCCCATATCCGGCAGGGGGCAGCAGTACCGGCAATGTGCAGGCCGTGTGAACGATTCTCCCGGCCCGGCGACAAAACAGGTTTGGAGCTTGCACATGGGCCGCACCGCCACCGACGACGTCAATCGCCTCATAGGCGCATTCACTGACCTGCAGGAAACCTGGGAAAAGGATCCCGGGCAATTCGACTGGAAACAGCTCGAAGCGCTGGCGCAAGACGGCGCGCAGGCATACAACGAGGATGCCGGACCATCCTTCCATGCGCTTGCGCTCGATGGCGTCGAGCACACCGCGTTCCACGAGCGTTTTTTCGACTTCCTGCTGAAGGCCGGCTTCGATCCTTTCCGGCTCACCCGTCCAGGCACCGGTGTCGCCCCGATCCCGGTCATCGACCATGCGAGTCTTTCCGAGGCCGCCGACGTCAATCCGTCCTCGGCCCGCATGCGCGCCATATTAATGGAGCTTGCACGCGAACGCTTCAGCGCGGTAGCGGCAGAGCCCCCGGATGGACGTTCAGCGGAGACGATGCAGGCTGTGTCAACGTGTGCGGAATCGATTCCGTCCGACCTGCTCGAACGCATTGCGCCGGAATTGATAAGTCCGCGCCGTCCGTTTGCCGGTGGCCGCTCCGGGGATGCCGTGGAAGGGTACCTGAGCCAGGCGGAAGTGATCGTGGAAAGCGGGCGCGCTCCCTACGGTTGATGGCAATGAAGCCTCGGCGAGTTCGTTCGCCAATGGCAATGCCAGCTTTCAGGAAACGAAACACCGGCCGGAATGCCGCCGGGAGGACGATCAATTCGTGCCTCGCTTTTCAGCGACAGCGATCTACACTGAAAAGGGATTGGTGCCGGAACCGAGGCGTCGGTATTCATTGCGCGACGACACTGGACATTTTTGCGGCGCGCTAATACAATCTCGCCTCTCTTCCCCGATAGCTCAGTCGGTAGAGCGACGGACTGTTAATCCGCAGGTCCCTGGTTCGAGTCCAGGTCGGGGAGCCAGGATCAAAAGGGCTGCAGCAATGCAGCCCTTTTTCTTTTGCGCATCATCGCAGCAGTCGGTCGAAATACTCCTGGATCACCGTGCGAAGCGTTGACATTTACAGCAACTGTGAAAACGCCTCCGGAGCAACCGGCCTCCCGAAAAAGTAACCCTGGGCCGACGTGCAGCCGATGGACATCAGGTAGTTCGCCTGCTCGGCAGTTTCGACGCCTTCCGCCACCACCTTCAGATGCAGTCCCTGCGCCATTCCCATGATTGCGCTGGTGATGGCCATGTCGTTCTGGTCCTGGCCGATGCCGCTGACAAACGAGCGGTCGATCTTGAGCGCATGGATGGGGAAACGCTTCAGGTAGGACAGGCTGGAATAGCCGATGCCAAAATCGTCCACCGAGAGCTGGACACCCATCTCGCTCAAGCGCGTGAGGGTTTGCATGTTGTCGTCGCTCGGTTGCATCAGCATTGTTTCAGTAATTTCGAGATCCAGCGCGCATGGCGGCAGGCCGTAGTCCACCAGAACCTGTTCGACGAGGGCAGGAAAATCCGGCTGGAAGATCTGCCGCGCCGACAGGTTCACCGACACGCACATATCCTTCCGTCGGCCCGCGCGCCACTTCGCTAGCTGTGCGCATGCCTCGCGCAGTACCCATTCACCGATCTGCACGATCAGTCCGCTCTCCTCGGCAATGGAAATGAACTGCTCCGGCGGGACCATCCCCCGCTCCGCATGGTGCCAGCGCACCAATGCCTCGGCGCAGAAGATGCGGCTGCTCTCCATATCCACCTGCGGCTGGAAATGCAGCATCAGCTCGCCGCGCGTGACGGCAGCGCGCAATTGGTTCTCCGTGGCCAACCTGTACTGGATGGACGCATTCAGCTCCTCCGTGAAGAACTGGTAGTTGCCACGCCCCTTCGACTTCGCGTGGTACATCGCGGTGTCAGCGGCACGCATCAGCGCCTGCGCATCCTCACCGTCCGCCGGGTACAGGCTGATGCCGATGCTGGCGCCCGCGTGCAGGACATGTCCCTCCAGCTCGAACGGCGCATCCAGCGCAGCGAGTCCCTTCGCAGCGACCAGCGCCGATTCCTGCGAATGACGAAGCGAAGAAAGCAAGATCACGAACTCGTCGCCGCCCAGGCGCACCAGCATGTCATTCTTGCGCAGGCATGCCTGCAGCCGCCGTGCCGCGCCCTGCAGCAACAGGTCGCCAATATGATGGCCGAGCGAGTCATTGATGCGCTTGAAGTGGTCGAGGTCGATGAACAGCAGTCGGACGAGGCACTGGTGACGGCTCGCATGCGCGATCGCATGGACAAGTGCGTCGTGCAGCAGTGTGCGGTTAGGCAGGCCGGTCAGCGTGTCATGGTGGGCCAGGTGGCGGATACGATCTTCGGCATCCTGGCGCTCGATGGCGATGCCGGCGATATGGGACGCCAGTTCGGCAACCCGCAGATCTTCCGGACGCGGTGCGCACGGTTCCACGTAATACATCGCGAACGAGCCGAGGACGCGCCCCGACGAGGACCGTATGGGCGTCGACCAGCAGGCCCGCAGCTTGTGCTGGGTCGCGAGCTCCCGATAATTCGTCCACAAGGGATCAATGAGGATATCGGAGACGATGACAGACTTGTCGGTGTACATCGCCGTCCCGCACGAACCCGCGCTTGGCCCGATCGGCTGTCCATCCACCGCCCGGACATATTCGATAGGCAGGTTCGGCGCCGCCCCGTGGCGTACATGAACGCCATCCTTGTCCAGCAGCAGGACCGACCCCAGCATGCCCGGCGTCTGCGACTCGATCAGGAGAATGAGCTTTTCCAGCACCTCATCCTGTGGGGCGCCGAGCGCGATCATTTCCAGCAGCCGGTTCTGGCCGGTGCAGATCAGCTGCATCTTCTTCTGTTCGGTAATGTTGAGCACGATGGCGGCGAACAAAGTCTTGCCGAAATGCCGGAACTTTCCCAGCGAAATCTCCAGCAGCATGTCCCGCCCTTCGGGATGGGATGCAGTGACTTCGATGCGCTGCCAGTTCCCCGCCGCACTGCCGCGGCTGAGGGCTTCGCTGAGCGCGTCCGCATCTTTCGCGCAGCGCCCGGGAATCATCCTGATTAGGTTCCGCCTCATCAATTCGTTCGCGCGAACGCCAAAGACCTGGCCTGCCGAGGAATTGGCGTAGGTAATCTCCCCATGCTTGTCGAGGATCAGGATCGCATCCGCCGCCGCTTCGGCCTCCCTTCGGTAAATCTCTTCGTTGTCCGGCAACGCGCCAAGCTGCCGTTGCGGCTGCATGTCGAAGAAAAATGCGAACCCGCTTTCCTGTGATCCGGAGAAAAAGGCGCCGCTTACCATGACGTTCGACCGAACACCCTCCTTGCCGGCTATGACTGTCTCGAAGGGCAGGACGCTCCCACCGGTATGCAGTTCGTCCAGCGCAGGGAAATTCACCGGACGCGCGCCCGGCGCACAGAGGTCGGCCAGTGTCACGTCGCCCGCCTGGATTTCCTGCTGGGTGTAGCCTGTCATGCGGCAAAACGTATCGTTCGCCTCGACAATGCTGCCATGGATATTCCAGCAGCACATGCCGACGATATTGGTCTTTGCGACTTGGCGGATCGACTCTTCACCAAATGGCACAGGGGATGTCAAAGCGTACCTCTTATGGGAAGCCTTCACGATTAGACAGTCGAAGGGAACGATGGTTGTTGTGTGCAGGGGCCACCTCCCCTTTCGGGCCTGCATGTTTTCCGCCAAAAAATCCCATGGATATGGCAGGCAAAAAACATTGTCATCGGCTGTAATTGCTGAACGGCAATGATTGAACAGTTTCGCCCCCACTGCTGACGTAACTTAAGGCGTTAAAAGACTCAGCGATTTTTTGAGGAGGACCGCATGCTCCGGACAGACGCTGCGAAAACCGACAGGTTTCTGGAATACCTCGAAAACCGAATCAAAGCAAAGCGCGCCGAGTATGCTCGCCCGGACACGTCAGCCCGGAGCCGGGACATCCTTGAAACCGAGATTGCGGAAGTGCGGGCGATCTGTCGGGCGTACAAGGAACAGTTCCTTGACAATCGCGTCGAGGAACATCAGTAGGCGTCATGAACCCGTTCCGCGATCGCCGTCATCCCCGCCACCGATATATCGCGGGTCGGGCGCCAGATAGACGAATACCGGGCGGTTAAGCACGCCGGGAGGCGCGACACGGCTGAGATCGAAATGGCTGACACCGGTGCCCACATTGAAGGCCCAGGCAAAGGACTTGCCGCCGACGACAAACTTCACGATCTCGCCGCCCGTCACGTTGACCCATTTCGTGTCAGGGCGGATTTCGATGGTTTGGGTTGCCGCTGTGTCTGGTGCGGGATCGCCGAGAAAGCTGACGGCTGGCTCTTTGCTGAAGTGCGTGCACGCGGACAGGGCCACAATGGCGCAGAAAGGAATTCGGATTGGATTCATGGGCGCCCCGCTGTGAGGATTCCAAAAATTGGACACCTGCGGTACTGCGCCGTTCGCGAATCAGATGCCGGAACGTTGGCGTAGAACCGTGCCGCATCTTCACCGGGATACACTTTAATAGTACAGACAAAGAAAAAACCCGCATCAGCTGACAGCTCGATGCGGGTTTTCTTTACAACTTGGCGGAGAGGGGGTCAATCGAACTGGCATTTCCTCGGACTTTACCGGACACCGGGCACGTTTGTAACTCATTGATTGTTATGCTATTTTAAAAATCGTTTGTCCGAAGCAATCCAAAGTGATACGCTTGCATCAACTTTTCATTTGTGGGTTGAATCATGGGCAAACGGGTTCGGATGCGACTTTCAGCGGTAGGAATCAAGCACCTCAAGGAGCCTGGTTATTACGCCGACGGCGACGGCCTTTATCTACAGGTTTCACCGTCCGGCACAAAGTCCTGGATCTTCCGCTTCATGCTCAATAAGCGCGCACGAGAAATGGGTTTAGGGCCGTACTCTGTCTTTTCATTAGCCGAGGCGCGCGAAGCAGTAAGCGACTACCGTAAATTGCTTTACAAGGGGATCGACCCCATTGAGCACCGGAAAGCGGAGCGCGAAAAGAACTTGGCAGTTGTCGCGCAGCGGAAGACCTTCGAAGAGTGCGCCTACGAGTATCACAAGCTCCACGCACACGGCTGGAAGAATGTGAAGCATGCCGACCAGTGGATCAACTCCCTCACGGCCTACGCTTTCCCCGAGTTTGGTAAGAAAGACATTTCCGACGTGACAAAGGCGGATGTCGTGCGTGTCCTGGAGCCGATCTGGACGACGAAACATGAAACCGCGTCTCGTGTGAGGCAGCGGATCAGATCCGTCCTGGACTGGGCGGCCGCCCGGGACTACCGCCGCGGGCACGACCCGCACATGTGGGATCAAGTAACGCAATCCCTCCCAAAGACCAAAGACTTAAAAAAACCGCAACACTTTGCATCCTGCCCATATTCAGCGATCTATGAGGCAATCCAGTCAATCAAAGGCTCCAATGCCGGCGACACCGTCAAGAACGCATTCGAGTTCATCATCCTGACCGCTGGCCGTTCCGGCGAAGTTCGCGGCGCGGAATGGTCGGAAATCGACTTCGAGGGCAAGCGCTGGATTATTCCCGCCCATCGCATGAAGGCTAAGAAGGAACATCGTGTTCCTCTCTCCCCCAGGGCAATTGAGATCCTTAAGGCGCAAGAAGGCAAGCATTCCGCCCTTGTGTTCCCGAGCGACAAGGGCAAGTCCTACTCCGATATGACATTCACGATGGCACTGCGGCGCCTGGGCCATGAGTTCACAGTTCACGGCTTCCGATCGACGTTCCGCGACTGGGCGGCCGAGCAGACCGCGTTCCCGCGGGAGGTATGCGAAGCCGCACTGGCTCACGTGTCGGCAAAGGACGCGACCGAGGCGGCTTATTTTCGGAGTGACTTGTTCGAGAAGCGGCGCCAGCTAATGGAAGCCTGGGCGACCTACTGCGCAACCGAGAAGAAAGCGGCGCAGGTCGTCGGCATCGGAGGGAAGAGAAAGAAGTAGCAGAAAACCGGCCCGGCGGACCCGGGAAAGCGGCGGAACAGGGTGTTACGAGCACCCCGCCCGCCTGACCACAACCCAAACTTCAAGGGAGTTTGAATCATGGCTCACGCCACTATAGCAGAACAAAACACAGCATCCGCGCTGAGGAAGCTGTTGGACGATCTACGCGACGTTCAAGGGCGATTGCCTAACCTCGTCCGGGCAGCGCAAATGCTGATCATTGACGATGACGAGCTGCAACACGTGGATACCGTCTTGGACGCCGCAATTCGGTACTCCAATGATGCAAACTGGATCGCGGAAGAAATCGAAAAGACCGTTATCCAGCAAGAGGCTGAAAATGACGCCGCCTCTACCCGAGTGGACCTGATACCGCTGTTTGGTTCACAGAAACTCACCCGCGCCGGCGATACAAGCACCTGGATATTTTCCACCAGCACGACAACGCCTAAGAAACTCACCCGGCGCGAGTCTATGCTCATCAATGCCGCGCTACGCGCAGCCGGGGGGCAATAATGGGCATCGTTCAATCGCTCTTAACCCTTCCGGCATGCAAGGCAATGCTGGCCCTGCCAAAGGAGCAAAACGAACCGCTGGAAACCCTGATGCGCCAGCTCCGCGAGCAGGCAAAGACAAAGGAGGTTGCCGCGCTCAAGAAAGGCGACGCGTCAGAGGTTGATTTCTGGCGGCTGGTGGGAATGTTTTCAAAGCACGTTTCTACGGCCTTCAAGCGCGAAAACCTCAAGCGGGAGAAGGCGCAGACAACCCGCGAGCTGCTGGACACGATGCGACCAGCTCCACAGCCGCAGGCGCGTAGTATCTCCCGTTACTCAAACGCCAATGCGCTCCGGTTACCGGCGACAGCAGAGAGCCGGTGCTTGGCGGAGGTTGTCGACATCTCGTTTAGCCCGTGGATCGAGCGCGGCGACCACATCCACGTCGACTTTACCGTTGCGATGCTGACCGTTGATAGCCTTTACTTGGTGGCTCTGGACGATGGCTGTCTGGCCATCCGCGGCTTCCATAAATCGGCCGCCGGCTGGTTCGTTCATGAGAACGGCAACGACACTCCGCATAAGGTGTTTGTGCCGGGCGACCGAAAGCCGCGCGGATACGAAATTGTCGGGCGTATCATTGATGTTTTTAAGAGATCGAGCGTAGGTAACTAGACCGTTTTTAACCATGCCTAGGGCGACGGCCCGAAAACCAGGCTCCCTTACCTGGCCGGCATGGTTTCCAATTTAAGGGCGCGAAAGGGACGGACGTGATACTAAATGGAGCATTCAATCGATCCTTGCTTCAGTCGTATTCTGGCGAAGACTATATAACGATCACAGGACAGCCGATTACTGGAAATTCGAAAGAATCGGTTGAGAGATTATTAATCGACGATTCGTTTCCACTGCGTTATCAGTTAGAACTGATTCAAAGATTCATCGTTGAAATCTTGGCGAAGCCCATCGATGAAAATGGCCCGGCGAGAAGGGCAACTGAAGTAATCAAGGCAGCGGAAATCCTCAGGCATGAGCTTGTTAGCACAATGAATGAGATTATCGCGGACGGGTTTATCCCGTATGAAAGCGAAGATGATGACACGATAGATGCAAGAGCCGAAGGCCGGGTAGATCAGTTTGGTGTGCCTATCGCCGTATATATGCGTTCTCGTCCGCGAAGGTGGGTGTTGTCATCTGATCCGCAGGAAGTTTTTGAGTGCATTTACAGCACGTCCGCGTTACTAAAACCTAAATCAGGTTGGTCCTGGGGTGATGTATGCGGGATACTTGGACTGTGGTGTATCGATGAAGCCATAACCCAAATTGATGCAGGAGAACCCTTTAGAGCAGCCTCGTGGGCCATCTATGCCAAGCGCTACTATGACTGGCAATTTTCGTTCACCGAATGGCAGCGCGAGCAGCAAACGAAGGAAGCGCCAAGCATTGCCTTTGCGCGACAAGGATTGGACGCACGGCACGCGCCAAACAGAGCAATAAAGGAGCGAGCATTGTCAATTTTCGCTTCCAAAGAGTGGTCGTCGCAAGCAGAAGCCGCGCGCCGTATAGCAGCCGAAGTAAATCGGACCGAATTTACCGTGCTGAGATGGATACGAGAATACAAGAAAAACAACTGCTCTACGGGAACGGACATGCCTCTACCCGAGTAGAAGTATCTGTACACGGAGAGATGCCACTCTCCGTGTAGCGCTACCTTTTTTCTACACGCAGTCATTCCTACACTCAGTTCGTCCATCTCCGGACGACTATGAAAGGATTAGGAATGACCTCACAAACCATCATTCGCCTGCCGCAGGTTAAGGAGCGAACAGGCCTCTCCCGCACCACCCTCTACAGCCTCATCAAGGAAGGCAAATTCGCCCGCCCGATCTCGATCGGCGCGCGCGCTGTCGGCTGGCTGTCAAGCGACATTGATGCCTGGATCGAGGCTCGCGTCAAAGCAAGCCGGTCCACCAATTCGTGATGGAGGTCTATCGATGACCTCAAAACAAAAAGGCGCAGTCCCCCGCCAAGAGAACGCGCCTATCAAATCGAAGCCGGAACAGCATACCAAGAAATCGATCATCCTCGCAATCCTTCGGGCCGGACAGAGCCTTAATCGGTTCGAGGCGGAGCGCTTGGGGGACCACTGCTTGCATTCGACAATCGCAGAGCTGCGAAGCGACGGCTATCTTTTCCGTGACGAGTGGGAATGGGTTCCGACCCGTTTCGGAAAAGAGGTCCACGTAAAGCGATATTGGTATATCGGGAGTGGCCGATGAAAACTCCACGACTGGGCCAGCTTCCAGCGCTGCTCGCCTGCCCTTTCTGTGGAGGAGGCGGCAAGCTCAGCCGGATGCCTAGTGCTTCAACTTGGTGGCAAGTCCGATGCGCGGACTATCACTGCGGCGGAGCCACGTGGGCGATGGATGAGCCGGAAAAGGCCGTCGCTGCGTGGAACCGGAGGCCGAATGGCGAAGCGTGACCACGTAAGAGGCGCACTCCCCTTCCATTTCGCCGCGGTACCTTTAGACGTGATCCGCTCTAAGGAATGGCGAGGCCTCCCGCACAGTGCAAGGGCGCTCGCCGTGGATTTGATCAGCCAGTACACGGGCAAGAACAACGGCAGGCTTTGCCCTGCCTTTGAAGTTATGAAGGCGTATGGATGGGCTTCAAAGCGAACACTGATCGACGCAAAGCGCGCGCTGGTGGAATGCCCATTCGTCGTTCTCACTCGCAAAGGTCACCCTCCCCGCACAGCAGAATGGATTGCCTTCACCTGGTGGAAGTTGGATTACGAGAAGTCCATGGATGTGGACCCCAAGGCTTTCCCGTACCTCAATTTTCTCAGCGTTGAAAGGATCGATCCAAACCAAGGAAGGTCACCGCCCGAAAAATCAAATCCTGTGGTGCAGAAACTGTACCGATACGACGAAAAAAAAGCCCTACGAGGTGCAGAAACTGCACCACAAGAGGCGCCAGCATGACGTTCATCGGTACAGAAACTGCACCACTGTTCATAGTGCGGAGCGATTTTTGCCTGTGGTGCAGAAACTGTACATGTTATAGATGTTGCCATCTGTAGTTGTCTTTTGGGGCTTCAGCTCTTGAAGGGACTAAGGGGTTAGAAGTGCGAGCGGCCCAAATCCGCAAGCGATGCGGGCAACCTGCTGACCACGTGCTTGCACCCGGCCAGCACCTGTTGAGCACCGGGCTGGCATCAGATTCGCGACCGTTCGCGAGCATTCGCAATTAGTCGCGGAGCCTCTCTCAAGCACCTTCAAAGCCCCTTCCGAGTAGCAAAAAAACGACTCGTAAAAATATTTTTCATCCGAAGAAATCCGAAGACGTTTTGCCTATTAAATAGGCATTGACCTGTGTTTTTACCCAGTGTAAAGAGGGGCTACATCAACCACCTTTGCAAAGGATAAAGATGATTCACAACATCAAAGAGCAGCGCGCTCTGGCAGTGGCCGAAATGCGCAGCATGGTCGAGAAGGCCCAAGCCGAAAAACGCAACCTTTCTGCTGACGAAGCGGCCAAGTTCGACACACTCAAAGCCAAGGTTACCGACCTGGAATCACAAGAGCAGCGCGCCGCTTTCCTGGCTGACGCTGAGCGTCGCATGCTGGGCACGCCGGTTACTGGTGACAAGTCGTTTGCGGACCTGGAAAAGAGCGTATCGCTTATGGAAGTGCTCCAAGCTGGCATGGAAGGCCGTAGCCTGACGGGCGCCGCTGCTGAATACAGCAAAGAAGCCGAGCGCCGCACCGGACGCAAAGCCGAAGGCGTCTTTATCCCAATGGCAGCTATCGAGAAGCGCGTAAACACGACTTCGAGCGCTGCCGAACTGGTCCCTACCATTCACCGCGCGGACCAATACATTGAGCCGTTCCGCAATGAGCTGCTGGCCCGCCGCCTTGGCGTTCGCGTTCTGTCCGGCCTGACTGGCAATGTGACGATCCCGAAGCACGGTTCCGGTGTCTCTGTTGGCTGGGTTGCTGAGAACGGCAATCTGTCCGACACAAACATGACGTTCGATAACGTCACCCTGTCGCCCAAGCATGCTGGCGGCATCACTGAACTGTCCCGCCAACTGATTCAGCAATCGTCCCCGGATGCTGAGCGCCTGGTTGCCGACGATCTGCGCTTCATGCTGGCGCAGGCAATCGATACCGCGCTTATCAAGGGCGGCGGCACCAATGAGCCTGTCGGCGTGCTTTCCACGACCGGCATTCAGACTGCCAGCTTGGCTACCCTGAACTGGCTGAACACGCTGACCATGAAGGAAAAGCTCGAACTGGTGAACGCGACCGCGGCTAACTGGCTGATGAGCAAAAAGGTTGCCACCAAGTTTGCGGCCACCGAGAAATCGACCGGCACTGGCGTCTACCTGATGAGCGGCGGCCAAATTGCCGATCTGCCGGCCTACAGCACTAACCAAGTGCCGAACGTCGATGCTGATTCCGGCGTGGCGATCCTGGGCGACTGGTCCCAAGTCCTGCTGGGCATCTGGTCCGAAATCGACATTCTGGTGAACCCTTACGACTCTGCGGCCTACGCTCGCGGCGGCGTGAAGGTGCGCGCAATGTCGACGGTGGACATCGCGGTGCGTCACCCGGAAGCGTTTGTTGTCGCCAACGACGTAGCAATCTAAGGGGCGAGCATGGACCTTGAACTGAGAACCGGCAACGGGCTATCGGTGGCAGCACAAGGCCGGCTCGCCGGCTACGCTGCTGTCTACAACTCCGAGAGCCAAGATCTGGGCGGCTTTGTCGAAATCATTCGACCGGGCGCTTTTAACGCGTCTCTCAGTTCGGGCCTGAATATTCGCGCTCTTTGGCAGCACGACGGCAAAGCCCTTTTGGGCACCACCAAGGCCGGCACGCTTCGCCTGAAGGAAGACACTCGCGGCCTTGGCTTCGAGCTGGACCTTCCGGGCACCACCATTGGAAAAGACCTTTCCATCTTGGTGGACCGTGGCGACGTGGCCGGCTGCTCTTTCGGGTTCCGCGTGCGTGACGGCGGCGACCGCTGGGAGCAACGCGGCGGAACGCTTGTCCGCGAGCTGCTGGACGTTGAGTTAGTGGAAATCACCCTGACCGATGACCCGGCTTATATGGACACGTCCGTAGCCAAGCGCAGCATGCCCTTCCGCGTCACAGAGCGCACCTTGCAATCCCTTTGGCTGGAGACGCTCTGATGAGCCTAATCAAACGAGTATTGGCCCGCATGGGTATGGAACGGCGCGATGCCTCAGACCCGTATTGGGCGAACTATGCTTCGCTTCGTAGCGGAAGCGTGGCCACAGGCCGGGCGGAAAGCCTGAGCGCCGTCTATGCGTGCGTATCGGCCATTTCCGAGACTATCGCATCCTTACCCCTGATCCTGTACCGACGCACCGAGGACGAAGGCCGGGAACGCGCAAGCGACCACCCGCTTTACAAGGTGCTCCACGATCAACCGAACGAATTGCAGACCGCCTTGGAGTTCCGCGAGATGATGACCGCAATGGTTCTCCTGCGCGGCAATGCTCACGCTGAAATCAAGCGCGGCTATGACGGCCAAGTGCGCAGTCTGATCCCTATTCCTGGCGACCGTGTAACCACGCTACAGCTGGAAAATGGGCGACTGGCTTATGACGTGACAGACGCAAAAGGCAAGGTCCGCCGGCTGCTACAGGAAGAAGTATTGCACCTGCGGCACCGGTCCGAGAACGGCCTTATCGGCGTTGCCCCCATTACCGCAAGTCGTGAAACTGTCCAATTGGCCCTGGCCGAGCGTGACCACGGCAATAGCACCTTTACCAATGGAGCGCGTCTGTCCGGGATCTTGAAGTTCCCCGCGAAGTTGAACCCGGACCAGACCAATAAGCTGCGCGATAGCTGGAACAGCCAGCACGCCGGCGGCGCGAACGCTGGCAAGACCGCGATTCTGTCTGAGGGCGTGGAGTATCAGACCGTATCGATGAGCATGGAGGATGCGCAATGGCTGGAAGCAAGGCAGTTCTCTGTAGAAGAGATAGCACGCCTGTTCCGAGTACCGCCGACCATTATCGGGGATCTGAGGCACGGCAACTACAGCAACAGCGTGGAGATGAACCGTGTCTTTGTGGTCCATACCCTGCGTCGACACATGGCGATGTGGGAACAAGCAATCAGCCGCTCACTACTGACCGACGCCGGAAGGCGTATCTACTTCGCCGAGCATAACGTCGAAGGCCTGCTGCGTGGCGATAGCACCAACCGTGCCGACTTCTACAGCAAAGGGATTGCCGATGGCTGGCTGACCCTTGATGAAGTGCGCAAGTTCGAGAACCTGCCGAAACTGACCAAGGAAGAACGCGATGGCAAAGATCAAGCTACAGACCCTCAAGCCAAGAATTCAGATGCTGGAGTCAAGACTACAGATGGCCCCATCGATAAGAGCGCCGAGGAAAAAGAAAGAGGATAACGGCCGCACCCTTGCCCTGGGCAATGCGCCTTGGCGCAAGCTGCGTGCTTTGGTGCTGAACGATGATCCGTTCTGCCGTCACTGCGGACAGCCGGCCACCGATGTGGATCACATCAACAACGACCCGAGCGACAACAGGCTGGAGAACCTTCAGCCGCTTTGCCATTCTTGCCATTCGCACAAAACCAATGTGGATATGGGTCACCGCGTGGCGTATGGCTGCGATGTGAACGGAATGCCGCTTGATCCAAGCCATCCTTGGAATCTCGAAAAATCACCAGAAGCTGAGCCGCACAAACCGACTGGTTCCCCTCACGCAAACGCTAACCGAGAAAACGAGCCATGAAAGTGACGCCCAAGCGAAAGCGATCCGATAGCGCAGCGGCAGCGATCGCAGCCGTGCAAGCTGCCGCTATGGGCCCATTGGAGCCACCGGCGTGCGTCACCCTACGTCCGATCGATCGCCCGTTCTGGAAGGCGATTATGGAGGCGCGCGCTCGCGACACTTGGACCGAGGTCGACTTGGTCACCGCGGCGACTCTGGCGCGCACCCAGGCCGATATTGAGCAGCTATACGGCCAGCTCGACGCAGCCGGCTATATGCTTGGCGAAAAGGCACACCCGCTTGTCGCCGTAGTGGAGACTTTAAGCCGGCGCGCCGTGGCGCTCAAGCGCGTGCTCCATGTCCACGCTGAGGCGACTGTCGGTAAGTCCGAAGACGCCGCCAAGGTACTGGAGCTGGAGCGCAGCGCTCGCAAGCAGGACGATGACGATCTGATTCCGACCCTGCGCATGGTGAAGTGATGAGCCGCGCCGCCCGTGTCATTGCCTTCATTGAGCGATTCTGTGTTACCCCTGAAGGCGCAGACGTGGGCAAGCCAATGGTGCTGGCCGAGTTTCAAAAGCAGTTCATCCGCGACGTCTACGACAACCCGGCCGGCACGCGACGCGCCTACCTCAGTGTGAGCAGAAAGAACGGCAAAAGCGGTTTGATTGCCGGCCTCCTGCTGGCGCACCTAGTTGGACCGGAGGCAAGGCAAAACAGCCAGATCGTCAGCGGCGCAATGAGCCGGGACCAAGCGGCGCTGGTCTTCAATCTGGCGGCCAAGATGGTTCAGCAATCCCCCCGGCTGTCTGAAATCGTGCGCATCGTCCCGAGCGGCAAGCGCCTGCTGGGCCTGCCCCTCAATACCGAATACAAAGCGTTGGCAGCCGATGGCAAGACCGCGCACGGCCTTTCTCCTGTCCTGGCGATTCTAGACGAAATCGGCCAAGTCCGAGGCCCACAATCGGATTTTGTCGATGCGATCACCACCAGCCAAGGCGCGCACGCCGAGCCCCTGCTGATTGCCATCTCGACCCAAGCAGCCAGCGACGCCGACCTGTTATCTGTTTGGCTGGACGATGCGAAAGCCAGCAATGATCCCCGCATCGTGTGCCACCTGTACGCCGCCCCGGAAGGCTGCGACCTGATGGACGAGAGCGCCTGGAAGGCGGCAAACCCTGCCTTGGGGATCTTCCGAAGCGTGGATGACCTGCGCGAGCAAATGACCCAGGCGAAGCGCATGCCGAGCATGGAGAACACCGCGCGCAACCTGCTTCTGAATCAGCGCGTATCAACTGAAAGCCCGTTCGTGTCGCCGGAAGTGTGGAAGTCCTGCGGCGCCGCTGTCCTGCCGTTCGATGACGATTGCCCGGTATATGCCGGCCTGGATCTTTCGGCGCGCACCGACCTGACGGCACTTGTTCTCGTCGGCAAGGTCGACGGAGTGTGGCAGGTAGTCTCGCACTTCTGGACCCCGGCGCTGGGGATACACGACCGCGCCAAGCGTGACCGGGCACCCTATGACATGTGGCATCTAAAGGGATACCTGCGGACGACGCCCGGCGCAACTGTCGACTATGAGCACGTTGCGCACGACATGGCGACCATCCTTGACGGGTTGAACATCCAGGCGATTGCCTACGACCGCTGGCGCATCGATCTGCTGCGCAAGGAGTTGGAGAAAATCGGTGCAGACCTTCCCCTGGTGGAATGGGGGCAAGGTTACAAGGATATGGCCCC
This sequence comes from Noviherbaspirillum sp., assembly GCA_035626875.1. GTDB lineage: Bacteria > Pseudomonadota > Gammaproteobacteria > Burkholderiales > Burkholderiaceae_D > Noviherbaspirillum. The sequence goes on along the minus strand of DASPMV010000035.1, from coordinate 12,553 downwards.
TGCCCTCGATGCGCTGGAGGCTGAATTACTGAACAGCCGAATTGCGCATGGGATGCACCCGGTTCTAACGATCTGCGCCGCTAACGCTGTCGTGACGAAAGACCCGACCGGAGCACGGAAACTGGACAAGAGCCGCGCCACTGGCCGTATAGACGGTATGCAAGCTCTTGCCATGGCTATTGGCGTTGCTGCGCGCGCGGACGAAATAACAGGAAGCGCATACGAGAGCGGCGAATTTATGTTTGTTTGAGCAATGCCCGGAGAGCACCCGGCCCGATAGGGATAGTGCTCGCGGGATAAGTCGGACAGTGCCCGCTTCATGAAAAACGCCGACAGCCGGCGGCAGGTTCCTTTCGGTATACCTCACCTGGGCGGCCGGCACTTCCAAGTATGTTATTGTCAGACCTCAACTTTTTTCATGTGAGGAAACAATGCTCCTTCAGATCAGGGAAAACGAATACGTTAATCTCGCAAACGTGGCTCGCATCGTTAAAGATGTTTCCGGCAACGACACTAGCTTCTCCTTCTACAGTTCAACGAAGGAGCTGATTGCGCAAACTGATTGGGGAAGTGAATTTAATGATGGGGTCATGCGGGGACTGAAGAAGTACGGACTCGTCGAGAAATCGACCCCGACCTCCGTTTCGGGGCTTTCGCTCTAAGCCCTAAAGCAAAAAAGCCGACCTCAGATAGTCGGCTTTTCTTTTTCAGCAAAATTTAGATTGCAGGTGTAATTGTGGGTACAAAAGGAAAAGCGGCCCGGAGGCCGCTTATTTCCTAGACTTCTGGCGGAGAGGGGGGGATTCGAACCCCCGATAGGCTATTAACCTATACACGCTTTCCAGGCGTGCGACTTAAACCACTCATCCACCTCTCCTGGATTCGGGTTCGCAAGCGCGAAGCCCAAGATTATAGCAAAGAGTTTCCAGTTTGTTGCACATTTTCTGTTTCATGGTGGAAAGGCCATAAAAAAACCGGCACGGCTTGTGGCCGCACCGGTCCTTTCAGTCTCCTCGCGTTGTTCGGCTTTGCTTATTGAGCCTGCTTCAGTTGCTCCAGGATTGCCGGATTCTCGAGTGTGGATACGTCCTGGGTGATCTGGTCGCCCTTGGCCAGCACGCGCAGGAGGCGGCGCATGATCTTGCCCGAGCGGGTCTTCGGCAAGTTGTCGCCAAAGCGGATTTCCTTCGGCTTGGCGATCGGCCCGATTTCCTTGGCCACCCAGTCACGGAGTTCTTTCGCAATTTGCTTGGCTTCGTCGCCGGTCGGGCGGGACCGCTTGAGCACCACGAAGGCGCAGATTGCTTCGCCGGTGGTTTCGTCCGGCTTGCCGACCACGGCGGCTTCTGCGACCAGCGGGTTGGCGACCAGCGCGGATTCGATTTCCATCGTGCCCATGCGATGGCCCGAGACGTTCAGCACGTCGTCGATGCGTCCCGTAATGGTGAAGTAACCTGTCTTTTCGTTGCGAACCGCGCCGTCGCCGGCGAGGTACATCTTGCCGCCCAATTCTTCCGGGAAGTAGCTCTTCTTGAAGCGCTCCGGGTCGCCCCAGATGGTGCGAATCATCGACGGCCACGGACGCTTGACGACCAGGATACCGCCCTGCCCGTTCGGCAGGTCATGGCCGGTTTCGTCGACCACGGCGGTCTGGATGCCAGGCAACGGCAGGGTGCAGGAACCCGGTACCATCGGCGTGACGCCCGGGAGCGGCGTAATCATGTGGCCGCCGGTCTCGGTCTGCCAGAAGGTATCGGCGATCGGGCACTTCTCGTTACCGACATTCCTGTAGTACCACATCCAGGCTTCCGGATTGATCGGCTCGCCGACGGAACCGAGCAGGCGCAGGCTGGCCAGGTCGTACTTCTTCGGATGCACGTCGGCATCGGCGTCGGAGGCCTTGATCAGCGAGCGGATCGCGGTCGGTGCGGTGTAGAAAATGGTTGCCTTGTGCTTCTGGATCATGTCCCAGAAACGGCCGGCATTCGGGTAGGTCGGCACGCCTTCGAACACGATCTGCGTCGCGCCGACCGCCAGCGGGCCGTAGGCGATGTAGGTGTGGCCGGTGACCCAGCCAATGTCGGCGGTGCACCAGAACACGTCGGACGGCTTGATGTCGAAGGTCCACTTCATCGTGAGCATCGCCCACAGGAGATAGCCCCCGGAAGCGTGCTGCACGCCCTTCGGCTTGCCAGTGGAGCCGGAGGTGTAGAGCACGAACAGCGGGTGTTCGGCGTCGACCCATTCCGGTTCGCACGTCGTGGCCTGGCCGGCGAGGACGTCGTCGAGCCACTTGTCGCGGCCGGCGACAAAATTGATGTTGGCGCCGGTGCGCTTGTAGACGACGACGTTCTTGATCGTGTCGCAGCCGCCCATGGCGAGCGCTTCGTCGACGATGGACTTGAGCGGGAGGTGCTTGCCGCCGCGGACCTGTTCGTCGGCAGTGATGACGGCGACAGCGCCGGCGTCAATGATGCGTTCCTGGAGGGACTTGGCGGAGAAGCCGCCGAACACCACGGAGTGGGTCGCGCCGATACGGGCGCAGGCCTGCATGGCCGCGACGCCTTCAACCGACATCGGCATGTAGACGACCACGCGGTCGCCCTTCTTGACACCCATGGACTTGAGGCCGTTGGCGAACTGGCAAACCTTGTCGTGCAGTTCCTTGTAGGTGACCTTGGTGACCTGGCCGCCGTCCGCTTCGAAGATGATTGCGGTCTTGCCGGCGTTGCCGTTCTGCAGGTTACGGTCGAGGCAGTTGTAGGAAACATTGAGCTGGCCGTCTTCGAACCAGCGGTAGAACGGCGCTTCGGACTCGTTCAGGGTCTTGGTGAAGGGTTTTTGCCAGGCGATGTTCTCGCGTGCAAGCTGGGCCCAGAAACCCTCGTAATCGCGCTCTGCTGCGGCGCACATCGCTTTGTAGGTTTCCATGCCGGAGATGTTCGCGTTTTTGACGAAGTCTGCCGGCGGGTTGAAGATGCGACTTTCCTGTTTCAGGGTTTCAATATCGGACATTTTGTCTCTCCCGCACTCATGATTGAATTGAAGCGAAGTTAAGCTTTTACTCTTACTGAAGCCTTACATGACGATTGAACATGTTCGGACCGTGAGGCTGTTGGACGGCAGCCGAGCCCGTTTCGATCCCGGTTGATATTGCTGTTTTGACATCAATAACACGCTTCGAAAACCGTTTTGCTGCGCCGCGAGAAACGGCGGAGCGAAAACGCCAGCCCGTGTAAAATGCTGGGGTTTTATTCCTGCCTGTTTTTCCTACAAGACATGAGTTCAAACGACAAGATCACCGCCGCCGCACGACCCATCCGCCCCCTGCCCAACCTGATCTTCATGAGCCGCTGGCTGCAGCTTCCGCTGTACATCGGCCTGATCCTGGCGCAAGGCGTGTACGTCTATCATTTCTGGGTCGAACTGGTTGACCTCGTAGGCGCCGCGATGGGCAACCAGGCTGCGCTGGAGCACATCATCAGTGCCGTGGCCATCGACGGCGTCACCCGCCCGACCAAACTGACCGAAACCATCATCATGCTGGTCGTGCTCGGCCTGATCGACGTGGTGATGATCTCGAACCTGCTGATCATGGTCATCGTCGGCGGTTATGAGACCTTCGTCTCGCGCATGCACCTCGAGAACCACCCCGACCAGCCGGAATGGCTGTCGCACGTGAACGCGTCCGTGCTGAAGGTGAAGCTCGCCACCGCGATCATCGGCATCTCCTCGATCCATCTTCTCAAGACGTTCATCAATGCTGCCGCCTACGACCCGAAGACACTGATCGCGCAGACGGCCATCCACATCACGTTCCTGATTTCTGCCATGGCCATCGCCTACTGCGACCGCCTGATGAGCGGCACCGATTCCCACGCCAAGCAATCCCATTGACCCTCTGTTGACATCATCATGACTATCATCAAGCAAGAAGACCTCATCGAATCGGTCGCCGCCGCGCTGCAGTACATCAGCTACTATCATCCGGTGGATTACATCCAGCACCTCGCCCGCGCCTACGAGATCGAGCAGAACCCGGCAGCGAAGGATGCGATCGCGCAGATCCTGACCAACTCGCGCATGTGTGCCGAAGGCAAGCGTCCGATCTGCCAGGACACCGGCATCGTCAACGTGTTCCTGAAGATCGGCATGGATGTGCGTTTCGAGGGCTTCAAGGGCTCGATCACCGATGCAGTCAATGAGGGCGTCCGCCGCGGCTATCTGCATCCGGACAACGTGCTGCGTGCATCCGTCGTGGCCGATCCGCAGTTCGAGCGCAAGAACACCAAGGACAACACCCCTGCCGTCGTGCACATGGAACTCGTTCCGGGCAACACCGTGGACGTGCAGGTCGCGGCCAAGGGCGGTGGATCCGAGAACAAGACCAAGTTCGTCATGCTCAACCCATCCGACTCGCTGGTCGACTGGGTGCTCAAGACCGTGCCCCTGATGGGCGCCGGCTGGTGCCCGCCGGGCATGCTCGGCATCGGCATCGGCGGCACCGCCGAGAAGGCGATGCTGATGGCGAAGGAATCGTTGATGGAAGACATCGACATGTACGAACTGAAGAAGCGCGGCCCGCAGAACAAGACCGAGGAACTGCGTCTTGAACTGTGCGAAAAGATCAACGCGCTCGGCATCGGCGCACAAGGCCTTGGCGGCCTGACCACCGTGCTCGACGTGAAGATCAAGATGTACCCGACGCACGCCGCATCCAAGCCCGTCGCAATGATCCCGAACTGCGCGGCGACTCGCCACGCACACTTCGTGCTCGACGGTTCCGGCCCGGCCTACATCGAGCCGCCGTCACTGTCCGAGTGGCCGGACGTGAGCTGGGCGCCCGATACAGAGAAGTCCAAGCGCATCGACCTGAATACGCTGACCAAGGAAGAAGTCGCTTCCTGGAAGCCGGGCCAGACCCTGCTCCTGAACGGCAAGATGCTGACCGGCCGCGACGCCGCGCACAAGCGCATCCAGGACATGCTGGCCAAGGGCGAGAAGCTGCCGGTGGACTTCACCAACCGCGTGATCTACTACGTCGGCCCGGTCGATCCGGTGCGCGACGAAGTCGTCGGCCCGGCAGGCCCGACCACGGCGACGCGCATGGACAAGTTCACCGACATGATGCTCGAGAAGACCGGCCTGATTGCGATGATCGGCAAGGCGGAGCGCGGCCCGGTTGCGATCGAATCGATCAAGAACCACAAGTCGGCGTACCTGATGGCGGTCGGCGGTTCGGCCTACCTCGTGTCGAAGGCGATCAAGTCGGCCAAGGTGCTGGGCTTTGAAGACCTCGGCATGGAAGCGATCTACGAGTTCGAAGTGAAGGACATGCCGGTGACGGTGGCTGTCGATTCGAATGGCATTTCGGTGCACAACACCGGGCCGAAGGAGTGGGCGGAGAAGATTGCTTCTGGCAGCCTCGGCGGTATTCCGGTCGCGGTGAAGTAAGGCTGCGCCGTCAGAAAGCAAGAGAAAACGGGCCGCTCGATGCGGCCCGTTTTTTATTTCCTCACATTTCGCAACGCGGTCCCCCAGCTGATCACCTGGTCCAGCATCGCGGTCACCGATTTCTCATGATGCTGCGCCGGCTTGAAGGTGGCGAAATTCTCGAAATCCGTGAACAGCGACAACATCACCTGTGCGCGCACATCCGCCACCTGCAGCTCCCCCATCACCAATCGCAGGTGCTCGATCGCACGGGCGCCGCCCGCGCTGCCGTAGCCAACGAAGCCGGCCGCCTTGTTGTTCCACTCCGCATAGAGGTAATCGATCGCGTTCTTCAACGCCCCCGAGGTGCCATGGTTGTATTCCGGCGTCACGAATACATAGGCATCGAACGAGGCAATTTTCGCCGCCCAGACCTTCGTATGCTCATTGCTGTACTGCCCCATCGACGGTGGCACCGGCTCGTCCAGCAGGGGCAGGTTGAAGTCCTGGATGTCCACCAGTTCCACCTGGGCATCGTTGCGCTGCCTTGCGATCTCATACACCCAGCGCGCCACGTCTTCCGCCTTCCGTCCGGGGCGGGTGCTGCCGACAATGATAGCCAGTCTGATCATCTTCATTCTCCTTGTGTTGCCGTTCACCAATGACAAAAGGTCAAGCGACCTGACCTTAGGAGTGCCGCGGCGGATGCCGGTTCAACACGTGCAATGCCGCAGGATTGCCCGGTGTAAAATTGCTCGTCCTCGCAAATCCAACTCCCATGTCAGACAAGCCCATCGGCATCTTCGACTCGGGCATCGGCGGCCTGTCGGTGCTGAAGTACATCCATGCCAGCCTGCCTAATGAGCAGTTGCTGTACTTCGCCGATTCCGGTTATGCACCATACGGCGGGCGGACGGAAGATGAAATCGTTGAACGGTCGCTCGCCATTGCGGAGTTCCTGATGCAATACGAGGCGAAAGCCTTGGTCGTTGCCTGTAACACAGCAACGGCAGCCGCAATCAAGGCCCTGCGGGCACGCTATCCGGACATTCCACTGGTCGGCGTCGAGCCCGGCCTCAAACCGGCGGCGGCATTATCGAAGGCTGGCACGGTCGGCGTTCTGGCAACAAAGGGGACGCTGGCCAGCGAGAAGTTCAGGCTGCTGCGCGAGCAGATCACTGAAGCAACCAATGTGCAATTCCTTCCGCAAGCCTGCGTCGGACTGGCCGACCAGGTGGAAAAAGGCGAACTGCAATCCGCCGAAACCGCCCTGCTCCTGCGCCGCTATGTCGAACCGCTGATCGCCCAAGGCGCCGACACGCTCGTGCTCGGCTGCACGCATTACCCTTTCGTGCTGCCACTGATCGAAGAAATCGTCGGGCAGCTGACTTCCAGGCCGGTGGCCATCGTCGACACCGGCGAACCGATCGCGCGGCAGCTGGTCCGGCTGCTCACTGACCGGGGACTACTGCGGCAGGAAGGGCCGGGCAAGATTGCGGCGTTCACGACGGGCAGCGAAACCGCCCTGAAGACGGCCTTTTCACGCCTTCTCCACCTCGCTCCACCGGTCGCCGCGGTCGGTGCAACGGGCTGAAAAAGCAGTATTTGCCACTTTGCCCTGAAGTTTGTATAATGACGGGCTTGCCTGACATGCAGTCCGGCAAAGACGTACAGTGGTGGCCGTAGCTCAGTTGGTAGAGTCCAGGATTGTGATTCCTGTCGTCGTGGGTTCGAGTCCCATCGGCCACCCCAAGATTCAAACAAAAAGCCCAGTCTTCGGACTGGGCTTTTTGCATTCCGGCAGTTCCTACTCCACCGCAATCGTCCCCATCATTCCCCCGGCCGCATGGTCGAGGATGTGGCAGTGGTACATCCACTCGCCCGGGTTGTCCGCGACAAAGGCCACATCGACCGTCTGGCGTGGTCCCATGATGACAGTATCGCGCCACTCGCGGCGGGCATTGGCCTTGCCGTTGATCGACAGCACGCGGAAGAAATGCCCGTGCAAATGCATCGGGTGGTCGAAGTCGGTGTCGTTGATCATGCGCAGGACGACGCTTTCGCCGTTCTTCAGGTGCAGGAAGGGCTCGTGCATCAGCGCATGCTCGTGCTGGGCGTTGTAGTTCATGGTCCAGGCGAGGCCCTGCTTTGCCATGATTTCCTGGATGCGCGACGGCTTGCCGTCGACCATGCCGATCACGGGTTGGCCGCGCATGCCGCCCTGGAACAGGATCACGTGCTGCGAAGCCTTGCGCAAGTTGGGCTCGGCAATGCGGTTCGGCGCGAGCGCGATCGGCGAAGCCAGGGGCTTGCTACGGACCGGGCGCTCTTCGCCATAGGTCAGCGTGCCGAGATCATAGGCCGGGACAACAGGGGGGCGTCCGAGGTCGCGGATCGCGAACGCCTGGCCTGGCTTGCCCATGCAGTCGATGATCAGATCGACACGCATGCCGGGACCGAGCGGCAGTCCTTGCGCCGGCACGGGGTGTGGGCTGACGCCCTGACCGTCATAGGCGATAACGCGGGCTTCGTGTCCTTCAAATGCGAGGCGGAAGAAGCGCGCGGAGGCGGCATTGACGAGCCGCAGACGCACACGTTCACCCGCGCGCACTGCGATCTTCCGGCCCGCGCCGGCCACCTTGCCGTTGACCAGCACCTGATTTCCGAGGCGTCCCTCGTTAGCGATGTCAAGAATGCGTCCGAAGTCTTCCACCTGCTGTCGCTGCTCGTCGATCTTGATGTCCGACAGCACCCAGACCTCGTCGCGGTCGACGACGGGCGGCTTGTCTTCCTCGACGATCAGCGCGCCGTACAAACCACGCGGGACCTGCTCGAAGCTCGATTGGTGCGGGTGGTACCAGAAGGTGCCGGAATCGCGGAACGCGAAGCGGTAGTCGAATCCCTCTCCCGGCGCAACGGGATCCTGCGTGACGTGGGGTACGCCGTCCATGGCATTCGGCACACGGATTCCGTGCCAGTGCACGGCGGTGTCCTGCTGCAGGTCGTTTGTGAAGGCAAAGTGCACCTTGTCGCCACGCCGGAATCGCAGTGCCGGGCCGGGGAATTGTTCATTGAAGCTCCATACCCCGGTACGCGTTGCGTTCGTGGGATCGAGCGCCACGCTGAAAGCGGATGCGGTGAGGTCTATCCGCTTCTCGTTGCGGGCAGGCGCGGCCAGAAGCGTGCCGGGCAGTGCGGTGGAAGCGCCCAGCGCGGAGGCGGCCAGCAGGAAGCGGCGACGATCGATGGACATACATTCTCCTTAGGGTGCGGACTGTTCGTAAATCCGCGTGACCTGGTCGGCAAGCTGCAGCACGGCTTCGCCGCCCTCGGCCATGATGAGGCGGAAGGATTCGGCGCCTTCGGTGGCGAGCACGGCGTGCAGCCATTCCCACTGCAGCGCCAGTTTGTCGAGCTCAGCCTTGAGGGCGGGCGACGAAGCGTTTACACGCATCGCGGCCAGGGCGCCGGAAAATTCATTCTGGATATGTTCGCTCTCCTCGCGCAGGGCGGGCGTTTCCACTCCCATCTGACGCAGCATGTAGATCTTCACCAGGCGCTGGGAGAGCATGCGCTGCCTGCCGGCGAGGTTGGTCCAGCGGCTGACGGGCGCGTCGGCCTTGTCCTGCAGGATGCGCGTGAGGCGCTCGGCAGCCATGAGGACATCCTCCGCACGAGCGTCCAGCATGGCGGCATCTGGCACGCGAACCTCTCCTTGCAGGGAGGCGCGTAGCGGTGTCCATGCAGCGCGCAGTCCGGCAAGCGCGGTGGCGGCCTCGGGCGAGGCTGCCGATTTTTCGAGCGCGGCGAGGTTGCTCTCGAAGCGGCGCACCGACTCCGCAAGCTGCGCACGCGAATGGTCTTTCTGGACATTCAGATTGAACTGGCACCAGGCCTTGACGATACGTTGCGAGAGCATGCGCTGCTCGCCGGCCAGATTGACTGCGGCGGCATCGACGGCATGCGCACCATGCGCAGCGAACATCAGCGCAAGCGTTAGCCACAGGCGAGTAAATGTTTTCATCGTTTATTCCCCTAGAACACCGGCAGGCCCATGGACTGCAGCGCGCGGTTGAGCTGGACGGTGGCCTTTTCCATGACGGCGACGGCTTCCTTGTGGCGGTTAGCGCCGGCGAGCGATGCCGCTTCTTCCTTGAGCGTCGCGGCTTCCTTGAGGAAACCATCGACGAGGCGGCGGCGGTCGCCTTCCGCGCGGCCTTCGCCGATCATCATGCCGACGAGGATTTCGTTCGACTGGTAGCGCTTCTGCTCGTACACGTATTCGTCCGCGGGCGTGTCGAACTTCAGTGACAGCACCACCTCCTGTCCGGCGCGCAGGCGCGAGACCTCTTCGACTTCCAGCTTGTAGGCTTCCGCCATCTTCTTGTTCGCCTCGCCGAGGTGGCCTGCTGCAGCGAGCTTGCGGCTTTCCTCGGTCAGCGCATCGACACGGTCCAGCGTCGGCTTCGCCGAGGCCGCGGCCTTTTCCTTCACCAGCGCGGCCAGCGAGGCGCGGTAGGTGGCGACCTGCTCGGACATCTCCTGCAGGCGCTGCTTCTGCACGCTGTCCGAAAGACCGCCCGCGTTGCGGTTATTGGCCTTGGAGACGCTCTGCAGTGCTTCATCGAGCGCCTTCGATGCATCCGCATGCCGCTGCGCCGCCAGCGCTTCACGCGCCTGTGCGAGCAGGGACTTGCCGCGCTCGACGAGGGCGACGGTTTCACTATCGCCGCTGGCGCTGCTGGCCTGCGCCTTGGGCGAGTTGAGCAGCATTTCGACGAGCTTGAGTTTTTGTTCCGCGAGCCGGCGCTGCTGGTCGGCATCGGGCGCTGTCTGTGCCGCCACACCATGTACCGCTGCTGCCAGGACCAGTCCCGCAATGAATCGGTGTTTCATTGGATATTCCCCTGCGTCGATGAGAATGGAGGTTGACGCACGATCGGCGCGAAGACGCTGTGCGGACACGGGTGAAATCCGCTTTCGGTCTGGCAACATCTTAACTGAAGGGAAGAGACGCGGAAGCGCTAAAAAAGGCAAAAACACTGTCCGCAATCAAAAGATTCCGGCCAAGGTAATGAAGCACTGGAGCGAGAGGAAAATGCGTCTGCAAACAGAATCCGGTACGCGCTGACAGACGAAGGATGACGGCTCGCATCCTTTTCGTTTCCCGGATGCGACTTGCCCACAATTGCTGTGGCTAATTCTGTGGATAACCGGGTATAAGGTGCAGCATGTCCATGATCTCAAAGGAAATTTTTCCTTTGCGCAAAATCAAGGCATGCGCGGGGCGCGGCCACGCCCCGCATGCTGATGCTACCGACTCAGCATACTGAGCGTGCCCCGCCCTTTCGCATACATGATGCCGAGGTTGTACTGCGCGCCGGCATGCCCCTGCTCTGCCGCACGGCGGTACCAGTCGATGGCCAGGCTCATGTCCTGCTTCACGCCTTCGCCGTTGGCGTAGATGATGCCCAGCAGATACTGCGAGTTGACATCGCCCTGCTCTGCCGCCTTGCGGTACCACTGCGCGGCCTGCGCGAAGTCCTGCTTCACGCCGATGCCGCGACGGTACATGTTCGCGAGATTGAACTGCGCGGGCGCGTATCCCTGTTCGGCTGCCTTCAGGTACCACAGCGCCGCTTCCGCGTAATCCTGTGGGGCGCCATGGCCGTTGGCAAACAAAAGGTCGCCCAGCTTGTTCTGCGCATGCGCATCGCCCTGGAAGCCGGACTTGCGGTGCCATTGCACGGCCATCGTGAAGTCCTGCTCAACGCCGAGCCCTTTCATGTACATGTTGCCGAGGTTGTGCTGCGCCAGCGCATGGCCCAGTTCCGCCGCCTTGCGATACCACTCGGACGCTTCGAGGTAATCCTGCGCCACACCCTCGCCATGGAAGAACATCAGGCCGAGGTTGTACTGTGCGCCGGCATCGCCCTGCTGCGCGGCGCGGCTGTACCACTGGAAGGCGTCGTTGAAATCCTGGCGCACGCCTTCGCCGGTGTAGTACATCAGGCCGAGATTGACCTGCGCGCCTGCATCACCCAGTTCGGCGGCCTTGCGGTACCAGTGCAGCGCCTGCGCGTAGTCCTGCTTCACGCCGAGACCCTTGCGATACATATTGCCCATGTTGTTCAGTGCATAGGTGTTGCCCTGCTCGGCGGCGCGGCGATACCAGTACATGGCCATCTTGTGGTTCTGCTGCACGCCCTGGCCGTTGTTGTACATGTTGCCGAGGTTGATCTGCGCGAGCGCATGGCCCTGCTCCGCCGCGCGGCGATACCACGCAACCGCCTGGTCATAGTCCTGTGACACGCCCTGGCCGTTGTTGTACAGGATGCTGGCGAGATTGAACTGCACCACGACGCGGTCTGACTCGACCGGCTTGCGATATTTCGGCAAATCGTGTTCGGACTCGGCGACGTCGCCGTTCTCGAAGCGCACGCCGGCATTGACCGGCGCGCTGGTGTAACCCTGGTCGGCGGCCTTGCGGTACCACAGCACCGCCTGCTTGTGGTTCTGCGGCACGCCATGACCCAGCGTGTACATGTTGCCGAGGTTGATCTGCGCCAGCGGGAATCCCTGTTCGGCTGCCTTGCGATACCACGCCACTGCCTGCGCGTGATCCTGCTTCACGCCCTCGCCGCGCTCATACATCCAGCCGACGTGGTACTGCGCGCGCGCGTCGCCCTGGTCGGCAAGCGGACGCCATTCGGTCAGCGCCGTGGCGTGGTCATTTTTGTTGTAGGCCGCGAGGCCTTCGATGTAACCGGCGTGTGCGGAGACGGAAATGAGGAGAACGGAAAGAAGGGGGATGGTGTGTTGGCGCATGATCTTCCACGGTTAATGTCAACGAATCGTGAAACGATATTAAATTGACATGAACCCTGGAAACAGCACCGCGGAGTGATCCACGAAGCCAAACGATTGCCCTTGGGAGACAAATGGGAAATCGTGCACCGCGCGAGTGCGTCAAGGTCTCGGCGCGCGATGCACCTTCTGATCAATCGCAAACATATCGCAGTGCCGACTGGTACGGCACTGCGCCAAGGGTCAGTAAGTGCCAGGCAGCAGGATGCGCTTGTCCACCTTCTTCACATCCGTCACGCCGCAGAACGCCATC
>DASPMV010000034.1:0-18969 GCA_035626875.1 Noviherbaspirillum sp. | reverse complement strand
TCGGCAAGCAGCGCGGCGGACTTGATTTTCAGTTCGGCACTTTCCTGGAAGTGCGCCTGGATGCGGTGGTTTGTCATAGTGTGGGGATTATAGTGCAGGCGCGGGGGGCGTCACGCCGCGAGGAAATAAAAAGCCGCGAGGGAATATTGTCCGAACGCTATCAGGCTTCGATCGCGTTTTTCAGCCATTCCATGGCGGCACCTTCGATGGCTATGACATCGAAACGGCACGGCGGTGGCATTTTGTACCGTTGCAGAAAGGTCTGGGCAGCGATGACCAGCCGTGACTGCTTGCGCGCCGTGATGCTGGCTGCCGCACCGCCATAGTCGTTGCCAGCGCGCTTGCGGACTTCGACAAACACCAGCTCTCGCCCATCCTGCATCACGAGATCGATCTCGCCGCCCTTGCAGCGGAAATTGCGTTCAACCAGCTTCAGCCCCTTTTCCTGCAGGAAAAGCAATGCCTGTTCCTCGCCTGCTTCTCCTGCCACCTGCTTGGCGGTACGCCTTCCGGCAATTGAGTCGAACATGCCCATCAGCGTGCTTCGCCGACGCCGACGACGCTACCTTCGCGATAGACCGCCTGCTGGGTCACGCGCTCGAAGCGCGCCTGGCCCGGGTCAATGTGTACCTTGAGCTTGCCTGTCACGCCGTCGATCTCGAAATCAGTTTTTCGCTCGGCGATTTCGCGGGCGATGCGGTAAGCATCGATTCCCAGCGCGTACAGGCGCTCATGGTCAGCATTGCGCTTCTGATCCGCTTCCACGACGAGGCGCGGGTAGGTCATGACGGCCGGGTGGTCAGGCTGCAGTTGCCAGGGAATGTCGAGCAGACGGGTGCCGTCCATTTCTGCGACCGGTTCGGCGGCAGCGCGGTCCGTGAGCGCGGTGGGATTGAGCTGCGACGTGCCGTACAACGTAATGCCCTTGCCGATAACCGCACGCACCTGCCGCGCCTGGCGCGCGTCCAGGGCGAGGAAGATCATGGTCGGCTTGTCGGTTTCCAGCTGTTTCTTCAATTCCAGCAGGTGACGGCCGTTGAGGAAACCGTCGTTGGCCGGCACCTCGATCGCTTCCACTTCACGGCCGTGCTGCTGCCATTGCGTCTCGAAGGCCTTTGCCGCCCGGCGCTGCCACGCCGCCTGCGTGAACAGCACCAGTGCCTTGCCCTTTTTCGCGTCATGCAGCGCCCACGCTGCCACCTGCCGTGCCTCTTCCTCGATGGACAGGCCGATGACCAGCATCTGCGGCGGCAACTTGATTTCGCCGTTCTCCGCGGCGTCGGGCGGGGTCAGTGCAATGGTTGGCTTGGCGACAGCGTCGCTCTGCACGACTGCGGTGACGCCGGTGCGTGAAAGAGGCCCGACAACGACGTCATTGAGTGCGCTGGCGGCCTTGTAGCCCGAAACGATGTCCTGGGGGGAATCGCCGGTCTCGACGATGTTGATGGTGATGCTGTCGCGCTCCCGCTCATACGCGGCCTGGAAGCCGGCACGCAATACCTCGGAGGGCACGCGCAGGATTTCCGAGCGCAGGGGCAGAAGCAATGCGATGCTCACCGTCTTTTCGGTCGTTGACAGGTCCACCGGCGACGTGACGACGCCGCTTTCAGCGCCGGTTGTGTTTGCCCGCACAGGCAGGCACAATCCGCTCAGCACCACGCCCAGTACCATCAGTTTTGCCCATTGGCCCGACATCACATCTCCTCATGCCACATTCAATGCCCAGCGCCCCGTCCCTCGATCTGATCATGCAGGACGTGGCGCATCAGGTCTATCCGCCGTCGACATTATATGTGGTGGCCACTCCTATCGGAAACGCAGGGGATATCACATTGCGTGCGGTCAATGTACTTGCGATCGCCGATGCCGTGGCGTGTGAAGATACCCGGAATACCGCACAGCTCTTGCATCGCTACGGGCTGCACAAGGAATTGATTGCCGCGCATGAACATAATGAGCGTGAAGCGGCAGACAAGCTGATTGCTCGCCTGCAGTCGGGACAGCGTATCGCGCTTGTCTCCGATGCCGGGACGCCCGCCGTCTCGGATCCGGGCGCACGCATCGTCGAGGCAGTCCGTGCTGCCGGCCTGCGGGTCATGCCGCTGCCCGGCGCGTCCGCTGCCGTGAGCGCACTCTCCGCAAGCGGGCTGCTGAGCGACCGCTTTCTGTTTGCCGGTTTCCTTCCGGCCAAGGCAAAACAACGCGAAGCCGCCTTGCTGGAGTTGAAGAGTGTTGCAGCGACACTGGTGTTCTACGAGGCACCGCATCGCATCGTCGACATGGTCGATGCACTCTCCGCGACGCTGGAAGCGGACCGGCAAGTCATCTTCGCACGCGAACTCACCAAACTGTTTGAAGAGATCCACCGTTGCCGGCTCGGCGACGCCCGCGCCTGGCTGGATGGGGATGCAAACCGGCAAAAAGGTGAGTTCGTTATCCTGGTCGAGGGCGCGGCGCCTGCCTCTGAGGAGAACGATGCAGAAGCGGAACGCATCCTGGCCATCCTGCTTGCGGAGTGCCCGGTGAAGCAGGCCGCTTCGCTCGCGGCGCAGATCACCGGGAAAAAGAAGAACGCGCTGTACGAACGCGCATTGCAGATGAAGGGCGAGCGTTAGGCGTCGCGCAGGCCGATGCCTCAGCGCTGCACGATCATCGGCTTGGCCATGCCACCATCCTGCAACTGCCTTGCGGCAGCATCGGCTTCCGCCCGGGTGGCGAACGGCCCGCTGTAGACGCGGAAGAACTTGTTGTATTCCACCACTTCCATCGGGGGCAGGCTGAAGGTCTGTCCGGCGAGACGAGCGCGTGCGGCCTCGGCATTCGCAGCCTGGGAATAGGCACCGAGTTGCAGGTAGAAGCCTTGCGCGGAGGCTGCCTGCGGGGACGCGACGACGACGGGCACCGTGGAAATCGGTTCCTCCAGCACACGCGGTGCCTCAGGCCCGCCGAGGTTGACCGGCATGGCGACGACGGCTGCCTCCTGTACCGGCGCAGGTTTGTCTGCACGCACCTGTTTTTCCCCCTTCCCTTTGCCCATACGCGCAATTTCCTCGGGCAGGATGCGTTCGACTTCCAGCTCGCTGCTGCCCTTGCCGAGATAACCCAGCTTCAGGGCCGCGGTGTACGAGAGGTCGATGATGCGCCCCGAATGGAACGGGCCCCGATCGTTCACCCGCACGACGACCTGCTTGCCGTTCGAGAGATTGGTCACCCTTGCATAGGAGGGAATCGGCAGGGTCGGATGGGCCGCCGTCATCTTGTACATGTCATACGGCTCGCCGGATGAGGTTTTCTGTCCGTGGAATTTCCTGCCGTACCAGCTTCCGATGCCCCGCTGCTTGTAGGGCCGCTCATCGAGCGTGGGCGTGTAGGTCTTGCCGAACACGGTGTACGGCTTGTTGCCTCTGTTGGCATAGGGCTCGATGCGAGGCTCGGCGTCGGGCACCTCCATCAGGCCCTCCGGCGGCGCGTCGCCGGGACCGTCATCCATGTAATAGCCGCCGCGGCCGGAACCGGCGGGTGGCAGGGCGGGGAGGCTGGACGGCGCCTTCGCCTGGGTTGCGGGACGCGTGGGGGAAGCATCCGTGGATGGTTCGCTGAGCGGGACGCTGCTGCAGCCGGCAAGTGCCAGCGCCACAAGCGCGATCAGTTGACAGTCAAGGCGGGGCCAGCCGCGATATACGTGGAGCGACATCTCGTTATCCTTCTTGATTCTTGTCGAGACAAGGCCGGCGGCATCCGGCGGATCGGTGAACAGTTTGCACCGACGCGGGGCTTGCCGCAAGGGAAGAATGATTGTGTTTTTTCTATTGCCGGATTGACAGTGAAGCCGGAAAAAAGTTTCTTCAGCTTCACTTTTCGCGTCAGGTCTGCACCAGCTTGCGGTGCCGCTGGATGCTCATCAGCATCCCGATGCCTAGGCCAAGCGTCACGAACGCCGTGCCGCCGTAACTCATGAATGGGAGCGGCACGCCGACCACCGGCAGGATGCCGCTGACCATGCCCATGTTCACGAACGCATAGGTGAAGAACATCAGCGTCAGCGCACCGGCCAGCAGGCGGCTGAACAGGGTCGGCGCATTGGCGGCAATGAACAAGCCGCGGCCGATCAACATCAGGTAGGTGATGAGCAGCGCGATATTGCCGATCAGGCCGAACTCTTCCGAATAGACCGCGAAGATGAAGTCCGTGGTCCGTTCGGGGATGAACTGCAGGTGGCCCTGTGTGCCGTTCAGCCATCCCTTGCCCATGGGTCCGCCCGAGCCGATCGCAATCATCGACTGGATGATGTGGAAGCCCTTGCCGAGCGGGTCGGAGGTCGGATCGATCAGCGTCATCACGCGCTGCCGCTGGTAGTCGTGCATCATGGACCAGCCGATCGGCAGGAAGGCCGCACCGGCCAGCGCCAGTCCGATGATGATCTTCCACGGCAGGCCCGCAAGGAAGATCACGTAGAAGCCCGACGCCATGACCAGCAGCGCGGTGCCGAGGTCGGGCTGTTTCATGATGAGGGCGACCGGCACCATGAGCAGCATCGCCGCCACGATGAACTCCGGAATCCGGATCACGCTCTCCCGCTTCTGGAACCACCAGGCGAGCATCAGCGGCGTCGCGATCTTCATGATTTCGGACGGCTGGATGACCACACCGACATTGATCCAGCGCTGCGCCCCCTTCTTGATGATGCCGAACAGTTCGACGCCGACCAGCAGCGCCACGCCGACGAGGTAGATCGGCACGGCCAGCCGCATCAGCGTTTGCGGGGAAACAACGGCGGCCATCCACATGATGAGCACCGACAGGAGAATGTTGCGCAGATGCCCTTCCAGCCGGCCGGGGAAGTCGATGCCGGCGGAGACCATCGTGATCGTGCTGGCGAGGAAGATCAGGCCGACGATGATCGTCAGCGGCCAGTCGAACACCATGATGTAGGGTTTGAGGGTGGGCCAGATCGCCCGCTTTTCACCCAGGCCAACGGTCGCCATCAGTCTCCCTCCACTTCAATGGGCTGCGCTGCCTTTTCCTTGGATTCCGGCCGTTTGCCGAGCAGGTAATAGTCAAGCGCGAGGCGTGCGATCGGCGCTGCAGCAGCGGCACCGAAACCGCCGTTCTCCACAATTACCGCCAGTGCGATGCGCGGCTTGTCCACCGGGGCGAATGAAATGTAGAGCGAATGGTCGCGATGACGCTCGGGCATCTTCTTCGCATCGTATTTCTCGTTGCGCCCCAGGCCGATCGCCTG
Organism: Noviherbaspirillum sp.; assembly: GCA_035626875.1. Classification (GTDB taxonomy): domain Bacteria; phylum Pseudomonadota; class Gammaproteobacteria; order Burkholderiales; family Burkholderiaceae_D; genus Noviherbaspirillum. The sequence continues at coordinate 13,727 of DASPMV010000034.1, read as the reverse complement.
CGCGGTACCGGTCTTGCCCGCGGAGACATACTCCGCCTTGGCGAACGCGCGCGAGGATGTACCCTCTTTCACCACGCCGGCCATCGCGTTCTTCACGAAGTTGAGGTTCTCCTGTTTGAGCGGGATGCGATAGCTTTCCTTCGGCACGGTGAGCGTCTGCTCCTTCGTGACGCCATCCTCGATCGTCTTCACCAGGTGCGGGCGCATCACGACGCCGTCATTGGCGAGGTTTGCCATCGCATGCGCGAGCTGCAGCGGCGTGTAAGCGTTGTAACCCTGGCCGATGCCGACGGAAACCGTCTCGCCCGCATACCATTTCTTGTGTTCCGGCTTCTTGTACGCATTGCGCTTCCACGTCGTCGACGGCAGGACACCGGTGCGCTCGTTCTCAAGGTCGATTCCGGTGATCTGGCCGAAGCCAAACGGTTTCATGAAATCGTGAATGGTATCGACACCGAGGTCGTTTGCCAGCATGTAGTAATAGGTATTGCAGGACACGACAATGGATTTGTACATGTCGACCATGCCGTGCCCACCCACCTTGTCGTCGCGGAAGCGGTGGCTGCCGAACCAGAAGAAGCCGGGGTCGGCAATGGCCTGGTTGGGCGTGCGCTTGCCGGTCTCCAGCGCGGCAAGCGCCATGTAAGGCTTGAACGTCGAGCCCGGCGGATAGGTGCCGATCAGCGGACGGTTCAGCAGCGGGCGGTCGATGGAGGTATTCAGCTCGTCCCAGCTTTGCGCGTCGATACCGTCGACGAACAGGTTGGGGTCGTACGTCGGCTTCGATACATAGGCCAGGATATCGCCGGTGGAAGGCTCGATGGCGACCAGGGCACCGCGGCGGTCGCCAAAGGCTTCCTCGATGATTTTCTGCAGTTCGATGTCGATGGACAGGATCAGGTTCTGGCCGGGGGTGGCTGCGGTTCGAGACAGCGTACGCACGGCACGGCCGCCTGCGGTAACCTCGACCTCTTCGTAGCCGGTTCGCCCGTGGAGAATGCTCTCGTACTTCTTCTCCAGGCCTTCCTTGCCGATGTAATCGGTGCCGGCGTAGTTCGCCGCGTCTTCCATTTCCTCGATGCGCTTCGCATCCTTCTGGCTGATACGGCCGATATAGCCGACGACATGGGATGCGGTCTCGCCGTGCGGATACTGTCGGAACAGGCGGGCCTGTATCTCGACGCCCGGGAAACGGTAACGCTGCGCGGTAAAGCGGGCGACCTCCTCGTCGGTCAGGCGGGTGCGGATCGGCACACTCTCGAAATTCTTGGCCTCTTCCAGCAGGCGACGGAAGCGGCGGCGATCCTTAGGCTGGATGTCGACGACGGTCGACAATTCTTCGATCACGCCATCGAGCGTGTCCGCAATCTTGGACGGCGTGATTTCCAGCGTATAGGCGGAAAAGTTGCGAGCGAGGACAACACCGTTGCGGTCCAGGATCAGACCACGGTTGGGCACGACCGGCACCACCGAAATCCGGTTCTCCTCGGCCTGGCTCATGTAGTCGCTGTGCTTGAACACCTGCAGCCACACGAAGCGTGCGAACAGCAATCCGAAGCAGATGAACACGAACACCGCCACCACCGAGAGGCGGAGGCGGAAGAAATGCAGTTCCTGTTCAGTGTTCTTAAACTCGGTCATGCGGATTCAGGTCGGTACAAATCGTGTTCATTCCTGCCATGCAGGGAGTCGGATGCAAGGCGCGGCAATCAGATCGGGCGGGTGTCGTCACGGTCGACCGCGCGGCGCTGGGGCGCGAGCAGGATCCAGGTCACGACCGGCCAGAGCGCGGCGGTGATAAGACTTTCCATGAAATAGAACCAGCCCGGAAAATCGCCGCTCACCATCAGGCGGATCAGCAACTGGACGAACTGCATCATGAAGAGCAGCGGCAGCACGTGCAGGGTCTGCGTCGACACTTTGAACCAGAGCACGCGGCGGTGGATCATGATCGCGAAGTACGACAGCAGCGTGTACGACAAGGCGTTCTCGCCCAGCAGCGTCGCATCGTGGACATCCATCAGCAAGCCCATGAAGAAGGCAACGCCGATCCCGACCTTGCGCGGCTGGTGGATGCTCCAGAACACCAGCACCAGCGCAACGAAATCCGGAATGCCGACCCACTGCCCCCAAGGCAGCAGATTCAGCAGGAACGCGACGATCAGGCTGGCAATGATGAACAGCGGGTTCGCCGGTAACAGGATGTATTGCGGACGGTTCATTGCGTAGCTCCCTGCGGTGCTGCAGCCGGAGCCACCGGTGCGGGCTTCGGCTGCGCCGGCGGCTGTGGTTTCGTCGCGGGCGCGACTGCCGGTTTCGCCGGAGCCTCAGGTTGCACCGCGGCCGGTTTATCGACGGCCGGCTTTTGCGCGCCACCGGCAGGAACCGGTGCGGCGGGCTGGGCAGGCTTTGCCGCTGCCGGGGCTGCGGCGGGAGCGGCGGTCTTGTCCTGCGGCGCTACCGTCGCGGCTGCCGGCGTTACCGTGCCCGGCGCGTTGGCAGTAGGTGTCGCGGGTGCCTGCGGCGTCGCTGCGGGTGCGGCGGTTCCTGCGGCCGGCTGCCTGGCCGCTTCCTTCGCAGCCTCCTTGGCCGCCTCACGTTTTGCCGCCTTTTCCTTCTTCGGGTCTTCCGGCTCCGGGCGCGGCGGGAAATTCATTTCAGTCAGCAGGATGAGCAGCTGGCGGTTGCGGTCGATACCGGCCAAGGGCTGGCACACGATGCGGGCAAACGCGTCGGAGGACTTCCGGTCCACCTGCGTCACCTTGGCAACGGACAGGCCGGCGGGATACACGCCGTCGATGCCGGAAGTCACGAGCATGTCGCCGTTCTGGATATCCGCATTGGCCGGCATGAAGCGCAGGTCGAGCGAGCCGGAGTGCCCCTGACCGTAGGCGATGCTGCGCAGCCCGCTGCGCACCACCTGGACCGGAATGGCCTGGTCCTTGTCGGTCAGCAGGGTCACCTCGGAAGTGAATGGAAACGCGCGCGTCACTTGGCCAACCACCCCAACGTCGTCGATCACGGGCTGGCCCGGCGCGACGCCGTGGCTGGTGCCCCGATCCACGATGATCTTGCGGGTAAACGGGTCGCGCGCGTCGTAGAGAATCTCCGTCATCACCGATTTTGCAGACAGCCGCTCGTTGGCCGACAGCAGCCGGCGCAGGTGGGCATTCTCCGCCGACAGCTGCTGCACCTGCTGCAGGGTGTGGCCATTGGCGACCTGCTGTTCCTTCAGGTTGCGGTTTTCCTTCTGCATCGCGGAAAGCGACGAGAAATAGTCGCCAACCATGTAAGCGGCGTCGCGCGGAAGCAAGGCGACGACCTGCAGCGGATAGAGCGCTGTGCCGACCACCTGGCGGATGGCGCCGAGCGAGCGCAGGCGCGAGTCGGCCACCAGCAGGATGAGCGCAATGAGGGAGAAGAACACCACTTTGGCGCGGGCGGAGGCGCCTTGCTTGAAAAGTGGTGGTGGACTGTAATCCATCAGGGTCTAAACTCGGAACGTGACCGGGAATTTCTGTCCATCGGCGCGCCTTGCGGATTCGGGGCAAGGCGCGTCAGGCAAAACATCGTGTCGATTACTCGTAGGAGAAGATGGAGCCCAGCTTGTCCATGCGCTCGAGCGCCATGCCGGAGCCACGCACCACGCAGGTGAGCGGATCCTCGGCGACGATCACCGGCAGGCCGGTTTCTTCCATCAGCAAGCGGTCCAGGTCGCGCAGCAGCGCGCCGCCACCGGTCAGCATCATGCCCTTCTCAGCGATGTCCGCGCCGAGTTCCGGCGGGGTCTGCTCGAGCGCGTTTTTCACCGCGGAGACGATGTTGTTGAGCGGATCGGTCAGCGCTTCGAGGATCTCGTTGGACGAGATCGTGAACGAACGCGGGATGCCCTCGGACAGGTTGCGGCCCTTGACTTCCATTTCCTTGACTTCGGAACCCGGGAAGGCGGAACCGATTTCCTTCTTGATCGCTTCGGCGGTCTGTTCGCCGATCAGCATGCCGTAGTTACGGCGGATGTAGTTGACGATCGCTTCGTCGAACTTGTCGCCGCCCACGCGAACGGAACCCTTGTACACCATGCCGCCCAGCGAAATGATGCCGACTTCGGTGGTTCCGCCGCCGATATCCACGACCATGGAACCGGTCGCGTCGGAAACCGGCAGGCCGGCCCCGATTGCCGCGGCCATCGGTTCTTCGATCAGGTACACCTGGGAAGCGCCAGCACCCAGTGCAGATTCACGGATCGCGCGGCGCTCGACCTGGGTGGAACCGCAGGGAACGCAGATGATGATGCGCGGGGACGGCTTGAACAGCTTGGAGTCATGCACCATGCGGATGAACTGCTTGAGCATCTGCTCGGTCACGGTGAAGTCGGCGATCACGCCATCCTTCATCGGGCGGATTGCTTCGATGTTGCCCGGCACCTTGCCCAGCATCTGCTTGGCTTCCTTGCCGACAGCCTGGATCGTCTTCTTGCCGTTCGGGCCGCCCTGCTGACGAATCGCCACCACCGACGGTTCGTCCAGCACGATACCCATGTTGCGCACGTAGATCAGCGTGTTGGCCGTGCCGAGGTCGATTGCCAGGTCGTTAGAGAAGTAACTGCGTAAAAATCCGAACATGTATGGTCCCGATGCGCATCAATGGCGCGCTTAACATTGGTGGTGAAAACCTCCGTCCCGGCGGTATGTCAAAGCTGCTATCGCCAGCGAGGTATTAACCCGCCATTCTACCTTATAATTTAGCCGAAGTTAGTCGACGGAAACTTCAAAAATGCGCGCCGGATACGTGCCAGTTCGCGGGTTTTGACAAGTTTTTGCCAGAATTAGAAAACATTTTTATCCCTTTGAAAATCACGGCCTTTCAAGCGCCGTCCAACCCTTTCCATCATGTCACTCGACCTCTCCGACGTTAAACGCCTTGCCCGCCTGGCGCAGCTCGACCTGAACGAAGATCAGGCCGCCAAAACCCTGGACAAGCTCAACGGCATCTTCAACCTCGTCGAACAGATGCGCGCTGTCGACACCACTGGCATCGAGCCGCTCAACCATCCGATCGCCGCCTATCAGAATGATGTCGCTCTCCGGCTGCGCGAGGACCAGGTCACCGAACCCAATCGCCGCGAAGATTACCAAGCGGTTGCTCCGGCGACCCAGGATGGCCTCTACCTCGTCCCGAAAGTCATCGAATAACAAGAACAGCGCATCGCGCCACCGCTACCACTTATGCACACCAAGACACTCAAAGAGCTCTCAGCGCTGCTGCAGGCAAAACAGGTTTCCGCCACCGAACTGGCCAAGCTGTACCTCGCGCGCATCGGGCAAAGCGACCTGAACGCCTTCATCCATGTCGACGAAGCCCTGACGCTGGCACAAGCCGCCGAGGCGGACGCCCGACTTGCCAAGGGCGACACGACGCCTCTCACCGGTGTGCCCATCGCGCACAAGGACATTTTCGTCACGCGCGACTGGCGCTCTACCGCCGGTTCGAAGATGCTCTCGAACTACATCAGCCCCTTCGATGCTACCGTGGTGAAACAGTTCCGCACGGCAGGTATGGTTCACCTCGGAAAATTGAACTGTGACGAATTTGCCATGGGTTCGTCGAACGAGAATTCCTTCTTTGGCCCGGTCAAGAACCCGTGGGACAAGAATGCCATTCCCGGTGGTTCTTCCGGCGGCTCCGCTGCCGCGATCGCCGCGCGTTTGGCCCCGGCTGTGACTGCGACCGACACTGGCGGTTCCATTCGCCAGCCGGCATCGCTGTGCGGCGTCACCGGCATCAAGCCAACTTATGGCCGCGTGTCGCGCTTCGGCATGATCGCTTTCGCATCGTCGCTGGACCAGGGCGGGCCCATGGCACAGACGGCGGAAGACTGCGCGCTGCTGCTCAATGCCATGGCCGGTTTCGATCCGCAGGATTCGACCAGCCTCGAACGCCCGGCGGAAGACTTCGCCCGCGACCTCGACAAGCCGCTGCAAGGCCTCAAGATCGGCGTGCCGCGTGAGTACTTCGGCAAGGGCCTCGCAGGCGATGTCGAAGAGGCGGTACGGGGCGCCTTGCGCGAGTACGAGAAGCTGGGCGCGACGCTTGTCGACATTTCATTGCCGAAGACCGAACTGTCCATTCCTGTCTACTACGTGATCGCCCCCGCCGAGGCGTCGTCCAATCTGTCGCGTTTCGACGGCGTGCGTTACGGCCATCGCGCACAGGATTACAAGGACCTCGCCGACATGTACCGCAAGTCGCGCGCAGAAGGCTTCGGCGAGGAAGTGAAGCGCCGCATCCTGGTCGGCGCCTATGTGCTGTCGCATGGCTACTACGACGCGTACTACCTGCAGGCGCAGAAGATCCGTCGACTGATCGCGCAGGACTTTCAGGAAGCGTTCAAGCAGTGCGACGTGATCATGGGCCCGGTTTCGCCGACGGTGGCATGGGATATCGGCGACAAGGCCGACGACCCGGTGGCGAACTATCTTGCCGACATCTTCACACTGTCGACCAGCCTCGCCGGCCTGCCTGGCATGTCGATTCCCTGTGGCTTCGGCAAGGGCGAGAAGAATGCGAAGCGCCCGGTCGGCCTGCAGATCATCGGCAACTATTTCAACGAGGCGAAGCTGCTCAACGTGGCGCACCAGTACCAGCGCGTCACCGACTGGCACAGCCGGACACCGGAAGGCGTATGAACCCACTACACCGCGCGATGATTGCTGCACTCCTGCTTGGTGCAGGTACCGCAACGGCTGCCGAACAGCAGATCGAGACTCGCTTCTCGTGCAGCGTCGCGCGTACGGTGGACGGCGAGGCGGTGACCTATGCAGACACTGCCGAGATTCGCCTCAAGGGAAGTCATATCAATGCCTTTCGCTGGGAATCGTCGCTGTTCCGCAGCACCCACGGCTTCGACTGCAGCATCGACGAAGGCGACGGACTCGTGGCCGAAGTGCGCGACGTCCCGCCCGGCGTGCAATGGCGTATCGCGCTGGAGAACGCACTGGACGCGCGTGCACGCCGAGGCTACGACTTCGACCGTCGGCCCAGCTGCACTATTCGGCTCGAACGTGAAGGCGACACGCTGAATGTGAAGCCAAGCTGTCCGGCCCTCTGCGGCTCGCGTCCCAACTTTACGGAACTGTCGGTGAACCTGAAGACCGGACAGTGCCGCTATGAAGAATAATTTCTGAGGAAAACACTATGCAATGGGAAGTCGTCATCGGACTTGAGACGCACGCACAGCTCTCGACCCAATCGAAAATTTTCAGCGGCGCGTCGACCCAGTTCGGCGCCGAGCCGAATACCCAGGCCTGCCCGGTGGACCTGGCCTTGCCCGGCGTGCTGCCGGTGATGAACAGGGGCGCGGTGGAGCGCGCCATCCAGTTCGGCCTGGCGATCGGCGCCAAGGTCGCACCGCAATCGATCTTCGCGCGCAAGAACTACTTCTACCCCGACCTGCCGAAGGGTTACCAGATCAGCCAGTACGAGATCCCGGTGGTGCAAGGCGGCACGATCTCCTTCGTGCTCGAGAAGGATGGCAAGGCCGAGATGAAAACCGTCCAGCTCACTCGTGCGCATTTGGAAGAAGATGCGGGCAAGTCGCTGCACGAGGACTACCACGGCATGAGCGGCATCGACCTCAATCGTGCCGGCACGCCGCTGCTCGAGATCGTGACCGAGCCCGACATGCGCAGTGCTGGCGAGGCAGTAGCCTATGCAAAGGCGCTCCATTCGCTCGTGGTCTGGCTGGGCATCTGCGACGGCAACATGCAGGAAGGGTCCTTCCGCTGCGACGCGAACGTCTCCGTGCGTCCGGTCGGCCAGAAGGAATACGGCACGCGCTGCGAGATCAAGAACCTGAACTCGTTCCGATTCCTTGAAGAAGCAATCAACTACGAAGTGCGCCGCCAGATCGAGCTGATCGAGGACGGCGGCAAGGTGGTGCAGGAAACCCGCCTGTACGATCCGGACCGCAAGGAAACCCGCTCCATGCGGAGCAAGGAAGACGCGCAGGACTACCGTTACTTCCCGGACCCCGACCTGCCGCCGCTGGTGATCGCGCAGGACTGGATCGAGCGTGTGAAGGCTTCCATGCCGGAACTGCCGGGCGCAATGCGCGAGCGCTTCGTGAAAGATTACGGCCTGCCCGAATACGACGCCTCCGTGCTGACGCAGTCGAAGGCGATGGCCTCCTACTTCGAAGCCGTCGTGGCCAAGGCCGGCAAGGACCAGGCCAAGCCCGCCGCCAACTGGCTGATGGGTGACGTGTCGTCCACGCTGAACCGCGAAGGTGTCGAAATCGCCGATGCACCGGTCAAGGCGGAACAGCTCGCCGTGCTGCTGCAGCGCATTGCCGACGGCACGATCTCGAACAAGATCGCCAAGGAAGTGTTTGCCGGCATGTGGGAAGCGCCGTCCGACAAGGAAACGCTGGCCGATGACATCATCGAAGCGAAGGGCCTGAAGCAGATTTCGGACAGCGGCGCGCTCGAGAAGATCGTCGACGAAGTGCTGGCAGCGAACGCGAAATCGGTCGAGGAATTCCGATCCGGCAAGGAAAAGGCATTCAACGCCATTATCGGCCAGGCAATGAAGGCCACCAAGGGCAAGGCCAACCCGGCGCAGTTGACGGAACTGCTGAAGAAGAAGCTGGCGGGTTGAACTAACGAAGAGTGGGCGCGCTTTCCGGCGCGCTCACTTTGCCGCGACGTTCATTTCGCGGAATCGCTTCAGCATCGCGTCGTGCTTTGCGTTGACCTCGGCGATATCTGCTTCGTGTCCCTGAATCGACTTGCGGGTTGCGGCTACGGTGTGTGAAGCGTCATCAATGCGGTGCTGCAAGACGGTAGGCACCGTGGCATTTTTCTTTCTCAGGGTTTCAGCTTCCGCCTGGGCCTGTTGCTGCTGTTTTTCCGCTGCCATCAGCGCAGACTTGTCCCGCTTGATCCTGTCATCCACCTGCTCGAGCGCGCGCTTGCGCGCCTCCTCGATGTCGGCCTCGCTTTTGAAGCGCGCACGAAGCAGTCGATCGCTGCGGCGCTGTTCGTCGGCCGATGCTTCTTCTGCCTTGCGTTTTTCGTCTTCCTGCTGGAGCCGGCGCTTTTCCTCCGCCGTCATGGGCGCGGGAATGTCACGCCGGGTGCGCCCGCCTTTGTCGAGCTCACGCATGGCCCGGTCGGCACATTCGGGAATCGGACGATCGGAGGTAATGGTGCGGCCGTCAGCGTCCTTGCACATGTAGATCTGCGCGTGGACGCCGGCCATCGGCAGCGCAAGGGAAAGGAACAATGCAGTCTTCAGTGAACTCATGGCCCCCTCCCAAGGTGCGTCAGTGAGTTACATCACGCCGTAGCGGCTCCGGTAGGCAGCCACCGCATCCTTGTACCTGGCAAGGTCGGGATTGGCGCCAGCCTTCGAGATATATTCCAACAAATCGGACAAGTTGCCAATAGACACTACCGGCATGCCGTAGGCTTTCGTCACTTCCTGCACGGCGGAGTGCTCGGACAACGCGCCGTCCTTGCCCGATTTTTCCATGCGGTCCAGCGCAATCAGCACCGCGCAGGGCGTCGCGCCGGCCCCGCGGATCATCTCGACCGACTCGCGCACCGAGGTACCGGCGGAGATCACGTCGTCGATGATGACCACCCTGCCCTCAAGCTTGGCGCCGACGATGGTGCCGCCTTCACCATGGTCCTTGGCTTCCTTGCGGTTGTAGGCGAAGGGCACGTTCCTGCCCTTTTGCGCCAGCGCGATGGAGGTGGCTGCTGCAAGCGTGATCCCCTTGTAGGCCGGACCGAATAGCATGTCGAACTCGACGCCGGAGTCGATCAGCGCCTGCGCGTAGAAGTCAGCCAGTTTGCCGAGCGTCGCCCCGTCGTTGAACAGGCCGGCGTTGAAGAAGTAAGGCGACGTGCGGCCCGCCTTGGTGATGAATTCGCCGAAACGCAGCACGCCTGCATTGACGGAGAACTCGATGAATTCCTGGCTCAGCTTGCTCAAGATGACCTCGATGTGAATAAATTGACAATTCCGGTCCGTGCCGGACAAGCACGCATTGTAATGGCTCGTGCCCGTGCGAGGCCAATTCGGCGGGCACAAAATTCCACCGGATCAGGTATGCTAGCCGCTCGTTTTTTCCCGCCGACACCATGCTCAAGATCGTCTCCGCCAACCTCAACGGCATCCGCTCCGCCTCCAAGAAGGGTTTCTTCGACTGGATGGCCAAACACGACGCGCACTTCGTCTGCGTGCAGGAACTCAAGGCGCAGGCCGCCGATATGACGCCGGAATTCCAGGCGCTGACTGGCTACCGCGGCCATTTCCATTACGCGGAAAAGAAGGGTTACTCCGGGGTTGGCATCTACTCGAAATTCGAGCCGGATGCGGTGCAGGTCGGCTTCGGCTGCGACGAGTTCGACGCGGAAGGACGCTACGTGCAATGCGACTTCGGCAAGCTGTCGGTGATCTCCGTGTATTGCCCGTCCGGATCATCCAGCGAGGAGCGCCAGCAGGCGAAGTTCCGCTTCATGGACGTGTTCCTGCCGCACCTGCAGAAGCTGCGCGCGTGCGGCCAGGAAGTGGTGCTGTGCGGCGACTGGAACATCGCGCACAAGGAAATCGACCTGAAGAACTGGAAGAGCAACCAGAAGAATTCCGGCTTCCTGCCGGAGGAACGCGAATGGATGACGCGCGTGCTGGGCGACGTCGGCCTGGTGGACGTGTACCGCAGGCTGCATCCGGAGACGACCGGCGAGGCCTACACATGGTGGAGCAATCGCGGCCAGGCGTGGGCGAATAACGTGGGGTGGCGGATCGACTACCACATCTCCACTCCCGGCATCGCCGAGAAGGCCCATGCGGCCTCAGTCTACAAGGACCAGCGCTTCTCCGACCACGCGCCGCTCACGATCGAGTACAACGGCGCATCGGCCTTCCTCAAGGGATAGGCGCGATTCCCTTCACATTGCTGGTGTAGGGCGGGAGCTTGGATTGCGACTGCCCTTTCACCTTCGCATACAGCGGCATCACCGACGGCATGTGTTTGCGCATTTCTGCGATGCGCGACTTGCCCGCCGGGTGCGTGGACAGCCATTCCATCGGCGCATTCTTGCTCACCATGCCCATCTTCTGCCACAGTGCAACGCCTGCACGCGGGTCGTAGCCGGCGCGGGCGACGATATCCAGTCCGACGAGGTCAGCTTCGGTTTCGTCGCTGCGGGAAAACTTTAGGATCGCCAGGTTGGCGCCGACACCGGCTGCGGTGTTGGTGAGATTGGGATCGATACCCAGAATGGCGGACAGCCCGAATCCGAGCACCCGCGCGCCGACATTGGTCAGGTTCGACTTGGCCAGCCTTTCCCGGCCATGCTCGCGCAGGGCGTGCGCGATTTCATGCCCCATGACGATGGCCACTTCATCATCCGTGAGTTTCAACTGGTCGAGAATGCCGGTGAAAAAGCCGATTTTCCCGCCGGGCATGCAGAAGGCATTGATCTGCTTGAGGTCGATGAGAGTGACTTCCCATTTCCAGTCTGTCGCGCCTGGATTCCAGCGTTCGGCCTGGGGAATCAGCTTTTTCGCGATCGCCCGCAGCCGCTGCACCTGCGGGTCGGTGTCGGGCACGAGGACGCCCTTCTCGCTGGCGGCCTGCTTGAGGCCGGTATATTGCTGCAATGCGGCCGTTTCCAGCTCGCCTTCCGGCACGAGCTTGCGCAGGGGCGACATCTTTTCGACCTTGACGCCGTCCGGGCTGACCGAATCTTTTGCGGGCGCAGGCTGCGCCGAAGCGCTGAATGCAACCGCTGCCAACAGGATGGAAATCAAACGTTTCATGTTTGTCCTTTCTGCGACGGAAAAGTCAGGCTGCGTCGGCGTCCCCTTCCAGCCGGACACGCGGACGGAGCCAGAAATACAAGGCGACCGCAGGAACGATCGCCAGTGTGGTGATCCAGAAGTAGGTGCCGTAACCAACCGCTTCGACGATGCGGCCCGAATAGAACCCGAGCACCTTGCCCGGCAGCGTGATCAGCGAGCTGAACAGCGCATACTGTGTCGCGGTATAGCGCTGGTTCACCAGTGCGGACAGGTAGGCCACGGCCGTCGTGCCCAGCAAGCCTTGCGCAAGGTTTTCGCCGGAAATCACGAGAGTCAGCATGCGCACGTTGCCGTTGGCGCCGATCAGTCCGAGGTACAAGAGATTGCTTGCCGCCCCGAGCACGATGCCGGCCAGGAGCGCACGTTCAACGCCCCAGCGCGCGACCGCAACGCCGCCAAGGAATGCACCCGCGATGCCGATCCAGATGCCGTAGACCTTGGACACGGCAGCGATCTCCGTCTTGGTGAATCCCTGGTCCAGGTAGAACGGTCCCATGATGCCGCCGACCAGCGCCTGGTCGGAGACCTTGAAGAGCAGGATGAACAGCAGGATCAGGAGCCCGACGCGGCCGCCGAAGCGGCGGAAGAAATCGGCAAAGGGTTCCACCACACCGTCGCGCAAACCTTCGATCCAGCTCTGGCTGTGCACGCGCAGCACCTCGGGTTCGCGCGACATCAGGTTGACCACGATCGGGATGAGCATGCACAGCGCCATGACCCGGTACACATTTGGCCAGACGGTATAGTCGGCCAGCACCAGCGCGAGTGCGCCGGTCACGATCAGGGCAATCCGGTAGCCGAGCGAATAGGTCGCGACCAACGCGCCCTGCGCTTCCACGGGGGCGATCTCGATACGGTAGGCATCGACGGCAATGTCGAGCGTGGCGCCTGCAAAGGCGACCAGCAGCGTCAGGGTAACGAAGGGAACAAGGTCTGCCGGTGTGACGGAAGCCATGGCACCCAGGCCGATCATCACCAGCACCTGCGACAGCAGCAGCCAGCTGCGCCGCTGCCCCAGCCGCCCCAAAAGCGGCAGGCGCAGGCGGTCAATGAAGGGCGCCCACAGGAACTTGAAGGAATACGCCAGGCCCGCGCTGGCGATCATGGTGATGTCCTTGAGCGTGATGCCGTTTTCCTTCAGCCAATAGGCGAGCGTGCCGGCTACGAGCAGGAACGGCAGGCCGGAGGCGAAGCCGAAGAAGAACATGGTCCACGCGGACGGATGCAGGAAGGCATCACGGATGCGGGTCCCCGCCTTTTTGTCGCCCTCTTTCCCGCTCATTGTGCAGGCTCCGGGGAGAACAGGTCGTTCAGGGCGGGGAGCGGGGGATCGATGCGCCGGGCGGCGTCAATCGGCAATAGCTTCATGCGGTAGTCTTTTTTCGTAGTCGGAACACGGCAAGGCTACCACGCCAGTTCGGCAGGAATGAGACAGGCTTACCTTCATGCAAAGCAATGCATTCAAGCACTTCGAGTCCGACTTTGTTGGCGAGTTCCTCGAAATCCTTGATGGTGGCGCAACGTACGTTGGGCGTGTCATACCACTCATACGGCAGCGATTTCGACACGGGCATGCGGCCGCGCAGCAGCGCAACGCGATGTGGCCAGTAGGCAAAGTTGGGGAAGGAGACGATCGCTTCCCGGCCCACGCGTGCGATATCGGCAAGGATACCCTCGACGTTCTTCATCATTTGCAGCGCGGACAGGCAGAGCACGGTGTCGAATGCGCTGTCCGTAAACATCGCAAGCCCGGCCTCCAGGTCTTGCTGAATGACGGACACACCGCGGCTGACGCAGACGGGAATCTTGTTGTCGTCGATCTCCACACCGTAACCGATGCAGCGCTTTTCGGATTG
>DASPMV010000033.1:0-14215 GCA_035626875.1 Noviherbaspirillum sp. | reverse complement strand
GTCGCCGCCCTGCTCCTCGATCGCCAGCAGGCCGCGCTGGATGGCGCCGACGCTGGCGGGCGAAATGTTGCCGTACTCCGCCTGCAATTCCCCCGCGTTTTCCGCCACGTTCTGCAGCATCGCGCGCAAGTCCTTGAGGTCGAGCAACAGCAGGCCGAGATCATCGGCAACCTTGAACACCAGCTGCAGCACGCCTTCCTGCACCTCGTTCAGGTTCAGCATGCGCGACAGCAACAGCGGACCGAGGTCGGAAACGGTGGCGCGCACGGGATGGCCCTTCTCGCCGAACACATCCCAGAAGGTGACCGGGCAGGCCGCCCACCTGGGCTCGTCCAGTTTCAGCAGGTCCAGCCGCTCCTTGATGCGCGGCGTCGGCGAGCCGGGCTTGGCCAGTCCCGACAGGTCGCCCTTGACGTCGGCCATGAAGACCGGCACCCCGATGTCGGACAAGGCCTGCGCCAGCGCCTGCAGCGTGACCGTCTTGCCGGTGCCGGTGGCGCCGGTAATGCAGCCGTGACGGTTGGCGAGGTTGGACAGCAGGGCCAATTCCTGTTCCTGGTTCTTGGCGATCAGTAGGCTTTTGGACATGTTTTATGAACTTTCCGGCAAGTTTTGGGAGGGGTCAATATGGTAAAATTGTAGATTGGTTTTTGGCGCGGCACCCGGCTATTTTGGATCAAATTCCAATCGGTTCTCGCGGTGCCGCCGCCCTCCCCGTACACTTCCGAGAAAGAAATACCATGGCTGGACACAGTAAATGGGCCAATATCAAGCACAAGAAAGCCGCCGCTGACGCCAAGCGCGGCAAGATCTGGACGCGACTTATCAAGGAAATCACCGTGGCGGCCCGCCTGGGCGGCGGGGACATCGACAGCAATCCTCGCCTGCGACTGGCGGTGGAAAAGGCGGCCGACGCCAATATGCCGAAAGACAACGTGACGCGCGCCATCCAGCGCGGCACCGGCGGCCTGGAAGGCGCGAACTACGAGGAAATCCGTTACGAAGGTTACGGCATCAACGGCGCGGCCATCATCGTCGACTGCATGACCGACAACCGTGTGCGTACCGTGGCCGAAGTGCGCCACGCCTTCAGCAAATTCGGCGGCAACATGGGCACCGAGGGCTCCGTGGCCTTCCTGTTCAAGCACTGCGGCCAGCTGTTCTTCGCACCGGGCACGGATGAGGACAAGCTGATGGAAGCCGCGCTGGAAGCCGGCGCAGAAGATGTCGTGACCGACGAGGAAGGCGGCATCGAAGTACTCACCGCGCCGAACGATTACTCCGCGGTGAAGGATGCACTGGAAAAGGCCGGTTTCAAGGCTGAAATGGCCGAAATCGTGATGAAGCCGTCCACCGAAACCGTCTTCACCGGCGATGACGCCGTGAAAATGCAAAAATTGCTGGACGCGCTGGAGAATCTCGACGACGTTCAAGAGGTCTACACCAACGCCGTGATCGAAGAATAAGATAGAGCAACACCTGTCGAAGTCTGTCTTTCGTTTTACCCGTTTCACAAGTACATTGGGAGTGCAGGACTGAATTGCTGCACTCCCACCAACGTTTCGATATCTCCATGAAAATTCTGGTAGTCGGTTCAGGCGGCCGCGAACATGCCCTGGCTTGGAAGCTCGCGCAATCCGAGCGGATTCAAATGGTTTATGTTGCTCCGGGCAACGGTGGCACTGCGTCCGACTCGCGCCTGCAGAACGTCGACATTACCGATCCGGGCTGGCTCGCGCAATTCGCGATCAAGGAAAACATTGCCCTGACCGTCGTCGGTCCCGAAGCGCCGTTGGCTGCAGGCATCGTGAACATTTTCCGCGAGCAGGGCCTGAAGGTCTTCGGCCCGACCAAGGAAGCCGCCCAGCTCGAAAGCTCCAAGGATTTCGCCAAGGCCTTCATGAAGCGCCACCGCATCCCGACCGCGGACTACCAGACCTTCTCGGATGCTGCGCTGGCGCGCAAGTACATCAACCAGAAAGGCGCTCCGATCGTGATCAAGGCCGACGGCCTTGCGGCGGGCAAGGGCGTCGTCGTGGCGATGACGGTCGACGAGGCGCATGCCGCAGTGGACATGATGCTGTCCGACAACAAGCTTGGCGATGCCGGCGCACGCGTCGTGATCGAGGAGTTCCTTGCCGGGGAAGAAGCGAGCTTCATTGTCATGGTGGACGGCAAGCACGTCCTGCCGCTGGCTACCAGCCAGGACCACAAGCGCCTGAAGGACAACGACGAAGGCCCGAACACCGGCGGCATGGGCGCCTACTCGCCCGCCCCGATTGTGACGCCGTCGCTGCACGCCCGCGTGATGCGCGAAATCATCAACCCGACCGTCCTCGGCATGCAGAAGGATGGCATCCCCTACACCGGCTTCCTGTACGCCGGCCTGATGATCGATGCCAAGGGCAACCCGAAGACGCTGGAATTCAACTGCCGCATGGGCGACCCGGAGACCCAGCCCATCATGGCGCGCCTGAAGACCGACTTCGTGAGCGTGATGGAACATGCGGTCAACGGCACGCTGGACGAAGTGGAACTGGAATGGGATCGCCGCACTGCGCTGGGCGTGGTGATGGCTGCCGCCGGCTATCCTGATGCGCCGCGCAAGGGCGACGTCATCACCGGCATTCCGGCCGAGACCGCGGATTGCGTGACCTTCCATGCGGGCACGACGATGGCGGGCGGCAAGCTCATGACCTCCGGCGGCCGCGTGCTGTGCGTGGTGGGGCTCGGCGACAGCGTTCGCATTGCGCAGAAGCATGCCTACGATGTGGTGGACACCATCCGTTTCGACGGCGCGCAGTTCCGGCGCGACATTGGCTGGCGCGCGCTGAAGCGGCCCGGCTGAACGCAGCCCGACTTGTACTGTGCGAACGGGCCGCAGTGTTCCTGCGGCCCGTTTTACATGGTCAGCCTGCAAATCGACACCGGAGTAAAATCCGGCCATTCAGCATTCACCGGATACCAACCGTGACTACCTCTCCAGAAGCCGTCAAAGCCTACCTGCTTGACCTGCAGAAGCGCATCGTCGCCGCCCTTGAAGAAGTGGACGGCAAACAGTTCATCACCGACCAGTGGGAGCGCCCGCATGGCACCAGCCCCATCAACGGCGGCGGCATTTCGCGCATCCTCGAGGAAGGCAATGTGCTGGAGCGCGGCGGCATCGGCTTCTCGCATGTGAGCGGCAGCAGCCTGCCCCCGACCGCGGCCGCCAACCGCCCCGAGATCGCGGGCCGCAGCTGGGAAGCGATGGGCGTGTCGCTGGTGCTTCATCCGCGCAACCCGTATGCGCCGACCTCGCACATGAACGTGCGCTTCTTTACCGCGACGAAGGAGGGCGAAGAGCCGGTCTGGTGGTTCGGCGGCGGGATGGACCTGACGCCCTACTACGGTTTCGAGGAGGATGCGACGCACTTCCACCAGGTCTGCAAGGATGCGCTGGCCCCTTTCCGCGGCGACCTGCATCCGCGCTTCAAGAAATGGTGCGACGAGTACTTCTACCTGAAGCACCGCCAGGAGCCGCGCGGCGTAGGTGGCATTTTCTTCGACGATTTCCATGCGCTCGGCTTCGAACAAAGCTTTGCGATGATCAGGAGCGTCGGCGACCGCTTCATCGATGCCTACGTGCCGCTCCTGCAGCGCCGCAAGGACACGCCTTACGGCGAACGCGAGCGCGACTTCCAGGCCTACCGTCGGGGACGCTATGTCGAGTTCAACCTGGTCTTTGACCGCGGCACGCTGTTCGGCCTGCAGTCGGGCGGCCGCACCGAATCGATCCTGATGTCGATGCCGCCGGTCGTGAAGTGGCGCTATGACTGGCAGCCCGAACCGGGCACGCCGGAAGCGAAGCTGTACACCGATTTCCTGAAACCGCGGGAATGGGTGTGACCGCAAGCCGCTGCATCGCCGTACTGGGCGGGAGCTTCGATCCCGTCCACAACGGCCATGTTGCGCTCGCAGGCTACTTCGCCCGGCTGCTGGTGCCCGATGAGATGCGCATCATCCCCGCAGGGCAGCCATGGCAAAAGCAGGGGCTGCAGACAGCGCCGGAACACCGCGTGGAAATGGCGCGCATCGCCTTCCGGCATCTCGCCGTCCCGGTGACGATCGACGAGCAGGAAATCCGACGCAACGGGGCAACATACAGCATCGACACCTTGCGCGCCCTGCGGGCGGAACTTGGACCGGACGTGTCGATCAGCTTCCTGATGGGCGCGGACCAGTTGCAAAAATTGCAAACATGGAAGGACTGGCAGGCGCTGTTTGAGCTTGCCCACCTGTGCGCCGCGTCGCGCCCGGGGTATGGAATCGACGATACAAAGATCGCGCCGGAAGTCGCCCGCGAGTTCGTCCGGCGGGCAGCGACACCGGAACAAATCCGTGGCACCCCAAAGGGATTGACCTACGTGGCAACCAACCTCGCGGTGGATATTTCGGCAACGCAAATCCGCGCCGACCTCGACCAGGGGGCGGACGTGGCCTCGCTGATCCCGGCCGGGGTGCTAGACTATATAAAACAACACCATCTCTACAGAAACTAATGGACATCAAAAAACTGCAAACCGCCGTCGTCGACGCCCTTGAAGACGTCAAAGCACAGGACATCCGCGTCTACGACACTGTCCATCTGACCAGCATGTTCGACCGCCTGGCCATCGCCTCCGGTACCTCCAACCGCCAGACCAAGGCGCTCGCCGCATCGGTGCGCGACAAGGTCAAGGAAAAGGGCGGCACCATCGTCAGCATCGAAGGCGAAGAGACCGGCGAATGGGTGCTGGTCGACCTCGGCGACATGGTCGTGCACATCATGCAGCCGGCGATCCGCGACTACTACCGCCTCGAGGAAATCTGGGGCGACAAGGAAGTGAAGTTCGGCGCCGCGAAGCGCACCGCCAAGAAGACCGCCGCTGCCGCCGATGCGGAGCCCGCACCGCGTAAGCGTTCCACGCACATCGCCGCCAGCCAGACGACCCTGGACGACGACGAGCCGAAGAAGCCGGCACGCAAGACGGCCGCACGCAAGACCACGGCCACCAAGACCGCAGCGAC
Organism: Noviherbaspirillum sp.; assembly: GCA_035626875.1. Taxonomy (GTDB): domain Bacteria; phylum Pseudomonadota; class Gammaproteobacteria; order Burkholderiales; family Burkholderiaceae_D; genus Noviherbaspirillum. The sequence continues at coordinate 9,166 of DASPMV010000033.1, read as the reverse complement.
CAAGACCGCCGCAACGAAGACTGCTGCAACAAAGACGACGACCGCAAGGAAAACGGCCACCAAGACGGCCAAGACCCCTGTCGGCAAGACTGTGAAAGTCGCCGCCGCCAAGACCGCCGCACCAAGGAAGACCGCCGCCAAGCGCACGACTGCAAAATAAGCTGCCATGCAGCTCATCATCGCCGCGGTAGGCCACAAGATGCCTGCCTGGATCGAAGACGGGTTCGGCGAATATGCGAAGCGCATGCCGCCGGAGTGCCGCATCCTCCTCAAGGAAATCAAGCCAATAGAACGTTCCGGCAGCAAGACTGCCGAAACGGTCATGGCGTTGGAGCGCGGCAAGATCGAGCAAGCGATCCCGAAAGGCTCGCGCATCGTCGCCCTCGATGAACGCGGCAAGGACCTTACGACCGTGCAACTCTCGCAACTGCTGACGCAGTGGCAACAAGACGGGCGTGATGTTACATTCGTGATAGGCGGAGCAGACGGGCTGGACGCGGGGTTCAAGGCGGCCGCCGACATGCTGGTCCGCGTGTCGAGCCTGACGCTCCCGCACGGCATGGTGCGCGTCCTGCTCGCCGAGCAGTTGTATCGCGCGTGGTCGATCACGCAGAACCATCCGTATCACAGGGTTTGAACATTCGAATGAAACCGGCAGACAACAAGATCTACCTCGCTTCCAAGAGTCCCCGCCGCCGCGAACTCCTGCGCCAGATCGGCGTCGAGTTCGAATTGCTGCTGCTGCGCGGCGAAGGCCCGCGCGGTCCGGACGTCAGCGAGGAAGTGCTGCCGAACGAGAAGGCGGAAGATTACGTCGTACGCGTCACGCGCGAGAAGGCCGAGCAAGCCTGGAAGATCATGATGGCCCGCCGCCTCCCGCTGCGCCCGGTGCTGGCAGCCGACACCACCGTCGTTGTCGACGGCCGCATCCTCGGCAAGCCGGCGAACGAAACCGAAGCGATGGACATGCTGCGCGCCCTTTCCGGCCGTACGCACCAGGTGATCACCAGCGTTGCGCTGCACCGCGACGGCGATACTTTCCAGGAGACGCAGACCTCCGACGTGACGCTCTCCCCTCTGACCGAACAGATGATGCGCGCCTACTGTGCCACGTCCGAGCCCTATGACAAGGCGGGCGGCTACGGCATACAGGGCGTGGCGGCGGTGTTCGTCAAGCACATCGCCGGCAGCTACACCGGAATCATGGGCCTGCCGCTTTACGAGACCGCAAAACTATTAAATCAAGCCGGTATCCCGACTTTATGAGCGAAGACATCCTCATCAATATCACCCCGCAGGAGACGCGGGTTGCATTGATCCTTCAGGGCGCAGTACAGGAACTCCATATCGAACGTACGCTATCGCGCGGCCTCGCCGGCAACGTCTACCTCGGCAAGGTGGTGCGCGTGCTGCCGGGCATGCAGTCGGCCTTCATCGACATCGGGCTGGAGCGTGCCGCCTTCCTGCACGTGGCCGACATCTGGGAAGCCCGCCCGCACGACAATTCCAACACCATGCCGGCGCCGATCGAGAAGCTGCTGTACGACGGCCAGTCGGTGATGGTGCAGGTGATCAAGGACCCGATCGGCACCAAGGGCGCGCGTCTGTCGACGCAGATCTCCATCGCCGGCCGCATGCTGGTCTACCTGCCGCAGGATTCGCATATCGGCATTTCGCAGCGCATCGAGAACGAGGTCGACCGCGAAGCGCTGAAATCCAAGGTACAGAAACTGCTGCCGCCCGAGGAAAAAGGCGGCTTCATCATCCGCACCATGGCAGAGGATGCGTCCGACGCCGACCTGCAGATGGACGTCGATTACCTGCGCAAGACCTGGGCGAACATCACCCAGCAGGCACGCACGAAGCCGGCGCCGACGCTGCTGTACCAGGATCTGAACCTGGCCCAGCGCGTGCTGCGCGACTTCGTCAACGACAACACCTCGACCATCCAGGTCGACTCGCGCGAGAACTTCCAGAAGCTGCAGGAATTCGGCAACGCCTACACGCCGTCGGTGCTGGCCAGGCTGGTGCATTACACCGGCGAGCGGCCGCTGTTCGACCTGTACGGCGTGGAAGAGGAAATCCAGCGCGCGCTGGGGCGGCGCGTCGACCTCAAGTCGGGTGGCTACCTGATCATCGACCAGACCGAGGCGATGACGACCATCGACGTCAACACCGGCAGCTACGTTACCGGCCGAAACTTTGACGACACGATCTTCAAGACCAACCTCGAAGCCGCCCACGCGATCGCGCGCCAGCTCCGGCTGCGCAACCTCGGCGGCATCATCATCCTCGACTTCATCGACATGGAGAACGGCGAGCACCGCAACGCAGTGCTCGCCGAGCTGACCAAGGCGCTATCACGCGACCGTACCAAGGTATCGGTGTCCGGCTTCTCGCAGCTTGGGTTGGTGGAGATGACCCGCAAGCGCACCCGCGAATCGCTGGCGCACATCCTGTGTGAAGTCTGCCCGGCGTGTGCCGGCAAGGGTCAGGTCAAGACGGCGCGCACGGTTTGCTATGAAATTCTGCGCGAGCTGCTACGCGAGGCAAAGCAATTCAATCCGCGCGAATTCCGCATCCTTGCGTCGCAGGTGGTGGTGGACATGTTCCTGGAAGAGGAGTCGCAACACCTGGCGATGCTGGGCGACTTCATCGGCAAGCCCATCTCGCTGCAGGTGGAGACGCTGTATCACCAGGAGCAGTACGACATTATCCTGATGTAGCCCGGGCGCCTTGGTCAGGGCACCGTTCCCGCTTCCGGCAGCCGATTCCTGGCAAGTTTTTCCAGCATCGCCATTCCTTGCGCGAAGCTCTCCACGAGCTGCGATTTCGCGCCGCGCTTTCCATTCCTCGACAGCCAGGACTGCGACAGCCTCCAATCCCCCAGCAGATCCTGGTCGAGCACCACGGTATATATCCGCGCGTCTGTTGTGAAATGCACCCGTGTCGGTTTTTGCAAGGGAAGCGTGCGGGAATCTGCGGGGTCGATCATGGAACTTGGCAATGGATTGGGCGGGAAGGATTATAGCGGCCGAATGTCATAAGCCGTAGTTCGATTGGAGTATGGCAAGCACCCGCCGAGCGTTATATCATGTCGTATATAACGCTCGACCAGCGACATTCTATGCCAGCAACTAAGAAAATGCACCTCGAAGGCCGCCTGTGGATTGCCCGGGATGAAAGCAATCTCGCCGGCCACGGCCGGGTCGACCTGCTGCAGCGGATCGCTGGAACTGGCTCCATCAGTCAGGCGGCGAAGAGCATGGGCATGAGCTACAAGGCGGCTTGGGATGCGGTCGATGCGATGAACAACCTTGCCGGCGAGCCGCTGGTGGAACGCGTATCGGGCGGCAAGGGTGGCGGCGGGACCCGGCTGACCGAACGCGGCAAGCGCCTCGTTGCAGCCTTCCGGATCATCGAGGAAGAGCACCAGCGCTTCCTGCACGCATTGGGCGAAAACATCGACGATTTCACCGGCACCTATCAACTTTTCCGTCGCCTCAACATGAAGACCAGCGCGCGCAACCAGTTTTACGGCAAGGTCGCGGAGATCCGCAGCGGCGCCGTGAACGACGAAATCGCCGTCGAGTTGCAAGGCGGCGACCACATCGTCGCTGTGATCACACAGGAAAGCACGCGCCATCTCGACCTGCATCCGGGGTCTGACGTCGTCGCGCTGATCAAGGCGCCGTGGGTGATGGTCGCAACGGAAAACATTCGAATGTCGGCGCAAAACCGGCTGAGCGGCACCGTCGTCAAGCTGCAGCACGGCGCCGTCAACGCCGAAGTCATTATCCAGTTGGCGGGCGGCACAACCGTCTGCGCGATCATCAGCAACGACAGCGCGGATGAACTTGAACTGGCCGAAGGGAAGCCGGCGGCCGCGATCTTCAATGCCTCGCACGTCATCCTCGGCGTGCCCGGTTACTAGGAAGGACACCATCGATGAGGATGCTTGCCGCCCCCCTGCTCTTCGCGCTGTGCGCCACCGCGGGCGCCGATACACTGACGGTCGCCGTGGCGGCCAACGTGCAGTATGCCTTCGACGATATCCTGACGGAATTCAGGAAGGAAACCGGCCATGAGTTGAAAGCCGTCTACAACTCCTCCGGCAAATTCACTGCGCAAATCATGAACGGCGCGCCCTTCGATGTCTTCCTGTCCGCCGACATGGAATATCCCGAGAGGCTGCACAAGGAGGGATATGCCGCCGCCGCGCCGAAGATCTATGCCTATGGCACGCTCGTGCTGTGGACCATGAAGGCGCTCGACCTGGCGAACTGGCGCACGGTGCTCGCGGGCCGGTCCGTTGCGAAAATCGCCGTCGCCAATCCGAAGACTGCGCCGTATGGCCGGGAAACGATGAAAGCCCTCGCGCACGGGAAACTGGATGAAGCGCTCGCACCCAAGTTCGTCTTCGGCGAGAGCATCTCGCAGACCAACCAGTACATCCATTCCCGCGCGGCCGACGCCGGCTTTACCGCGAAATCGGTCGTGGTCTCGCCGGAAATGAAAGGCCAGGGCAAGTGGATCGACCTGCCGAAGGAATCCTACCAGCCGATCGCACAGGGAATTGTGGTCCTGAAGCACGGCGCAAGGAACAATCCGAAACTCGCGCAGCAATTCCACGATTTCGTCCTCTCCGCAAAATCCCGTGCCATTCTCGAACGCTATGGTTACCTGCTGCCATGAACAGCCTACCCGGACACATTAGCGGCATCGAGGTGCACGGAAGCATTGCGCTCGTGGACGTGACCGTCGGCGAACATCGTTTCACTGCCACCCTGATCGGTGCCGGCGAAGAGGTAGCGGCTTGGCAGCAGAGCATGCCAGTCACCCTCCTCTTCAAGGAAACCGAGGTATCGCTCGCGCGGAACCTGTCCGGCCTGATCAGCATGCGTAACCGCATTCCCTGCACGGTGACCGCGATCGAACGCGGCAGGCTGCTGGCACGCGTGACGCTGGACTTCGCGGGCCGCAAGCTGGAGTCCGTCATCACGACGCGCTCCTCGCATGCCCTCGGGCTCGCGGTGGGCGACGCCGTGGAAGGGCTGGTGAAGGCCAATGAAATGACGCTGCTGGCGGAGGAGAACCGATGAGCCACGACTGGCAACCACTGCTGCTGACTTTCCGCCTGGCTGCCATCACCACGCTGATCCTGTTCGTCATCGGCATCCCGCTCGCGTACTGGATCGCCCATACGCGAACGCGCATCAAACCGGTGATCGAAACCCTGGTCAGCATGCCGCTGGTGCTGCCACCCTCGGTGCTCGGTTTTTACCTGCTGCTGGCGTTCAGTCCGCAGAACGCGTTCGGGCAGTGGCTGGAGCAATGGTTCAACATCCGGCTCGTATTCAGCTTCGCGGGTCTCGTGGTGGGGTCGGTGATCTTCAGCCTGCCATTCATGGTGCACCCGATCCAGTCCGGCTTCCAGAACCTACCGGCATCGCTGGTCGAGGCATCCCGCACGCTAGGCAAGTCCGACACCGCCACGCTGTTCCGCGTGCTCCTGCCCAATATCAAGCCCGCGTTGCTATCGGGTGCCGTGCTGAGTTTCGCGCACACGGTCGGCGAATTCGGGGTCATCCTGATGATCGGCGGGAACATTCCGGGCGTGACCAAGGTGGCCTCGATTGCGATCTACGACGAAGTCGAGAGCCTGAACTATGCCGGTGCCAATTTCTATGCACTGGTCCTGTTCGCCGTCACCTTCGCGATCCTGCTGACCGTGTACGTCATGAACAAGAAACTGCTGAAGGCAGGCTGAAATGATTGAATTCTCCCTCGGCATGCAGCTCGGCAGCGCCAGCGGGCCTTTGCAACTGGACGTGGAGGCGCGCATCGAGAGCAAGAGCTTCGTCACGTTGTTCGGCCCCTCCGGCGCGGGAAAGACCACCATCCTGCGCATGCTCGCGGGATTGATACAGCCCCAACGCGGGCGCATTGTCGTGGATGAGAACACATGGTTCGATGCCGAGCGCCGGATCAATCTTCCGCCGCAGCAGCGGGCGATCGGATTCGTCTTCCAGGACTATGCACTGTTTCCCAACCTGACCGTCAGGGAGAACATCGCCTACGCGGTACCGCGCGAAGACCGGCGCTGGGTGGATGAACTGCTCGAGCTCACCGGCCTGCACATGCTCCACGCCCGGATGCCCTCCACGTTGTCCGGCGGGCAGAAGCAGCGTGTTGCCCTGGCACGCGCGATTGCGCGCAAGCCCGCGCTGCTCCTCCTCGACGAAGCGCTGTCGGCACTGGACCTGTCCCTGCGCAGCCAGTTGCAGGACGAGCTCGCAGCGCTGCACCGGCGCTTCGGCCTGACCACCATCATGGTGAGCCATGAACTGGGCGAGGTGTTCAAGCTGTCGGAAAAGGTATTGCGCCTGGAGGGCGGGCGTATCGTCGAATCCGGCAGCCCGCGGGAAGTATTCTTGCAGAAGCGTCTTTCCGGCAGGCTGAACCTGCACGCGCAGGTACTGGATATACGGCAGGAAGATGTCGTGTACATCGTCACGCTGCTGATCGGGCAGGAAGTCATCGACGTGGTGGCATCGGAAGACGAGGTCACGCATTTGCGCATGGGCGACAACGTCTCCGTTGCCGCGCGTGCCATCAGCCCCTATCTTTCGAAGACGTCGGCGTCAATGCGACATTGACATCGTGCCGCTGCCCATCCTTAGCTGGAGACGGCCGAGGAAACTCATGCCGATCAGCGTTTCACCCGTGACCCCGATCGCGACGCGCACATCGCGCAGCGTAATGCCAGACACGGTAACGGAGGGCACGACGACATGGCTCGCCGTGATCACACCGTTCGCCGTCTGGACGCTGCCCGACTGCGCGGGCAGCCGGTCGATGCCGAGCTGACGCGCCACATCCAGACTCATGGCGATGGAGGAGGCGCCGGTGTCGATCAGCCCCTCTACCGTGACACCGTTGATCGTCAGCGGTGCGAAGTAGTGGCCGTGCCGACCTGCATAGAAGGTCGCAACGTGTGAGCGACCGTCGGTATTGTCGCTGCAGTAGGCGCCAAGGCATTCCGGCCCCGCCGCCATGCGGGCCAGCGCGGTCCGTGCCTCCACCCATCGCTTGGCCACCTGGTCCCCGCCGCTTGCTGCCTTGCCGTACCAATAGGCAGCCTTCTCTTTGCACGGCGTGACGAGATAGCCCGCCTCATATGACACAGCCAAATTCCTTGCGGCGAGCGCATTGCCTGCGGAGGCAGCGCGCAGGGTTGCCGCAAATTCCGCGTGCGGACGCTGGAGCGGGTGCGCATTGTCGTTATCCTCCGGTGCGAAAAAACGGTTCTCGCAGGATGCGTGAGCGACCGTGGCCGACAATGAGCACACGGCAATCAGCAAGGATGAAAGGATGCGTGAAGCAGCGGTCATCACGTAGGGCAACAGGAATGGAAGTCGTGGGGAGGATATTCCATTTCAGCGGTGAAACCCATCCCGCGTTTATGGTACTTGGGCAAGCATGAATGCAAAAATAGAAAGGGCCGCCTGAAGGCCGTCATGCCTTTCACTTAACGTCGCAAGTAAAGAAGTCTCGCGGCGAAAGCCGGGCTCCAGTGGCGTTTATAGACGTCAGTAAAGCCGCTGGATCCCGACTTTCGTCTGGATGACGAGCGATGTTTAAGCTTAAGTGAGCAGCATTAACCCGAAGGTGGCCGTTTTCAGGACGTGCGGTCCCCTTACTTCCGGCAAGGTGGTGTGGTCGGGAAGTTCGGACGCGTTGCGTGCCGCGCCCGATGTGTGGCACAGCTACGTCGGCGTCTAGAAGCTGCCTGCAAACTGGTAGCGGCTCCCCGGATGCCACATGGTCGCCACCGAGGCGACCTCCCCTTTCGACAACGTCCTGCGCTTCAGGACCAGGCACGGCTCCTTCGCCGTGATGTGCAGCATGTCTGCAATCTCGCGCGGCGGGCTCAGTGCCTCGATGCTGTAGTTCACGCCCTGCAAGGGCGCGGCCGCCATCAAGTATTCGTTCGGTGTGATCGCTGAAAAATCCTGTTGCATGTAATCGGGCGCCACACCCGGGTTGACCCAACGGTCCTCGACCTGGATCGGGATGTCGTTCTCGAAATGCACGATCACCGAGTGGAACAGCGGGCGGCCGGGCTTCACACCGAAATACAGCGCGAGTTGCTCGTTCGCCTTGGAGCGCTCGAGCAAGTGCAATTCGCTGCGGTGGCGGTGGCCGCGCGCGCGCACTTCCTCGGCGATGCTCTTGATTTCGACCAGCGTCGCCTGGTACTTGTGCTGGGCGACATAGGTGCCCGATCCCTGGATGCGGGAGAGGATCTGCTCATCGGTCAGCTCGCGCACCGCGCGGTTGACTGTCATCCGCGACACGCCGAACTGCTTCGCCAGCGCCTGCTCGGACGGGATGGCATCGCCTTCCTTCCATGTGCCCGCCTGGACCTGCTCCAGCAGATAGTTCTTGATATGGAGGAAGGCGGGTACCCGCTCCCCCTGCCCTTCTTCGCCCGCGCCTTCCTGTTCGTCCTTCATGCTGCCCTCTCGTCAACTTTTATCGATTCTATGGGATTAATTTGTATTGTCAATTAAACGGGTTCTTGCTTAAGTTGTATATACAACTTAAGATAAGGCATCGGCGCAATGCCACCCGCACTCATCGACGTTAAGGAGGAAGCATGAACACCGTGACCGAGGCGACCAGACGGAACGACGACCCACGCTGGGACGAGACCCGCGTGATCCGTGCCCCGCGCGGCAGCGAGCGCACCTGCAAGAGCTGGCTGACCGAAGCCGCGTACCGCATGATCCAGAACAACCTCGACCCGGAAGTCGCCGAGAATCCGAAGCACCTCGTCGTCTACGGTGGCATCGGCCGCGCCGCGCGCAACTGGGAATGCTTCGACAAGATCCTGGAAACCCTGAAGGACCTGAACGACGACGAAACACTGCTGGTGCAATCCGGCAAGCCGGTCGGCGTGTTCAAGACCAATCCGGACGCGCCGCGCGTGCTGATCGCCAACTCCAACCTCGTGCCGAAGTGGGCCAACTGGGAGCACTTCAACGAACTCGACCGCAAGGGCCTGTTCATGTACGGCAGATGACGGCGGGCAGCTGGATCTACATCGGCAGCCAGGGCATCGTGCAGGGCACCTATGAAACCTTCGGCGAAGCCGGCCGCC
>DASPMV010000032.1:0-42022 GCA_035626875.1 Noviherbaspirillum sp. | reverse complement strand
AAGTCAGCGTCGATTGCCTTCAGGACACCATTGGACTTTGCCTCGATCCAGTTGTCGCCCATGGTGATGCTCGCGCCCATCTGCTCGAGCGCCTCGACAAAGCGGACATCACCCTGAATGCTGTTGCGCCCGACGCCTTCAACACGGACCGGCCCGCCGGCAATGGCGCCCGCCGCGAGAAAGTACGACGCGGAAGAAGCGTCCCCTTCGACGTGAATCGAACCCGGGCTCAGATACCTCTGCCTCGCAGCGATAGTGAATGACTGCCAGCCATTTCGCTCGACAGTCACGCCAAAGCGCTGCATGAGGTTAAGCGTAATTTCAATGTAGGGCTTGGAAATCAGTTCGCCGACGACTTCGATCGTCACCGGATGCTCTGTTGCCATCAGCGGCGACGCCATCAGCAATGCCGTGAGGAACTGGCTCGACACGTTCCCCTTGACCTGCATGCGGTGTGCATGGATATGGCCGCGGCGGATATGCAGCGGCGGGTAGCCCGGCTCGCCGGTGTACTCGATCTGCGTGCCCACTGCATTCAATGCATCGACGAGGTCGCCGATCGGCCGCTCGTGCATGCGGGATACGCCGTGCAGGGTGTAGTCCCCACCGATGACTGCAAGCGCCGCCGTGAGCGGTCGGATGGCGGTGCCCGCGTTACCCATGAACAAGTCTGCCTGGTGCACCGGGAGTGCTCCGCTGACGCCATGGACAATGTAATCCTGCGTTTCGCCGATCTGCTCCCATTTCACCCCCAGGGTCTGCAGGGCCATCAGCATCACATGGGTGTCATCCGATGCAAGGAGGTCGAAGATTTTCGTCGTTCCCTGCGCGAGCGCCGCAAGCAACAGGATCCGGTTGGAAATGCTCTTCGACCCGGGCAGGCGCACGGTGCCCTGCGCATGCATCGCCGGACGCAAGTCGAGGTGATGGGGATAATGCTTCATTAGTCGCCGCCTTGTTTGTTCTGTTGTTCGGCAGCCTCGATCGTCCGGATCCAGTTCTGCCTTGCGCGCTGCGCATTCGCATAGACCGCTTCGATCGCCTTGCCGTTTCCTTCCGCTAGCAATCCGCGCAAGTGAGCGAGTTGCGCCATGTACGCATCGAGTTCACCGAGCAGCGCTGTCTGATTGGCCAGGGAAATGTCCCGCCACATTTCAGGCGATGACCCGGCGATGCGGGTAAAGTCGCGGAAGCCGCTTGCCGCGTACTGGAACAGCAAATCGGCATGCGGCTTCCTGGCCACATCGTCGACCAGCGCATATGCGAGCAGATGGGGCAAATGGCTGACAGCCGCGAATACCCTGTCATGCTCCTCCGGGGTCAACCTGTGGATGATAGCGCCGCACTTTTCCCAGGCATCGGCCACGAGCGCGATGTCACGCTCGGTATTCTCCGGCAAGCGCGTGATAACGGTTTTCTTGCCGACATACAAATCGACGATCGCTGCGTCCGGCCCATTCTGTTCGCGGCCGGCAATCGGATGTCCCGGAACGAACTGCGCGATCTTGTCGCCAAGTGCCTTGCGCGCCGCCTCGACTACGTCGCTCTTGGTACTGCCCGCATCGGTCACCACCGTACCCGGATGCAAATATGGCTGGATGGCAGTAAGAATGGCCTCGGTCTGGGCAACGGGAGCGGCAACGAGAATGAGATCGGTGCCGCGAACCGCTTCCTCGACGGAATGGCTGGCAATGTCGATAATGCCCAGTTCCTTCGCGCGCGCAAGCGAAGCAGCGCTCCGCCCGACACCGACCACTTGCCGGACCGCGCCGGCCTTCTTGAGGGCAAGTGCGAACGAACCGCCAATCAGCCCGACACCGAAGATGGAAATTTTGTTGAACACGAGCGCGCCTACCAGCGTGATCAGGCCAGCACTTGCCTGAGTGCAGCGATGAACGACTCGTTCTCCTCCGGCAAGCCGATCGATACGCGAATCCATTGTGGCAAACCGTAGTTGCCCACCGGACGAACGATGATGCCGCGTTTGAGCAGCGCGAGGTTCACGCGTGCGCCGGCGCCGTCATCATTGCCGACTTTGAACAAGACGAAATTACCGTAGGACGGGACGTATTCGATGTCCATTGCGTCGAAGGCCTTCGTCAATTGGCGATAGCCGTCGGCGTTGAGCTTGGCACTTTTCTGCAGGAATTCAACGTCGGTCAGTGCCGCCACTGCAGCCGCCTGCGCCATGGAGTTGACATTGAACGGCTGGCGAATGCGATTGAGCAGGTCCGTGATCGACGGTTGCGCGATGCCGAAGCCGATGCGCAGACCGGCCAAGCCATACGCCTTCGACATCGTGCGGGACACCAGCAGGTTCGGGTATTGCTTCACCCATGCCACCGAGTCGTACTGCATTTCCGGGGCGAGGTATTCGTTGTATGCCTCGTCCAGCACGACGACGACATCCTGCGGGATCCTTTTCAGGAAGGCCTCGATCTCGGCGGCGGGAATGAAGGTTCCGGTTGGATTGTTTGGATTGGCAATGAACATGAGCTTCGTGTCCGACGTGATGGCATTTGCCATCGCTTCGAGGTCATGTCCGTAGTTCTTCGCAGCGACGACGATCGCGCGACCACCGACGGCCTGCGTGGCCAATGCGTACACGGCAAACGAGTATTGCGCATAGACGACGGCCTGGCCGGGCTGCACGAATGCATGTGCCGCGAGTTCAAGAATATCGTTACTGCCGTTGCCAAGTGTGATCCATTCCTGCGGCACGCCGTACTTGGACGTGATCGCCTGTTTCAGTTCGAAGCCATTGGAATCGGGATACCGGCCGATGTCTGCCACCGCCTTGAGCATTGCCTGTTTCGCCGATTCCGGCATGCCCAGCGGATTTTCATTTGACGCAAGCTTGATGATCTTTGCTTCATCGAGACCGAACTCGCGCGCGACTTCTGCGATAGGCTTTCCGCCCTGGTAGGGTGCGATGGCGCGAACGTAGTCGGGGCCGAATTGGAGTGACATAACGTTTTCCTGAACAGGTGTCGCAGCGGGCGCGGCGGAATCTGCCATGCGTCCGGAAACGACTGGACTAACTACAAACTAAACGGATAAGAGCCCAGCACCTTGAAGAAAGGCGCGTTCTGCTTCAGCTCTGCCATGGCCTTGGCGACCCTCTCGTCCTGCGCGTGGCCTTCCACGTCGACATAGAAGTAGTACTCCCAGGTGCCCATGCGCGCGGGCCTCGATTCGAATCGGGTCATCGACACGCCGTGCGTAGCGAGCGGCGCAAGCATGTTGTAGACGGCGCCGGCCTTGTTGGGCACCGCGAGCACGAGCGAGGTCTGGTCCTTGCCGCTCGGCGTCGGTTGCAGTCGGCCGATGACGGCAAAGCGTGTGCGGTTGTGCGGGTCGTCCTGCACGTGTGCCTTCACGACGCCGAGGTTGTAGCGCTGTCCCGCGATTTCGCCCGCGATGGCTGCGGCGGTCGGATCTTCGCTGGCAATGCGAGCGGCTTCGCCATTGGATGCGACGGCCTGCCGTTCAACATTCGGGTAATTGAGGTTCAGCCAGACCTGACACTGGGCCAGCGCCTGCGAATGCGCGCAGATGCGTGTAATCCCATCCATCGTGCCGTTCTTGGTCATCAGGCTGTGGTGCACGGGAATGGAGAGTTCCCCGCTGATGGACAGGGTCGTCTGCAGCAGAAGGTCGAGCGTACGGTTGATGGCGCCTTCGGAGGAATTCTCGATGGGAACCACGCCAAAGTCCGCGGTGCCAGCTTCGGCTGCGCGGAATACTTCGTCAATGGAGCTGCACGGCACGCCTTCGACGGCGCGGCCGAACTGCTGGTACACGGCCTGCTCGCTGAAGGTGCCGGTGGGACCCAGGTAGGCCACGGTCACGCGGCGCTCCAGGGCTCGGCATGACGACATGATCTCGCGGAAGATCGTCTGGACATCGTGGTTGTCAAGCGGCCCCGGATTGTTGTCGGCAACCTTGCGCAGCACTTGTGCTTCGCGTTCGGGACGGAACACCGGCGCGTTGGTTTCAGCCTTCACATGGCCGACTTCCTGCGCCACGCGCGCACGACGGTTGAGCAGATCGAGAATTTGCGCATCGATCGCGTCGATCTGTTCACGAAGGGGTTTGAGTTTGTCGTCGCTCATCATCTTGAGGTCATTCCGGCACGCGGAGCAATTCTCCGGCGCCGGATGGGCGTTATCCGTGCTTCTTCTCGAATTCCTTGAGGTAATCGACCAGCGCCTGCACGCCTTCCATCGGCATCGCGTTGTAGATCGATGCACGCATGCCCCCCACGGACTTGTGGCCCTTGAGTTGCAGCAGGTTGCGCTCCTTTGCGCCGTTCAGGAAAGCCTCGTTCAGGGTCTCGTCCTTCAGGAAGAACGGCACGTTCATGCGGGAGCGGCAATCCTTCGCAATGTGATTGCTGTAGAAATCGGTCGAATCCAGATAGTCGTACAACAGCGCGGCTTTCGCAATATTGCGCCGTTCCATCCCGGTAACGCCGCCCTGCTTCTTGAGCCACTGGAACACCAGCCCGGCGATGTAGATCGCGTAGGTCGGCGGCGTGTTGTACATCGAATGGTTTTCGGCGACGAGCTTCCAGTCGAATGCCGACGGGCAGATCGGCAACGCGTGCCCGATCAGGTCGTCGCGCACGATGGCGATAGTCAGTCCTGCCGGGCCGATGTTTTTCTGCGCTCCTCCGAAGATGACGCCGTATTTCGACACATCGATCACCCGCGACAGGATGTGCGACGACATGTCGGCCACTAGCGGTACGTCGCCGACGTCTGGCGTGTACTGGAACTCGACGCCATCGATCGTTTCGTTCGTGCAGATATGCACGTAAGCCGCGTCCTTCGACAGCTTCCACGACTCGCGCGGCGGAATGAATGCGAACTTCGCGCTTTCCGACGTGGCCGCGACGTTGACGTTGCAATACTTCTTCGCTTCCTTGATCGACTTGCCCGACCAGGATCCGGTGTGGACGAAGTCGGCAACCGCCGGCTGCGACTTCCTGCCGAGGAGGTTCATCGGCACAATGGCGTTTTCGCCGATGCCTCCGCCCTGGAGGAACAGGATCCGGTAGTTCGACGGCACAGACAGCAGCTCGCGCAAGTCGCGTTCGGCCGCCTCGTAGATCGATATGAACTCCTTGCCGCGATGGCTCATTTCCATCACGGACATGCCGCTGCCATGCCAGTCGAGCATTTCGTCCGCGGCCTGCTGCAAGACTTCCTGAGGCAGGACAGCCGGACCGGCAGAGAAGTTGTAGACGCGCGTCATTACTCCTCCGTTCCTGCGCCCTCAACCGCACCGCCTTCGCCACCGTTCTCTTCCTCGGCATCCGATTCCACGATACGTTGCAAGCCGCTCAGCTTGGTGCCATCTTCAACCGCGATCAGGGTCACCCCCTGCGTTGCGCGGCCCATCTCGCGAATTTCGGCGACTCGCGTGCGGATGAGCACCCCGCCCGTGGTAATGAGCATAATTTCATCGCTCGTATCAACCAGCGTGGCCGCGACAACCTTGCCGTTGCGCTCACTGGTCTGAATCGCGATCATGCCCTTGGTGCCGCGGCCGTGACGGGTGTATTCAGTGATCGGGGTGCGCTTGCCGAATCCGTTCTCGGTAGCGGTAAGGACAGATTGTTGTTCGTTTTCCGCAACCAGCAACGCAATGACCTGCTGCCCGTCTTCCAGGTTCATGCCGCGCACGCCCCGCGCCAGGCGCCCCATCGGGCGGACGTCGTTTTCGTCGAAGCGGACCGCCTTGCCGGCGTCGGAGAACAACATGACGTCATGCTTGCCGTCCGTGAGCGCAGCGCCGATCAGGAAGTCGCCTTCATCCAGGTCGACTGCAATGATGCCGGCCTTGCGCGGATTGCTGAACTCGGTCAGCGGCGTCTTCTTCACGGTACCGAGGCTGGTTGCCATGAACACGTAGTGGTCTTCGGGGAACGTGCGGTTCTCGCCGGACAGCGGGAGCACGACCGTGATCTTCTCGCCGTCCTGCAGGGGGAACATGTTGACGATCGGCTTGCCGCGCGAATTGCGGGACCCCTGCGGCACCTCCCACACCTTGAGCCAGTAGAGTCGGCCACGGTTGGAGAAGCACAGGATGTAATCGTGTGTATTGGCGATGAAGAGCTGGTCGATCCAGTCATCTTCCTTGGTCGCCATGGCCTGCTTGCCGCGGCCGCCGCGCTTCTGGGCGCGATATTCGGATACCGGCTGCGACTTCATGTAACCGGAATGCGACAGTGTCACCACCATGTCCTGCGGCGCGATCAGGTCTTCCGTTTCGAGGTCGGTCGCGTTCAGTTCGATGGTGGAACGACGAGTGTCTTTTGCACCGTCGCCATACTCGTTTTTCGCCGCTGTCAGTTCGTCGGAAATGATCGTCGTCACACGCTCCGGCTTGGCGAGAATGTCCAGCAAATCGGCGATCTGCGCCATCACTTCCTTGTACTCGTTGACGATCTTGTCCTGCTCGAGACCGGTCAGGCGTTGCAGGCGCATCTGGAGGATTTCCTGTGCCTGGTCGTCGGAGAGCTTGTACAGACCATCCGGCTGGATGCCGTAATGCTTCGGCAGGTTTTCCGGCCGGAAGGCATCGGCGCCTCCGACGTTTTCACCTGCGGCGCGAACGAGCATTTCACGTACGAGCGAGGAGTCCCATGCGCGTGCCATCAACTCGGACTTCGCGATCGGCGGCGTCGGTGCAGCCTTGATGATCGCGATGAAGTCGTCGATGTTGGCCAGTGCGACGGCAAGACCTTCGAGCACATGGCCGCGCTCGCGTGCCTTGCGCAGTTCAAAGACTGTACGGCGCGTCACCACTTCGCGGCGATGGGACAGGAAGCATTCCAGCATCTGCTTCAGGTTCAGCAGCTTCGGCTGACCATCGACCAGCGCAACCATGTTCATGCCGAAGGTGTCCTGCAGTTGCGTCTGCTTGTACAGGTTGTTGAGCACGACTTCCGGGACTTCGCCGCGCTTGAGTTCGATTACCACGCGCATACCCGACTTGTCGGACTCGTCGCGGATATCGGAAATGCCTTCGAGCTTTTTGTCGCGCACCAGCTCGGCGATACGCTCGAGCAGCGACTTCTTGTTTACCTGGTACGGCAGCTCGTCGACGATGATTGCGGTGCGATTTTCCTTGCCGAATTCTTCGAAGTGCGTCTTCGCGCGCATCACCACGCGGCCACGGCCGGTGCGATAGCCATCACGCACGCCGGACACACCGTAGATGATGCCGGCGGTAGGGAAGTCGGGCGCGGGAATGAGCTCGATCAGTTCGTCGATCGTGCACTCAGGGTTGCGCAACACGTGCAGCGAGCCGTTGATGACTTCGGAGATGTTATGCGGCGGGATGTTGGTCGCCATGCCGACCGCGATACCCGACGAGCCGTTGATCAGCAGGTTGGGAATACGCGTCGGCAGCACCGACGGCTCCTTTTCCTTGCCGTCGTAGTTGGGTACGAAGTCGACCGTTTCCTTCTCGATGTCCGCCAGCAGTTCGCTGGAGATCCTGTCGAGGCGGCACTCGGTGTAACGCATCGCCGCGGCATTGTCGCCATCGACGGATCCGAAGTTGCCCTGGCCGTCCACCAGCGTGTAGCGCAGGGAGAAATCCTGTGCCATGCGGACGAGGGTGTCGTAGATTGCCTGGTCGCCGTGCGGGTGGTACTTACCCATGACCTCACCGACCACGCGGGCGCACTTCACATACGGGCGGTTCCAGACATTGTTGGTCTCATGCATCGCATAGAGCACGCGACGATGCACCGGCTTCAGGCCGTCGCGCACGTCAGGAAGCGCTCGGCCCACGATCACGCTCATGGCGTAATCGAGATAGCTCTTGCGCATCTCCTCTTCGAGGGAAATCGGGATAGTCTCTTTGGCGAATTGATCCATTGGCGAGTCGGCTTGTCTTTGCTGAGGTTCGGGGTGCCGGCACCGCTGAAAAACCACGATGCCAAACATTGGATTTTAGCATGGCGAGCTTGGCTTCCCCTCCCCGTTGATTTCATGTGTCGCAGACATTGCCCCAAGTGGAGGCGAACGTGGAGAAAATATGTTTAAATAAAATGTTTCATTACGCTAATTGGCATTCTTATAATAACCACCACGGGAAAAACACTATGCTCAAACACCTCGCCCTCGCCCTCACCGTAGGCCTCAGCACAACGGCCGCCACAGCCCAGACCGACATCAAGGCAAATCCGGACAAGAGCGCCTATCTGCAAGATGGTCGCGGCGTCATCGCACGCACCCCGTTTGGCCTGTGCTGGAGGACTGGTTACTGGACTCCCGCCGATGCGGTCGCGGGATGCGATGGCGAACTGGCCCCTCCGGTCGCCAAGCCGACAGCACCCGCAATCGCGGCACCCGCGCCGGCAGCTGCGCCCGCGCCTGCTGCACCGAAGCGCTGCGATTTCGCGGTGACCCTGAGCGCGGACCAGACTTTCGCGTTCAACAAGGCCACGCTGAATGACGCAGCGAAGAAGCGCATTGATGACGAAGCGATCGCCAAACTTGGCAGCTGCAGCAAAGTGGACATCGTCATGGTTACCGGCCACACGGACCGTCTCGGCACGCAGCAGTACAACCAGAAATTGTCCGAAAAGCGTGCTGACGCAGTCGCGGCCTATCTGAAGAGCAAGGGCGTCAACGCCGAGATCGACACTTTGGGCGCGGGCAAGACCCAATCGGTCAAGGCTTGCGACGACAAGCTGCCCCGCAAGCAACTGATCGAATGCCTCGCACCAAACCGCCGCGTCGTGATTGAAGTTCGCGGTCTCGCGAAGTAATTCGACTTTGGCAATCCGATTCGGAATTTGCGAAAAATTGCCAGTCCAATTTAAACGTCCGTTGCAAAAAAACAACGGACGTTTAAAATCGCCTGCTGATTGATTTAGCAGTAATCGATGCCATGCGCTGCTATGGCAAAATGTAGTTAACTAAAGAGCATTGCAAGTGAACAACCTTGCAAAAAGATGATCTAACAGCTCGCCCCTACAGGTTTAAAAACGTAGTATTTGTTGCGCAGTTCGTCTGCGGATATCTCAACCAAGAGGAAAAATATGAATAATTTGGCAAAACTCGTCTTTGCTGCGTCCGCAGTGGTTTCGTTCTCTGCATCGGCACAGCAGGACATCCAGGCAAAGACCCCGAATAGCGCCTACCTGCAAGACAGCCGTGGCGTGATCGCTCGCGATCCGTTCGGACTGTGCTGGAGGACCGGCTACTGGACCCCGGCTGACGCGGTCGGCGGCTGCGACGGTGAAATCGTCAAACCGGCTGCACCGGCTCCGGCTGCAGCACCTGCTCCGGCACCTGCTCCGGCACCTGCTCCGGCTCCGGTCGCTCCGGTCTCCGAAAAGGTCACGTTCGCCGCTGACACCTTCTTCGACTTCGACAAGGCAGTCCTGAAGCCGGACGGCAAGGCAAAGCTGGATGACCTGTCCTCCAAGCTGAAGGGCATGAACCTGGAAGTCGTGATCGCCGTCGGCCACACTGACTCTGTCGGCTCCGATACCTACAACCAGAAGCTGTCGGTTCGCCGCGCTGAAGCCGTCAAGGCATACCTGGTTTCCAAGGGTGTCGAGCCGAACCGCGTCTACACCGAAGGCAAGGGTGAGAAGCAGCCGGTCGCAGACAACAAGTCCGCAGCTGGCCGTGCCAAGAACCGCCGCGTGGAAATCGAAGTCGTTGGTACCCGTACCCGATAATCGATTTGCCTGAGGCAAAACCCCGCTTCGGCGGGGTTTTTTTATGCCTGCACACTGCAGGGAACGCTTCAAGAAAAACGTTGTTTACACTCGAGCACCCACCACCCTGCCCCCCGCAATCTGCCCAATCCAGCTATCATTCAGCCTATGAACGCCGATCCTCTAGAACTCCAAAAATTCAGTGACCTCGCCCATCGCTGGTGGGACCCGACCTCGGAATTTCGTCCACTGCACGAGATCAATCCGCTTCGCCTTGAGTGGATCAATGCGCGCGCCCCGCTTGCGGGGAAGAACGTGGTCGACATCGGCTGCGGCGGCGGCATCCTTGCGGAATCAATGGCGAAGAAAGGTGCCAAGGTGACCGGTATCGACCTGTCGGAAAAGGCGCTGAAGGTCGCCGACCTGCACAGCCTCGAATCGGGTGTACAGGTCCGCTATGAGCTGATCTCCGCCGAGCAGCTCGCCGCGCGCGAAGCGGGCAGTTTCGATGTCGTAACGTGCATGGAAATGCTCGAACACGTCCCGGATCCAGCGGCCGTCGTCCAAGCCTGCGCGGCGCTCGTCAAGCCCGGCGGTCACGTTTTCTTCTCAACCATCAACCGCAATGCCAAGGCCTATCTGCTTGCGGTCATTGGCGCCGAGTACGTGCTCCGCATGCTGCCCAAAGGGACGCATGACTATGCCAAATTCATTACGCCTGCCGAGCTTTCCCAGTACGTGCGGAATGCCGGCATGCAGGTCGATGGCTTGAAAGGCATGACCTACAATCCTCTGACCAAGATCTATTCGCTGAATCAGGACACGGACGTCAATTACCTCGTTGCGTGCACCCGTCCCGCTTGAACCACCTGCACAGACTGCGTTCGTGTTGATTTCGCACGAACGCCAACGCACTCATCGCCATGACACTCCCCCTTCCTCGCGCCGTGCTGTTTGACCTCGACGGCACGCTCGCCGATACCGCGCCCGATCTCGCTGCCGCCATGAACAAGGTGCGAACCGACCGCGGACTGCCTCCGACTCCATACGAACAGCTGCGTCCGGTCGCATCGGCCGGCGCACGGGGGCTGATCGGCGCGTCTTTCGGGTTGAAGCCGGGCGAAGAAGGCTACGAAGAATTGCGCGTCGCCTTCCTGGACAACTACGAAGCGGCGATCGCCGTGCACACCGCCCTCTTTGAGGGCATGCAGGTGTTGCTTGAGGGCTTGGCGGCACACAACGTCGCTTGGGGCATCGTCACCAACAAGGCTGCACGCTTCACCGACCTGCTTGTTCCCCGCATCGGACTCGGCGATGCCGGCTGTGTCATTTCCGGCGATACCACCCCGCACTCAAAGCCGCATCCCGCCCCGTTGTTTGAAGCCGCCAAGCGCCTCGGAGTTGCCCCTGGTGAATGCTGGTACGTAGGCGACGACCTGCGCGACATTCAGGCGGGGCGCGCGGCAGGCATGGCGACCGTTGCCGCCGCATGGGGCTATTGTGGCCATGCCGAGCCGTCGACCTGGGAAGCGGACGCGATGGCATTGATTCCGCTCGACGTATTGAAACTTCTCCCGGCCGCTGCTTGAACTCTCCGGGAAACGCGCTATCTGATGTTGGCGCTCACTCGGCTGCGAGAATGAATGCCGGATTTATTTCATCGCGCCTCTTGAATTCGCTTCGGACGGCACCACCTGGTGAGATACAATAGTAGTACTGTTTTGGGGACGACCTGGTTTCGACGTGGGTTACAAAGCAGCGCAGGGCATACCGAGGGCTGGTCACCTCGTAAATCCAACCGGAAATGAAATAACTGCTAACGACGAACGTTACGCTCTGGCCGCTTAATAACCGGCTAGCCCTACACCATCTCTTCCCTGGGGTGGGCTGGTAACAGCACGTAGGGTCATTTACAGGGAATCGCTTCAAGCCGGGTCACTTGGCTTGGAGTTAAATCTAAGGTGACTCGCCTGATCGCAGCGTGCGCGTCCGCGTCGCTCAGGTTAAATCAAATGGCAGCGCTAAGTATGTAGAACTGTCTGTAGAGGGCTTGCGGACGCGGGTTCGATTCCCGCCGTCTCCACCAAAATTCAAGATGGCCTAGACCACTCTAGACCATGTGTAAGCCAATATCCCCAAGGGCTTACGCGCTTTTTCGGCTTTGACATCACCGGCCTCCGGTGGTCTGTTCTGGCCCCCGTTTCGTCACAAATCCGTCACAGCGGCGTCATAGGTGGAGCACACCTATGATTGATTGGGTTACCGCTACACTCCCCTTTTCATCCGCACAAAAATTCGCTGGTGGCTTTGTTCGTTCCATTGACGCCGATGGTGTAGTCCAATGGCAAACAGAGAAGCGCTTGCCGGTGGTCGGGTCGCACGACGCCCATTTTCATATCGTTTCCAAAGGCGAAGGTTTTATCAATATATCGGGTAATCCGTCAAAATTCCTGCAGGGTCACAACCTGTTTGGTTCTGACAACTTGCTCGGGCTTGTTACAGAAGTCATGAAGCGCATTTGCAAGGCGCTAAATGTCCCGATTCGCGTGAACGATTACCTTGCGTGGCGCACGGGAAACTATGTGCTCCAGCGTGTCGACATTGCCTACATGTATTCCCTTGAAAGTCGGGCCAATGTTCGCGCCTGGCTTCGAGCTGCAGAGTATCAATCAAAAAGTCGCCACGGACGCCCGATCAGCAAGGGGGGCACGGTATATTGGGGAAAGCACTCAAGGCGTTGGGCTATGAAGGCTTACGGCAAGGCAGATGAACTTACATCTACGAAAGACCACCGACTACCGCAAACGATTCCCAATGGTGACTTGCTGTTGAATTACGCCGAGGATAAGCTTCGAGTGGAGCTAGTGCTTCGATCAATGCAGCTTAAGGATCTTTCGCCGCTTGATACTGCTCGCCACTGGACAGATGATCTTCCGGCAAAGCTTCACGGCCACTTTCTAGAATCAATCGACATGAGCAATCAGTTCACGCTTACCGAGACTGCGGTTCAAGATCTTCCTGCCCGATTGGTCGCGGTCTATAAGCTCTGGAAAAATGGCGAAGATCTCAGAGCAATGTATCCGAAGAACACATTCTATCGCTATCGCCGCCAGCTCCTCGAGCACGACATCGACATTGCCGTTGTTCAGCCGAAGGCTTCGGATAACGTCATTCAACTCATCAGGGCGCTAAGACCCCAGGCAGTTGCGCATGTGCCGGACTGGGCAAAGGGAACAGACCTCTACTTCGACGCCAGCTGCAAGAAGGCTGCTTAATCACCCTCCTGCCGTTGCTCCGTCAAGGCACCGTGGAATAAATGGGGGAAGCCCGTAGGGGGTACCGTTTATGCCGCGAAAGGCCTTGACGGTAATGAAAGAGGTACGCTTAAGGCATGGACACGGAGGGGCACTTTTCCGCCGTGTCCATGCTTACTACCCTGCTTTTCTGGTGATTAATTTCTGTGTTTCGAGGAACAGTTTCTTGCGTATAGTTTCCGTATGTCGTTCTTTTCTCGCAATGTTATCTGGCACGTAGCGCTTGATGTACTCAGAAAGCATTTTGTCATAGAACGGGGAATGGGGATTTTCAGCCTGCTCTAATTCTACAGGCGGTTGCTCAGCAAGGAACATGAGCGCGAAGTCTTTCTCCGCCATGTACATGTCCGAAGACGGCGACACAGTGGCGGTACTCGCGAAAATGATGTTTCCCAGCTTGTTTGGCGTTTCTTCTCGTACGCGGATGGCTCTTCCGAGGCCGGCAACCTCAGCCCTTAGCTCGGCAACCGCGGCGAGCAGATATTCATCTTTTCCAACCTCTTTCTCTTCAATATTTGCTACGACGAACTGACCGAAGTGTTTGAGGAAGGTGGTATAGCCAGGCTTTAGGGAAGCATCGAATGTGGCAAGTACTTTCTCTTTGAGCTTGGCTTTGAAAACCTGAATGGACGGGTAGTGTAAATCGCGTGGGTAGCTGATATGTTCGATCGGGGAGGTATCAAACGAATAGTTTGTCTTGTCATCCTTAATGATGATTGCTGGCTTGTCGAAAGCTAGTCTCATCCCGAGCTCGAACATCACATTTGGATTCTTTGCGCTTACGTCACAAATGACAATGTCGTTGTCGTAGATGTTCTGAACAATTCGTTTCTGAATAATGCCGATTTCGTTCGAATCGCTCACCAGTTCGACAGAGAACTGTGTGTCTGCAAGAGCTTCTTTGATTATTAAACGTACTTCTTCCCAGTGGCTTTCTGGAAGTCCGTCGATTGCCGAAATCGGCATGATGAGTCCGCATTTACGTGTTTGTTCTTCTTTGTCAGCCATTCCTTATCCTTAGTTTTCTTGTACTGCGGCGCATTTTGGGTGCGCAGCTCCAAATGGCGCCGCAGTGCTGTAAAGCAATACGTGCAGTATAGTGATACTGCACGAAAGTACCAAATTGGTACCCAGCAATAAAAAACAGGGAGTAACAAGAATGGCGAAAACCACGGGGCATGGGAATCCAAATTGGACCCGAGACGAGACAATTCTGGCGCTCGATCTTTATTTCGATCTTAATGGGAAAATTCCCTCCGGCTCAGACGACCGCGTTCAAGCTCTTTCTGCACTTTTGCGGCGCTTCCCATATCACGCGGAAGCATCCCGCAAGGATTCCTTCAGAAACCCGGACGGCGTCGCATTCAAGCTCCAAAACCTGCGTCAGGTCGCTACTGGAAAAGGCCTGGGCAATGTGTCCGAGATGGACCGGCGCGTGTGGGAGGAATTCGGGCATTTGCCGTCCAAGACGAAGACTGCTGCGGATCTTATCCGTGCCGGGGTTAAGGCGACCGCGGAGGAGCCTGAATTTGAGGATATTGAATTTACCGAGGGTCGCATTATCACGGCTCTTCATGGACGACGAGAGCGAAATCCGAACCTCCGAAAACGACTTCTCGCCCAACGAAAATCAAAGGGTGCGCTCTGTTGCGATATGTGCGGGACTGCTCCCCTGGCATCAAATCCGGATATGCAGGACGCTCAATTCGAGGCCCATCATGTCGTACCCCTTTCCGTTGCTGGGATGACTACAACGCGATTATCTGACCTCGCACTGTTGTGCGCATGCTGCCATCGCCTGCTCCACCGTGCTATCGCATCCCAGAAGCGCTGGGTTACGATCGAGGAAGGCCGAACGATTTGCGGCATTACCTCAATATCTTCGCACTGATCCTCTATGCCTTACATCACATCCCGATATTTCGTTATCAAAATTGTCGGCGGCGAGATCTCTCACACTTCGGCGGGGTTTGCAGCGGCAGAAAAGGATGGAATCGGCCTGTCTCGCGCTGGCCGGCTTTGTAACTTCAACAGCGGGAAGTTGATGCAGTTTCCATCCGAAGAGGCGGCTTCTCAGTTCCTTGCGCAATGGAAGCACGCGAAAAAGTATGTCTGCAAAGTACTTGAAACGGCAGAGACAAAGTGGGTCCGCGAGGTAAAAGCGG
The DNA here is from genome assembly GCA_035626875.1 of Noviherbaspirillum sp. Taxonomy (GTDB): domain Bacteria; phylum Pseudomonadota; class Gammaproteobacteria; order Burkholderiales; family Burkholderiaceae_D; genus Noviherbaspirillum. Next base: position 26,852 of record DASPMV010000032.1, on the reverse strand, counting down.
ACTAAAATAGGGGATCTTAAAACACCCCTATTCATCCGACATGCTCAACGATTCGGAATGCATTGAAATCGCTGACAAGGCACTTGAACGTTTCAAGGGAAACTCCGAGCGATTAAAAGGAGCAATCGGCTACCTCTTCATTTCTCGGCAACTTGGCTGGAAAGTCTCCTTCCTTATGCACAGTCAGCGGACAGTGCGAGAGTACGAGGAGATTCTCGGCATCGACTCCCGCGCTGCATTTCCCGAAGTCGGCCCAAAGGCCGAAAAGTCAATGGCCTGGCGCATTGCAAAAGACGTAAGCAACTTTTGGAAAGCCGTGAAAGGCGAGATCAAAGGTGTTAGGTCCAGCGAACTTGAGTAAGGGAACTTGACGAACCCCTAGGTGAACTTTAAACTCCCCTAGACCACTTCAGTTGGTCTTTTCGATTCATTTCAAAGGGGAGAACATGCGTTGGGTTCTTATCAAGCTGCTAATGCAGCACTCGGGTTACTCGGAGAATGCAATCCGAGCCAAAATCAAAAAGGGTGTCTGGCTAGAAGGCCTTCACTGGCGCAAAGCTCCTGACGGGCGTATTCACTTCAATCTTGAGGCAATTCAGTCATGGATCGAAGGAAAACCCGTAAGGGCATAAGGCCGCATGGCAGCGGCATTCAGATCGACTTTATCTATCAGGGTAAGCGGTATCGCGAAAAGCTCGCGATACCTCCTACCGAGGCGAATCTGAAGTACGCGGAGCGCACGCGCAACGCAATCCTCTTCGACATAGCACGCGGCGACCTCGATCTTGAAAAATACTTCTCCAGTCGATCGCGGAAAAGTACCGAGTACAGCGGCGAGATTGGGGAAGCACTCGATAACTTCCTGAAGTTCAAACGTCTCGATTGCGCACCAAGTACCGTTCGGGATTATCAAAGTGCGATTAACTTCCACCTGCGCCCGAAGTTCGGGGCATGCTCTTTCAAGGACGTTACCGCTGCAGGGGTGCGCGCCTGGCTCACCGATCTAGCGATAACAGGCAAGCGGAAGAACAACATCCTCATTCCTCTTCGAGAAGTCTTCCAGCTTGCATACCGGGATGGCCTTATCACGTCAAACCCGCTCGAACGGGTTGAGAACCTGAGACACCAGCCAGAAGAGCCAAACCCGTTCGCACCCGACGAAATCAACAAAGTTCTTGCCGCTGCATCAGGCCAGGTGAAAAACCTGTTCCAGTTTGCTTTCTACAGCGGCCTTCGCACCTCGGAACTCATCGCATTACGCTGGGAAGATGTCGATTTGGACCGCAAGCAAATCTACGTCTCTCGGGCCAAAGTTCGAAAGTCATTCAAGGACACAAAGACTGCGGCCGGTCGACGCATCGTTACCCTCCTGCCTGTGGCGGAAGAGGCATTACGGCGCCAAGAAAAATTCAAGTCCACCAAGCATCAAGAAGTGTTCCTGAACCCGAAAACCGGCGAGCCGTGGATCGATGACGGCCAGCTCAGAAAGAGCGCCTGGTATCCGCTTCTATCGTCGGCGTCGATTGCGCCCCGCAACCCATATCAAACCAGGCACACGTACGCGAGCTTGATGCTCACGGCTGGCGAAGACCCTTTCTGGGTCTCTGTTCAGATGGGACACAAGAACTTGCAAATGACGCTCAAGCGCTATGCCCGATGGATCCCGACTCGGAACAATTCCGGTGGAGAGAAGGCAATGCGCTTTTTGTCACAGTTTAGTCACAGGGAGGTTCCAAGTGATTGATTTCACGGGAAAGGACGGGGGTTCGATTCCCGCCGTCTCCACCAAATTTCTGTTTCACACCGCATCAAATCGACTCGAAAGCCGCACACCGTCCCGGTCTGCGGCTTTTCTGTTTTCTGTGCTTACCTTGCCCTCGCTCCCCCTTGCGTTTCTTCTTGTTTCCCGACGCCGCTGCAGTCGTCACCCACGGGGCAAGATCCGAGGCTGGCCAGAAAAATGAGGCCCTTGCAGCATTCAAGCGCGAAACGACGACCAATCCTCAGTCTGCCCAAGCAGGCGATGTCACGCCCCGGATCCGACAACTTGAAGTACGCTGACAGCGTTTCATTGGCGCTATTGCAAGTTCCGAACGGGCTACGGCACTATTCAGGTTGACCAGCCGTGCATCTATCTTCGCGACCGCGTGAACGGGAATACCTTGGTCAAGCCGAGAATGTCGGTCACCAGCAGGATGACGAAGATCAGCACCAGCGCACCGACGACGTCCCCGCCTGCAGGGAGACTGTCGATCTGCGATGCCAGGGTGGCTGCTTCCTCATTCGTTAATGCGGCAACCCGGGCCTGGGCGTCGTCCCGCGTTACGCCCATGCTTTCCAGATGCGCAATCACTTCAGGACGATCGAGTGCTGCATTGATCCTGGCATGGTCGCCGCCCCCGACAATGGCCGCATGGACCTGCTCGGTGCCGATCATCGCGGCCTGCACCGTCTGTGTGAAGCCGACAAAGGTGAAGGCGGCAAGCAATGCGCCGACAAAGGCGCGCTTCACTGATTGCATCATGCTCTCCTCTTGGTGAGAACTCCGGTGCCCGTCAGGGCCAAGGCATGGGATTAACATCGCGGAACTGGCGGTCGTCATTGCCGAAGGCCGGGCGGGGCAGATCATCGTGCTCATCTGCGTCGCCGAGCTTTCGTCCGGCGATCTGGCTGATCTCCCGTCGCGACTCACTGAAGTCCGACGACAGGAGGGGAAACTCGGGCTTTGGCCAGTTCGTTAACGCCCATTGGACGAACTCGTCGAAACGGCGCGTGAGTTCGGCGGCGTACTGGTCGCATTCTTGCTTGCTTGCCATACAGGTTGCTCCTGGGCGGCATGCGCCCTGTCAGGGTTGTGGGTCAGGACCGGTTATCCGTTGGCGTAGAGTTCGGCGTCATGCGGCCGGGGTCCTTCAGGTCATCGTCGGTTACGTCGCGTCCCGGCGGTTCGATGTGCTTGACCAGTCGTTCGAGCTTGCTGTCTTCCTGGTCCGGCTGTGTATTTGCCTCATGTGGACGGCGTTCTGGCGGGGTAATCATTGCGGGTTCTCCATCAGGATTTGTCGGACGTCTTGGCGGGGTCGGGCCGAATTTCTTCCAACCGGCCAACCTCATCCTTGCGGATACCGGAAGGTAAACCGATGTCATCGATACCGATCGGGTTGTCCTTGGTACGTGCTTCCTCGTTGCCACCTTTACCCGGATCAGCCGGCGGATTTTTCCTGGTATCCATATCGCCTCCGAAAAAATGTTAGACGAATGCCACCACCGATGGTTCGGATACATTGGCCGGACGGGGCAGGCGTCGCCCGGCAAGAACTATCGGAGTGCCGCTTCATCATATGGACAGACCCGGAGCAAGTACGCCAGGGTGTACGCACAGGAGAAAAGCATGGGACAGCAAGTGAAACACTTGATGGACGAAGCGGACATCGGCAGCGGCGACAAATCGCCTGGACAGCGCGACGTGGAACGGGATGAGCAATCCCTCGGCAACGGCGGGAATGGCGGAGCGCCGGAAGGCCGGATGCTGCAGAGCGGCACGCACCTCGCCCGGATTGTCGCGGTTTCGCAGCCTGACGGTACTTTTGAGGCCCAGGTGTATGTCCGGCTTACCCGCGAGCCGGAAGTTGCCGAGACGTATATTCCAGCCGGGACCTTCCCGACCGAGGCAGAGGCATGGGCAGCAGCGGAAGAGCGTGCAAACCGCGCCTTCAACGAGCACGAATTCTAGACCTCTGCAATACAAGGAGCTGCACTAAAGGCCGAACAGGTGTGTGCCGGCCATGATGGCGGCTGGCTGGACCTTATGGTATGGTAAGTTTCCTGCTCGAAATCAACGGTCCGGCGCGACCGGCAGATGTTCCCCGCGGGGCCCAGATACCATTCGGCAGTTCAATGACCAGCACGCGCAATGCCCCTCGGCCTGTCGGCCTGATCAGGAAACCGGAGTTCCTGAAGCAAAACATCGTCTTCATCGCCGTGTGGCCGGTGTTATGCCTTTTACTCGGTATTGTCTTGTGGGTATCCGTCCTCGCCACTTCCGCCGAAGACCGTCGCAATGAGGAGCGGAGCGCAATGCAGGAAGCGCGCACGCTGGCGACCGCTTACGCGCAGTACCTCACCCGCTCCGTCGAACAGATCGACCATCTCACGCTGCTCGTCAAGTACGAGTGGGAAAACTCCCTCCTCAGCCTCGAAGCCCTGACCGAACAAGGCCTTTTCCCGACCGACCGTTACGCGCTCGTGACGGTAATCGGACCTGAGGGAAGGCCGATCACCGGTAACCGTCCCCTTGGCCAGGCACCGCCCCTTGTGACCGACCGCGATTACTTCATCTACCATCGTGACAACCGGTCGCAAGAACTGCGAATCGGTGTCCCCAACATGGGCCGCGTCTCTGGCAGGACGGTCCTCCAGTTCACGCGCCGGCTTGAGAAGGCGGATGGAAGCTTCGACGGCGTGGTATTGGTATCGGTGGAACCGCTTTCGCTCGCTTCCTTTTACGATGGATCCGGTCTCGGAAAATCCGGCCTGCTTGCCGTGATCGGAACGGATGCCGTTCTACGCATGTCGACCATCGGGGATGTCGGGCGGAAGGCGGCAACCTGGGAGGGCAATGCACTGCGCACGATTCCGGCGCTGGACAAACTGGACGGCAGCAGCACCCTGCTCCCGCAGGAATGGTTCGCTGACAGCCGCGCACGCTTTGCGTCAATGGTCCCGCTTGACGCGTATCCGCTGATCGCGATGGTGGGTCTCTCCGAGGAGGAACGCTTCGCCCCTTACTGGCAGGCGCGCAAAAGCAACATGACGATGGCGATAGCCGGAACCCTGTTCCTGTTCCTCTTCGCTGTCGTTGCGACGCTGCTGTCGGCACGCCTGGCGTGGCGCAAGCACCAGGAAGCGGAAGTGCAGGAAGCCTACCGCCTCGCAACCGAGGGCGGCAACGAGGGCTTTTACATGCTGCGCGCGATACGCGAAAAATCCGGCGAGATCGTCGACTTCGAAGTCGTGGACTGCAACGTGCGCGGCGCATCGTTCTATGGCCTGACGCGCGAACAGTTCGTAGGGTCCCGGTCGTCCGTCCTCAACAGTCCCGAATACTTCCCAGTGCTGATGCGGACCTATTGCAGCGCGATTGAATCGGGCTACTACGAAGACGAACTCAGGATCCCTCCCGGCAGCCCTATCAAGATCGAATGGGTGCATCGCCGGCTCGTCCGTTCGGGGACCGGACTGGCGATCACGTTCCGCGACATTTCGCAAATCAAGGCACATGAGCGCGAGCTGTCGCGCATGGCCAATGAGGACGCACTGACCGCGCTGCCTAACCGGAACTGGCTGTCGCAATACCTGCCGCAGGCGCTGGAGAACGCGCGCAGATCGGGCAGCATGCTTGCCCTCCTGTTCGTCGACCTTGACAACTTCAAGAACGTGAACGACTCGCTGGGGCACTCGGCGGGCGACGAATTGCTGCATGCCGCGGCGCTCCGTCTGAAATCGGTTGTACGTCCCTCTGACCACGTGGCGCGCCTGGGCGGTGACGAGTTCACCGTGATCCTCGAACCGGTTGACCAGGAAGACGATGCGGCTGCCGTCGCATCGCGGATTGCAGACGCCTTCCATCACCCGTTCGATCTTGCGCGCGGCAAGAATTTTGTGAGTGCGTCTGTCGGGGTGAGCCTGTTTCCGCACGACGGACTGGATGCGGAGACGCTGCTCAAGCACGCGGACATTGCGATGTACCAGGCCAAGTCCGAAGGCAAGGGCCAATTCCACTTCTACGAAAGCAGTCTGTCGGAATTGCTCAAGGCCAGGCTGGACATGGAGCGCGCCCTGCAGCAGGCACTGGTGCAGGACCAGTTCGTGCTGCATTACCAGCCGCGGGTCAACGCGACGACAGGCGAACTGCAGGCCATGGAGGCGCTGGTGCGCTGGCAGCATCCCGACCTCGGCCTGGTGCCGCCGCTGACCTTCATTCCACTTGCCGAAGAGACGGGTCTCATCCTCAAGCTCGGTGAAATCGTGATGGAGAAGGCGTGCGCCCAGATTGCCGCGTGGACGACGCTCGGTCTTCCCCTGGTACCGGTCTCTATCAACGTATCGCCTTACCAGTTCAACCACGGCGACGTGCGCGAAACGATTGGCGCCTGCCTCGCCCGCCACAACATCCCCTCTGGACTGGTGGAAATCGAGATCACCGAATCCCTGATGATCGGGGAACAGGAAGAAGTCGTTGCCGAACTCTCCGCCTTGCGCGCGTTCGGCATCAAGCTCTTCGTCGACGATTTCGGTACGGGATATTCGTCGCTGTCGCAACTGCAACGGCTGGACATGGATGGCCTGAAAATCGACCGCGCCTTTACCGCGCAGTTGAGCAAGAGCGCCGAGGGTGAAGTCTTCTTCCGGGCGATCATGTCGATGGCGCATGCGCTCGGCATGCGCGTGGTCGCGGAAGGCGTCGAGACGGAAGAGCAGTTGCGTGTGCTGCAGGCGCTCTCGTGCGACGAGATCCAGGGTTACTTCATTTCCCGTCCGGTTTCGGCGGGCGAGGCGCAAGTCCTCCTTCAACGCCGTCATCTCTGGCCGGTTTCCGTCGCCGCGGCACTGCCTGTGGCCTAGTCCTCTACAATACGGGGTTTGATCAACGGCATGACCCGCGGGCGAGAAATGGCAGCACCCAGACGTACGTATTTTCTTCTTCCATACATCCTCGCATCCCTGCTTGCCGCCTGCCAATCCGACCGGCAGGTGCGCGAACAACAGGCGAAGGCAATCCTGCTTCCGGACAAAGGCGTGAGCGTCTATGCCGCCGGCGACATTGCCTCTTGCAAGTCCTACCGCCCTGAAGACAGCGGCGCTGCGAAAACAGCGGCGATCATTTCCGCCCAGCTTGCGACGGACAAGGATGCCCTTGTCCTCACGCTCGGAGACAATACCTATCCGGTCGGCCTGCTCAGCGAGTTTGAAGACTGCTATGGGCCCACGTGGGGACAGTTCAAGAAGCGTACCCGTCCGTCGCCCGGCAACCATGAGTACTACACGCCGCACGCCGTCGGCTACTACACCTATTTCGGAGATGCGGCAGGCCCCGACCGGCGCGGGTACTACAGCTTCACGCATGGCGGCTGGCATGTCATCTCGCTCAACAGCTACCTCAAGCCGGTGGAACACAACGCACAGATCGCGTGGCTGAAGGAGGAGCTGGCGCGCAACCCTGCAAAGTGCACGCTCGCGTACTGGCACCATCCCCTGTACAGCTCGGGTGGACATGGCAACGACAAGCGCATGCAGGATGCGTGGGCGATCCTGCACGCGGCGGGCGCCGAGGTGGTGCTGGCTTCGCACGACCACAACTACGAGCGCTTCGCGCCGCAGGATGCGGAAGGTCAACGGGACGACGAGCGGGGCATGCGACAGTTTGTGGTCGGCACGGGTGGAGCAACGCTCACGCCGCTGCGCTTCCGTCGGTTCCACAGCGAGGTGTCGGACAATTCCACGCATGGGGTGTTGAAACTGGTACTGAAGCAGGCCGGATACGAATGGGAATTTCTTCCCGTTGAGAAAGACGGATTCAGCGATCGGGGCGCAGCCCTTTGCCATTGATTGGGGCACGGTCGGCCATAGCGCCTGTCATATCCAGAGACATGCATTCAATCAGACAACAAGGGGTCGACATGATGGCAAAGAATCCAGGTTCGCTTCGGCTGTTCTATGCACTCTGGCCGGATGACGCGACTGCGTCGAAGCTGCAGCAGCTGCAGGCGCCGATGCATGGAAGAAGGATTCCCTACTCCAACCTTCACATGACGCTGGTCTTCCTCGGCCAGCAACCCGCCGCGCTGCTTCCAGACCTGAAAGATATCCTCACCCGGATCCCGCGGACGGAGCTGAGACTGATGCTGGCGCGCGTCGGTTACTTTCCTCGCAACCGCATCGCCTGGGTGGGGCCGGCACAAACGCCGGAGCCGCTTTCCGTGCTGCACGGCGCCCTCGCGCAGGAACTTCTTGATCGCAAGGTGGCGTTCAACGACCAGCACCGCTACAGCCCGCATGTCACGCTGGCCCGCGATGCTTCACTACCGCCCGACCTGACCTTCGATCCCATCGAATGGCATGTCACGCAAGCCGTGCTGGTGCAATCGACAACGACCGCCGAAGGATCGATCTACAAGATTCTCGCGTCGCGTGCGCTGGACAAGGAGGTGTGGGTGCCGGACGAAGGCCGGCAGGCAGGAATCGATGCGCCGCGCGCGTGAATACGCGCGGAACTGATCAGGCCTCGGCGGCGAGCTTGCGCAGCACTTGCGACGCCGCCACCAGTCCGAAGGAGGCCGTCACCACCATCGCTGAGCCGAAACCTGCGCAATTGAGGCCGGTGATGCCTGTCTTTTCATCCACATCGATATCGCAGCTTTCGCCGCTTTCAGGGAAGCGCAACGGCTCCGTGGAAAACACGGCATCGATGCCGAACTTGTTCTTCGTGCCACGCGGGAATCCGTGCATGGCGCGCAGGCGCTTGCGTACCTTGGCCAGCAGCGGTTCCTGCTCGGTGCGCGACAGGTCGCGGATCTCGATCTTCGTCGGGTCGGTCTGCCCGCCCGCGCCGCCGATCGTGATCAGGCGGATTCCCTTGGCACGGCAATACGCAATCAATGCCGTCTTCGCCTTCACGCTGTCGATGGCGTCGATCACATAGTCGTAGCCGCCGGCGCCGATCATTTCGTCGAGGTTTTCCGGCGTGATGAAATCCTCGATCTCGCGCACGGTGCAATAGGGGTTGATCTGCGCGATCCGCTCCGCGAGTGCCGTGACCTTGGCCTTGCCAATCGTGTCGGTGAGTGCATGGATCTGGCGGTTGACGTTCGACTCGGCAACATTGTCGAGATCGATCATCGTGATGCGGCCGATAGCGCTTCTTGCCAATGCTTCCACGACCCACGACCCGACCCCGCCCACACCGATCACACAGATGTGCGCTGTGCGAAAACGGGCCAGTGCCGCCTCTCCATAGAGGCGCGCAATGCCGCCGAAACGACGATCGAAATCGATGTCGTTGTCAGAGGAGAAATTCAGCGAAGGAAGGGAGATGACAGCGTTCATCCTTCCATTTTAACGGACGGAAACGCACTGTGTTTTTATCCGGAATTATTTTTCTCGGTTTATTGCGGCGGTGCCAGCATTAGCGGTATTGTTGAATCGTGTTTCCCTCCGTACCGCTGCTGCACCTCATCCTTGTTGCCCTGACAGCCCATATCGCGCTGGCGGGCTCGCGCATCACGACATCGTTGTACGCGCTGTCCATGCACGCCTCCGAATTCACCGTTGGCGTTCTCATTGCACTCTTTTCACTTTTCCCGATGTTGTGCGCCGTGCCTGCCGGCCGGCTGATCGACCGTATCGGGATCATGCGGCCGATGTTGGTGGGAAGCATTGCCATGGCAATGGGATGCGCATTGCCCGGACTGGTCAGCGGCATGCCGGTGCTCTTCCTCGCCACGATGCTGATCGGAACAGGATTCATGGTGATCCAGATTTCCGCGCAACACACAGTCGGCGCAGTCAGTACGCAGGAAAAACGCGCCGCCAACTACAGCTGGCTGGCACTGGGTTTTTCCATTTCCGGCTTCGCTGGTCCAGTGCTTGCCGGATTGATCATCGACGATGCGCCCTACTTCGCCGCGTATCTAGTCTTCGGCTGTTTCGCGGCGGGCGCGGCGACCCTTGTCCTCTTCGGCAAGCTTTCGGAAATGCGGGGGCACGCGGTTCAGGAACCGGCGGAGTCAGGCAACGCGCTCGACCTGCTCCGGCTGCCGGATATGCGGCACATCTTCATTGTCGGCATGCTGCTGTCCTCCGCCTGGGACCTGTTCACCTTCGTGCTGCCGATCCATGGCGCCCGTTCCGGATTTGCTGCTTCGACTATCGGTCTCATCCTCGGCTGCTTCTCGGCGGCGACCTTCATGGTCAGGCTGGCGATGCCCCTGATCGCGCGCCGCTTCAACGAGTGGCAGGTGCTCGCTGGGGCACTGGTGCTTGCCGCTTTCTGCTACGCCGTCTTCCCATTCATGCGGCAGCCACTGTCGCTGATGGTCGTGGCGGCGATCCTCGGACTGGCAGTGGGATCGGCCCAGCCGAACATGCTGGCGCTGTTGCACCATGTCGCCCCACCAGGGCGGGCTGGAGAAGCAGTCGGCATTCGCGTCACCATTGGCAATGCATGCCAGGTATTCCTTCCGCTGGCATTCGGCGGCGCGGGCGCTGCGCTCGGCCTGACGGCGGTATTCTGGGGAATGACGGCGATGATCGGCGCGGGGCTCCCGATCGCATGGCGCAAGACTGTGCTATCCAAGGCAGAATAGGGCCCTTTGCGATTTCGCAAAAATTGATTCATGACAAGGCAAAATACGGACATGCACGTATGGTGGTCATACCGTCGCGAATGGGGGCGATGCTGTTGACGGTTATCAAAAAAGCAAGGCATTTCCATTCACTTCGTGCAGCATTCAACAGATTATGAACAGGGAAGATGATGTCGATAGCGGATCTACGTAGGGACTACAGTCGCGCGAGCTTGTCGGAGTCGGATGTGCATCCGAATCCCATCGAGCAGTTCTTGAAATGGTTCGATGAGGCGATTGCCGCACAGGTACCCGAAGCGAACGCGATGACCGTGTCCACGGCGACAGCGGATGGACGGCCCTCCTCGCGCATCCTGCTGATCAAGGATGTCGACCAGCGGGGCCTTACGTTCTTCACGAACTATGAGAGCCGCAAGGGCCGCGAGCTCGACAGCAACCCATTTGCAGCAATCTTGTTCTACTGGATCGAGCTGGAGCGCCAGGTTCGCATCGAGGGCCGCGTGGAACGCATTACCGACGCGGAGAACGATGCCTACTTCAACAGCCGGCCGGTGAAGAGCAGGCTTGGCGCGATCGCCTCGGCGCAAAGCCGGCCGGTAGCAAGTCGCGAGGTGCTGGAAGCACGCGTGCAGGAAGTCGAAAAGCAGTACGGCGACAACCCGGTTCGCCCGACTCACTGGGGTGGCTATCGCCTGGTGCCGGACTATCTGGAATTCTGGCAGGGCCGCCCGTCGCGCCTGCATGACCGCATTGCCTACGTGCGGCAGGCGGACGGAAGCTGGCAAGTGCAGCGATTGCAGCCGTAACGATTCTTTTTCTTGCAGTACCGAGAGGGTGTTATCCATCCGTGATGCGGAGGGGTAAACATGTTCTGGGAAAGGCGACTGGGAAACTGGGTCGAGGGCATCCGCAGCCACGCGGCCCTGCTCTTGCGGCTTGAATTGTGGAACGGCCGGCAACTCGACTTCGGCCAGCAGGCGCCAAAAGTCGGCATCCGGGTGCCGCATGCCTCGGCACTCACCTATCTCCTCACCGCTGGATGCGCCTACGCCTTCGCGCAGGATTGGGTATCGCTTTACCAGGTGGTCTGCACCAAGGCGAACCGCGATGCGGCGAGCTTGCCGTGGTCCCGCCGATATATTTATGCCTGAACGCCGTCCAGTTGAATCCTCGCCGCGTATTCGCGCAGCTTCTCCATGCCGGGTTCCTTGCGTGGCCAGGTGAGCTCGACACCGTCGTTGTCGTAGCGCGGCAATACGTGGAGATGCAGGTGAGGCACCGTCTGCCAACCGGCGGGTTTGTTCGCCTGCAGGATGGTGATGCCGTCCGGCTGGAACGCTTCCTGCACTGCGAGCGCAATGCGCCTTGCGGCACGCATCATTGCGGCGGCCGACGCCTCGTCCGCATCCATTAGCGTTGCATAGGGCGCGCGGGTTGCAACGAGCACATGCCCAGGATTGACCTGCCCCGCATCCATGAAGGCGAAGACATACTCGTCTTCATACACCTTGGCGCTGGGGATCTCGCCGTGGAGAATCTTTTCGAATACCGTGCTCATGGTCATGCCTCAGTCTTCGCGCGGTCTGCAAACACCTTCCGGAACTTGGCCACTTTTGGCGCGACGACGAAGGCGCAGTAGCCTTGCAGCGGATGCTGCCGGAAATAATCCTGATGGTAGTCTTCCGCCTTGTAGTAATCGGGCACGGGAGCGAGTTCGGTCACGATCGGCGCATCCCAGACGCTGGCCATGCAGGCAATCACCTGGCGTGCGATCTCGTGCTGCTCCGGCGAGTGGTAGAAGATCACCGAGCGATACTGGGTACCGACGTCGTTGCCCTGGCGGTTCGGCGTCGTCGGGTCATGGATGGTGAAGAAGATTTCGAGGATCTCGCGATAGCTCACGACGGAGGGATCGAACTCGATGCGCACGACTTCCGCGTGGCCGGTGTTTCCATCGCATACCTGTTCGTAGCTCGGGTTGCGCACGTGTCCGCCCGCATAGCCGTTCTCGACGTGCAGCACGCCTTTGAGTTCCTGGTACACCGCTTCCAGACACCAGAAGCACCCTCCACCAAGTGTTGCGATTTCCGACGCCATGATCCGCTCCATGTGTTGATGTATTGACTTTAGCGCAAAGATGCGGGGATGCCTATGTTGCCACGTTGAGTGCGGTCAATTATTTTCTTGCCGCTCCGCAGTGAACCTGCTTGGCGGTTGGCGGGACGGCCATTACGGCTGGTGTATCATTTTCGCCACCTGTTGCCATTCATGAAAACCATGCTGCAAGCAAGCTCACTCGTCGATTCACTCAAGCGCGAACTCAAGGCGCGTGGCATTACCTACGCCGACCTGGCAAGCCGCATCGATATGTCCGAGGCAAGCGTCAAGCGGATGTTTTCGCAGAAGAATTTCACGCTGCAGCGCCTGGATGAAATCCTGCAGGCCGCGCAGATCGATTTCCGCGACATCGCGCTTGCGGGGCATGACGAATCGCGCCTGATTTCCGAGCTGACGTACGCGCAGGAAAAGGAAATCATCGGCGATGCGAAACTGTTCATTGTCGCCGTGTCCGTCCTGAACCAGCTGTCGCTGGCGCAGATCGTGCAGGTCTACCGCATGACCGAAGCGGAAGTGGTGAAGTGCCTCGTCCGCCTGGACAAGATCGGGATCATCGCGCTTCTGCCCAACAACCGCGTCAAGCTGCTGGTCTCGCGCACCTTCCGCTGGATTCCCGACGGACCGATACAGGCGCATTTCCGTGAACAGGCATACAGCGATTACCTCGATTCGCAATTCGACGGCGACCATGAATTGCTGCGTCTCGTGAATGTCATGCTGTCGAAGAAGTCGATTGCCGTCCTCCTCGAGCGCTTGAAGCAGGTCGCGAACGAGTTTGCATTGCAGCACCAGGAAGACGCCCGGCTGCCGTTCGAAGATAAATATGCGATCAGCATGCTGCTGGCCGCCCGGCCATGGATGCCGAAAACCTTCCAGGCCATGCTGCGCGAGAAACCGCCGGCTTCGCGCGTCGTACGGCGCAAGTAACCATTCGGCGCTTGTCTCTCGTCAAGGCAGGATTTTCGGCATAATGGACGAAATAACCGGATTTCAGATGTCACCTCAATCTTCCAGCGCGGGACCGCCCGAGTTCGACTCCCGTCATTTCCGCACTGCCTTGTCACAGTTCGCCACCGGCGTGACAATCATTACCACGCGCCTGCCTGACGGCACCTTCCTCGGCCTGACCGCCAGTTCGTTCAACTCCGTTTCACTCGATCCGCCGCTAGTGTTGTGGAGTCTTGCGCAGACGGCGACCAGCCTGCCCGTCTTCACCGGCAATACGCATTACGTGATCAACATCCTGTCCGGGAACCAGACCGCGCTGGCCGAACGATTCGCCAAGCGCATCGATAACCGCTTCGAAGGAGTGGAGTTCGAACTGTCGCACACCGGGTTGCCAATCCTGAAAGGCGTGGCCGCCTGGTTTGAATGCCACAACCGGAGCCGCTATCCCGAAGGCGACCACGTCATCTTTGTCGGGGAAGTCGAGCGCTGCGACGTCACGCCGCAACCGGCACTCGTCTTCCACAACGGGAAATTCTCGGCTACGACGCCAACCAAATAAATAACGAGAAAAGGGACGCAACATGACGAAATCGAAAGCACAGTTTCATTGGGAAGATCCGCTGCTGCTCGACCAGCAGCTCACCGACGAAGAGCGCATGGTGCGCGATGCGGCGCAGGCATATTGCCGCGACAAGCTGCAGCCGCGCGTGCTCGAAGCCTTCCGCCACGAGAAGACCGACCCCGCGATATTCCCTGAGATGGGCGAACTCGGCCTGCTCGGCCCGACCATTCCCGAACAGTATGGCGGTCCCGGCCTGAACTACGTCAGCTACGGACTGATTGCGCGCGAAGTGGAGCGCGTCGATTCCGGCTACCGCTCGATGATGAGCGTGCAGTCCTCGCTGGTCATGGTGCCGATCTTCGAATTCGGCACCGAGGCGCAGAAACAGAAATACCTGCCGAAGCTGGCGAAGGGCGAATGGATAGGCTGCTTCGGCCTCACCGAACCCAACCACGGCTCCGATCCCGGTTCCATGGTCACGCGGGCAAAGAAGGTCCCCGGCGGCTACAGCCTCTCCGGCGCCAAGATGTGGATCTCGAATTCCCCCATCGCCGACGTATTCGTGGTGTGGGCCAAGGACGACGCGGGCGAGATCCGCGGCTTCATCCTCGACAAGGGCATGAAGGGATTGTCCGCGCCGGCCATCCACGGCAAGTTCGGCCTGCGCGCATCGATCACCGGCGAAATCGTGATGGATGAAGTGTTCTGCCCGGAAGAGAATGCCTTCCCTGAAGTCCGCGGCCTGAAGGGACCGTTCACCTGCCTGAACTCGGCGCGCTACGGCATTGCATGGGGCGCCCTGGGTGCGGCGGAAGACTGCTGGCACCGCGCGCGTCAATATGTGCTGGACCGCAAGCAGTTCGGCAAGCCGCTCGCCGCCAACCAGCTGATCCAGAAAAAACTGGCCGACATGCAAACCGAAATCACGCTCGGCCTGCAAGGCTGCCTGCGTCTTGGGCGCATGAAGGATGAAGGCACGGCATCGCCCGAAATTACCTCCATCATGAAGCGCAACTCCTGCGGCAAGGCACTCGACGTCGCTCGGATGGCGCGCGACATGCTGGGCGGGAATGGCATCTCCGATGAGTTCGGCATCATCCGTCACATGGTCAATTTGGAAGTCGTCAACACCTATGAAGGCACGCACGACATCCATGCACTGATTCTCGGTCGGGCGCAGACAGGAATACAGGCCTTCCAGTAAAATTCACCCACGCAAGAAAAACCCCGTCCGCTGCCAGCAACGGACGGGGTTTTTGCATTCAGTTCGAACAAATTACAAAACGCACATGGTATTCGCATCCCTTGACCAGATCGACAACCTGATCGGCGCGCTCGCCGCAACGTTGACCACCATCGCCTTCATCCCCCAGGCCTGGATGACCTGGAAGTCGAAGCGGGCAGAAGGCGTCTCGCTCGGCATGTACAGCATCTTCACCTCGGGCGTGGCGATGTGGCTGCTGTACGGCCTTGTCATCGGCGCATGGCCGGTGATCATCGCCAACGTGTTCACGCTAGCACTGGCGCTGTTTATCCTCGTGATGAAACTGCGCTACGGATAAACGCGCCAGTTTTTCCGGCTTACAGCCAGCCGCGCTTGCCCATCTCCTGGGTGACGAGGTCGGACAGGAGCTTGTAACCGAAGGGCGTCGGATGCACGGTGTCGGCATACTGGAAGGTATCCGTCGCCCCGGCGACCAGGTTGTTCCGCGTGCAGACGAGCGAGGAGCCGAGCGGATTCCTTGCGGGCGTCAGGTCGCAGGCCGGTGTCGTCACGTTGGTCAGGCCGTACTTTGTCGGATTGGCGAACTGATCACGGCCGGTGGTGTAGGCGTCGACCAGGAGTACGTCCGTACCCGACAGGCCCTGGGCCAACTGTGCGTTGAAGGTTGTCACCATCGTATTGATCAGCCCCTGCGTTTCCGGGCTCTGCGCGCGCGCGAACGGCGTCTGACTGACGTCCGGCAGGTTGACGACAACGACGTACTTCGCCCCCTTGCCAAGCACGAGGTTCCGCACATAGCCGCCGAGCTCCGCGCCGGCCGTGCCCATCGCCGTCACTGCAGCAGTCGGGCTTCCGCCTGCGCCTACCGCGGCGAGGTTGATGAAAACGTCGTTACCGCCGGCCATCACGAACACGATTTCCGTGCCGGTGAACGAGCCGCCGCGCGAGTTAAGATGGTTCTGGATCTGCGTCGCAACCGGAACGGTAAGCTGGCCGAGGACCGCGTTGGCGCCGCCGAGCGCCTTGTTGCCCGGTCCGACCGGATTGGTAACGCGCGCACCACCCTGTGCGTACGCGGTGCAGTTGGTGAAGTTCGTCACTGGAACCGCAAAACCCTGCGCGGGATCGCCCTCGAGACCGGTTTGTGCCGGGCATGGAGCAGCGACGTTCAGTTTCGAGGCCATCAGTTCAATCCAGTTCTTGCTCGACGGGTCGTTGACGGTGTATTTGCCGCCGCCGAGCGCCCTGACCGTGCCAACCGAATAGGTGCCGATGTCGCTCAGGCTGTCGCCAAACGAAACGAGGTTGCTGAACTGAGGGGTCTTGTCGCCGCCGCCGCAGCCCGCCAGGATGGCGGCCGACAACAGCACCGCTGAGAAGTGGAAGTGACGCATCTGGTCTCCTGTTATGGATATTGTCTTCGAGAAAGAAAAGCGAACGGGTGTGCCTTTCCGCGGCTAGTATGTCACTGATAAGGTGACCTTGCCTAGATGACCAGATTGAATCCGGGCAGCAACTTTAGAGAGGATGCTCTAACCGAGGAGCCGGGCAAGAATGCCTTGCGAATCGTGGGCGGCACGACGCAGGCGGTCATTGATGCCCTGCCATTCGTCTTCGGCCGGCAGGGACTCCACGAGGATGACGTCGGCGCCGGCCGCGTCCATGGCGCGCAGCGCAGCGTACAGGTCGTGTGCGTAGCCTTCAGGTGATGCCGGCATCGCGGTCTGAACCTCTGCAGCGATAGCAGGTTGAGTACGACGGATGACTGCAAACCGGCGGCCTGCCTTGGAAAGCCGATCCATCGTGTCGGCAAGCTGTTCCGGCTGCACCATGGCAACCGGCGTGCTCGGCGCGTAATGCGCTTCCAGCGTTCCCGACGCCCGCGGCGCAGCAGCGTCCGGCAGGCGGGGATACATTCCGATCACTTGTTCGATCTGCGCCGCGCTGATGTGTCCCGGACGAAGCAGGACCGGTCCGTGCGTTGCCATGCGGCTCAGGTCGAGGATGGTCGACTCGATGCCGACCTCGCTCTGCCCGCCTTCGAGGATGCAGGCAAGCGGACTCTCCGGTCCGGTACCGAACTCGTCCCGCACGTGCTGTGCGGTGGTGGGACTGACATGGCCGAACTTGTTCGCGGAAGGTGCGGCAACGCCGCCCTTGCCCGACTTGAACTCGCGCAGCAATGCCTGTGCAACCGGATGCGAAGGACAGCGCAATCCCACCGAGTCCTGCCCGCCCGAGACGGCGTCCGGAATCCGTGGCGCCCGCTTGAGGATCAAGGTCAGTGGACCGGGCCAGAAGGCATCGATCAGCTTGCGTGCTTCGGAAGGAATGTCGACCGCCCAGTAGGCAACATCAGCCCCCGGCGCGAGATGGACGATGACAGGATGATTGGCGGGGCGTCCCTTGGCCGCATAGATCTTTGCCACGGCGGCGGGGTTTTCTGCGTCTGCACCGAGACCGTAAACAGTTTCAGTGGGAAGGGCGACGAGTTCGCCCTCTTCCAGCTTGCGCGCAGCCGCTTTGATCGCGGGCATGTCCATGGTCTGTTCCGGCATGTCCTGCTCAGTATGGAATGCCCAGGATGTCGCAGGCTGCGCGCAGGTTCTGCTGCGCCAGTTCCAGCGTGGGATCGACGAAGGTCACGTGACCCATCTTCCGTCCGCGGCGCGGATCGTCCTTGCCATAAAGATGCAGGTTCGCGCCCGGCAGGGCGAGGATCTTGTCCCAAGCCGGTTCGCGCGGCGTGTCGCTGTCGCCTTCGAACCAGACGTCGCCAAGGATGTTGAGCATGACGGCCGGGGAATGCTGGCGCACGTCGCCGAGGGGCAGACGCGCCATTGCACGCGCCTGTTGCGCGAACTGGCTGGTGACGCAGGCATCGATCGTGTAGTGACCGCTGTTGTGCGGGCGCGGCGCCATTTCGTTGACGACCAGCGAGCCGTCCTGCAGCACGAAGAATTCGATGCAGAGCACGCCGACGTAGCCGAGCTGGGCGATGATGGACAATGCCGCCGTCTGCGCCTTCGCGGCCGTTTCCGCAGAGACGTTGGGGCCAGGAACCGTAGTCGTGAAGAGGATACCGTCGCGATGCACGTTCTCCGCGATCGGGTACACCACCGATTCGCCATCCGCGCCGCGCGCCGTCAGGACCGATACTTCGTAAGCCAGCGGCAGCATCTTCTCCAGCACGCAGGCGACTCCGCCCATACCGGCGAACGCGTTGCGTACATCGTCCTTCGATTTCACGCGCACCTGACCCTTGCCGTCATAGCCCATGCGCACGGTCTTGAGAATGCCGGGGAAAAGTGACTCGGGAATGGAGTCGATGTCGTCGTTATGGAGGATGGCCTTGTACGGCGCCGGCAGCACGCCGGAGCTGGGAGCACAATCGGTAAAGAAGCGCTTCTCCTCGAGGCGGTCCTGGGCCACCGATACGCAAGCGGCACCGGGGGCGACAAAGGTGCGGTCAGCGAGGAATGCAAGGCTCTGTGCCGGCACATTTTCGAATTCAGTGGTTACTGCGGCGCACTGCAAGGCGAGTTCCGCAAGCGCAGCCTCGTCATCGTATTTGGCGCAGATCAGGTGATCGGCCGCGTGGCCGGCCGGGCAGTCGCGCGCGGGCTCCAGCACCGCGACCTTGAAGCCCATCATCTGGGCAGCATGGACGAACATGCGGCCGAGCTGGCCGCCGCCCATCACGCCCAGCCAGGTTGGCGGCGTTGCGGAGGGTACGAAGGCTTGAAACTTGTCACTCATGCCGGAAGCGTCATTGCAAAGGCTGCCTGCGTCTGCTTCGCGCGGAACTCCTGCAGTTTGGCAGCCAGTTTGTCATCGGTGGTTGCGAGGATGGCGATTGCGGTCAGCGCGGCATTGGCGGCGCCCGCCTCGCCAATGGCGAAGGTCGAGACCGGGATGCCTTTGGGCATCTGCACGATCGACAGCAGCGAGTCCTCGCCGCGCAGGTACTTCGACGGCACAGGCACGCCGAGCACCGGCACGATGGTTTTTGCCGCGACCATGCCGGGCAGGTGCGCCGCGCCGCCGGCACCGGCAATGATGGCGCGCAGGCCGCGCTCGCGCGCTGTCTCCGCGTATTCGAACATTTGGTCGGGCATGCGGTGTGCGGACACCACTTTCGCCTCATAGGGGATGCCGAAATCCTTCAGCATCGCCACGGCATGCTGCATCACGTCCCAGTCGGACGACGAACCCATGATGACGCCGACGACCGGCTTTTCGGTTTGTGCGCTCATGTCAGTCCTTCAGCTTTTCGCCGGTCAATCGCTCCAGCGCCTCGCGGTATTTCGCGCCGGTCTTTTCGATCACGTCGGCAGGCAGTGCCGGTGCGGGCGGAGTCTTCTTCCAGTCCTTCAGCGTTTCCAGGTAATCGCGCACGAACTGCTTGTCGAAGGACGGCGGCGACATGTCCGGGGCATACGAATCCGCCGGCCAGAAGCGCGAAGAATCGGCGGTCAGCACTTCATCCATCAGGTGCATCGTGCCGTTCTCATCGAGGCCGAATTCGAACTTGGTGTCGGCGATGATGATGCCGCGTGTGGCCGCATAGTCGGCAGCGGTCTGGTACAGCTTGATGCTGACGTCGCGCATCTTGGCGGCGAGTTCCTTGCCGATGCGGTTTTCCATTTCGGCAAAGCTGATGTTCTCGTCATGCTCGCCCAGGTCGGCCTTTGCCGCCGGCGTGAAGATCGGGGTGGCGAGCTTGTCCGCCTGGCGCAGGCCCTTCGGCAGTTCGATGCCGCAGATCGATCCGTTCGCCTGGTAGTCCTTCCAGCCCGAACCGATGATGTAGCCGCGTACCACAGCCTCGACCAGGATGGGCTTGAGGCGCTTGGCGACGACCGCGCGGCCGCGCACCTGCTCCACCTCATCCGCCGCCACCACCGACTCCGGAGCGACACCGGTCAAGTGATTGGGGACGATATCGCCCAGCTTCTTGAACCAGAAATCGGACATCTGGTTCAGCACCTTGCCCTTGCCGGGGATCGGTTCGTTCATCACGACGTCGAACGCGGACAGGCGGTCGGTGGTAACGATCAGGATCTTGTCGTCGCCGACGGCGTAGTTGTCACGCACTTTGCCGCGGCCGAGCAGCGGAAGGGACTTGATGGTGGACTGGTAAAGGCTGTTCATTGGGGGTTTCCAAAAAAGCTAAACCGGCGGGTGTCGAACACGCCGCCGGTCGGTTTATTTCCGAAGCTGAATTTTACTGCACGATCTGAGCGAGTTCGCCTTTCTTGTACTTCTCGGCCATCTTCTCGAGCGTGATCGGCTTGATCTTGCCGGCCTGGCCTTCGCAACCGAAGGCGAGGAAGCGTGCCTTGCAGATCAGCTTCGCAGCTTCGCGCGCCGGCTTCAGGTATTCGCGCGGGTCGAACTTGGACGGGTTCTCCGCGAAGAAGCGGCGGATCGCGCCGGTCATCGCGAGGCGGATGTCGGTGTCGATGTTGATCTTGCGGACGCCGTGCTTGATGCCTTCCTGGATTTCCTCGACCGGCACGCCATAGGTTTCCTTCATGTCGCCGCCAAATTCGCGGATCTCGGCCAGCAGTTCCTGCGGTACGGAGGAGGAACCGTGCATCACGAGGTGGGTGTTGGGAATGCGTGCGTGGATTTCCTTGATGCGCTGGATGGCCAGGATGTCGCCGGTGGGCTTGCGGGAGAACTTGTACGCGCCGTGCGAGGTGCCGATGGCGATCGCGAGTGCATCGCACTGGGTCTGCTTGACGAAGTCCGCAGCCTGGTTCACGTCGGTCAGCAGCTGTTCGCGGGTCATGGTGCCTTCCGCGCCGTGACCGTCTTCCTTGTCGCCCTTCATGGTTTCCAGCGAACCGAGCACGCCCAACTCTGCCTCAACCGTGACGCCGATCGAGTGCGAAAACTCGACGACCTTGCGCGACACTTCGACGTTGTATTCGTAGCTGGCAACCGACTTGCCGTCTTCCATCAGCGAGCCGTCCATCATTACCGAGGTGAAACCGGACTTGATCGCGGCCATGCAGACTGCCGGCGACTGGCCGTGGTCCTGGTGCATCACAACCGGGATGTGCGGGTAGGCTTCGACGGCGGCTTCGATCAGATGGCGCAGGAAGGCTTCGCCGGCGTACTTACGCGCGCCTGCAGAAGCCTGCATGATCACCGGCGAATTGACTTCGTCGGCGGCCTGCATGATCGCAGTGACTTGTTCCAGGTTGTTGACGTTGAATGCAGGCAGACCGTAACCGTTTTCAGCAGCGTGGTCGAGCAGTTGACGCATGGATACGAGAGGCATGGTGATTCTCCAAGACAATAAAATTAGTATTCGCCGATCTTCATGATCTTCAGGGCATTCGTGCCGCCAACCTGGCCCATCGGTTCGCCCCAGGTGACGACAATCATGTCACCTTTCTGCACGACTCCTTTGGCAAGGAGCAAATCCTGCGCGGCTTTGAGCACAGCTTCGCGGTCGTAGGAATGCGCGAGTTCAAAGGTCGTGACGTTCCGGTACAGGGCTGCCTTGCGCTGGGTGCCGAGGACGGGCGTAAGCGCAAAAATCGGGATGTCGATGTTGTGACGGCTCATCCAAAGGGCAGTCGAACCGGACTCGGTCAACGCTGCGATGGCTTTCACGCGCAGGTGGTACGCGGTGAACAGTGCGCCATAGGCGATGGACTGGTCGATCCGCGTGAATGTCGCGTTAAGAAAGTCGGCGTCCAGCTTGATGACGTCGGATTTCTCGGCCTCAAGGCAGATGGCTGCCATTGTCTCGACGGTCTCGACGGGATACTTGCCGGAAGCCGTTTCGGCGGATGTCATCACCGCGTCGGTACCGTCCAGCACCGCGTTCGCGACGTCGCTGACTTCAGCACGCGTCGGCACGGCGTTGACGATCATCGACTCCATCATCTGCGTGGCCGTGATCGCCAGCTTGTTCGACGCGCGCGCCATCTTGATCATGCGCTTCTGCAAGGCAGGCACGGCGGCGTTACCCACTTCCACCGCCAGGTCGCCGCGCGCCACCATGATGCCGTCGGATGCATCGAGGATTTCCTGCAAGGCAGGAATGGCCTCGGCACGCTCGATCTTGGCGATCATCCGCGGTTTGTGGCGCGTCGCTTCGCCGGCGATATTCGCCAACTGGCGCGCCATGATCATGTCGGTCGCGCTCTTCGGGAAGGAGACGGCGATGTAGTCAGTCTGGAAGCTCATCGCAGTCTTGATGTCTTCCATATCCTTGGCCGTCAGCGCCGGCGCGGACAGACCGCCGCCGAGGCGATTGATGCCCTTGTTGTTCGACAGCTCGCCGCCAATCTTGACCGTCGTATGGATGGCGTTGCCAACCACCTTGTCGACCACCAGCACGATCAGGCCGTCGTTGAGCAGCAGGACATCAGCCGGCTTGATATCGCGGGGCAGTTCCTTGTAGTCGAGGCCGACCTGTGCCTGGTTGCCCAGTTCGCAATCGGCGTCGAGCACGAACTTGCTGCCGTTTTCGAGGAAGATCTTACCGTTCTCGAACTTGCCGATGCGGATTTTCGGCCCCTGGAGGTCGGCCATGATCGCGATCTCACGACCGCATTCCGCCGCTATCTTGCGAACCAATTCCGCGCGGTCGATGTGATCCTGCGCCTTGCCATGGGAGAAGTTCAGCCGCACCACGTTGACACCGGCTTTGATCATCCGCGTCAGGACTTCCGGATCGCTGGATGCGGGGCCGATGGTGGCGACGATTTTTGTGGCTCTGTACATATGAAATCCTTTGCAGTCTGCGGACGGTGCGCGGCGCGAAACTGCGCCGCCCGGTATTACTTCGCGCGCTGCAACAGAATGTCGACTGCCGGCAGGGTTTTGCCTTCGAGGAATTCGAGGAATGCGCCACCGCCGGTCGAAATATAGCCAACCTTGTCGGAAATGTTGTACTTCGCAATGGCCGCGAGCGTGTCGCCGCCGCCGGCAATCGAAAAGCCCTTGGAGTTCGCGATGGCCATCGCCAGCGTCTTGGTGCCTTCGCCGAACTGGTCGAATTCGAACACGCCCACCGGGCCGTTCCATACGATGGTGCCGGCCTGGGCGATCTGTTGCGCCAGCTGGGCTGCCGTCTTCGGGCCGATGTCGAGGATCATGTCGTCGTCGGCCACGTCCTTCACATCCTTGACGGTCGCCGCTGCAGTCGCAGAAAACTCCTTGGCGCAGACAACATCGACGGGAATGGGCACGGAGGCGCCGCGCTTGGCCATCATATCGATGATGGCTTTCGCCTCGCTGACGAGGTCGGCTTCCGCCAGCGACTTGCCGATCTTGAGGCCGGCAGCCAGCATGAAGGTGTTGGCGATGCCGCCGCCGACGATCAGGTTGTCGACCTTGTCGGCCAGGGTCTTCAGGATGGTCAGCTTGGTCGACACCTTGGAACCGGCGACGATCGCGGCCAGCGGACGTGCAGGCTGGCCGAGTGCCTTGCCGAGTGCATCCAGTTCAGCGGCCAGCAGCGGGCCGGCGCAGGCGACCGGGGCAAACTTGGCTATGCCGTGGGTGGTTGCTTCCGCGCGGTGTGCGGTGCCGAATGCATCATTGACGTACACGTCGCACAGCTTCGCCATCTTCTGCGCGAGCTCGTCACTGTTTTTCTTTTCGCCTTTGTTGACGCGGCAGTTCTCGAGCAGCACGACCTGACCAGGCGAGACTTCAACGCCGTCGACCCAGTTCTGCTTCAGCTCCACCGGTTTGCCAAGCAATTCCGAGAGGCGCTTGGCGATCGGCGCCAGCGAATCTTCCTGCTTGAACTCCCCTTCCGTCGGGCGGCCGAGGTGCGACGTCACCATGACGGCAGCGCCCGCCTCCAGCGCCTGCTGGATGGCCGGCACGGAGGCGCGGATACGGGTGTCTTCGGTGATGTTGCCTGCGTCGTCCTGGGGAACGTTGAGATCGGCGCGAATGAATACGCGTTTGCCCTGGAGTTGGTTGCGTGCGATGAGGTCGCTCAGACGATTGAATTGCATGGCTGCAGACGGGATTGAGGGATTGAAAAAGTGGAAAGATTGGAAAAACCGCTATTTTACCGCACCGCACTCCGCCAAAAAACCGTTTTTGGCCTATAACATGACTCGCAGCAAACTATACAGAGCCATCCCGACGATGATGGTTCCGAGAAGATGGCGGGTGGTCAGGAAAAACGCGGTGGCGCCAATTCCGGCCAGGAGCTTGGGGTTGGCCCAGGTGAGTTGCAGTGCACCATTGGCCATGACGAGGTCGGGTGCGACAATCGCCGCCAGCGCGGCGGCCGGGGCATAGCGCAGCGCGTGTTGCACCTTCGGCGGCAATTTGACCGCGTGTCCCAGCAGGAAGAACGAGCTTCTCGTCACGATTGTCGCGACAGTCAGGAGGATGATCGTCAACCAGGTATCTACCGCGCTCATGCTTTTTCCTTCTTGTCCAGGTAGGTATCCACGGCCATGGCGGCCGTCATGCCGACAATCACCGCCAGCAGCAATCCGAGTCGGTACGGAAGGGATGCTGCCGCTATCGCAACGATACTGGCGACAATCACTCCCACCAAGGCGGCGGAATTGACGGTGAGAGGGATCGTAATTGCCAGCAAGGCAAGCGTTCCGGCGAAACCGATCCCCCAGCTCTCCGGAATCTGGCTGGCGAGCAGGATGCCGAGGACGGAACCTCCTTGCCATGCCATCCAGTTGGAATAGCAGATGCCGTTAAAGAAGCCGACCTTCCCTTCATGCTGGTTCACCGTCTCGGCGGGAAAACGGCGCGGGAACAGGGCCATGGTGATATCGGCGTTGAAGTATCCGTGCCACAGGCGGCGGTGCCACGGCAGGTGCGCGAAATGCGGCGCGATGGCGGCGGCAAAGATAACGAAACGCAGGTTGACCACGAGCGCCGTGAGGAAGACCACCCACACCGGCGCATTGGCAGCGATCAGGGGCAGCGATGCGAGTTGCGCGGATCCGGCGAACACGAGGAAGGTCATCCCCAATGCCTGCCAGAGGGTCAGCCCGGTCTTCACCATGGCCATCCCGGTCACCATGCCCCAGGCGCCGATGCCAAGCATGGTCGGAGCGCAGGCCTTGACGCCTTCGCGGTAGGCGCGCTTTTCGAGATCGACCGTGGTCTCGGGCGCCGTGCTTGCTTGTGAATTGCTCATAGTTCCGGAATCGGGAACCGTACAGTGCTTGTGGCACTGTCGTGCTCAATTGATAACAGCCGCTCATGCGTGCGCAGGCTGTCGTGACAGAGGCAAAAATGCCAATGCCACATTCTACAGATGAATTTTCACCCTCGTTGGAGTGCGCTAGAATCGAAGTTTTGCAACGATTTTGGAGAGCACAACATGTCCATGGCCGACCGCGACGGAAAGATCTGGAAAGACGGTGAACTGATTGACTGGCGCGACGCGACCGTCCACGTGCTCACACACACCCTTCACTACGGCATGGGTGTCTTCGAAGGCGTCCGCGCCTACAAGACGGACAAGGGCACAGCGATCTTCCGGCTGAAGGAGCACACGCAGCGCCTGTTCAATTCCGCAAAGATCTTCCAGCTGAATATTCCGTTCGACCTCGAGACGCTGATGGAAGCGCAGCGCACCGTGGTCCGCGAGAACAAGCTCGAGTCCTGCTACCTGCGTCCGCTGGTGTGGATCGGCTCCGAGAAGCTCGGCATTTCCGCCAAGGGGAACACGATCCACGTCGCCGTCGCCGCATGGCCGTGGGGCGCCTACCTCGGCGAAGACGGCCTGGCCAAGGGCATCCGCGTGAAGACCTCGTCGTTCACCCGCCATCACGTCAATGTATCGCTGGTGCGCGCGAAGGCCTGCGGCTACTACATCAACTCCATCCTGGCGAATCAGGAAGCGCTGGCCGACGGCTACGATGAAGCGCTGCTGCTCGACACCGAAGGCTACGTATCTGAAGGCTCCGGCGAAAACATTTTCGTGATCAAGAACGGCAAGATCTACACGCCCGACCTCGCCTCCTGCCTCGACGGCATCACGCGCGACGCGGTCCTGACCATGGCCCGCGACCTGGGCATCCCGGTCATCGAAAAGCGCATCACGCGCGACGAGGTCTATTGCTGCGACGAAGCTTTCTTCACCGGCACCGCTGCCGAGATCACGCCGATCCGCGAACTCGACAACCGCCAGATCGGTGAAGGCAAGCGCGGCCCGATCACCGAGAAGCTGCAGACGCTGTTCTTCGACGTCGTCGCCGGCAAGGCGCCGCAGTACCAGCACTGGCTCACCCTGGTTTAATCACTGACGGAAAATCCCATGAACCAACCCAAGCAAGTCATGAGCTACGTCGAGATCGACGGCAAGGATCTGCCGGCATACTGCCCCAATCCAACCATGCCGATCTGGTCCACGCACCCGCGTGTGTACATTCCCGTGGACCATCACGGCGAAGGCCAGTGTCCGTACTGCGGCACCGTGTACAAACTCAAGCCAGGAACTGCCGTCAAAGGTCATTGACCCCTTGACGCGTTCAATGGCGGCGGCCCGGTTTCAGCAATGAACCGGGCCGTCGGCATTTCAGCTTCCGACATTGTTCTATACTGTCTCTTCCAACAACGCCGACGATAAGATGAAACGCAGGACAATGTTCTGCATGGAAAGGAGCGCCGG
>DASPMV010000031.1:0-5134 GCA_035626875.1 Noviherbaspirillum sp. | reverse complement strand
GATTGATTGCGCTCCCGCACACTAAAGGCAATTTCCCCCTCAAGCACTCCGACCTCGCGTACATCCCTGTACCTGCCGTGCCGGCGTTTTCGCCACGCACTGCAATAGTTGACCCAAGAGTCACGGAGTAAATAAAAATGAAACGTATGTTGTTCAACGCTACGCAGCAGGAAGAACTGCGCGTAGCTATTGTCGATGGGCAAAAGCTCATCGACATCGACATCGAGACGACGGGACGCGAACAGCGCAAGTCGAACATTTACAAGGGTGTCATTACCCGCATCGAACCGTCGCTGGAAGCCTGCTTCGTCAATTACGGCGAAGAACGACACGGCTTCCTGCCTTTCAAGGAAGTGGCGCGCAGCTACTTCAAGGAAGGCATCGACGTCCGCAACGCCTCCATCAAGGATGCGCTGCGCGAAGGCCAGGAAATCATGGTCCAGGTCGAAAAGGAAGAGCGCGGCAACAAGGGCGCCGCCCTGACCTCCTTCATTTCGCTGGCCGGACGCTACCTGGTCCTGATGCCGAACAATCCGCGTGGAGGCGGCGTTTCCCGCCGCGTCGAAGGTGAAGACCGCCAGGAACTGCGCGAAACCATGGACAAGCTGGAAATCCCTTCCGGCATGTCCGTCATTGCCCGCACCGCAGGCATCGGCCGCAACGTCGAAGAACTGCAGTGGGACTTGAACTACCTGTTGCAACTCTGGCGCGCCATCGAAGGCGCCGGCCAGTCTTCGCCGGGCGCCTTCCTGATTTACCAGGAGTCCTCGCTGGTCATCCGCGCCATCCGCGACTATTTCCAGCCTGACATTGGCGAAATCCTGATCGACACCGACGACATCTACGAACAGGCCCAGCAGTTCATGAGCCACGTGATGCCGGACATGGTGCACCGGGTCAAGCGCTACCGGGACGACGTGCCGCTGTTCTCGCGTTTCCAGATCGAACACCAGATCGAAACCGCTTACTCCCGCACCGTCCCCCTGCCCTCCGGCGGCGCTATCGTCATCGACCACACCGAAGCCCTCGTTTCCATCGACGTCAACTCCGCCCGCGCCACCCGCGGCAGCGACATCGAAACCACCGCGCTCCATACGAACCTCGAAGCCGCCGACGAAGTGGCCCGCCAGCTCCGCCTGCGCGACCTGGGCGGCCTGATCGTGATCGACTTCATCGACATGGAGAACGCGAAGAACCAGCGTGAAGTCGAGACCCGACTGAAGGATGCGCTGCGCTACGACCGCGCCCGCGTGCAGATGGGCAAGATTTCCCGCTTCGGCCTGATGGAGCTGTCCCGCCAGCGCCTCCGCCCGTCGCTGTCCGAAGGCAGCCATGTGACCTGCCCGCGTTGCAACGGCACCGGCCACATCCGCGATACCGAGTCCTCCGCACTGCAAGTCCTGCGCATCATCCAGGAAGAGTCGATGAAGGAGAACTCGGCCGCCATCCACGTCCAGGCACCGGTCGATGTGGCCGCTTTCCTGCTGAACGAGAAGCGCGGCGAGATCCTGAAGATCGAAACACGCCACCGTGTCACGGTCATTCTGATTCCCAACAAGCACCTCGAAACGCCGCATTACAAGCTCGAGCGCATCAAGCACGACGATCCGCGCCTGGAAGAACCGCAGGCCAGCTACGACATGGCCGAGGAAGCGGATACCGATATCAGCTACAACAAGCGCCAGAAGGAAGAAATTCGTCCGCGCCAGGAAGCCGTGGTCAAGGGCATCACTCCGGATCAGCCAGCGCCGATCATCGAGCGCAAGCCTGTCGAGCCGGCACCGGCGCCCGCTCCCGTTGCGGCACCGGTGGAAGAGGAAGGTTTTCTCAGCCGCGTCTTCGGTTTCTTCCGCAAGAAGCGTCTGGCGCCTGTTGCGCCGCCCGCCCCGGTGGTTGAAGAAAAGCCTGTCCAGGCGCGCGAGCGCGGTGAACGGAATGGCCGTGGCCGCAGCCGCCGCGGCCGTGGTGGCCGCGACCGTGGCGAAGAGCGTGATACTTCCCGCGAAGAGAACGTGAAACAGGCGGCCGTGCCGGCAGCCGACGCGCCGCAACCGCAACGTCCGCCCCGCCCGCCGCGTGAGCCACGCGAACCGCGTGAGACCAGGGAGCAGCGCGAACCGCGCGAGGCCCGCGAAGCACGTGAGCCGCGCGAACCCCGTGAAGGCAACGAAACCCGCCGCGAACGCCAGCAGCGCCAGCGTGAAGAGCGCAAGGAAGCGGCACCAGCCGAAGACTTGCTGAAGGCAGTTCCGGCCGTTACCGCGGCACCTGCCCTGGTTTCGCAAGAACCGGTCCCGGCGGTCGAGGACGAGGCCGTGGTCGATGCAGCTCCCGGCACCGAAGGTGAAGGCGAAGAGCGCCGCCGCCGCCGCCGTCGTGGTGGTCGCAATCGCAACCGCCGTGATCGCGAGACCGGTGATGTCATCGCTGGTTCCGAGCAGGAAGCCACCGAGGAAGCCGTAGCGGAGCAGCAGGCCGTACAACTGGAAATCTTGGAAGTCGCTGCTCCGGCGGAGGCTCCTGCCGTCGTCGAAGCAGTGGTTGCCGAAGCGGTCGTTGAGGCAGCCCCTGTTGCAGAAGCCGTGGCTGAACCGGTGGCTGCTGCACCTGTTGCAGCCCTGGTGGTGGAAGCACCGCGCGCAGAAGTCCCGGCAGCACCCGCCCCTGTGTCGGCTGCACCTGCGGCACCTGCGACGTTCATTGCACCTGCGCCGATGCCGCTGGATCAACTGCGCGACGTGCTGTCAGCAGCCGGCTTGACGCTTGCAGTAACCGATCCGGAAAAGCTTCGCGCCGCACAGGAAGCCGCGGATCGTTTCGTGCCGCCTCCGCGCGTGCCGCGCGTTCGCAAGCCGCTGCCGCCAATGTCGAACGAGCCGCTGATCCAGGTGGAGACACGCCGGTAAGCACCTGTTCCACCATGACCTGAAGAGGGTCAAATGGCAACAATGCAGAAAGGGAGCGTATGCTCCCTTTTTGTTTCCCCGACAATCATTTATTTGCCGACTTGCATCCGCTGCATGAAAGACGAACTGCAACCACCGAAGATTGTGCAGCTGAGTGAGGCCTTCTGGTACTGGCTGAAGCTTGGATTCATCAGCTTTGGCGGCCCGGCAGGCCAAATTGCGATCATGCATGCAGATCTGGTCGAGAAGCGTCGCTGGATCTCCGAGCACCGGTTCCTGCATGCGCTCAATTACTGCATGCTCCTGCCCGGCCCCGAGGCGACGCAACTTGCTGTTTATATAGGGTGGCTGATGCACCGGACGTGGGGCGGCATCATCGCTGGCACCCTGTTCGTACTGCCTTCGCTCCTGATTCTTATTGGCCTGTCGTGGGCGTACATTGCGTTCGGCAACACCCATGTTGTGGTCGGCCTGCTCTACGGAATCAAGCCGGCTGTCGTTGCGATCGTGCTTGCGGCTGCATGGCGGATCGGAAGCCGATCGTTGAAGAACGAATTGCTTATCGGTATCGCCGTTGCCGCTTTCGTTGCGATTACCTTCCTCGATGTTCCTTTCCCGTTGATCGTGCTTTCCGCCGGTGCCATCGGACTGCTTGGCGGCCGACTTGTGCCGGCGAAGTTTCATAGCGGCGGCGGGCATGCTAGCGCAGGAAAAGCTTCCTACGGGCCTGCCTTGATAGACGACGATACGCCAACGCCCGTCCATGCCCGTTTTTCGTGGCGAAAACTGGTCGTCGTGACCGCTGTAGGCATCGCCTTGGGCGGCGGCATGTGGACATTCCTCGCTGCGTATTACGGTGCGTCCAGTCCCTTGGTCCAGATGGGCTGGTTCTTTACGAAAGCAGCAATGCTCACATTCGGCGGTGCGTATGCAGTATTGCCGTATGTCTACCAGGGTGCGGTCGAGCACTTCCAGTGGGTGACGCCAGCGCAGATGATTGACGGTCTCGCGCTGGGAGAAACAACGCCTGGACCGCTGATCATGATCGTGGCCTATGTCGGCTTCGTCGGTGCATGGGCCAAGGCTGCGTTCGGACCGGACGCCCTCCTGCTGGCAGGCATTGCAGGTGCATGTACGGCAACCTTCTTCACCTTCCTGCCCTCATTCATCTTCATCCTCGCCGGCGGACCGATGGTGGAGTCGACCCGCGGGAACATCAAGCTGACCGCGCCGCTCACCGCCATTTCTGCCGCAGTCGTCGGCGTCATCGTCAGTCTGGCAGTGTTCTTCGCCGAACATGTCTTCCGGCTCGACAGACCAGCCGGCGAATGGGATTGGCTATCGATGGCAGTCGCGGCTGCAGCAGCCGTCGCTCTGCTCCGTTTCAAGGTCGGCACCATTACCCTGATCGGCGCCTGTGCGCTGATTGGTCTCGTGGTATCTTAGGCCGAGTTCCCTCCATATCGACCGCATTATTAGCATGGCCGAAAGAATCATTCCCGTTGCCGACCACCGCCTGCTTGCCGCTGCGCCGGACATTCCCGCAACACTCGAGACACCCGACGGCCTCCTGCAGGATGCTCTCGCGCGTCCCCTGCATGACCTGCGTATTTCGGTCACCGATCGCTGTAACTTCCGTTGCGTTTACTGCATGCCGAAGGAAGTGTTCGACAAGAACTATACTTTCCTTCCGCATTCCTCACTGCTCTCGTTCGAAGAAATTACGCGGCTCGCCAAAGTGTTTGTCGCACACGGCGTGCGCAAGATTCGGCTGACCGGCGGCGAACCGCTGCTGCGCAAGGATGTCGAGCGGCTGATCGGAATGCTGGGCGCGCTGACAACGCCGGAGGGCGAACCCGTCGACCTCACGCTGACCACGAATGGCTCCCTCCTCGCGAGGAAGGCACGCGCCCTGAAAGACGCGGGCCTGCGCCGGGTAACCGTGTCCCTCGATGCGCTCGACGACACCGTATTCCAGCGCATGAACGATGTCGATTTCCCGGTTGCGGATGTCTTGAAAGGCATCGACGCCGCGCATGCAGTGGGACTGGGACCGGTCAAGGTCAACATGGTGGTCAAGGGTGGCATGAACGACCAGGAAATCCTGCCCATGGCACGGCATTTCAAGGGCTCGCCCTTCATCCTGCGCTTCATTGAATACATGGACGTCGGCGCCAGCAACGGATGGAAAATGGATGAAGTTGTGCCATCTGCCGAAGTCATTCGCC
>DASPMV010000030.1:0-10181 GCA_035626875.1 Noviherbaspirillum sp. | reverse complement strand
CTCGGTTGCGAGCCACTCTGCCGCCGACATCCCGCGCGTGGTATCCATGCGCATGTCGAGCGGACCGTCCAGTCGAAAACTGAAACCCCGCGCCGCTTCGTCCACCTGCGGCGACGAGATTCCGAGGTCCAGCAAAATTCCATCTACCTGCGTGACGCCGCGCGAAGTGAGCGCCTGCCCCATCGTCGCAAAGCTGTCATGCACGATGTCGAAACGCTTGTCCGAAATCGCCTCTGCAACCGCAATCGCCTGCAGATCCTTGTCGAAAGCGATCAGGCGCCCATTGGGGCCGAGCCGCTCGAGGATCAGGCGACTATGGCCGCCGCGGCCGAAGGTGCCATCGACGTACACACCATTGGCGCGATCGCCGTCGATCTGCAGCGAATCGACCGCTTCTTCCAGCAACACCGTGCGGTGCTGCAATCCAGGCACCGTTTGATCAATCATCACGGGCCGTCAGAACGAAAAATTACTCAGTACGTCTGGCATGCCGTTCGCCACGGCCTGCGCCTCGTCCTGGACGAGCTTTTCAGCGTCCCAGATCTCGAAATGGCTGCCCATGCCGAGCAACATGACGTCACGCGTCATGCCGACGGCCGAACGCAGTTCCGGCGCAATCAGGATGCGGCCGGCGGTGTCCATTTCGACATCGGAGGCATTACCAAGGAAGACGCGCTGCCAGGCGCGGGCGGACATCGGCCATGCGGCGATCTGCTCGCGGTGGTTTTCCCACACCGGGCGCGGAAAGAGCAGCAGGCAACCGTGCGGGTGGCGGGTGAGCGTGATGCGCCCTTCGCATTGAAGCGACAAGGCGTCACGATGCTTGGACGGGATGGTCATCCGCCCTTTTGCATCGAGATTCAACGCTGACGCGCCTTGAAACACCCTGATTACCCTCGTGGTTGTCGTTGTTTGAACTTGGTTGTGACGCGTATCTTGAAGGAACTTTTGAAAAACGCCCCACAAAAATACACTTTTTCACACTGCTGCCCACTTTAGAGGATGCTTTATTTGCGGTCAAGTAATATTCGGGTCCAAAAATGCGATTTTTATCAATGAAGTCAATGACTTAGCGCGTTTCGTTGAAGCAACCTGGCGAACGAATCTTCAAAAAAAAGAAGCACTTACCGCAGACACTGAAGGTGACGTCTCAGCTTTACACATGTGTTTGACTGAGGTATGGAAATTTGGCGAGCGGAAAAAATTGTTGCGTGCAGGAAGTTGGATGGCGCGCCAAGGCAGGCGTTCCGGGGGTTGCGGCGATAACGAAGGGAAAGAAAACGGGAATGCGAGGCCCCTGGATTGGGTCCTTGGTAGATGAACAAGGATCGCCTTTGGCAGCCCCTTGCCGGTTTGCCTACCAGCCGATGGCGAGCACGGTGTAGATCGCGAGCGCCGACGACGCCAGCGCAGTGCCGTAGCAGGCCAGCTTCGACGCGGGGCCGGGATGGATACCGACGTCGTGCAGGCTCTTGAAGATGCGGTGCGCCGCGTGCCACAGGTAGAGCACGATCACGGCGAGGATGAGCAGCTTGCCAAGGAGGTGCTGCGCAAAGGCAAGCATGCGCGGATAGCTCATCACCTCCGGCGCGAGCAGGAAGCCGAGGGGGACGGCGATGCCGGTGATGAACACCAGGACCGGCCCGGTCAGCGCTGACAGCATGCCGCCGGCGCCGAACAGCGCCCAGAAGATCGGTGCATTGGATCGTGTTTTCATGGCTTGATGCTCCAGACCGCGAGGAACAGGACCAGCGTGACCACAATGGCGGCAACCACGCCGGTCGCGGTGATCACTCGTGCGGCGACGCGTTTGCCGCCGACAACGATCGGCGGCATGGTCTTGGGCATGATCTCGAACCAGCTCCACGTGTGGTACACCGCGGCAACCAGGGCCATGGCATGGAGCGCCACCGACACCGGATGTCGCAGGACACCGAGCCAGGCGTTGTACGCGGATTCCCCGCTCGCCAGGCACCACAGCCCTGCCAGGAGAACGAACGCATAGGCCGCCACCACCAGCGCCGTCAGTTCGCGCGCCATGTAGCGCACAAAGAACGGATTCTTGCGCCACCAGCCCTCCATCGGCCGGACGTAGGGCTTGCGCGCGTCTGTTTGCATGTCGCTCATTTTCCCGCTCCCTTCCGCCCCAGCATGTTGAAGAAGAAGTCCTTCGCGCTGTTGATCTTGTTCACGTTGACCGCATTGGCCGGATCCACGCCCTTTGGGCAGACTTCCGAGCAATAGCCGACCGCGGTGCAGTTCCAGACGCCCTCTTCCGCGTTCACCAACTCCATCCGTTCCGCCTGCCCGCCGTCGCGGCTGTCGGCGTTGTAACGGTGCAGCAGTGCCAGCACGCCCGGCCCCATGAAGTCCTTGTTGAGGCCGTACTGGGGGCAGGCGGCGTAGCAGAGCATGCAGTTGATGCAGGAGCTGAACTGCTCGTAGCGGTCGCGTTCGGCCGGCGTCTGCAGGTACTCGCCCTGGTCGAGGCGGCGCACTTCCTTGGCGATGATGTAGGGCTTGATGCTCTCCAGCTTGCTGATAAAGTCGTCGGGCCGCACGACGAGGTCGCGTTCGATCGGGAAGTGGTTGAGCGGTTCGACGCGCACACCGCCTGGATAGAAATCGCGCAGGAAGGTATGGCAGGAGAGCTCCGGCTTCCCGTTGATCATCATGCCGCAGCTGCCGCAGATCGCCATGCGGCAGGACCAGCGGAAGCTGAGGGTGCTGTCGAGCTCGTCCTTGATGTATTGCAGCCCCTGCAGCACCGACATGTCATCCGTGAAAGGCACGGAAAAACTCTGGAAGACCGGCGCCTCGTCCTGTTCGGGACGGTAGCGCAGCACTTCGATGTTGATCGTCCTAGACATGTGCAGACTCCTTCCCGTGCAAGGCTTCGCCCGCTGCGCCGTAGGCACGGACGGCGGGCTGGGAACGCGTGATCTTCACGTCGCCGTAGCTGATGCGTGGCGCATCATCACCTGCGTACTGCGCCAAGGTGTGCTTGAGGAAGTTGACGTCGTCGCGCTCTTCGAAGCCGTCCAGGCGCTGGTGGGCGCCACGCGATTCCTTGCGGTTCACTGCGGAGTAGGCCATCGCCTGCGCGACGTCGAGCTGGAATCCCAGCTCGATGGCCTGCAGCCAGTCGGTGTTCCAGACGCTCGACTTGTCGTCGACTTTGATGCGTTGGAAGCGCAGCTTGAGTTCGTCAATCTTGTCGCAGGTTTCCTGCATTTCGCTGCCGATGCGGTAAATGCCGCATCCGCGCTCCATGCTGAGCGCCATTTCCTTGCGAATCACGGAGATGCGCTCCGTGCCGTTCTCGCGCCTGACCAGGGCGACCGCCCGCTGCTTTGCGGCTTCCGCCTGCTTTTCGAGAAGCGCGCTGTCGCCCAGGCTGACACTCCGCGCGAATTGCGCCGCCTCGTCACCAGCCAGCTTGCCGAATACACACAGTTCGGCAAGCGAGTTGGAGCCAAGCCGGTTGGCGCCGTGGATGCCGACGCTGGAGCATTCGCCCACCGCGTACAAGCCTTTCAGCGGCGACTCTGTCCTGCCGTTCACGAGGATGCCGCCCATCGTGTAGTGGATTGCGGGACGCACGGGAATCGGCTGGAGGACCGGATCGATGCCCATGAAGCGCTCGGCCAGCTCGCAGATCAGCGGCAGGCGTTCGCGGATGTGCTTTTCGCCGAGATGGCGCAAGTCGAGCAGCACCGCGCTGCCCTGCGGCGTGCTCACCGTATTGCCCTTGCGGTCTTCGTGCCAGAAGGCCTGCGACAGGCGGTCGCGTGGGCCGAGTTCCATGGCCTTCTTTCGCGGCCACGGATCCGGCGGTCCGAGTCCGTAATCCTGCAGGTAGCGGTAGCCGTCCTTGTTGACGAGGATGCCGCCCTCGCCGCGGCAGGCTTCGGTAAACAGCAGCCCGGTTCCCGGCATCGCGGTCGGATGGTATTGCACGAATTCCATGTCGCGCAGCGGCACGCCGTGGCGATACGCGAGCGCCATGCCGTCGCCGGTGACGATGCCGCCATTGGTGCTCTGGCGGAATACCCGCCCTGCCCCGCCCGTGGCGATGATCACGGATTTCGCCTTGATCAGGACGAACCTGCCGGTGCTGATCTGGATCGCAAGCACGCCCTGGCAACGACCATCCTCGACGATCAGGTCGCAGCAGAAGTATTCGTCGAAACGCTTGATCGAGGGGTACTTGATCGAGGTCTGGAACAGCGTGTGCAACATGTGGAAGCCGGTCTTGTCGGCGGCGAACCACGTGCGCTCGATCTTCATGCCGCCGAAGGCGCGCACGTTGACGTGACCGTCCTCCTTGCGGCTCCACGGGCAGCCCCAGTGCTCCAGCTGCACCATCTCCTCGGTGCAATGGGCGACGAAGTAATCCACGACGTCCTGTTCGCACAGCCAGTCGCCGCCGGTCACGGTGTCATTGAAATGGTGGTCGAGGCTGTCGTGCGATTGCACCACTCCCGCCGACCCGCCTTCTGCTGCTACCGTATGGCTGCGCATCGGATAAACCTTGGAGACCAGCGCGACCTTCAGCGCCGGGTCCCGTTCTGCGACGGCAATGGCAGCGCGCAACCCGCCACCGCCTGCGCCGACGATGGCTACGTCGGTTTCGAATATATCCACTTTCGCCCCCTGGCTGGACGGCACAGCTTTCTAGCAAGCAATGCCTTCAGCCCAATATAGGCGCGTTGATATGCGATTCCAATGACACAGGTCAATGTTTTCCGGTTGCCGCCAACGGGTCACAGACACTTGCCGACAACGTAATGGTTCGGTCCGATCTGCTTCAGCGTGGTCATGGAAAAGAAGTTGTTCAGGCCCATAAGCTTGTTCGAGCCGTTAGCCATGGCGAGGAAAAACCAGTCGTGCCCGCGGCCTGCAAAGATGTGTTCCGCGTTGGACGCGGTAAAGCAGCGGGGTGCTGGGTCGGGCGGCAAAGTGGCACCGGCGATGCGATCGAGCATGGCGCGCACCGCCAGCATCTGGCGGCCATTCTTGTTGGCGTATTCGGGATCGTCGCGATTGAAGTCGAACCAGTTCCAGCACGCCCTTGGGTTACGCATAAAGGTCGCCGTCGTTTGCGGATACATCACGATGATGTTGTTGACGTCGGCCCACTGGTTGTATCCCGCATGGCGGATGAACCTGTCGTCCACCTCCTCCGCATTCTGCCGGCAGCCGTGGAATGCGACATGCACGCGGCAAGATCCATTGATGCTCTTGTCGCAGCTTGCTGGAATGTAGGCATAACCGCGATCTGCCATGCCGTGCCGTTCCGGTTTGCGGTCATCGAAAAATTCCGACTGGTCAAATTCCACCAGCCGCCCGCTCAAACTATTGGTGTTCTTCGGCCGCAGGCTGTCGCCATAGATCCATCTCAGCATTTCCCCTGCCGCGTCCACGCCGCAGTTGCCGAGGTAAGGCTTGCCCAGTTCCGTGCAGGGATTGCCCGTGCCATCGGTCGGCATCGTGTGCTCCGCCGGTACGTCCTTGCGGAATCGGATATTGACGTCTCCAATGTAATGCCGGTAGTAAGTGAACAGGTCGTTCATTACCGGTTGCGGCACGACGCTGTCGAGCGTGCCCGAAAACATCCAGATGCGCTGCCTCGCCAGATTCTGCGTCGGATCCACGGCGCCATTGCGCGCGCGTTGGTTGGTGATATCGACCAGTTGCTCGACGTTGGTCGAACCCGGCGCGACCTCGCAGCTCGAGATGACCGGCAGGCCGGTGCAACTGCATTTTCGGGTCGCGATATCGACATCGCCCTGCGCACAGTAGTAAGGCCCGCCAGCGACGATGCCAGCGCCCTTCACGATCGCGGAATAGGCAACGGCAAA
Organism: Noviherbaspirillum sp.; assembly: GCA_035626875.1. GTDB lineage: Bacteria > Pseudomonadota > Gammaproteobacteria > Burkholderiales > Burkholderiaceae_D > Noviherbaspirillum. The sequence continues at coordinate 4,317 of DASPMV010000030.1, read as the reverse complement.
CTGCACCGCCATGAATCCGCCGGACGACAGGCCTGAAACAGAGGTTTCAGTAAGGTCAGCGTTGTAGTTTTGCAGGGCGACAGGCGCAGCCTGCGACAGGAGGGGAAACACGAGCGACGACAACGCGGCCAGCAAGGTACGCATATTCTTCTTATGAGGTTATATGGCCTGCGAAAGAAAGCCTGTTGGTCGTGGGAGGAAGTTTCGGAAGCGGGTTGGCGATAGGAGGGTGTTATGAAATAGGGCAGGGGGCGCGTTCGGTCGAGAAGGGATGCAGTGCTAGGCGCGGCGCGCCGCTCAGACTGGGCGTCTGAGCAAGCGTCGCAACAACGCAATGCGTCCCTTCTCGACCGAACCCGAAGGGCAGCCCCGATAACCGGCCGCCTGCGGTGTTGCGGCTCCTTGCCGTAGCACCGCTACGACGCGTCGCCGCGCCTAGCACTCGGCCGGTTCTCGGGGCTGCGCGCCCCCTTCCCTATTTCATAACACCCTCCACGGCTGCACCCTTGTCGAACTACTTGGCGGCCGCCTTGGTGGAGCGCATCCGGCATCGCGAACCTCCACTATTCCCAGTTATCCGTCCCACGGCCAGCAGGCTCTGTTGATGGACGGACTTTATCGCATGCGAAGAGGCACGCGTTGAGTTGGCTCAAGTTGCACGGATTGCCTGCGATAGAGGCTGTTTGAGTAAGGATTTTGCCGATCCAGATCAAGGAAAAGTGAAGCAAGCCGATAGGCCGGATTCTGTTACGGCGACCGAGCGTGAACCCGTTCGCTATGACAGCCATTCCTCTAGGCCGTGAATTGCTCCACGGCTCAAGCTTTCTACCCGCACGCTCCGCGAGCAGCATCAATGCGTGCCTATTTGAAATTGCTCCGGGTGGAGGTTACCGCGTTTCACCCTTTGTGACGCAGGGAGCGGCTTTCGCCCTCCCCGGTCCCAAAGACTCGTCTCTGTGGCCCTATTCCGCGCCTCACGGCGGACGGTCGTTAGCCGTCACCCTGCTCTGTGGAGTCCGGACCTTCCTCCCGCCGCCTTGCGGCGGCCAGCGGCTGTCTGGCTTGCTTCACCCCGCATTGTAGCCCACGAAGGCTGCAGCAATATGCTACGTTATCTTTTTTTCACGCGAATTCATCATGGCAAACAGAACCGGCGGACAGATCCTGGTCGATGCACTCAACACGCATGGTGTCGATATCGCATTCGGCGTTCCTGGTGAAAGTTACCTCGCTGTCCTCGACGCACTGCACGATTCGTCGATCCGCTTCATCACCAATCGGCAGGAAGGCGGCGCGGCATTCATGGCAGAAGCCTATGGCAAGCTGACAGGCCGTCCCGGCATCTGTTTCGTCACGCGTGGCCCGGGCGCCACCAATGCGTCCATCGGCGTGCACACGGCGCACCAGGACTCGACGCCGATGATCCTGTTCATCGGTCAGGTGGGCAATGATTTCGTCGAGCGCGAGGCCTTCCAGGAAATCGATTACCGCCGCATGTTCGGCACAATGACGAAGTGGGTCGCGCAGATCGACCGCGCCGACCGCATTCCCGAATATGTCGCCCGCGCCTTCCAGGTCGCGACCAGCGGACGTCAGGGTCCGGTTGTGCTGGCGCTCCCCGAAGACATGCTTGCAGCGACGGCGGACGTGCCCGACGCACGCCCCTACCAGCCCGTACAGGCCTCGCCTTCCGCCACGCAGATCGCGCGGCTGCGCGAGATGCTCGCGGCGGCCAAGCAACCGCTCGTCCTGCTCGGCGGCACCGGCTGGACCCAGGACGCGTGCAGCGATATCCGCCGCTTTGCCGAGGCAAATCACTTGCCTGTCGCCTGCGCATTCCGTTTCCAGGACCTGCTCGACAACCGGCATCCCAACTACGTGGGCGACGTCGGTATCGGCATCAATCCCAGGCTTGCCGCCCGCGTCAGGAATGCTGATCTGCTCATTGCCATCGGCCCGCGCCTTGGTGAAATGACGACAGGCGGCTACACGCTGCTCCAGGCGCCCTGCCCGCAACAGAAGCTGGTCCATGTGCATGCGGCTGCAGAAGAACTCGGCCGCGTGTACCAGGCGGACCTGATGATCAATAGCGGCATGCCCCAAGTGGCTAACATGCTCGCCGCGATGCCGCCGATTGAATCAGCCGCATGGAAGTCCAGCGTTACGGACGCGCACGCAGAGCTTGATGCGTGGCAGGCGGAGCCGCCGGTCTTCCAGAGCGGCGATGCAAGGCTGAACCTGTGGCAGGTCGTGCAAACGCTCAAGCAGACCCTCCCTGCCGACACCATCGTCACCAATGGCGCAGGCAATTTCGCCACCTGGGCCCACCGCTTCTGGCCGTATGGCGGATTGCGCACACAGCTGGCGCCGACGTCGGGAGCCATGGGCTATGGCGTCCCCGCAGCGATTTCCGCGAGCATCGTCGAACAGCATCACGGAAGGCAAAGGACCGTGCTCAACTTCGCCGGCGACGGCGACTTCCTGATGAACGGCCAGGAACTGGCTACAGCGGTCCAGTACCGCGCCGGTGTCTTGTTCATCGTCTTCAACAACAGGACCTACGGGACGATACGCATGCACCAGGAGCGCGAATATCCGGCACGGATTTCCGGCACTTCATTGCAGAACCCGGACTTTGCGGCGCTTGCCCGGGCCTATGGCGCATTTGGGGCCAGCGTGGAAACGACCGCCGCATTCACCGATGCGCTGGAGCAGGCACGCGCACATATCGAGAAGACTGGCCTTCCCGCCCTGATCGAACTGCGCTATGACGCCGATCTCATCACGCCGAATGCCACGCTGCAATCCATTCGCTCGAGCGCGCAGAAGAACCGGACTTGAGCAATGCCGCACGGCACTGCGTCTTGATGCCGTGCTGGAAAAAGCTTTGCGCCGATTCCACATTTCGATTCACGGGCAGAATTTTTTCGTGTAGAGAATGTCAAGACAACAGATCGGAGCCATGAGGGCATCCGAGGCGCTGCATCGACATTTCCCACCATCTATGGCACTCGTCTCCATTACAGAGGCTGCAAAGCTTGTCCGGCGGAATCGCTCGACGATTTACCGAGACATCGAGAAAGGCCGCCTGAGCAAGACCGTCACGCCGGACGGCGAGACGCAGATCGATACGTCCGAATTGCTCCGTGCTTACGGCAGCCTGTACACCGCCGAGGACGGCGACCCGGTCGACGAGCCGACACGCGACAAGATCAAGATCGCGCTGCTTGAGGAGCGCAACCGTTCGCTGGAACGCGCCCTGGCACTCGAGGCGGAATTGCGCAAGGTAAAGGACCAGGTCACCAACGAATTGCGTGCCCGCATCGCGGACAAGGAAAATGTCATCAAGGTACTCGAAAGCAAGGTCCTGTTCCTTGAGTACGACAAGCAGTTGGACACCCATCCGGACGACACGACACTCGCCCCCGCGAGTGCCCTGAACGAGCCGGCCCAGCCCCCCGTCGAGAGCGCGGTAAGGCCGAAACAGCGATGGTGGAAGGCCATCATCGAGAAGAGAAAAAAGACGCCGCCGCGCAAGTAGGCGCGGCGCATGACCATTTCCACGACTTGTACTGCGCATGATCCATCCCTTGCGCACAGCGCAGGATGCAGGAACTTCAACAGGTCCCGTTCCTCCAAAATCTGTCCCACCGCGTGTGGGTGATTTTCGTTCAATTCATTGAAAGGAGGCACATCATGCGAGTAGCCGATGCGATGACACGCGATGTCCGATTGGCCAGTCCCGACCAGAGCATCATCGAGGCGGCACAGATGATGGCTGACGGCGATTGCGGTTCACTACCGGTAGGAGAAAACGACAGGCTGGTTGGAATGGTGACGGACCGCGATATCGTGATTCGTGCCCTTGCACAAGGCAAGACGGATTGCAAGATCCGCGATGTCATGAGCCAGGACATCAAGTACTGCTATGAAGACGACGACATCGACGATGTCGCGCAAAACATGGGTGACCTGCAGATCCGCCGCCTGCCCGTCCTGAGCAAGGACAAGAGGCTGATCGGCATTGTTTCACTAGGTGACATTACGCAGACGACCGACGCGGACACTGCGGGAGACGCGCTCTCCTCGATCTCGGAGAAATCAACCCAGCACGAGAGCACAGGCGCGCGGCCTCACTAAGCGCTCCAGCAAGGATTGCGGAAGGACGGGGAGCCCTTCCGCATTTTTCGGTCAGGCGAACTTGGTGAAATCGGGACGGCGCTTTTCGAAGAAGGCGGTGAACGCTTCCTTCGCTTCTTTCGCCATCAGCATTTCGCCAAAGTGCTTGTTCTCTTCCGCCATGCGCGCGTTGATTGC
>DASPMV010000029.1:0-47067 GCA_035626875.1 Noviherbaspirillum sp. | reverse complement strand
AGTTGAAGCGCGAGCACGACGGCGTGAAGATCCCGGCCATCGTGTTCACCAAGGGCGGCGGCCTGTGGCTGGAAGAGATCGCCGACATCGGCGCCGATGCAGTGGGCCTGGACTGGACGGTCAACCTGGGCCAGGCACGCGCGCGCGTGGGCCACAAGGTGGCGTTGCAGGGCAACCTGGATCCGAACGTGCTGTTTGCCGGTCCGGAGCAGATTCGCGACGAAGTGGCCAAGTTGCTGGATTCCTACGGCAAGCCGGAAGCAGGGCACGGTCACGTGTTCAACCTGGGCCACGGCATTTCGCAGTTCACGCCGCCGGAATCGGTGTCGGTGCTGGTCGAGGCTGTGCATGAGATGAGCCGGGCGTTGCGCGAGGATAACTGACTCGGGCATTGAAAATCACAATGGGAAGCGGCGCGGCCTAGCTTGTCACTATCGCTGTGGGACACATTCGGACGAGACGCCGCGTCTTATTCACACTGCGCCCATGGTGCAAAGCAGCATAAAAATTTATCCGGATTAATTTTTCCGACCCACATCGAATTCGCAAGTGATTGATTTTTAAAGGCTAAATTTTTGCTTTTCAATTTAGCATTTTGTCGGAACCCGCATAAAATCGGGCTCCGCGGGCTGTCAAGAGGGCCTTGTCCACAAAGTTATCCACAGACTTTGTGGATAGAGGAAAAAGCGCTTATGAAACGGATATTTAGATCGGTTCCTTAACATTCACATGAAGTGTTGCCGTGACTACCGCATGAGGATGAACCTTGATCCAGGACAAGCGTGGGGAGGAGAGCAGTTTTCAATTTCCAATTTTGCAACGTAGGAAAAAGCGATTTTGTCAAGCATTGTAGGAAAAAATCGGGCAGAAATAGTGGGGGCACGACGGACTTACTCACAACAACTAATTGCCCCCGCGCCTTCACATCACGTCGCATTTTTGGCGAAAGAAATATTTACTGTCGACAAGTTGACATTTTAAGTCGTTGATTTCAAAGTAAATTTTTTTTGCTTTTCAAATGTGCAATTTGTCGGAACCCGCATGAATTCTGGGCTTTCCGCTTGTCAAGAGGGAGTTGCCCACAAAGTTATCCACAGGATCTGTGGGTTTCTCAAAAAGTCTTTATGAATCGCGGTCTTAGCCCTTTTCTTCAAGAATTACATTAACAACTGCTGTCAGGATGCCAACAAGCATCCGTTTGCCGCACCGAGATCCCGTGACCCCGCTTTACCTGAAGATCGCACTCGATACGCCGCTTGATACCTGCTTCGATTACCGCTGGAGCAGCGGCCCGGACGTCCCTGCACCCGTGGCGGGGCAGCTTGCACTCGTCCCCTTCGGCCGCCGCGAGGTGGTCGGCCTCATCGTCGGCGTGAGCGAGAGCACGGAGGTCCCTGCGGACAAGCTGAAGGATGTGCTCGCCGTTCGCTCGCAGCTCGCGCCACTGGCATCGGAATGGATGGCCCTGTGCGAATTCGCCGCCGACTATTATCAGCGCCCGCTGGGGGAAGTCGCCGTGCCCGGCCTGCCCAAGAACCTGCGGGCGGAGAAGACGGTTTCCCTTGAGCGCGCACTGAAGAAAATCGCGAAGCTCGACCTGTCGCATGATCCCGCGCCTGCCGGGGCACCCGCGCTGAACCCGGCGCAGCAGCAGGCGGCCGATGCCATCGCCCGAGCCGAGGGATTCGCCCCCACCCTCCTGTATGGCGTGACCGGCAGCGGCAAGACCGAGGTTTACCTGCAATCGGCTGCGCAAATCCTCGCGCAGCAACCCGATGCGCAGATCCTGATCCTGGTCCCGGAAATCAACCTCACGCCGCAGCTCGAGACCAACGTGCGCGCGCGTTTTCCGGGCGTCCGCATGGCGACACTGCATAGCGGCCTGGCGGAGGGCGAGCGCCTCGTGAACTGGCTGTCTGCGCATCTCGGCCACGCGCGCATCATCCTCGGCACGCGCCTCGCCATCCTCGCGTCGCTGCCGCGGCTGCGGATGATCATCATCGACGAAGAGCACGACCCTTCCTACAAGCAGCAGGAGGGATTGCGCTATTCCGCCCGCGACCTCGCCGTATGGCGCGCACGCCAGCTGAAGATTCCGATCGTGCTCGGCTCGGCCACGCCGTCACTGGAAACGTGGCAGCACGTGCAGTCGGGCCGCTACCGCAAGCTCGAACTGCGCGAACGCGCGTCGAAGGACGCGGTGCTGCCCAAGGTGCGGCTGGTCGACATGGAGCGCGACAAACCCGGCGAAGGCCTGACCTCGTCACTCGTCAGTGCCATCAAGCGTCGCCTGGACTGCGGCGAACAATCGCTGCTCTTCCTCAATCGCCGCGGCTATGCGCCCGTGCTTGCCTGTGACGCCTGCGGCTGGATCGGCAACTGCCCGCGCTGCACCGCCTTCATGGTGCTGCACAAGCCGGAGCACCGGCTGCGCTGCCACCATTGCAGCCTCGAAATGCGCATCCCCAAATCCTGCCCCACCTGCGGCAACGTCGACCTGCAGCCGCTGGGCCGTGGCACGCAGCGCATCGAAGAGGGCTTGCAACTCGTCTTTCCGCAGGCGCGCATCCTGCGCATCGATGCCGATTCCACGCGCCTCAAGGGCAGTGCGCAGGCCGCGTTCGAAAGCGTGCACCAGGGTGAAGTCGACATCCTGGTCGGCACGCAGATGGTCGCCAAGGGACACGACTTCCGCAATCTCACGCTGGTCGGCGTGCTCAATCCCGACACCGCGCTGTTCTCGCACGATTACCGCGCCAGCGAGCGCCTGTTCGCGCAACTCATGCAGGTTGCCGGGCGTGCCGGCAGGGCGGGGCAGAGGGAGGGTGGAAACGCCAGCGAAGTACTGATCCAGACGCGCTACCCGACCCATCCGCTATATGCCGCAGTGATGGCGCACGATTACGATCGCTTCGCCGGTGACCTGCTGGAGGAACGCAAACAGGCCGGTGTTCCACCCTTCATGTACCAGGCGCTGATGCGGGCCGAGGCACGCGAGCTCGACACCGCACTCGCCTTCCTCACGCATGCGGCCCAGTGCGTCGAGCATCCCGGCATTACGATCAACGACCCGATTCCGATGACCCTGACTCGTGTAGCCAATGTCGAACGCGCGCAGCTGCTGGTCGAGTCGCCTTCGCGGCCGGCGCTGCAGGCCTTCCTCAAGGTATGGATGGAAACGCTGCGTGCAACCAGGACGAGGGCCAGGTGGTCCCTCGAAGTCGATCCGGTGGATATCTGAATGCAATACGAACGCCTGCGCCAGCAACAAGTAAGCCGAATGCGGCTGCGGATCGAGCGCGAAAGCTTTCCGCGGCTGCAGATGTTCTTCCTCGTCTCGCTCACAGGCGCGGCGGGTTTCCTCGCGTCGTTTTCCCTGCTCGCGGCTGGCATGGCGTCGATGTCGACGCGCTATCCGGTTGCTGTCGGTATTGCTTACCTGGTCTTTCTTTTCCTGCTCTGGCTTTGGCTGCGTACGAGCGCAGGGGATTACGCGGACCTTGCCGATCCCTCGCTGATTCCCGCGCCTCGGCGTTCATCCGCGGCGGCAAGAGAAGACGCGTTTGCTGGCAAGGGCGGTGAGGCCGACGGCGGCGGCGCGAGCGGGAACTTTGTCCTGCCGGACGAGGCCTCAGCTTGCACGACGGATCTGGCCGATCCGGTGGGCGAGGCGCTCGGAACGGCCGCACAGGCGGAAGAGTTCGCCATTCCGCTGGTTGCCATTGTCCTCGCAGCCGCCATCGCGTTGTCCTCCGTGTTCGTCATCTACTCCGCACCGCTGCTCTTCGCAGAATTGCTGATCGACGCCACACTGGCAGCGAGCTTGTACCGCCGGCTGCGCGGCATTGACGCACGTCACTGGCTGGAAACGGCTGTCCGCCGTACCGCCCTTCCGTTCCTGATCACGGCCGGTTTTTCCGCCGCCATCGGTTGGGGCCTGCACACCTACGCGCCCGGTGCGAATTCCGTCGGCAAGGCAATCGTGCACTTGAAGCAGGGAAGTTAAGGCTTTTGTCATGTACTACCGGCTGCTCGCCGACACCGTCCTCGCATTGCACTTCGCGTTCGTCGCGTTTGCATTGTTCGGTGGCTTGCTGGTCCTGCACCGGCAACGCATCGCTTGGCTGCACCTGCCCGTTCTGGCTTGGGGCGTATTCGTGCAATGGGCCGACTGGATCTGTCCGCTGACGCCGCTCGAAAACCATCTCCGGTTGCTCGGCGGCGAAGCCGGTTACGACGGCGGTTTCATCGAACATTACCTGCTGCTGCTGCTCTATCCCGACAACCTCACATTGGAACTGCGCTATGCCCTCGGGGCGGTGCTCCTCATCGTCAACGTCGCGGTCTATGCATGCCTGGTCTTTCGCAAGCGCGCATGACTGTGCATCGCCCTGATGCGGCTCGACGGACGCCTCGCCATGTCGCAGCAGGTGCCGGCACCTCCTTATCTCATCGTTGTTCAAGTAAACGCCTGAAGACTTTTGCCGGGCGTGGGAAAATAGGTCATCCAACCTAAAAAAGAAAAACTCCCATGATCATCGTCCACCACCTCAACAACTCCCGCTCGCAGCGGGTGCTGTGGCTGCTGGAAGAGCTCGGCCTCGATTACGAGATCAAGCGTTACGAGCGTGACGCCAAGACCATGCTCGCGCCACCCGAACTTCGCGAAGTCCATCCACTGGGAAAGTCGCCGGTCATCACCGATGACGGCCTGACGATCGCCGAGTCCGGCGCGATCATCGAGTACCTCGTCGATCGCTACGGCAACGGCCGGCTCGCACCCGCCCACGGCAGTCCCGAGCGGCTGCGCTACACCTACTGGATGCACTATGCGGAAGGCTCCGCCATGCCGCCGCTGCTTCTGAAGCTGGTGTTCGACAGGATCGAGAAGGGGCCGATGCCCTTCATCGTCAAGCCCGTGGCGAAGGCGATCGCGCAACGCGCGAAGCGCTCGTTCATCAAGCCGCAGATCAACCGCCATCTCGACTATCTCGAAAGCGAGCTAGCGCGGCAGAAGTGGTTTGCCGGCAAGTCATTCACGGCTGCCGACATCCAGATGAGCTTCCCTCTTGAAGCGGCTGCCGCGCGAGGCGGGCTCAATGCCACGCGGCCGAAGCTGATGGACTTCCTTGACCGCATTCACAAACGCCCCGCCTACCAGCGCGCGCTGGAACGCGGAGGCGCCTACGAGCTGGGTTGATGGAGTGTGAATCAAGGAAAGGCTGCGCCGGGAGAAACTAACGCAGAGGCCGCGCGTCGAAGAGGAAAAGCAGTATTTTCCAATCGACATTGTGAACCTTCCATTTCCCGAGGAACAGATCACCCGGCGGCCCGCTTCCCCACACTTGCTTCAGCCGGGACACAATTGCTGGCGCATCGAACGCGCCCACCGGTTTTCCATGCTGGTGGACGCGGATGCCTACTTTCGTGCGGTACGCGCCGCAATCCGCAATGCGCGTCACAGCATCTTCATCCTGAGCTGGGATATCGACAGCCGTACCCGCCTCGTACCCGGCGGCGCCAACGACGGTTTTCCTGAGCCGCTCGGCGATTTCCTCCATGCCATCGTCGCGGCGCGCCCCACATTGCGCGCCTATGTGCTCAATTGGGACTTTGCAATGCTCTACGCGCTCGAGCGCGAGTGGTTGCCCGTATACAAGCTCGACTGGCGCACCCACCAGCGCCTCGCCTTCCGCATGGATGCGAAACACCCGATCGGCGGATCGCACCACCAGAAGGTCGTCGTGGTCGATGACCGTGTCGCCTTTGTCGGCGGCCTGGACCTCACGCGCAGCCGATGGGATACGCCAGAGCACGCTTGCCATGCGCCCTTGCGTTGCGACAGTGACGGCAAGCCCCACGCTCCCTTTCATGACGTGCAGGCGCTGGTTGACGGCGATGCGGCACGCGCGCTCGGCGAGCTGGCCCGCGCCCGGTGGCAAAGGGCGACGGGAGAGAGCGTCGCGCCGACCGTCGCGGAGGGACCGGATTCCTGGCCGTCGGAGGTGGTACCGGATCTTCGCGATATCGATGTCGCCATCTCCCGGACCGAACCCGTGTTCGAGGCGCACGGCGGCGTGCATGAGGTGCGTCAGCTGCATCTCGACGCGATCGCTGCCGCGCGCCGGATGATGTTCTTCGAGAACCAGTATTTCACCTCGGGCATGATCGCCGACGCCCTGGCCCGGCGTCTTGACGAACCCGACGGGCCGGAAGTATTCGTCATCTCGCCGAGGACGCAGAGCGGCTGGCTGGAGCAGGCGACCATGGGTGTGCTGCGCGCGCGTGCGCACCGCCGGCTCAAGGCTGCCGACCGTCACGACCGCTACCGCATGTACTGCCCGCACATTCCCGGCCTGACCGATCAATGCCTGAACGTGCACAGCAAGGTGTTCGCGATCGACGATGACATGTTTTCGATCGGTTCGGCCAACCTGAGCAGCCGGTCGATGGCACTCGATACGGAATGCAATGTCACCATCGAGGCGCGAGGGCCGGATGCGCCGCGTATACGGGCCGCCATTGCACGCCTGCGCGCACGTCTTCTTGCGGAGCATCTGGACACAGCGCCGGAAACGGTCGAGGCCGAAGTGCAAAGGCACCGCAGCCTGCATGCCGCCGTGGCGGCCTTGGGCCGCTCCGATCGCACCTTGTGCCCGTTGGAACCGGAAACGACGCCGGAACTGGATGCCCTGATCCCCGAGCAGGCGCTGTTCGACCCCGAGCAGCCGATCGAACCCGACAAGCTGGTCGCCGAATTCGTTCCGCGCGATGCGCGCAAGCCCATGCCGCGGCGTCTCATCGGCGTAGGTCTGCTGGCCATCGCGCTGGCAATGCTGGCCGTTGCCTGGCGCTGGACACCGTTGCGCGAGGTCATCAACCTCGCGTCGCTCGTCGGCTTTGCACGGCAACTGGAGGCAATGCCGTTCACCCCGATTGCGGTCATCTGCAGTTATGTCGCGGCCGGACTCGTCATGGTACCCGTCATGCTGCTGATTGCCGTCACAGGCATCGTCTTCGGGCCGGTGTTCGGCTCGCTATACGCGATTGGCGGCACCATGCTGAGCGCCGCGGTGGCCTACGGCATCGGAAATTGGCTGGGAAGGGAGACTGTGCAGAAACTGCTCGGCACGCGCATCAATGCCCTGAGCAAACGTATTGCCAAGCGCGGCGTTCTCGCCATGGTCGTCATCCGCATGCTTCCCGTTGCGCCCTTTACCGTCGTCAACATGGTTGCAGGCGCGTCGCACATCCGCTTCCGTGACTACCTCATCGGGACCCTGCTGGGCATGCTGCCCGGCATCACCATGACGGTCACCTTCGTGCACCACCTCGCCGAGGCGGTGCGCAACCCCAGTCCGGGTACCGTTGCCGTGCTGATCGCGGTGGCGGCCAGCATCATCCTGCTGGCAGTCGGATTGCAGAAACTACTCAAACGCAGGGAGGACCGCGCGGCATGATCGATGACCTGACCTTGATGGAACCACCCGTCCGGGAGAAAGCCACCGAGCCCAATCCATGGCCGCTGACGATCGCGACCTACAACATTCACGGCGCAGTCGGCTGCGACCGCAAGTTCGCACCCGAGCGCGTCGCGGCGGTGCTGCAGGAAATCAACGCCGACATCATCGCGCTGCAGGAGGTGCCCCTCGGTGGGACAAAGACGCCGAACGTGCTCAAACTGCTGCAGGAAGCGACAGGTTTCGTCGCCGCGGAAGGTCCGGCCTGCGACCGCCCCGAACGCCGCTACGGCAACGCAGTGCTCAGCCGTTACCCCATCCTGTCACTGCGATCCATCGACCTGAGTTTCGGCAGCCGCGAGCCGCGCGGCGCGCTCGACGCGGACGTCAACTGCCACGGCCACCTGTTGCGTGTCGTCGCCACGCATCTGGGCTTGCGCCCGGCCGAGCGGCGTGACCAGATACGCCGCCTGCTGCAAGTGTTCGACACCGAGGAAATGCCGGTGATCCTGCTCGGCGACATCAATGAGTGGTTCGTGTGGGGAAGGTCGCTGCGCTGGCTGGTGTCGCATTTTCAGCCGGTGCCGGCGCCGAAGACGTTCCCGTCGCGCCGTCCGATCTTCGCGCTGGACCGCATCTGGATCCGCCCGCGCCACCGGCTGGTGCATGTCGAGGTGCACGCGACGCCGCTGGCAAGGATCGCGTCGGATCACTTGCCATTGGTCGCGCATATCGACGGATGATAGAGCGGGGAGGGGGGCTGTTCAGGGTGCGCGTCGCGCCCCCTGAACTAACTAGCAAACCGTTCTACATCCGCTGATTCGGGCTGCCGGGAAGCGGCTGCTGCGGCGAATGCTGCAGGAAATGCGGCGTTGCCGTCGGGTCGAAATCGGTCCAGTCACCGTTCTCGATCGTGCCTTCGGCGCGTTCCAGTTCCATTGCGCCCATGGCGCGCAACAGGTTGGCCGCGTGGTCTATATCATCCTGGTCGCCGACGGCGATCGCCAGCAGCAGGCCGGAATGACGGATAGGCACGGCGTTGTCCGCATCTTCCGCATGCTCGCCGGTTTCCCCGCGCTCCTTCATCGTCGACAAGCTGCCCACCAGCCCGCCCACATGGGCGCCGAGCAAGCCGCCGGTGACGGTGCCGACGGGGCCGAGGAAAGGCGTGGCCGCTACGCCGACAGCGGCGCCCGTGGCCGCGCCCATTGCCACGCCCTTGTCGGATTCATGTGCGCCCGGCGACACCGCGTGGTCGCCGCCGATCGGATAGCTGTCATGCTGTCCCGGCGGATTCACATAAAAAGCGGATATCCGGTCGCGCGCGAAACCGGCCCGCACCAGTTCCTCGATGGTGTGTTCAATCTGCGTTTGCTGCAGGAATCGTCCGGCAATAATGGTGCTCACGGTTGCCCCTTTCATTGTCGAAAGTGAATACGTGTGAGAGTGCAACGACTTGCAGAAGTTCGGATGCGATACGCACCGCCGTGCCGATGTAATTTTTTCGCGCGGGCGGTAAAAAGAGCTGTGTCAAATTACATGCTGCCGCGCTGTGTGGGGCGGCGCGCCCGGCCTGCGAATTGCATGCACATGTCTTCCTTCGATCCCGAGATGGAAGACAGCACATGGCCACCTTTTCCGAAAGCACGCCCGGCATGCCCGATGACCTGGTCGGCGCACGCGTGACCGACGCCGGCGGCAACGCAGCCTCCATCGTTTCAATCCAGCAGGGCGGGGGTGACAGCAGCTCGGGCCCGCAGGCGTGGATTCGCCTTGGCGACGGCACGCAAATGCTGGTGCCGGTCAGCCTCCTCGCGCAGGACGACAGCGGCTATCGCCTGCCATTCACCTTCCACAACACGGCCGACACGCGGCACCCGACACAGATGAGCTTCCCGGTCATGGAGGAAGACGTGCGGGTCGGCAAGCGCGTGGTCGATACGGGGCGTGGCGTGCGCATTCACAAGACCGTCGTCGAGCGTGAACAGGTGCTGGACCAGCCGCTGCTGCAGGACAGGCTCGAGGTCGAGCACGTGCAGATCGGACGCATGGTGGCCGAATCCGAGCAGCCTCAAGTGCATTTCGAGGGCGACACGCTGGTCGTGCCGGTGCTGGAAGAAGTGCTGGTGGTGCAGAAACAGGTGCTGCTCAAGGAAGAGATGCGCATCACCCGTCGCCGCGAGGAAGTGCGCAAGCCGGAGACGGTCGTGCTGCGTTCGGAGCAGGTGCAGGTAGAGCGTTTCGACGAGGGCGCGCGTCCGCAATAAACAGGCACGGGTTATGCCTGCATTGTCCACCCTGCATTCCAGCCCTTCCGGCGGACAGACAACATGTTAGGAGAGTGTGATCATGGAAAACACGGTAGTGGGCGTGTACGACAGTTATGCCCAAGCGCAGAACGTGATGAACGAACTGCTCGCCTGCGGCTTTTCGCGCGACGAGATCCAGCTTAGCCCGGAGGCATCTGACAGGACTTCCGCGGCGACCGACACCACCGGCAGCGAGCAATCCGGTTCGGGCATCGGCCATTTCTTCCGTTCCCTGTTCGGCATGGAGGACGAAGAGGACCGTCAGCACCATGACGTTTATGCCGAGGCAACCCGCCGCGGCAGCTGCGTGGTGACGGTGAACGCCGACGACGAGCAGGAGCGGGAACGTGCCATCGAAGTGATGAACCGCTTTGATCCGGTCGACATTGACGAGCGTGCATCGCAGTGGCGCAGCCAGGGATGGACAGGCTACGACGCAGCGGCACCGATGTACACCGACAGCGAAATCGAAAAGGATCGCGCGTTGTACGGGCAGAACCGGCCGACCTCGGCCGAAATGGGCGGCACGACGAATACGACGGCGCAATCGATGAGCGATACGACGGCGCAATCAATGAGCGGCGAGCAGGAGCGCATTCCCATCGTCCAGGAAGAATTGCGGGTCGGCAAGCGCGCTGTGCAACGCGGCGGCGTACGCATCTACCAGCGCATGACCGAAAGGCCAGTGCAGGAATCGGTGCAACTACGCGAAGAGCATGTGAACATCGAACGGCATCCGGTCGACCAGCCGGCGACCGAAGCGGACATGGCAGCCTTCAAGGAGGGCGCCATCGAGCTGACTGAAACGGCGGAAGAGCCAGTGGTGTCGAAATCGGCCCGCGTCGTGGAGGAAGTGGTGGTCGGCAAGGAAGCCACCGAGCGTACCGAGAATATCAACGACACCGTGCGCAGGACCGAGGTTGACGTCGAGCAGCTCGGTGCGGCCGACCGCTCGACAACAGGCGCAACGACCGCTGCGGACACATCGATGACCTCCGGCACCGCCATGCGCGACGACTATGCCGACACGTCAATGACCTCCGACGACTCGGATTACCGTACGCACTGGCAGACTGCCTATGGCACCAGCGGTGGCCGGTATGAAGACTATGACGCCGCCTATCGTTACGGTTCCATGGCGGGGGGCAGCGAACGCTACAGGAACTACCGCTGGGAAGACGCCGAGTCCAACCTGCGCAGTGACTGGGAACGCGACCATCCCGAAAGTGCCTGGGACAAAGTGAAGGATGCGGTGCGGTATGGCGCCGAGCGCGTCACCGGCCGGCAACGCGGCCAATAAGACGACAGTCTGACGATCCCTCCCCCGCGCGGGGAGGGGCAAAGCGGGGAGCCAAAGCGATGCGCGGCTCCCCGCGCCATGTTTGGCGCTATGCGGCGTTCGCGCGCGGGCTTGCTGCTGGCAATACCCTTTGTACCGAATTCACCATCCGTGGCGATGACGTCCGCATGCGAAGGGCGGCCAACTTACTCCCCCAGTCGCCCCGCCTCCGCCATCTCGCGTATCGTCCGGATCGTGTCGATATCCGACTCCTTGTACGCCGACTTGCGGAAATCGTTGTAGAAGGCCTCGGCCGTATCCTGCTCCGCGCTCGCGCCATCGTCGTACACGAAGCGCACGAACAGGATGTCCGGCTCGGGTTCCTCGATGGTCATGGTCAGGCGCGATTCCGGAATGTCTTTTTGCGGCGGCACATGGTAGGTCACCTTCTGCAGCGGCTGGAAAGTGACCAGGTCGCGCACGATCAGGTCGCCGTAACGCAGCTCGCGCGACATCGTCTGTTCGTCGCGCTCGAGTATGCTGCAGTTATCGAGGTGGGGAACGAAGTCCATCGGCGTCTCCGCACGGAGGACAAGGCCGCGCCATAGTTGTTCGCGCGACAGGCGGTCGATCAGCGGGTTGAGCGGATCGTTGATTTCAATCAGGTGTTCGAATTTCATGAGAGGCTGCACGGCAGGTCAATCCGCGCAGTGTAACCCCTCGTCAGAAAAACTGCGACCACTCCTCGATCCAGCCCGGGATCGCGTCGCGCTCCATCGGCTTGGCGATGTAGTAGCCCTGTGCGTACGTGCAACCAAGGTCGCGCAGCAAGTCCCAGTCCTCGCGCGTTTCCACGCCGACGGCGACCGAATTGCGGCGCAGCTTCCTTGCCAGTTCCAGGCAGGAACTGAGCGCGATGTGCATCTGCTTGTTCTGCGAGGCACCGGCGACGAAGGAACGGTCGATCTTGAGGTCGAGGAAAGGGATGCGCAGCAATTGCTGCACATTGGAATGGGCGGTGCCGTAATCGTCAATCGACAGCCCGAAACCCTTCATGCGCAGGCGCGCGAGGTTTTCCAGGCAGACCGGCACGTCGGTCATCGCCATCAGCTCGGTGATCTCGATGGTCAGGTACTGCGGATCGATGTTGTGCTGCCCGATGTGCGAAAGAATCCGTTCTGCCAGGCCGGGTTCGGCAAGAGAGGTGGCCGACAGGTTGATCGAGACGGAAAGCATCAGCCCCTTGTCGTGCCATCCGCGGCAGGCGCCGACCGCACGCTCGACCACCAGCCAGGTGAGGT
This sequence comes from Noviherbaspirillum sp., assembly GCA_035626875.1. Classification (GTDB taxonomy): domain Bacteria; phylum Pseudomonadota; class Gammaproteobacteria; order Burkholderiales; family Burkholderiaceae_D; genus Noviherbaspirillum. The sequence continues at coordinate 34,718 of DASPMV010000029.1, read as the reverse complement.
CTTCCATGTGCCCGCTGGCCTCGAGCACCGGGATGAAGGCCGGCGGCGTGACGATGCCGTGCTGGGGGTGGCGCCAGCGCACGAAGGCTTCAACCGCCTTGACCTTGCCCGTTGCCAGCTCCACCTTGGGCTGGAAGAAGGGTTCGAACTGCCCTGCAGTGATGCCGTCGCGGATTTCCTGCAGCGTGAATACCGGCAAGCTCGTGCGCGCCTTGCGCACCGCAGGCGGCTGGTAGCTCTCGACCAGTTTCTGCAGGATTTCCGGCGTGGCCGGTTTCTCGAAGGTGCCCAGCAGGTTGACGCCATAGGCCTGGGACATGGTTTCCACCGACAACAGCAGCGCGGAACCGAGGGCGCTGGTCAGCACGATGGCCGTCTGGCATTCATTGTTGGCGAGGTGGCGCACCAGTTCGATGCCGTCCATCTTCGGCATGTTCAGGTCGATGAAACTGATGTCGATGTGCGCATCCTTCGCTTGCAGGATGTCGAGCGCTTCCTTGCCGTTTCCCGCTTCCACGATATGGTGCGCGCCGAGCTTTTGCAGCATTACGCCCAGCCAGTGGCGCTGGAACTCGTCGTCCTCCGCAATGAGGAAGCGCAGGTCGGCAATCGGCACAGGATTGTCTTTGGTCATGGCGAGTGTTTCTGTTCTGTCAAGCGGACGCGACAGCAGTGTTGATAGGCGTCAACGGTTTTTGCCAGTTTGGTTGCATTGTCGTGGTTTGTAAAGGGCAGCGGCGCAAATGGTCGGCGCCGCGCGACAGGCGGTATCCTCGAGAGAAAGGCATTTGCGGGGAAAGTGTTGAAAGCTATCTGCACAGCCCGAAAACCGGATCAGTGCCTTTCTTGTATAAAGGATTGGAACGCGAGCACGATGCGGTGTTCACTGCCCTGCAGTTTGCGCCCGCAGTCGTTCATGGCGGCGTTCCAGCGAGTGGGAATGACAGCAGATTTGTGTCCTCAGTGCGGTCGTTCACAATGGCGTTGTGCCGGCGGTTGCATGTGCCGGCCTCGCGCGCCCAGCACCACACACAGCAGCGCCACGGCGATGCAACCGATGCCGACGCCCTGCCAAAGGCTGAAGGTTTCATTGAGGATCAGCATGCCCGCGGCCAGGCCGACCACCGGCACACCCAGACTGAAGGGGGCGACCCGGTTGGCAGGATGCCGCTTGAGCAGGCCAGTCCACAAGCTGTAGGCCAATATGGTGGCGAACCAGCCGAGGTAGGCTGCGCCAGCCCACGCCTTAAAGGACGCCCGCCCCCAGCCCTCCCATGCCACCGTATCATCGATGACAAGCGACAGTAGAAGAAAAGGCACGATGGGCACCAGTCCGGACCACACAACGAACTGCAAGGCATCGTAGCCAGGGCTGGCGTGCTCCAGGCGACGGGCGACGATATTGGAGGCGCCCCACATGGCGGCGGCCAGAAGGTTGAGCACGAAGCCGGCCAGGGTCACGGCGCCCTGTCCGGCCACCGCAAAGTTCAGGATAAAGCACAGCAACCCCAATCCGGCAAATGTAAGGCCGCCGGCTAACGGCCGCGTTAGCCGCTCGTGGAGCAGTACATAGCCAAACAGTGCAGTGAAGAACACCTGCATCTGCATCAGCACCGAGGCGAGCGCCGCCGTCATTCCCGCCTGCAGCGCGAGGAACAATAGGCCGAACTGGCCTACGCCTTGGGCGAACCCATAGGCTAGTAGCCACTTCCATGGCATCGTCGGCCGACGCACAAGAAACACCAACGGCAGCGCGGCAAACAGATAGCGCGCGGCACCTAGCTGCATCGGCGTGAAGTCGCGCAGGGCCAGTTTCATCGCGACGAAGTTCAGCCCCCAGATCGCAACCACGCAGAGCGCCGCAAGCAGGTCGCGACCGGAAAGGGGAGCCTGTGTCATAGCGGTGGACGATCTTTACGGAAGGCATTCTTGACGGCGATTTTTCCCTCGTGAAAGGTGAACACGTCGACCATGCGTGCCTCAATGCGCAGTCCGTCGGCGCGCGTGCCAAGGAACGTGGACTCGGACACGCCACGGTCTCCGCACACGAAATGCACGCCATTGACCCACGACGCATCCGGAAAGGATTGCCAGGCGAGCTGGAAACCGGCGCGCACGGCTTCCCTGCCGATGAAACTACGGCCCATCAGGTCGGGTCCAGCAACGGCATGGAATTCGCAATCGTGTGCCATAAAGGACATGAGGGCGTCGATGTCGTGGCGATTCCAGGCAGCGTTGAAGTCCTGCAGGAAGCATATGTCTACGGCGGGGGATTCAATGGTCATGGTTGCAAAGGTTTGCATGAAGTCGTATGAGTCTGAATGGGGTGGAATGTGCAGGAGCATGCCTTCACATGCAGTGCCATGGTAGTAGAGCGATCCGCGCGAGCCTAGGTCCAGTTGGGCCACACGCTGGAGCCAGCAAGGCTGAGATGCTGGTACTAGCGTGATCGTTGTCTGGCTCTATGGCGGCCTGCAGGGTCGGCGCACCATCAATCCCGATCATTACAAAGGAGCCAGCCATGAATTCTCCCGCCTTTCCCCTGCGCGGCACCAACCCTTACGACCCGCAATACGATCCCTTGGTCGCCCGCCATCCCGGTCAGGATCGCCACTACGCGCCGACCTACTGGGTGGCCACCGCAGGGACGCCGCCCGAGGACGACGGCCCCATAAGGGCCGATATCGATGTCGATGTAGTGATCGTCGGTGCAGGCTTCACTGGCCTGGCCACCGCCCTCTTCCTCGCGCGCGAACACGGCATCCGCGCGACCGTGCTCGAAGCCAACCAGGTGGCGTGGGGCTGCACCAGCCGCAACGGCGGCCAGGGCCAGAATGCCAGCGGACGGCTATACCGCTCGCAGTGGATACAGCGCTGGGGAAAGGACGTGGCGCTCAAACTGGATGCGGAAATCCGCGAAGGCTTCGAGACCTTCAAGCAACTGGTGGCCGAGATGCCCTGCGACCCACAACCGGGCGGCCATCTCTACATCGCCCACCGCGAAAAGAAGATGGCGTTCCTGCGGAACGAGTCCAAGGTGATGCGCGAAGTCTTCGGCTACGACACACGCATCCTCTCGCCACAGGAAGTCTGGAGCCAGTACGTGAACGATGCCGAGACCTGTGGCGCACTGCACGAGCCGGACGGCATCGGCGTGCATCCGCTCAAGCTCGCCTTCGGCTACCTGCGCCGGGCGCGCGATCTCGGTGTCAAAGTGCATCCCGGCAGCCCGGTGCTCAGCATCGAGACACGCAACGGCGTACACCACCTGAAAACGCCAAATGGTACGGTGCGCGCCCGCGCAGTCGGCATTGCCACGGGCGGCTACACCAGCAACGGCCTGCACCCGACGCTGGATTCGAAGGTCATGCCCATCCTCTCCAATTCGTTGGTAACGCGCCCGCTGACGGACGACGAAATGGCCGCCACCAACTTCCGCACAAAGGAGCCGATCACCGATACACGCACCCTGCGCTTCTACTACCGCTGCCTGCCCGACAACCGCGTGCAGATCGGCAGCCGCAGCTCGATCACTGGCGCAGACGCACCGCATCCCAAGCACATGGCGGTACTGGTCGAGGGTTTGCATCGCAAATTTCCAGCACTCAAGGGCATACAGATCGACTATTCCTGGTGGGGATGGGTGGATGTCAGCCACGACATGATGCCGCGCATTACCCAGCCCGACCCGTCGCAGAATGTGTTCTATTCGGTGGGCTACGGCGGCAACGGTGTGTCCTTCTCCGCGCATGCGGGACGGCGCATGGCAGAGCGCATCGCCGGCAAGTCATCGAAGGCGTTCGCATTGCCGATCTACGACTCCGAGCTGGAGTACCCGAACGTCATGAACCTCATGCGCTCGCGCGCCTTCGCACCCTTCCGCCGTCTCGGGCAGCGCGGCCTCTATCACTGGTACCACCTGCGCGACGAACATCTCTGATCCGTTGATGCTGATGCAGCGCCGCCGTGGCTCCTCACGCTGCGGAGCGTGCAGTGTTCCGGCCACCTCCCATGTTGCGCCAGGCGGCGCCCAGCCGCGCGACGCCTGGCTCGATACGTTCCTGGGCAATCGCCCCAAAGCCCAGACGGAAGTAGTGGCGCGGGCGCACATCCCCGGTGAAGTGAATGTCCCCGGGCTCGATCAGCACGCCCATCCTTGCTGCCTGGGTCTGCAACTCCCAGGCGTCGAAGCCCGGCGGCCCCGCAATCCAAAGCGAGGAGCCACCGGCCGTGCCGCTGAACTGGAATTCCGGCAAATGCTCCGCCATCGCGCCGCTGATCAACTGCCATTTGCGCGCGAGTCTGTCGCGCAGGCGCCGCGCATGCTCGTCGTAGTAGCCCATTGACAGGAAGAGCGCCAGCTTGCGCTGGTTGTTCATCGGCGGATGCCGATACATGTAGCGACGCAGGGAGCGTAGTTCCTCGATCAGCTCGGCATCGGCCACAATGTAGCCCAGCCTCACGCCGGGCAGGAGGTTCTTCGTCAGGCTGCCGAGATAGATCACCCGTCCGCTATCGTCGAAGCTCTTGAGTGCAGGATGGTTGCTGCCGAGGTGGTTGTATTCAGTGTCGTAGTCGTCTTCGATGAGGAGGATGTCTTGCTCGCGCGCGCGGGCGAGAAGTTCCATGCGCCGATACACCGGCATGGTTACGCCGGTGGGAGACTGATGGCTGGGGGTGCAGAACACGAGATCGCACCCCTGCAGCTGCGCGTCTGGAACCAGGCCTTGCCGGTCCACCCGCAAGGGCCGCACTTCGCTGCCGGCCAGCGTGAATATGCTGCGAGCGTCGACGTAGCCGGGATTCTCCAGCCCGAGTATCCTGCCAGCTCCGCCCAGCAGCTGCACCAGCATGTATAGCGAATTCTGTGTGCCGACGGTGACAAGGAGGTTTTCCGGTTCGGCATGGATGGCGCGCTTGGGCAGGATGCGTTGCAGGATCTGCTCGACCAGCAGCGGATCGTCGAGCATTACATGGTCGTCCACCCAGGTGCGCATGTGCGCGCCCATGCTGGCGATGCGGGAGCAATTGCGCCAGCGCGCCAGCGTCTGCTCGTCATGCTCCACCTGTCCATATATGAAGGGATAAGGATATTCCCGCCAGTTGCGCGGCTTGACTATCGCCTGCATCTGCGAAGGCTGCTGTCGAATCAGCGCGCACCAGTCTGGGGCACTGTCGGATCGTTCGAATAACCTTTTCGGTGCAGGCTGCATCCTCACCTGCAGATGCTGGCGCAGGTATTTTTCATTGATGAAGTAGCCCTTGCGGCTGGCCGGCGTGAGAAACCCGTCCTGCACCAGCTGTTCATAGACGAGCACCACGGTATTGCGTGAGACGTGCAGCAGCGCACTGAGCGCGCGCGATGACGGCAGCGGCTCGGTGGGAGAGACAGCGCCGCCAAGGATGGCATCGAGCAGGTTCTCGCGCAGCTGCTCCTGCAGGCCGCGCGCTTTGTCAAACGGTCGGAAATAGCGTTCCAGCATCGGTTCTTCTCCATCAGCGGCGTCTCACGGGCGGTGGCCTGCATCTTGCTGGTGGCACCACATGTAATGTCGACTGGATCTAAAGCACAAAGCAGGCCCGGCATACCATCCTTTCGTCCGCAACGCACTTTCAACAGGAGAAGAAAGATGAAAAAGCATCCCCGCAGTCCCCTTCGCCGAACCGTCCTGATGACCCTGGTCGCGCTCGCCGTCAGCGGCTCCACCTACGCCCAGACGCAGACCGTCACCATCGGCGGGCAGAGCATGTTCGGCCCGTGGAAGAAGGCGATCGTGGAGAAGGAATTCGAAAAAGCCACCGGCTGGAACATCAAGTGGCGCAACTTCGATAGCGGCGGCGATGTGGTGACCGCAATGGCGTCCGGTGACGTGCAGATTGGCGTGGCCGGCAGCAGTCCCGTGGCGGCTGCCGTGAGCCGTGGTGTGAACATCGAAGTCTTCTGGATCCTCGACAACATTGCCGATGCCGAGGCACTTGTCGTACGCAACGGCAGCGGCATCAACGCACCGCAGGATCTCGCCGGCAAGAAGCTCGCCGTGCCCTTCGTCTCCACTACCCACTTTCACACGCTCTTCGCGCTGGAGCAGTTCGGCCTGGAAAACAAGGTCAAGGTCATCAACCTGCAGCCTTCCGACATTCCTGCAGCCTGGGACCGTGGCGACATTGACGCGGCCTTCGTCTGGGATCCGGCACTGGGCAAGCTCAAGCAGAGTGGCAAAGTGCTGATCAGCTCGGGTACGCTTACCGGCTGGGGCAAGGCGACATTCGATGCGCTGGTGGTCGACAAAGCCTTCGCGGCAAAAAACGAGAAGACGTTGAAGGCCTTCACCAAGGTGCTGCAAACCGCCACGGCCGACTACGTGAACGCACCCGGGACGTGGACCGCAAGCTCGCCCAAGGTCGTTAAGGTGGCACAGCACTCCGGCGCCAAGCCCGAGGAAGTGCCGTCGGTACTCGCGCTCTACAAATTCCCCCTGGCGGGCGAACAGGCCAGCAATGCCTGGCTGGGCGGCGGCAAGAACAGCGGAGTGGCCAAGGCGCTCGCCTCCACTGCTGCCTTCCTGAAGGAAGAGAAGAAGATCCCCGCAGCGCTGCCCGACTACAGCGTGGCCGTCAACCCGACCTTCGTCGAGTCCGCGAAGTAGGCACAAGGCAAAGCGAGGCAGCATGACCCGGCGGGCCTGCCATGCAACAGCCCGCCGCAATACAAGAAAGGAGCAGGCATGGGCCTGAGCTTGAAGATTCATGACGTGTCCATCGTCTACCCCGGTCGCATGCCCGGGCAGCACGTGACTGCGCTGTCCGGGGTGAACCTGGACATTGCCGAGGGCGACTTTGTGGTGGCGCTCGGCGCCTCCGGCTGCGGCAAGACTACGCTGCTGAACCTGATGGCCGGCTTCATCCGGCCCAGCAGTGGCCTCATCACGCTGGGCAACTATCATGGCAAGCTCCCTGACGTGAGCGATGCACAGACAGGCTTGCGCGATCAGATCACCGGACCAAGCGCGGAGCGTGGCGTGGTGTTCCAGAAGCATGCACTGCTGCCTTGGCTAAACGTGGTGGACAACGTCGCCTTCGGCCTCAGACTGCAGGGCGTTACGAAGGCTGAGCGCGAAGCGACGGCCATGCGCTTCCTCGAGCTGACCGGCCTAGCCGATTTCCGCCACCATGCCGTCTACCAGCTCTCGGGCGGGATGCAGCAGCGCGTGGGCATCGCGCGAGCACTCACCAACAACCCGCACATGCTCCTGCTGGATGAACCACTCGGTGCGCTCGATGCGCTCACACGCGAACGCCTGCAGGAGCTCATTCTCGACATCTGGAAAAGCACGCGCAAAATGATGTTCTTCATCACCCATGATGTGGAGGAGGCGCTCTTCATGGGGACGCGACTGATCATCATGTCGCCGCGACCGGGGCGTATTACGCACGAATTCAGCATCGACTTCGGGCGACGCTTCCTTGAGTCGCGCAACGCTCGCGCAATCAAGTCCAGTCCTGATTTCATTGCCTTGCGCGAGCAAGTGCTAGGCATCATCCATGGTGACGAAGAGGTGACCGTATGATGAAATTCCACCAAGGCTCTCACGACGGCCCCATCGCCGACCTGCTGCGAGCGCTCAAGCGCGGCTCTCCCGCGAAGCCGGGGGAGCAGTACGGTGCGCCGGGCAATGGCTCCAGCACCTTGTTGAGCACCGTCACCATCCTCTCTTTCTTTGGGCTGTGGGCCTTGTCGACCAATGAGGGATGGATCAAGCCGCTGTTCCTGCCCACACCGCAGTCGGTCTGGCAGCAGTTCATCACGGTCGCCACAGAGGGCTTTGCCGATGCCACGCTGCTCACCCACATCGGCTGGAGTGCCGCCCGTGTGTTCGGGGCCTTCGCGTTCGCAGTACTGACCGCCATCCCGGTGGGCACTATGATGGGGGTGAACCGGGTTGCGCGCGGCATATTCGATCCACTGGTCGAGTTCTACCGCCCGCTCCCGCCGCTCGCTTACCTGCCGCTTGTGGTGATCTGGATGGGGATCGGCGAAGGCTCCAAGATGCTGCTGATCTATCTCGCGATGTTTGCGCCGCTCGCCTTGAGTGCACGCGCCGGCGTACGCTCGGTCGCGATCGAGCAGATCCATGCGGCCTATTCCATGGGCGGCACGCGCTCTCAGGTGCTTCGCTACGTGATCATGCCCGCGGCCTTGCCGGAAATCCTTACGGGCATGCGTATTGCGATCGGCTTCGGCTGGACCACGCTGGTCGCGGCGGAGATGGTGGCCGCCACCGCCGGACTAGGATTCATGGTGCTGAGCGCATCGAAGTTCATGGTGACTGAGGTCGTCATCATGGGCATCCTGGTGATCGGCGTGATGGCGCTGTTGTTCGATCTCGGCATGCGCTGGATCGAGCGTCGCCTCGTGCCCTGGAAGGGCAAGGCATGAGGCATTGACGTGGCAGTCCCGGCAGAAGAAGCGGGTGCCCGCGGTAGTCATGCGGGGGGGCGTCCGTTACTCTTTGCCGGCCCCCGTTGCTTTCCAGCCGGTGTGTTGCAGATTCCAGCATCGGCTGACCGCCACCCCTCCCTTAAAAAAAATATCGAACCAACGCCTGTATCGCCCTTCGCTGACCGGCGGCGCCGAACTCGCTGAACGGCGTGCCGCTGTTCAGCTGCCACTGCAGTGCCAGGTCCGCCCGATCCAGGTGATAGCGCGCCTCCAGCAATGACATGCGGCTGCTGTCGGCGAGGTTGTGGCGCACCATTGCGTTCAGGTCGAGATGCCTGATCAGGGCGTCCTGCCACGACACATACAGGAAGAGGGATTTCCTGGTCGGCATTTCCTGCAGGGCCTGAAGCAGGGTCCGGTAGCGCGCATAGGCCAGCGGAGAGGTGCCCGGCAATCCGATCCATTCGTCATCGCGCAAGCCGGCACCGTTGTACTGCGCCTCCACCGTCACCGAAAGCTTGCTCGCCGCGGTGTAGGTCAGCCCGGTGCTGATTTTGTTGCGGAAGGCCGAGTCACCCCCCATCCGGGCCGACTGTGCCAGCAGCGACGGACTGCGTCCGCCCGACCATTCGACATGCGCCACCGTTGCGTCACCGAGCAGCAGCGAGAAATTGAAACCGGCCTGTGCGGGCAATCCTTCTTCCTTGTACAGCAGCCACTGCGGATTGAGGCCGTCGCCCAGTTTCTGGCTGAAGGCGAGCAGCCAGCGGTCGCGATTGTTGGTCGAGCCCACATCCGGATTCAACGCGGCCGTGTTCGGCTGCGATGCCAGCTTGGGCGAGAACAGCCCCGTCACCGATCCGCTGTCCCACAGCGCCTGGCCGCGCAGCATCACGCTGCCCTGGCGATTTTTCTTCAGGCTGGCCGGGTCGGCTGAAATGATGGACCGGTTGGCGCCCGTCCGGAAATAATCGGTCGGGTTGTAGCCCGTCGCCACACCATTGCGCACATTGATCCGGCCGAGGTCGAACAGCAGATCGTCGCGCGGCTGCCAGCCGAGATAGGCTTCCTTGAGCGTATTGATGCCGTGCTGGCGCGCCGGCTCGTCCTGCCAGAACAGGTCCAGCCGGTCGGCGAACACGAAGCGCCAGCCGGGCGCGAGGCGCTTGTCGAGCTGCACGTCCAGCGACAGGCGCTGGTCCCAGGACCCGACGCCATTGCGCAGGACGGTGCGGCCGGCGGCGCCTTCAATGAAGGCGGACCAGTCGGACGCCTGCACCGCTTCAGCCTGTGCTTCATCCGCCAGGCGCAGTGCGTCGAGCTCCGTGTCCTGCGCCATCGACGGGCCGGCCACGAGCACGAGCAGGAAGGCGAGGCGGCGCATCATTCGGGCTTGAAGCGCGGCAGGTAGTCGCGCTGCAACCAGGCTTCCGGCACCTCGCGCTTCGCGTAATCGGAGAAGCGCATCACCGTCACCCAGTTCGGGTCGAGTCCGTCGATGATGACGGTCTCGGTGGGCCGTTCGGCGCCGAGCTGGTTCTGGTACTTGCGGTAGTAGGCCGTCTTCAGCAGGCGGTTGCTTTCGGTATAGAAGCGCGCCTTCACCGGCCGGTTGTTGGTGACGTCGATCCAGATCTCGATGTGGTGGTAGGTCACGTCCGGGCTGATCGCTTCCAACGCCAGCTTGTAGCAGCGGCGCACCTGCCGTTCGCCGTCCTGCGTCTCCTCTTCGGCGGCCAGCGTGGCCTTGTAATCTTTCGCCAGGTTCACCGTCACAATGTCGCCGTTGGCCGCCTGGCCGAGCAGGCGCTGCTGGGGCGAAATGCGGATACTGGCCTTGTTGGACGGATCGTAGAACCACAGGTCGTTGCCGTTCTTGAGCATCAGCTTGTTGGCGTCGCGCGCCGGGGCGACGAAGCGGATCAGGCTGCGGAACTGCCCGCCGGTCTTGTCCTCCTTCGAATAGACCGCCAGCGTGCTGGTGTCGGCCTGCTTGCCGTTGCGGTACTCGATCAGCGTGGTGGTCAACCCGAATGCGAAGCCGGGATTGCGCACCGCGTCGCTCGCGGCAAGGATGGCCTGCGCGTCGGGCGCGGCACTGGCCGGCAGGTGGAGCAGGGCGCTTGCCAATAGCGTGGCGAGCGTCAGTCGTCGCATGTTCTTCTTCTGCATGTTCATTTCCTCATACATGGCGCAATGCGTCCACGATCACCATCTTCGAGGCACGATTGGCCGGCCACCATGCGGAGATCACCGCGACCACCACCATGCCCGCCACGCTGGACAGGATCAGCCCGGCTTCACCCCACACACGTGTCTTGACCGGGTAGGCGTAGACGTAACCGGGCGGTGTCCAGGTCAGGCCGCTATTGTTGATCACCGCCGACAGCAGCAGTGCGATCGCCACGCCGAGCAGCGAACCGATCAGGCCCAGCAGCAAGCCTTCGCACACGAACATGCTGCGGATGCCGCCGCGCCTGCGGCCGATGGCACGCAGCGTCCCGATCTCGACCGTACGCTCGACCACTGCCATGCTCATCGTATTGCCTACCGTGAACAGCACGATCACGCCGATCAGGATGGAGATGAAACCGAATACCGAATTGAAGAACTGGATGGTCTGGCCGTAGATCGGCGCCAGCGTCTGGAAGTCCTGGATTTCCAGCTGCGCATCCTTGAAGGTCGTCGCCAGCAGTTCGTCCAGCCTCGCCTTGGCCACCGGCATCTGGCTGCTGTGCTTGAGCTGAATCTGGATCGCAGTGACCTGCGGCTTTTCGCCGCCGTAGATGAGGCGCTGCGCCTGCTGCAGGTGCATGATCATGAAGACGTCGTCGACTTCCTTCAGGCCCTGGTTCTCCGCCTTCACGACATTCAGCCGCGTCACGTTGGGCGCACCGCGCAGGTTGGCTGCGAGCATCTCGATCGTGGTCGCATTCTGCGCGCCGGCTGGGGATTCGGCGGGCTTTTCCATGGCCGACAGCGCGGCAATGTCATCCGGCGCCTGCGGCCCGGACGCTTCCGCCTTCGCCGCCGCCTGCGGACAGTTGGGGACTTCCAGCGGGCCGCACAGTTGCAGGATGCGCGCAACCCCCTGGCCGATGACCACGGCATCCGGCGTGGTGCCGGTCAGCGCCAGCGGGCGCGAATAGCTCATGCTGCCGAAATCGTCCCAGGCGCGCATCCTGTTTTGCTCATCGACCACGATTCCACTGGCCAGCACGGTCTTGGACACCCCCGCCGCAAAGTTGCCGGCGATCCCGCCGAGCTGCATCTTCGGCGTCACCACGGTCAGCATCGGCGCGAGCACCGGATCGCGCTTGACCGCATCCATGATGCGTTCGTAATCCGGTATGCCGTAAGCGGCCGGGTTGCCGCTGCCGTAGAGGAAGTAATCCTTGCGCTGGATCTGGTAGTGGCCATGAAACTGCACGTAACCGGTCTGCATCGCCAGGATGACGTTGCGGCTGTAGCCTCCGAACAGCAGGATGGCCACCAGGCCGACGATCATCGCCAGCAGCGTGGTCAGCGAACGGCGGCGGTTGCGCAGCAGGTTGCGCAGGGCGAGCGGGAAGGTATTCATGCCGTCGCCTCCGTGCGGCGTTCGATGCCGGTGATGCGCCCGTCGCGGATGAAGACCGCGTCGTCGGCTTCCGCCAGCACCTGCGGATCGTGCGAGGAAAACACGAAGGACACATGGTGCTCGCGCTGCATCTTGCGCATCAGCGCGATGATGGCCGCGCCGGTCTGGCTGTCGAGGTTGGCGGTCGGCTCGTCGGCCAGCACCAGCTGCGGCGAAGGCGCCAGCGCGCGCGCAATTGCCACCCGCTGCCGCTGCCCGCCGGACAGTTGCCCCGGACGGTTGTTGGCGCGATCGGCCAGGCCTACCGCATCGAGCAGGGCCAGCACGCGCTGGCGGCGCTGCGCTGCCGGCATCCCTGTGAGCATCAGTGGGTACTCCACATTCTCATAGGCCGTCAGCACCGGCAGCAGGTTGAAGTTCTGGAAGATGAAGCCGAGGTGGCGCGCACGGAAATCGGAGAGCGCGTCGTCCGACAGCTTCTGCACCGGCTGCCCCGCCACCACGATTTCACCCGCGTCGGGCCGGTCGATGCAGCCGATGATGTTGAGCAGCGTAGTCTTGCCGCTGCCGGAAGGGCCCGAAATCACGGTGAAGCAGTTGGGCCTGATTTCAAGATTGATGTCGCTTAATGCCGGCACATCGACCGCGTCGAGATGGTAGGTCTTGCCGACTTGCTTGAGCACGACTGGATGCATGCAACGCTCCCCGGAAAAGAAATCGTTGCCACTATAGCCATTGCTTGCCGTGCAGGCGAGGGGTTTGCGACGAAAAGCTGCCGAAGGCGATGAAGTGCAGGAAAAACGGCGGGAATGGCGGCGGCAATCGCTTCCCTGCAAGCCCGGCCGCAATGCGCGACAATGACCGCTCCGAGAAAGGAGCACAGCATGCGAATCGTCCTGTCCCTGCTCTTGCTGCCCGCCATCGTCCATGCGGGCGGCTCCAACTACACCGTCACCCCCGGCATCTCCCAGCCCGCTGGCAAAGTGTCCGAATGGGCCGTGCCCACCCCGCAATTTGCCCGCGACCCTGCCGCCGCGCCCGACGGCAAGGTCTACATCGCCGTCATGCACGGCAACAAGCTGGCCCGCTTCGATCCCGCCGCACAGAAGTTCGACGAATGGGACTTGCCCGAGGGCACACGCCCGCATGGCCTCGTCGTTGACGAAAAAGGCACCGTCTGGATGACCGGCCACGGCAACGGAACCCTGCTGGAAATCCCCTTTGCCAACGGCCAGCCCGGGCAAATGACCGCGCACAAGACGCCGTCCGGCGGCAGCCCGCACACCATCATCTTCGACGGCCGCAACGCCTTGTGGTTTACCAACCAGTCGGGCGACAAGGTCACGCGCTTCGACCGTGCCACGAAGAAGATGACCGAGTTCGACACGCGGGACGGTCCCTATGGACTGGCAATGGACCAGCAGGGCAATGTCTGGTTCTGCCAGGCCAGCGGCCAGCGCGTCGGGCGCATCGATGCGGCGAGCGGCAAGGTGACCGAGATCGACCTCGGACGGGGTTCGCTACCGCGCCGGATTGCGGCCGCGCCTGACAACACGCTCTGGGTCGTGCGCTACGGTGACGGCAAGCTGACCCACATCGACGCGAAGACCGCCAAGGTCATCAAGAGCTACGACACCCCCGCCGGCGAGCCGGGCAAGCCCTATGCGGTGACGGTCGATGGTGCGGGCAAGGTCTGGATGAACGAGATCGGCACCGATACCGTCGCACTGTTCGACCCCGCGAGCGAAAAGTTCCGCGTGTTCCCGCTGCCGACGAAGAACGAAGGCATACGCAAGATGATCGTCGATGCGAAGGGCCGACTCTGGTACATGGGCAGCCATAGCGGAAAACTGGGAGTGGTCGAATGAAACGCCTTGTCCTTCTTCTCGCTGCTGCCTGCGCCTTCAATGCGCAGGCGCAGGAACCCTTGCCGCTGTTCGATGCGCATATGCATTACAACGTCGAGGCACGTTCCCTGCTGTCGCCGGAGCAGGTGGTGGCGCTGTGGCGCAAGACCGGCATCCGCGGCGTGCTCGCCACCAGCCGACCTAACGACGGCACGCTCGACCTGATCGCGCAGAAGGCGAAGGACGTCGTCATCGTGCCCTTCCTGCGTCCCTACCGCGTGCAGCCTGATCGCTATGACTGGTTCAACAGTGCAGGTGTGGCGGAGTACGTGGAGAAGGAACTGGCGCGCGGCATCTATCGCGGCATCGGCGAGTTCCACATCTTCGGCGCCGACGCCGACGCGCCCTACATGGCGAAGATCGCGCGGCTGGCAAAGGAGCGCGGCATGTGGCTGCATGCGCATGCGGACGAAGATGCGGTGGAACGCATCCTGAAGCATGCGCCGGGTGTGAAGCTGATCTGGGCGCACACCGGCATGAGTACGCCGATGGACAAGGTGGAGCAGATGTTTGCGCAGTATCCCAATATTGTTGGCGAGCTTTCCTATCGCATGGATATCGAGCAGGACGGTGCGCTCCATCCGCGGTGGAAGGCGTTGATGATGAAGTATCCGGATCGGTTTGTCGTGGGGACGGACACCTGGATCACGCCGCGATGGGGGCAGGTGGAGGAGCTGGCTGCGTTCTATCGGCGGATGCTGGGGCATCTGCCGCGTGAGGTGGCGGAGAAGGTTGCTTATCGAAATGGGCTGGGGATGTTTGCTTTGCCTTGATTTGTTTTCACTTCGGTGAACCGGTTGCTGCAGGTTCTCCGTGGATGCATGCCGGGACTGGCCCCGTCAAGTATCCACGGAGAGTACACAGTACGGGGTCACCGCAGAAAATCAGCCTAATCCAATGTCTGCCGATAACGCCTCAAAGCAATCACTCCCGCCACCAGCATAAACACCGCCATCGGCCACACATTCGGCATCACCTCGGCCACCCCATTCCCCTTCAACATGATCCCGCGCACCACCCGCAAAAAATGCGTGAGCGGTAAAGCTTCTCCAATCACCTGCGCCCACCCCGGCATCCCCCGAAACGGAAACATGAACCCCGACAACAGCATCGACGGCAGGAAAAAGAAGAAGGTCAGCTGCATCGCCTGCAACTGATTCTTCGCGACTGTCGAAAACGTGAAACCCACCGCAAGATTGGCCGCCATGAACACAACCAGTGCCGCCGACAGCAAGGCGAGACTGCCGACCATCGGCACCTCAAACAGCACATGGGCGGCGGCAAGGATCACGACCACCTGCACATAGCCGATCAGGATGTAGGGCGCGATCTTGCCGACCATGACTTCGAGCGGCCTGACCGGTGTGGCGAGCAGGTTTTCCATCGTGCCCCGTTCGCGTTCGCGCGTCATCGCCAGCGAAGTCATCATCACCATCGTCATGGTCAGCACCACGCCGATCAGGCCGGGCACGATGTTGTAGCGGGAAACGCCTTCCGGGTTGTAGCGGCGCTGCGCACGGATCTCGAACGGCGCATCCACCGGCTGCAGCGTGCGCAAGGGGCCGACCAGATCGCGGCCAACCGCCTGACGCGCGATCGTGTTGACGGCGGCGAGGGCATTGCCCGAAGCAGAGGGATCCGTCGCATCGGCTGCCAGCAACAGGGCAGGGCGTTCGCCGCGCATGAGCTGGCGCGAAAAGTCCGGCGGCACAACCAGCAGGAACTGCACACGTCCCTCGTCCAGCAGACGGTTTCCTTCGGCCTCGCTGCGCGGACGCTGCGTCACGCGGAAGTATTGCGAGTTCTCCAGCCCCGCGATGAGGCTGCGCGAGAACTCGCTTTCGTCGGCGGAGACGATCGCTATCGGCAATTGCTTCGGATCGGTGTTGATGGCAAAGCCGAAAAGAACGAGCTGCATGATGGGAACGCCGACCATCATCGCGAACGTCAGCCGGTCGCGGCGGATCTGCCGGAATTCCTTGATCAGGATGGCGAGGAAGCGCGACCCGTTCATGATGAGAAGTTGTCCTTCGACTGCTGCATCAAGGCAATGAAGACGTCCTCCAGACTTGTCTCCACCGGAACGACAGAAATGCCTGCACCGCGATAGGGGGCAAGCGCAGCATCCAGTTCCCCCACCGTCGCGGCGCTGACATGCAGTGCCGTGCCAAACGAAGCCACATTGAGTGCTGGCAATGCACGTAGCGTCCGCGCTACTTCTGCTATGCCGGGACCCGCGAGTGAATACGTAACCAACCCTGCATCCGCGATCAGTTGCTCCGCCGTCCCCTGCGCCAGAAGCTTGCCGTAGGCGATGTAGGCGAGCTGGTGGCAGCGTTCGGCCTCATCCATGTAATGCGTCGACACCAGCACCGTGAGCCCGCCCGCGGCAAGCTCATGCAATTCATCCCAGAAATCGCGTCGCGCCTTGGGATCGACTCCGGCGGTTGGCTCGTCGAGCAGCAGCAATTGCGGCTCGTGCAGCAGGCAGGCCGCAAGCGCAAGGCGCTGTTTCCACCCGCCGGACAGCGAGCCGGCAAGCTGTGTACGCCGGCCGGAAAGGCCGAGGCGCTGCAGCATCGCATCGACCCGCGAATTCGCGTCCGGCATCTCGTACACGCGCGCGATGAAGGCCAGGTTCTCCTCGATGCTCAGGTCTTCGTACAGGCCGAATTTCTGCGTCATGTACCCGACCTGGCGCTTGATCTTGCGCGAGTCCTTGCGAATGTCGAAGCCGAGGCAGGTGCCGCTGCCTTCGTCGGGCGTGAGCAGGCCGCACAGCATGCGAATGGTCGTAGTCTTGCCGCTGCCGTTGGGACCGAGGAAGCCGTAGATGCGGCCGTGCGCGACTTGCATGTCGACACGGTCCACGACGGTGCGGCCGCCGTAGCGCTTGGTGAGACCGCGCACGTCGATAATCGCGTCCATCACCGTTCCTGCGCGAGGCGGATTTCGACCGGCTGGCCGGGGTGCAGCAGGGCTGCCTGGTTTGGGACCGGGCGCGCCTCGATCATGAACACGAGACCCGCACGGTTTTCCTTGCTGTAGATGAGCGGCGAGGTGTATTCGGGTGCGCTGGACAGATAGCTCACCTTGGCCGCGATCGGGCCCTTGCAGCCGTCGCATTGCACGACCACGTCCTGCCCCAGCCGCAGCGTCGCGAACTGCGGCTCCGGCACGAAGAAGCGCAGCTTGATATTCTGCGGTGGCAGCACGCTGACGACGGGACTTCCCGCCTGTACAAACTCGCCCTCGCGATACAGCACGTCGGCCACGCTGCCGGCGACAGGGATGTGCTGAGTCTTCTGCGCGAGCCGCCATTCGGCCTGCGCGAGCTGCGCCTTGGCCGCCTTCAGTTCCTGCTCCGCCGCGCCGATTTCATCGGGGCGCGCGCCAAGGTTGGCCACGCGCACCTGCGCGCGCAATTCGCTCACACGCGCCTGGTCCCTGTCCACCGCGCTGCACGCTTCATCGAGCCGCGCCGGGGCGATGAACTTGTCCTCCACCAGCTGCTTCTGGCGCGCATAGTTGCTGTTGGACAGTTGGAGCGATGCCTCCGCCTGCACGAGCTGCGCCTGGACCGCGGCGACTTCTTCCGGACGGCGGCCCTTCTTCAGGTTCGCCAGCTGTGCCTCCGCGCGCTGCACCCGCGAGGCCGCTTCCTCGCGTGCGGCGCGTTCGCTGTCCTGTTCCAGCACGAAGGCGGGGGCATTCGGTTCCACCTTGTCGCCGCGTTGCACATGCAGCCTGCTCAGTGTGCCCCCAATGGGCGTCGCCAGTCGCACGTATTCGGCTTCGGCATAGCCGGGGAAGTAATCGGCAGGCTTGTCGCTGCAGCCGGCGAGGGCCAGCAGGGCAAGGCATACGGACAGCGTCTTCATGGCGTTTCTCCGGTGCGCGCGGACAGTCCGCGCAGCGCGAACTCGATGCGTTGATCGACCGCTTTTTTCGATAGCACTTCCTGCTCCAGCATGGCCCCGGCAGCGGGCCACTGGCTGTTCTCCATCAGTGCCGTGCCGAGCAGGACCGGAGACATCACGGCGCCCGCGATGAAGGCGATCATCTGCGGCAGGGGGGCTTTCACCAGGTCGCCGGTACGTTGCGTCTCCGCGACGAGGCCAGCGACCACGGCGAGGTGGCGCGGCAGGTTGGCCTGCAGGAATTCGGCCGCGACCTGTTCGCCTGCCAGTGCATCTGCGCCGATGCGCAACAGCAGTTGACGGTGCGTGCGCCCGAAGCCGGCGATCACGCGAATGGCCTTGCGCAGGTTGTCCACCGGTGACACGCCTTCGTGCGATTGCAGCACCAGGTCCTGGAACATCTGTTCATAGGTTTGCTGCAGCAGGGTGCGGATGAAGTTGTCCTTGCTGCGGAAGTGGTAGTGGAACATGCCGAGGTTCACGCCTGCGTGCTCGGTCAGCTTGCGGGCGGACAGGCCGCGGCAGCCGGTCTGCGGGAGCAGTTCCATGCCGGCCTCGAGAAGCCGCTGGTCGATGTTTTGGGAAGGGCGGGCCATGGTGTTATTATACGACCGTATAATAATCGCGCAAGGCGAGAAGAATTCCAGCCTGAAATTGCTGTCATGCACCGTTCCAACACAAGCGTGACTGCGGCGGCCAATTGCGTGACCGTTCGGGACAACATTGCTGCGCCTACTTGCACCCGGCAGGCCGCCTCCCTAGGATTGGCCGGCACACTCGAGCCATTGCCGCTCCGGCCATGGCCTTTCCAATCAAGAACAAAGAGAGAGAGACACCATGGACAAGTTCTGGCTGCAGTCCTATCCCGCCGGCGTGCCCGCCGACATCAATCCCGAGCAATACGAATCCCTCGCCCATCTGTTCGAGGAATCCTTCCGCAAGTACGCGCCGCGCAATGCGTACATCTGCATGGACAAGGCACTCACCTACGGGGAAGTCGACGCGATGTCACAGAAACTGGCCGCCTGGTTCCAGGCGCGCGGACTGCAGAAGGGTGATCGCATTGCGCTGATGATGCCCAACATCCTCCAGTACCCGGTCGCCATCGCCGCCGTCCTGCGCGCCGGCTACGTCGTGGTCAACGTCAATCCGCTGTACACCCCGCGCGAACTGGAGCACCAGCTCAACGACTCCGGCGCCAAGGCCATCGTCATCCTCGAAAACTTTGCCACGACGCTGCAGCAGGTCCTGCCGAAGACCGGGGTCAAGCATGTCGTGCTCGCCACGATGGGCGACCTGCTTGGATCGATTAAGGGCACGGTGGTCAATTTCGCCGTGCGCAAGATCAAGAAAATGGTCCCGGAGTACTCCCTGCCGACCGCCGTGGCGTTCAACAAGGCGCTGGCCGAAGGCGCGAAGCTCAAGCTGAAGAAAGTAAAAATCGGGCCCACCGATATCGCCTTCCTGCAGTACACCGGCGGCACTACCGGCGTGTCCAAGGGCGCAACCCTCCTGCACCGCAATGTCGTCGCCAACGTGCTGCAGAACGAAGCCTGGTCACAGCCGACGCTGAAGAAGGAACCCAAGGTCGAGGCGCTGACCATTGTCTGCGCGCTCCCGCTGTATCACATCTTCTCGCTGACCGCGTGCTGCCTGTTCGGCCTGCGCAATGGCGGCGTGAACCTCCTGATCCCGAATCCGCGCGACATTCCCGGCTTCGTCAAGGAGCTTTCGAAGTACAAGGTCAACCTCTTCCCGGCCGTGAACACGCTGTACAACGGCCTGCTGAACAATCCCGACTTCGCCAAGCTGGACTTTTCCCAGCTGAAGTCCTGCAACGGCGGCGGCATGGCCGTGCAGAAGGCGGTGGCCGACAAGTGGCTGAAAGTGACCGGGTGCCCGATCAACGAAGGCTACGGCCTGTCCGAAACCTCGCCGGTCGCGACCTGCAATCCTGCGGTGGCCGAGTACAACGGCAGCATCGGCCTGCCGCTCCCGTCGACCGAGATCGCCATCCTGGACGACGACGGCAAGCCGCTGCCGCTGGGGCAGGCGGGCGAAATCGCCATTCGCGGCCCGCAGGTCATGGCGGGCTACTGGAACCGTCCCGAAGAAACCGCCAAGGTCATCACCGCCGACGGCTTCTTCAAGACCGGCGACGTCGGCGTGATGGAGGCAAGCGGCTACGTGAGGATCGTCGATCGCAAGAAGGACATGATCCTGGTCTCCGGCTTCAACGTGTATCCGAACGAAGTGGAAGGCGTGGTGGCTGCCCATCCCGGCGTGCTGGAATGCGCGTGCGTCGGTGTCCCCGACAGCAACTCCGGCGAAGCGGTGAAGGTGTTCGTGGTGCGCAAGGACGCCAACCTGACGCAGGAGCAGCTGATGCAGTACTGCAAGGAGCAGCTGACCGCCTACAAAAAGCCGAAGTACATCGAGTTCCGCGACGCGCTCCCGAAAACCAACGTCGGCAAGATCCTGCGGCGCGAGCTGCGGGATGAAAAGAAGGCCGCATAAGGCCAACGCTTGCAAAGCCGCCTGCGCAACAGGCGGCTTTTTTGTTTGCGCTGTCGGCAGCCGACCTGTATTAAGATTGCAGGCAATCACGGGACAGGAGACAGCAAGCATGAGCGAACAGACCACTTCCGCCTCCTGGGTCAGGGGGATCGCGGAGCGGCTGAAAAGCGTCGGCCTCGACGTGCATGCCCTGTTCGCCGAGGCGCAGCTCGACCTCGCCTCCATCGACAATCCCGACACTCGCTACGACACCGAAAAGATCAGCCTGCTGTGGGAACTGGCTGCCGCCCGCTCGGGTGATCCCTTCATCGGGCTCGCGATGCCCGGTCCGCTGCAGCCGGCCGCGTTCGACGTCGTCGCCTACGCGATGATGACCTGCAAGGACTTGCACACCGGCCTCGACTTCCTCGTGCGCTACCAGCGCGTGGTCAGTGATGCGGTCATGATCACCGTGGAGGATGCACCGGAGGGTTGCTGGGTCGGGATCGAACTCGCCGGCGGCAAGCGGCCGGTGCCGCGCCATCGCATCGATTTCGTGTTCACCACGCTGCAAACCTTCTTCCGCTGGATCACCGGCACGGAAATGCATCCGCGCGAAGTCGAATTCACCTTCGGCGCACCGGCGGATACGACGACCTATGCCGCCGTCTTCCAGTGCCCCGTCCGCTTCGGCGCGCAGGCCAACCGCCTGCTGTTCACCCATGCCGACCTCCGCCTGCCGCTCCAGGCTTCCAATCCCGTACTGGCAGAGTTGCATGACCGTTATGCCGGCGAACGGCTGGCGAAGCTGGAAAAGGACCGCATCAGCATCCGCGCGCGCGAATCCATTCTTCGCCGCCTGCCGGAAGGCGATCCGGCGCGCGCCGATGTTGCGCGCGAACTGTGCATGAGCGAACGCACGCTGCAGCGCCGCCTTGCTGAAGAGGACACGTCCTTCCACCAGCTGGTCGACGACGCGCGCAGAGAACTCGCACAGCGTTACCTGAGCCAGCCGCACATCGCTCTTGCACAAGTGGCATCGCGCCTCGGTTTCACCGATCGCAGCACCTTCAGCCGCGCCTGCAAGCGCTGGTTCGACGTCACTCCTACAGAATATCGAAGCCGTCTCCAAAGTGAACGCTAACCGTCCGTAGCGAAGCTGCAACGAATCAGAAAGCACGGCGAAGCGCTGCTACAATGGGCCGCTTTTCCTCCATCGCAGTTCCGCATGTCACACGCTCCCCATCCAGTCGCACACGGCATGAACCGCCCGCAGAGCGAGGCTGTCCACTACATGGACGGACCCTGCCTGGTGCTGGCCGGCGCCGGCTCCGGCAAGACGCGCGTGATCACGACGAAGATCTGCCACCTGATCGAGCAATGCGGCTACGAAGCGCGCAACATCGCAGCGGTCACTTTCACCAACAAGGCGGCGCTGGAAATGCAGGAGCGCATCGCCAAGCTGTTGAAGGAACCGAAGCTGGCCAAGCAGATCACCGTCAGCACCTTCCATTCGCTCGGCGTGCAGATCCTGCGCAAGGAGGCAAAGGAACTCGGCTTGAAGGACCGCTTCTCCATCATGGACAGCGACGACTGCTTCTCGCTCGTGCAGGATCTCGCGATGACCACCGACAAGCAGATCATCCGCGGCATCCAGACCGCGATGTCGCTGTGGAAGAACGCACTGGTCGATCCCGACACCGCGCTCAAGCAGGCGATCACCGAAGACGAGGCGCAGGCCGCGCGCATCTATGCGAGCTATGTTGCGACCTTGAATTCCTACCAGGCAGTCGACTTCGACGACCTGATCCGCCTGCCGGTCGAACTGTTTCGCAGCAATGAAGAAGTGCGCAACCGCTGGCAGCGCAAGCTGCGCTACCTGCTGGTGGATGAATACCAGGACACCAACACCTGCCAGTACGAACTGGTGAAGCTCCTCGTCACCGGTCTCGGCAAGAAGCCGATGTTCACCGCCGTGGGCGACGACGACCAGGCGATCTACGCATGGCGCGGCGCGACGCTGGAAAACCTGAAACAGCTGCAGGTCGATTTCCCCGACCTGAAAGTGATCAAGCTGGAACAGAACTACCGCTCCAGCACGCGCATCCTGCAGGCCGCGAACTCCGTGATCGGCAACAATCCCAAGCTGTTCGAGAAGCAGCTTTGGTCCGAGCACGGCCTCGGCGACCCGGTGAAGGTGATGTCGATGCAGGACGACGAGCACGAGGCGGAACAGGTCGCGATCATGATCTCCGCGCACAAGTTCGAACGCCGCGCAAAGTTCTCCGACTACGCGATCCTTTACCGCGGCAACCACCAGGCGCGCATCATCGAAAAGGCGCTGCGCAAGGAACGCATTCCGTACACCATCTCCGGCGGCCAGAGCTTCTTCGACCGCGCCGAGATCAAGGACATCGTGGCCTACCTGCGCCTCGTTGCCAATGCCGATGATGATCCGGCTTTCATCCGTGCAGTGACCACGCCGAAACGCGGCGTGGGCCAGGCCACGCTGGAAGCGCTCGGCTCCTTCGCCGGCCAGTGGCAGTGTTCGCTGTTCGAGGCCGTGTTCAAGGGCGGTATCGAAGCCAAGCTCACCGACCGCCAGCTCGCCCCGCTGCGCGACTTCTGCAACTTCATCAACGGCCTCGAGGCACGCGCCTCCAAGCGCGGCGAAAGCGCCGCCGAGCTGCTCGACGAAATGATGAAGGAGATCAACTACGAGTTCTACCTGTACGACACCTTCGACGAACGCCAGGCACAGAGCAAATGGCAGAACACGATGGAGTTCGTTACCTGGCTGAAGGAGAAGGGCACTGGCGGCAGGGACGGCGCGGACGAGGAAAAGAGCCTGCTTGAACTCACGCAGATGGTCGCCTTGATGACCATGCTCGAAGGCAAGGACGAAGAACCCGACGCGGTGCGCATGTCGACCCTGCATGCATCGAAGGGACTGGAGTATCCGCACGTCTTCCTGGTCGGCGTGGAGGAGGGCATCCTGCCGCACAAGGGCGATCCGGATGCGCCGATCGACACGCTGGCGGCACGCATCGAGGAAGAACGACGCCTGATGTACGTCGGCATCACCCGCGCGCAGCGCAGCCTGCATGTCACCTGGTGCAAGCGACGCAAGCGCGCGCGGGAGAGTGTCAACTGCGAACCCTCGCGCTTCATCAAGGAGATGAAGCTGGACGAGGGCGACGCCGTGCCGAAGGAAGAAGAAAAAATCACCCCGCAGGACAGGCTGGCCAATCTCAAGGCGCTGCTCTCCAGACCGAAGGCCGCCTGACTTCGTGCTCTCGCTTCCGTCCCGGTTGCTCTTGTCATCGGCCTGTCACGCAGGCCATCCATAATGGCGTCCAATCGTCATATCCCCAAGGTTTGACTTTCGCCCGCCCGCTGCACAGCGCGCGGGCCTTTTTTGCTCCCCTTCGCCTGCCCATTCGCAAAAATGCAACATGGTGCCGCATGTCATCAAGTCGTCATCTCCCGCCTGCACAATGCGACCCGTTGTTTCGTTGTCACGGAACTGCCGGTCGACTTGCAAAAAATTGATCCCGGATAAGCAGATAAGCTTATAAATAAAAATAACTATCATTTGCATTCGTGCACTGATAGAGTTCCGCGACGCAACACAACAGCGAAGCGCTACCCCGCTCGCTCAAACCGCTTCTTGGCTTAACACTAGGGAATCAACAATGAAAAAATCGCTTCTCGCCTTTGCCGTCCTGGCTGCTTTTGCCGGTGCCGCGACCGCGCAAACCAACGTGACCATCTACGGTGTCGCTGACGCCGGTATCACCCGCTTCGACAACGGCGCGACCACCACGACCCGCCTCGACAGCGGCATCCAGTCCGGCAGCCGCATCGGCTTCCGCGGCACGGAAGACCTGGGTGGCGGCCTGTCCGCGATCTTCACGCTGGAAAACGGCTTCAACATCGACACCGGCGCCCTCGGCCAAGGCGGTCTTCTGTTCGGTCGCCAGGCTTTCGTCGGCCTGTCCAGCACCAGCGCCGGCGCGATCAAGTTCGGCCGCCAGTACAACCCGATCCGCACCGTCGTCGACGCAGTGGATCCGTTCGGTCTCGGCCTGGCAGGCAATGCCTCCAACGTGTTCAACGTCTACGGCGACCGCACCGACAACACCATCAACTATTCGACCCCGAACTTCGGCGGCTTCAGCGGCCAAGTGGCATACAGCCTGGGTGAAATCGCAGGCAGCAACTCGATCGGCCGCAGCGTTGGCCTGTCCGCAGGCTATGCCGCCGGCCCGCTGTCCGTGTACGTCGCTTACCACGACCAGAACCTGGTCGCCGCCGGTGTCGCCAACGGTGATGCCAACACCACCCTGCTGGCTGGTACCTACGACTTCGGCGTCGCCAAGCTGCACGCAGCCTACGCGCGCAACAAGGGCGAGTCCGCTGCCGGCGCGACCACCATCGACCGTGACGACGCCATGCTGGGCGTCTCCGCACCGCTGGGCGCGGGCCGCATCCTGGCATCCTGGATCCGTCGCAGCGACGACATCGGCGCCAACCGCGACGCCGACCAGATCGCACTGGGCTACACCTACGACCTGTCCAAGCGTACCAACCTGTACACCTCCTACGGCCGTACCCGCAACGAAGCTGCCGCTTCGCTGGGCGGTGCTTCCGCGGCAGGCCGCGATCCGTCCGTCTTCAACGTCGGCGTGCGTCATCGCTTCTGATCCCCGGATCGGTTGATCGGCTAAGAGAAGGGCGCCCTGCGGGGCGCCCTTTTTCATTTCTGGCTGCAAAATGCAGAAAACCAACAGTCCGGCTGTTGGAGATCAAACCGCCTCGCCTCCCCGCTGCACGCGAAACCTGGCGGACTTACAATCGTCATAACAATTGACGTATACGGAAAGTCCGCCATGCTGATCGAATCCGCAGTCCAGGCAGAACCGAAAGCAAGGGAATCGTCCCTCCTGTCGAGCGCGCGCAACCTGCTGGGGCGATTGTTCGGCAAAACGGAGGCCACGGACGGCGGACGCCACCTCGCCAATGGCGAACTGAAGAACTTGCGCCAGCGCTTCGCCGAATGCGCCGCCGAGCGCGGCGGCGTGGTGTCGGCGCGGCAGCGCGCTGCAGAGATCGGGCAGATCTACACCGCGCTCAACGACGACGGCAGGCGCGAATTCCTCCGCCTTCTTGCGAAGGAATTCGGACCCCGCCCGGAAGCCGTGGAAGCGGCGCTGCACAACTGGACGAAAGCGACGGGCACCGACAGGAGCGGCAGTGCCGAGGTCGCGCTGCGCGAGGCATTGCGCTCGCCGCGTTCCAAGATTCTCACGCAATTCAACGCGATTCCCCACGGCGTCCAGTTCCTGGTGGAAATGCGGGACGACATGCTGCGCTACCTGAATGACACGCCCGAACTCGGTGTCATCGAGAGCGAGCTGTATGCCTTGTTGAGCACCTGGTTGGATGTCGACTTCCTGCAGCTGCAGCGCATCAGCTGGAACTCGTCCGCTGCGCTGCTCGAGAAGCTGATCAAGTACGAAGCGGTGCACCAGATCCGCTCCTGGAACGACCTGCGCAACCGGCTCGATTCCGACCGCCGCTGCTATGGCCTGTTCCATCCGCGCATGCCGGACGAACCGCTGATCTTCGTCGAGGTCGCGCTCACGGACAAGCTGTCGGACAACATCCAGGTGCTGCTCGACGAATCCCTGCCGCCGCTTCAGCCGGAACGCGCGAATACAGCCATCTTCTATTCGATCTCGAATACCCAGCCCGGCCTGCGCGGCCTGAACTTCGGCAACTTCCTCATCAAGCGCGTGGTGGATGACCTCTCGCGTGACTTCCCCCAGCTGAAGACCTTCTCCACGCTGTCGCCGATCCCGGGATTCATGGGATGGCTGAAGAAACAGGAGCATTTGCTGGCGCGCGTGCGCGAGGTGCATGTGCCGGGGGACGACGCATTGCGTGAAAAGTGGCAGTCGGATGTCGCTGCCTGCCTCGCGAGCGGCGCGTGGCAGGCCGATCCTGCGCTCGCCGCTGCCATCCAGCCCATCATGCTGGAAGCCTGCGCCCGTTACCTGGTGCAGGAAAAATCGGACGCGCTGCCGCGCGATCCGGTGGCGCGCTTCCACCTCGTGAACGGCGCGCGCGTGGAACGCATCAACTGGCTGGCGGACAGCTCGGACAAGGGCTGGAAGCAGTCGGCCGGCATGATGGTCAACTACCTGTACCGCAAACCCGACCTGGAAAGCAACCACGAGAAGCTGATGCTGAAGGGCGATATCGCTACCTCGCGCGCCATCCGCTCCCTGCTGCAGGACTAGCGTGGCCCCTTGTTGACCAGCTGCTTCTCAAACGCAGCATCATGCTTGCTGATGCGCTGCTTTTTCTGCGGTCCGGTCTTGTTCACGAAGTCGACGAACTCATCCAGTTCGTATTCCTCGCCGACCTTTTCCGGCGCGGATCCCGGCGCCGCGCGCAGCAGGTAGAAGTGGCCATTGCCGGTGATGCCCATCGAATAGCGGTAGCCCGGGTCGCGCGCGTTCAGCCGCGTGACCGCATTGCTGGCCTTCGTAGATCTCATTGCACACCTGTTGATGAAGTGAAAGCCGATGAACGGCGCATGCGTTCATCATAGTGCAGCCCGCCTTCGCTTGCATCGTGCAGGTTTTCCTGAAACTTCCCCGAATTCTTAAACATGAAGATGACCCGGCACGCCGCAGACGCCTGAATTTCCTGTCGCGCCTCGAGTCGAACTCCATACCATCCCGTGGAGGAGGCAAATGCAAAAAAATCGTATTGTGCCGCCAAGGACGGCGGCACTTCTGGCGCTCGTCCTGTTGCCCGGGCTTTGCCTGGCGCGCGTGCCAGACCCGAACGAATGCGTCGAAGCCGGCGACTTCATCAAGAATGCCGCGCTCGCGCGCGACAGTGGCATGACCGAGGCGGACTTCATCAGCCGCGTCCGCGACGATATCGAGGTCATCCAGTCCTTCCCGCCGAACATGCGCTGGTTCGTGCAGGACGAGGAAGATGCGGCCTTCCTGATTGCCGCCGCCACTGATGTCTTCCAGAAGCCGCGCCAAGCCGCCGAACACCAGCGCGACTTCGTGAAGGCCTGCATGGTCAAGGCGAAGAACAAGCCGAAGTATTCACTGTAAAGGCATCGAGCGCCCCCTCGTCCGTGGGCGTACAATACGCCTTCGCTTGTTCAAGGGGAATTCGCATGTCCACTCTCGATCTCACCGGCAAGCGCGTGCTCGTCACGCAGGCATCCGACTTCATGGGACCCGCCCTGTGCGAGGTCTTGCGTGAGCATGGTGCGGAAGTGATCGCTGACGTACACGCACTCGACGATCCCGCCGTGCCGCAACAGATTATTGACGGGGCAGGGCGCATCGATGTCCTGCTGCTGAACATGGGCATACCCGCGCCCACTACCCGCGCGCATGAAGTGACGGATGAGGAATGGCGCGAAGCGTTTGCCCACATGGTTGATCCGCTGCCGCGCCTGGTGCGCGCCGTGCTGCCGCAGATGATGGAGCGCCGCTCCGGCAAGATCCTGCTGATCGGCAGCGCCTCAGCACTGCGCGGGATCAAGCGTACGTCGACCTACTGCGCCGCGCGTGGCGCGCAGGTGTCGTACATCCAGGCGGTGGGCGTCGAGGCCGCGCCCTACAACGTGCAGGTCAATGCGATCGCGCAGAACTTCGTGGAGAACCCGACCTACTTCCCGCCGGAAGTGCAGGCCAACCCGGCCTTCCAGGAAAGACTGAAGCGTGAGGTGCCGCTCGGCCGGCTGGTGTCTCAGAAGGAAGATGCGATGTTTGCCGCCTATTTGTGCAGCGATGCGGCGAACTGCTTCGTGGGACAGGTGTTCCCCGTGTGCGGCGGCTGGGTCGCCAGATAGAGGACAACGAATGACAACCGAAGACCGCCTGGTCGACATCGAACTCAAGATCGCCGCCCAGGAGGACCTGGTGGAGATCTTGAACACGATGGTCTACCAGCAGCAGAAAAAGATCGACGAACTCGAGACCCTGTGCACCGTGCTCGCGCGGCAGCTCAAGGAAGTCCGTGAAACCATGACCGAACGCGGTCCGGCCAACGAACGGCCGCCGCATTACTGATGGCAATCATGTTGAACGATGAAAAAGGCGATGCTCTCCGCGCCAAGATCAACGGAGAAACAGCACGCATGCAATGGAAGGCACTGGACCGCTTCTTCGCAGCCGGCGCAGTGATCGCGGTCAGCAGCGACCTCGACCTGGTGGAAGTCGCTTATCGCATCGCCAGCGACGACAAGGATGCGATCGTGAAGTGGATGGCCGAGAACCGCGTCGCACGTGTCAGCGATGCACAGGCAAGCTCCTGGCAGGAAGCGGACGCGTCGCTATGGACGGTGGTCGTCAAGCCATGGATCCTGGTGCAGCAGGAAAAAACGCACTAACAGGCTGTTGAAAAACTACTGTGCAAACCGATCCTGGCGCCTGTGATGCTCAGCGTACTACTCGCACGCTTGCGCTTCTCGGCACCAATCTCGGCTCGCTCGCCACGTTTTTCAACACCCGGTCAAGCGGTCTCGCTGAGGTACTTCACCAGCAGCTTGCTCTGCACCAGTGACAGCGCGCTATCGCTGCCGAAGCGGAACCCGCGCATCGCTGCCGTATTCATGAGCTGCAGTACCTGCTCGTGCGTGAGCCGGTCGAAGTTCATGTGTGAATAGAGCAGGCGCCGGTTCTGCTCGTCGATGCGATCGATGATTTCTTGCGGTGCCATGCGGCCTCCTTGGGGCTGGCCCAGCGTGGAGGAGACGTCGCGGGCGCCGAACGGTGAATGGGATGACAAGGGGCAGAATTGCCCAAATCATCATTCTGTTGCCGCAAGCTTACATCGCACTTACTTTTGGCCAGCCCGGCCATGCAGCCGAAGTACAATGGCGGCGTCCCAGATTCCCAGCCCCTTGTCCAAACAGCATCATGGCGAAGAAAGCCGCGCGCGAAAAGAACCTCCGGAACATCATCGCAATCGTCGTCGCCGTGCTCGCCGTCGGTTTCGGCAGTGCCTGGCTGTACATGCAGCACAAGGAACGGCAGACGGGCGAAATCACTTACCTGAAGCTGTCTTCCGTTGCGGTCAGCCGTGACGGGCACTCCATGCGCGCGACGTTTGCCATCCGCACCAGCGTCGCGGACGCCGCCTGGGCATCGAAGAACAAGTCCACGCTGGAGCAGGTCATGCAGAGGGCGCTGCTCGAGGCCGACCCGGTCGCCGCCCGTGCGCCCGGCGGCCTCACCGCACTGCAGGAAAAGGTACGCGAAGTCAGCAATGCTACCTTGCAGTCGCAGCGCATCCAGGAAGTGCTGGTCACAGACTTCCTCGTCTCGGAAGGCGACCTCTAAGTCACCTACAAGCGCAGGCGGTTGTGGATGGCTGTCGCGGCAATCGCCGCCTGACCCATCGCGACCGTGATCTGGTTCAGTCCGGCGACGATATCGCCTGCGGCATACAAGCCATCGACCGCGGTCTGCTGGTGTGCGTCGACGACAAGGCAACCGTCGGGGCTGGCTTCGCTGCCGAGCAGGCGGCCCAACCCTGAGTTGGCCATGGTGCCGAGTGCCGAATAGACCACGTCGAAACGTTCCTGCGTGCCGTCCCCGAACTGCGCCCGCAGGCCGTCGTCGCCGTAGACCAGCTCGGACACCGGCTCGTGCACCACACGCAAGCCGGCGCGATCGATGCGCAGTCGCTCCTCCTCGTCGAGTTCGATTGGTCCCCTCACGGACAGCAGGGTGATGTCCGGCGTGTAGTGGCGCACGAACAGCGCTTCGCTCAGCCCGCCGTTGCCGCGTCCGACGATTGCCACCTTGCGGCCGCTCGCTTCGAAACCGTCACATATCGGACAGTAGCGCAGGAAGCCGGCCGCCAAGGCCTGTTTCACCTCAGGCAGTTCGGGTTCGACATCCGCGACGCCAGTGGCAAGGATCACCGTCCGTGCATGCCATTCTCCGGTCGTGGCACGCGCTAGGAAACTGCCGTCCGGCAGCCTTTCCAGCGTGTCCACGGAGCCAGTGGTCACATCCACGCCATACTCCGCCACCTGCGCGCGCAGACGCGCCAGCAGGTCCTTGCCGTGCACGCCGCCGACATAACCGGGATAGTTGTGCGACGTCGGCACGAGAAGAAGCCTGCTGGTGCCGCCATCGAGGACGACGAAGCGGCGCCGGAACCGGGCCAGGTAGGTTGCCGCGGTGAGACCCGCCGCACCGGCGCCGATGATGATGCAGTCGAGCGGAATGGACATGTGACTTGCTGCCTAGCGCCGCTGCTGCGGACGTCCGGGTTGGCGTGCATCGGGCGGCGGCATGTCCTGATCACCCAGGTCCGTGTCCTCGCCGGCGTCGAGCTGATCGACACGGTCGACATCAATGTCCGCGCCTGCTTCGACGTCGGAATCCCAGCCCGCCGTGCTGCGCTCGCCCGTGCCCACCGCATCGGTGTCGCTGTCCATGCCTGTGTTGCCGATGGCCGGGTCTGCGCTCATTTCACTTCGTCCGCTGTCCGGGTCTTCATGCGTGCCTTTATCGAGGCCGATATCGGGTTCCTGCACCCAGCGCAGTCCGCCCTGCACGTCGCTGCCGGTATCGGAAATGTCACTTGGCCCGAGCGCGGCGGAGCCGTGTCCCTCGCCGAGCTGGCGATCGGGTTCGGGAATGTTGTCGGGATCCAGGGTGCTGGTGGCCATGATCTTGCTCCTCATGATTCAAAGGAAGATCGAGGGTGCAATATCCGTGCCGCGGCAACCGGAGGGGGGACGTCCCCCTGCGCAGGGACGAAGTGCGTGTAAATTTTGTCCGGACCGTGCAAATAATCACGGCGCTCTTGCAACGCAATGGTTTCCAAATGTATCAACCTTGCATCACGGCACAACTGCTGGAACTTCCCGCGCAACTGTTTTGTCAGTTGGGTAACGAAAGCCGCAGCATCCCGGGAATCACGGGCTTTCTCCGCGGCGCGACAATCTCTTTGTACGCGCCACCGAGTCCCATTTCTTTCAGGAGTTGATGATGGCAATACTGCACAAGATTCTTTTCGGTTCCGCAGTCGTCGCACTGGCTGGTGTCGCCCAGGCCCAGTCGTCGTCCACCACCGCCACCACTGGCCCCGCAGCAGGCATCGCAGTTCCGGTGCCGGTCGATAATTCGTCCGGCGCCAGCGCAACCGGCACGTCTGCGTCCGGCAGCGGCGCAGCGGCAACGTCCACGACGCCTTCCGCCACAACGGCACCTGCCGGCGGTACTACGACTTCGACAGCCACCGGCAGCCCTTCAGCCAGCACCTCGGTCGATCCCTACGTACAACGCCGCGAAACACGCAAGCAGGCCAAGGCCGAGTACAAGGAAAAGAAAAAGGCTGCGAAGCAGGAATACAAGGAAGAAAAGCGCGAAGCCAATGCCGCGCTCAAGGCCTCACGCAATGAGCCGGGTGTGCAGCGCGACGGTGTGAGTTCCTCCGGCCGTTAACATTTCGCTTCCGCGCCACCGCACGGTGGCGTGACCTGCATCCCGTTACGCTGCGGGAACGGCCTTCCGCCAGTACAATGAAGGCCTGCGCAATTTCTCTCTGCTTCCGCGGCGTAACGCAACGTGTCCGTCCCCATCCGCAAAGTCATCCATTGCGACTGCGACTGTTTCTATGCCGCCGTCGAGATGCGTGACGATCCCTCGTTGCGCGGCAAGCCGCTCGCGGTAGGAGGACGTCCAGACCAGCGCGGTGTGGTTGCCACCTGCAATTACGAGGCGCGCAAGTTCGGCATCCGTTCCGCGATGGCGATGTCGCAGGCGCTGCAGCGCTGTCCTGACCTGATCGTCATGCCGCCAGCGATGGACAAGTACCGCGCCGCATCGAAACAGATCCTCGCGATCTACCGCGATTACACCGACCTCGTCGAACCACTGTCGCTCGACGAAGCCTATCTCGACGTTACCGATTCCCCGCATTTCCAGAACAGCGCGACACTCATCGCGCAGGAAATCCGCCAGCGCATCTTCGACACGGTCGGCATCACCGCCTCCGCAGGCATTGCGCCCAACAAGTTCCTTGCCAAGATCGCCAGCGACTGGAACAAGCCGAACGGCCAGTTCGTGGTCCGTCCGCATGAAGTCGAAGAGTTCGTCGCCGCGCTGCCGGTCGACAAGCTGTTCGGCGTCGGCAAGGTCACCGCGATGAAGCTGAAGAAGCTCGGCGCATTTACCTGCGGCGATCTGCGGGAGTGGACGCTGCCGCAACTGCAGCGCCACTTCGGCAAGTTCGGCGGCAGCCTGTATGGCCTCTGCCGCGGCATCGACCGGCGCCATGTCAGCCCGAGCCGGGAACGCAAATCGGTGAGCGTTGAAGAAACCTATGTCACCGACCTGCCCGATCTCGACGCCTGCCGGCGCGAACTGGAACCGCTGATCGAACTCCTGCGACAGCGCGTGCGGCGCGCACAGGCCGAACGCAACATCCACAAGCTGTTCGTCAAGATCCGCTTCGCCGACTTCCGGCGCACGACGGCGGAGTGCGTAAGCACCATGATCGACGAAGCGGCCTGCCGCAAGCTGCTCGAAACCGCGCACAAGCGCGGCGACCGCGCGGTGCGCCTGCTCGGTGTAGGCGTGCGGCTGGAAGAGGAAGACGACTTCCAGCAGCTCGGCCTGTTTGTTGAAGAGGCAACAGCGCCCGATGCGTGAAATTTGCAACTGACGGTGGAGATGCCGACGGGTAAAATGGCGCCTCCGTTTTTATCAGGCGCGCATCATGTGGTTCAAGAATCTCCAGATCTATCGTCTCACCGCTCCGTGGACCCTGTCGTCCGAACAACTGGAAGCGGCCCTCGCTCCCCAGACCTTCGCGCCGTGCTCCAGCCTCGACATGCAAACCCAGGGTTGGGTCTCACCGCGTGACAATGGAATGCTGGTCCACACCGTCAACCGCCAGATGCTGCTGCAGCTCGGCACCGAAAAGAAGCTGCTGCCCTCGACCGTCATCAACCAGGTCACCAAGGCGCGCGCCGCCGAACTGGAAGAGCAGCAGGGCTTCAAGCCGGGCCGCAAGCAGATGAAGGAACTGAAGGAGCAGGTCACCGACGAACTGCTGCCGCGCGCCTTCAGCATCCAGCGCAGCACGCGCGTGTGGATCGATCCCGTCAACGGCTGGCTGGTGATCGACGCCGCCGGCGCGGCCAAGGCCGATGAAGTCTTCAAGATGCTGCTCAAGTCGCTGGAAAGCCTGCCCTTCGCGCTGCTGCGCACCGAGCGCTCGCCGCTGTCGGCGATGACCGACTGGCTCGCTGCCGACGAGGCACCGGCCGGCTTCACCGTCGACCAGGACACCGAATTGCGCTCGACGGGCGAGGGCAAGGCCACCGTGCGTTATGTGCGCCATACGCTGGAACCGGACGACGTGCGCCGCCATATTGCCGGCGGCAAGCAGTGCACGCGCCTGGCGATGACCTGGGCCGACCGCGTGTCCTTCGTCTTGACCGAGACGCTGGCAGTCAAGCGCGTCGCGCCGCTGGACGTGCTCAAGGAAAATGCCGATTCCAGCACGCAGAACGAGGATGAGCGTTTTGACACCGACTTCGCGCTGATGACCGGCGAACTGGCGAAGATGATCAGCGAGCTGGTGGAAGCGCTGGGCGGGGAAGAGCAGCAGAAGAAAGCCGCCTGAGGAAAATAACAGCCCGGTGCAAACCGGGCAGGCGAAAAAAAAGACGAACCCGAAGGTTCGTCTTTTTCTATTTTGGCGGAGCGGACGGGACTCGAACCCGCGACCCCCGGCGTGACAGGCCGGTATTCTAACCGACTGAACTACCGCTCCAGGAAACTGCTCGACGTTTGTCACCACGTCTGAAGGGCACGAAGTCTACAGGAAATTTTTGGTTCTGGCTACACCTGCCGAAAAAATGCCCCGCGCCTTGGATACAATGAACAGCACCATGATGAACGACCTGCCCCTGTACCCCCTGATCGAGCCCTACCGCACCGGCATGCTCCCCGTGGACGAGATCCACACGCTGTACTGGGAAGAATGCGGCAACCCGGACGGCGAGCCCGTACTCTTTTTGCACGGCGGTCCCGGAGGCGGCCTGTCGCCACGGCACCGTTGCTTTTTCGACCCTGCGCACTACCGCATCGTGCTGTTCGACCAGCGCGGCGCCGGCAAGTCGACACCCCTGGGCGAATACCGCAACAACACGACGCAACTGCTGATCGACGACATCGAACGCCTGCGCGACATGCTCGGTATTCGCACATGGCTCGTCTTCGGCGGGTCGTGGGGCTCGACGCTCGCGCTGGCATACGGGCAGGCGCATCCGGATCGATGCACCGGCTTCGTG
Organism: Noviherbaspirillum sp.; assembly: GCA_035626875.1. Taxonomy (GTDB): domain Bacteria; phylum Pseudomonadota; class Gammaproteobacteria; order Burkholderiales; family Burkholderiaceae_D; genus Noviherbaspirillum. Next base: position 13 of record DASPMV010000029.1, on the reverse strand, counting down.
TTGCGGGGCATTT
>DASPMV010000028.1:0-16207 GCA_035626875.1 Noviherbaspirillum sp. | reverse complement strand
TTGCGCAGTTCGAGTTCGTACAGGCGCGATTTCAGCATCGCCCAGGCTTCCGCGCGGTTGCGGTGCTGGCTACGATCGTTCTGGCATTGCACGACGATGCCGGTTGGGATGTGCGTCAGGCGCACGGCCGAATCGGTCTTGTTGATGTGCTGTCCGCCAGCGCCGGACGCACGGAAAGTGTCGGTACGCACATCCGCCGGATTGACCTCGATCTCGATCGACTCGTCCACTTCCGGATACACGAACACGCTGGAGAACGAGGTGTGGCGGCCGTTGGCGGAGTCGAAGGGCGATTTGCGCACAAGGCGGTGCACGCCGCTTTCGGTGCGCAGGAAGCCGTACGCGTACTCGCCCTCGACCTTGATGGTCGCGGTCTTGATGCCGGCGACTTCGCCGTCGGACTGTTCCAGGATTTCGGTCTTGAAGCCCTTGCGTTCGCAATAGCGCAGGTACTGCCGCAGCAGCATGGATGCCCAGTCCTGGGCTTCGGTGCCGCCGGCGCCGGCCTGGATGTCGATGAAGCAGTTGTTCGGGTCCATCGGATTGGAGAACATCCGGCGGAATTCCATGCCCTCGACCAGCTTCCGGAGTTCTTCCGTGTCGTGCTCGATGGCAACCAACGTGTCTTCATCCTGCTCTTCGCGCGCCATCGCGAACAGGTCGCGAGCGTCGGCGAGGTCGGCGTCGATCTTGGTGAGGGTGAGGACGATCGCTTCCAGCGATTTCTTTTCCTTGCCGAGGTCCTGGGCCCGTTTCGGGTCGTTCCAGACGTTGGGGTCTTCCAGTTCGGCGTTGACTTGTTCGAGCTTCTCCGACTTCACATCGAAGTCAAAGATACCTCCGTAGTTCGGCCGTGCGGGTGCTCAGGTCCGCGAGCAGCGAGGAGAGGGAATTTAGGCGTTCGGCTTCCATGGCGAATTCACTTGCAATCAAACCTGCCATTATACCCGACGCAAGCCCGGCCGAGGCGGCGAGCGGGGCTGCGCGCATGCCGGATTGCTACGACTCAGGCGGCCTGCGCGTGTTCCACCATCAACTGCACCCGGGTCACGCCGTTGTATTCATTGGCGTCTAGCCTGTAGGCAACAAGGGCGCGTTCCGGCAGGTCCTCCACGTGGCCGAACCAGATGGCGTCGTAGCGCTTGCCGTTCTTTTCCAGCAGCAGCTTGAGGTGCTTTTCCTTCAGGATGCGCTGGTTCAGGACGCGGAATTCATCGCAAAAGACCGGTGGGGCGAAGCCCTGGCCCCATACCTGGCTGTCGATCAGCTCGATGAATTGCGTGTTGAAGTAGGCTTCCTCCAGCGGCCCGTCTGTCTCGATCACGCGCTCAAGCTGGTTTTGCGTCAGCCATTCCCTGCCGACCGCTTCGAAGGCGTCCGAAAAGGCATCGAGCGCCTCGGCGCGAATCGTCAGGCCGGCCGCCATGGCGTGTCCACCAAATTTCGTGATGACGGAGGGCGCATGCTTGGACACCAGGTCAAGCGCGTCGCGCAGGTGGAAGCCGGCGATGGAGCGGCCGGAACCCTTGATCAGCCCTTCGCCACCCGGAGCAAACGTGATCGTGGGGCGGTAGAACTTGTCCTTCAGGCGCGACGCAACGATGCCGATCACACCCTGGTGCCAGGAGTCGTCAAAGACGCTGATGGTCGTCCTGTTCCGGGGATCGTAACTGTCGAGAAGCAACATGGCGGTGTCCTGCATGTCGGCTTCGATGTCGCGGCGCTCGCGGTTGATGGCATCGAGCTGTTGCGCAATGGCCCAGGCGCGTCCTTCATCCTCGGTGGTCAGGCATTCGATGCCGAGCGACATGTCCGCCAGCCGTCCTGCCGCATTCAGGCGCGGACCGAGCGCAAATCCGAGATCGAAGGGAGTGGCGCGTCGCGCTTCGCGTCCGGCTGCGCGGAACAGTGCGGCCACGCCCGGCTGCATCCGGCCCGCACGCATGCGCTTCAGGCCCTGTGCCACGAGGATGCGGTTATTCGCATCCAGCTTGACAACGTCAGCCACCGTGCCAAGCGCGACGAGGTCGAGCAGGGCATCCAGCTTGGGCTGGTTTTGTGCGTCGAAGACACCCCTTTTGCGCATCTCGGCACGCAACGCGAGCAGGACGTAAAACATGACGCCCACGCCAGCCAGGTTCTTGCTCGGGAATTCGCAGGAGGGCTGGTTCGGGTTGACGATGACGCGCGCGTCGGGAAGGCTGTCGCCGGGCAAATGGTGGTCGGTCACCACTACGTCGATTCCACGCCGCTTTGCCTCTGCGACGCCGTCGATGCTGGCAATGCCGTTGTCGACGGTGACAATGATGTCAGGCGACTTTTCGCGGATGGTCAGTTCGACGATTTCCGGCGTGAGGCCGTATCCGTATTCGAAGCGGTTCGGCACGATGTAATCGACCCGCGCTCCAAGCAAGCGCAATCCGCGCAGGGCGACGGCGCAAGCAGTTGCGCCATCGCAATCGTAGTCGGCGACGATGACCAGTTTCTTTTCCGCGGCAATGGCATCCGCAAGATAGGACGCTGCTGCGTCGACATGCAGCAAGCCGGACGGCGTCATCAGCGCCGTGAGCTCGCTGGAAAGCTCTGCCATATCATTCAGCCCACGTGCGGCGTAGATCCGCGCGAGTACAGGGTGAACGCCTTGCTGGCGCAGCAGTTCCGACGTACGGAAAGGCACGTTGCGGGTGAGGATGCGGGTCACGGACATAGTGAAGCGAGCGATGGTTTGACCCAGAATTTTCGCAACGACAACCGCGTGGCGGTGAATCGGGAAATGCGGGAGTCGTGGGTAGTAATCAATGACAGCCGGTCGATCTTGCCGGACTTGAGCGCGTGCAGCAAGGGGGTGAACCAGGTGTCCTCAAGGTGTTGCATGTTTGCCAGCCAGCGTGCCCAGTCGTTTGCCAGTGCCGGTTCGAGCAGGTCGTCGAGGAGAAGCATGTTCCGCCCGGCCGCCGACGATAGCAATGTGGTACCGTCTGCAGCCTCCGCGTAGCCGGGTACGAGTCCCCGAAAGGCTTGCATGCTTCCGGATAGATTGAATGCCATGTCGTAATGGCGTGTCCTGTCACTCGTGCAGTGCGCCGGGCCGCCCCAGAGCCAGACGGAGTTGACCGGCTTCAGTCGGCGCGCTTCCCGGGCTTCATTGACGGCATGATCGAACCAGTGCATCTGCACGTCGTTCTGCACCTTGCGCCAATCCCGCTCGCGTTCGCCCTTGGGCATCCAGATATCGATGTTGTGCCCGCTGGCAGCATCGGGACTCGACGTCACCAAGCCACGCCAGTCTTCTGCCTCGACGAACCAGGTGGAGGCGTCGCCGTACAGCAGCTGTTTTCCCGCTTCGGCGAACAACGGTGCGGCCACGTCGAAGAGCGTGCGCGATTCCTCATCGCTCAGTTCGAGCTGCCTCGGATCGGTCAGGACAAGATGATCACGTGCGATATGGATGTGAACCGGCTGCAAGACGAACCACGCGCCCGGCCGGGGTGTAATACGCATCGCTGCCATCAATGCCCAGGCGATCGGCGCGCTACCATTTTTCCTCAGTCCATCTTCCATTCCGAATTGGCGCGCCATCCAGAGTTCATGGGGGAGGGCGCGCTGGAATTCGATGTCTTGATGGTTGCCGTCCCCGGATTTTGTTCGCGAGGCAAGCAAGGCAAGGGCGGGGGTGTCCAGTTCTTTCAGCAGATCGCCGGCCAGTTCCTGTGGCGGCAGGCCGAACGGGAGGAGAATATCAATCTCTGTCATGCACGCGATTGTATGACAGACACAGTAAAACAGGCTGCTCCGGCCAGCGAACCCTGCCCGGAATACAGGAACGAGGTAGGATGATCGCACTGATACATCTCGGACTGTGCCATGTCATCAACACAACAGAAACCATTCAGGATTGCCGTCATACCGGGCGATGGGATCGGCAACGAAGTCATGCCCGAGGGCATGCGCGTGCTGCGCGCCGCCGCCGAGCGCTTCGGGCTCAACCTCGAATTCAAGGACATCGACTGGGCCAGCTGCGCCTACTACGAAAAAACCGGAAGCATGATGCCGCCAGACTGGCGCGGGCAGATCGAGGATTGCGACGCATTGTATTTTGGCGCGGTTGGCTGGCCGGCAAAAGTCCCCGATCATATTTCCTTATGGGGTTCGCTGCTCAAGTTCCGGCGCGACTTCGACCAGTACATCAACCTGCGCCCGGTGCGGCTCTTCGAAGGCGTGCCTTGTCCCCTTGCCAACCGCAAGCCCGGCGACATCGACTTCTTCGTGGTCCGGGAGAACACGGAAGGCGAATACACGGCAGTCGGCGGGCGGATGTTCGAAGGGACGGAGCGCGAGCTTGTCCTGCAGGAATCCGTCTTCACGCGTACCGGCACCGACCGGGTGTTGCGCTATGCCTTCGACCTGGCCCGGTCGCGCTCGCGCCGGCATCTCACCGTCGCCACCAAGTCGAACGGCATTGCGGTCAGCATGCCGTACTGGGACGAGCGCGCCGACGCCATGGCGCGCCAGTATCCCGACGTGACGGTCGACCGCCAGCACATCGATATCCTGACTGCGCGCTTCGTCCTGCAGCCGAATCGCTTTGACGTCGTGGTGGCGTCGAACCTGTTTGGCGACATCCTGTCCGATCTTGGCCCCGCATGTGCCGGGACGATCGGCCTTGCGCCGTCGGCCAACCTCAATCCGGATCGTCGTTTCCCGTCGCTGTTCGAACCGGTCCACGGCTCGGCGCCGGACATCCACGGCAAGGGCATTGCCAATCCAGTTGCGATGATCTGGTCCGGCGCGCTGATGCTCGAATTCCTTGGAAAATCTCCGATGGCAGCCGGCGACGATCGTTACACCCGGGCCCACGACACGATTCTCAAGGCCATCGAAGTCGTATTGGCCAACGGGCCGCGCACGCCCGACCTGGGCGGCAATGCAAGTACTGAACAACTCGGCCGCGCGATCGAAGAACTGGTGCGCAGCGTCGATATCGGGTGACAGTGGAAAGGCGATTTATTTTGGAAAATACCTTCAAGTCGGCATTGGCGCGACGGGAACCGCAACTCGGGTTGTGGCTGTCGCTTGCCAATCCGTATACCGCGGAAATATGCGCAACAGCGGGCTTTGACTGGCTGCTGATCGATGAAGAGCACGCGCCCAATGATGTACGGAGCATCCTTTCGCAGCTTCAGGCGGTCGCGCCTTACCGCAGTCATGCCATCGTCCGTCCGGTCATTGGTGACGTTGCGCTGATCAAGCAATTGCTGGACATCGGTGCACAAACCTTGCTCGTGCCCATGGTCGACACTGCAGAGCAGGCGAGGCGGATGGTGGCGGCGACGCGCTATCCCCCGGAAGGCATTCGCGGTGACGGTAGCGCCATTGCCCGCGTCTCGCGTTGGGGACTGTTGCCCGACTACGTCGAGCGCGCGAACGATGAAGTCTGCCTTCTGGTGCAGGCCGAAACCAGGCTTGCGCTGGAGAACCTGGACGCGATCTGCGCCGTGGAGGGCGTCGACGGCGTGTTCGTCGGACCTGCCGACCTGGCCGCATCGCTCGGTCATCGCAATCATCCCGGACACCCCGACGTTCAGGCCGCGATTGATGGCGCGCTGCAGCGGATCATTGCGAGCGGAAAGGCGGCGGGTATTCTGGCTTCCGAAGTAACGCAGGCGAAGCGCTACATCGGCATGGGCTGCACCTTCGTCGCTGTGGGTCTGGATGCGCGCCTGCTCGCTAGTGCAACGCGAGCGTTGCGTGCCCAGTTCTCCGGCGCCGATGACCCGTTACAGGTAAGCGCGAAGGCCGGCTCCGTCTATTGATCATTCACCTACGAACGTGACGCGGTCATGGTTTCCCTAAGTTATTGATTTCAAAGGTCAGGCCGCATGACGCTGCGGCCTTGATCGTCGTGATGCCGTTTAAATCATTGATTTGATTGAGAAAAGTCTTGTCGTTGCGCGGTGTGCTATGGCAAACTCCCGGCTGCAGATGTTGCCAGGAAGTCTATACGCCCGGTGCGCTGCAGGAAACGCAGGCCGGACCACGACTGTGGTTGCAGGCCGTCTTCAGGAGTCTCTTTTGAGCATCACCAAGAACATGCCCTTCGAGTGGCTCGTCGGAATGCGCTACACGCGCGCCGGGCGTCGAAGCGGGCGCAACAGTTTCATTTCATTCATTTCGCTGATCTCGATGGCCGGCATCGCGCTTGGTGTTGCGGCACTGATCGTCGTCCTGTCCGTCATGAACGGCTTTCAGAAGGAGGTTCGCGACCGTATGCTGTCCGTGCTGTCGCACATCGAGGTCTTTGACGCAACCGGCAGCATGCCCGACTGGCAGGAAACCGCGCGCGAAGCCTTCCAGGCGAAGGAAGTAAAAGGCGCCGCGCCTTACGTCGCCGCCCAGGCCATGATGACGCGCGACGATTCTGTCCGCGGTGTCGTCATTCGCGGCGTTTTGCCTGACCAGGAACCGAAAGTCTCGGATGTCGCCGACCAGGTGCGCGACGGCAGCTTCAACAACCTGAAATCGGGCGAATTCAATATCGTGCTCGGCAAGGACCTCGCACGCGCACTCCGGGTGAATGTCGGTGACAAGGTTACGATGATTGCACCGCAGGGCCAGGTGACACCTGCCGGCGTCCTGCCGCGGCTGAAGCAGTACACCGTGGGCGGCATCTTCGAGGCCGGCCACAACGAATATGACTCCAGTCTGGCATTCATCCATATCGACGATGCCATGCGGATGTTCAAGCTGGAAGCGCCGACCGGCCTGCGCTTGCGCATCGACGATATGCAGCGTGCGCCGGAGGTCGCGTTAACGCTGTCCCGCATCCTCAGCGGCAACCTGCTGATCCTCGACTGGTCGAAGCAGAACCGCACCTGGTTTGCCGCCGTGCAGACCGAAAAGCGCATGATGTTCATCATCCTCACGCTCATTATCGCGGTGGCCGCATTCAACCTCGTGTCGACCCTTGTCATGACAGTCACCGACAAGCAGGCCGACATCGCCATCCTCCGAACCCTCGGCGCATCGCCAGGCTCGATCATGAAGATTTTCATCATTCAGGGCGCGCTGGTCGGCTTGCTCGGGACGGCCATCGGCGTCGGTCTCGGCGTGTCGGTTGCGATGAACATCGACGTTATCGTGCCGTTCATCGAACGCATGCTTGGCGTGCAATTCCTCTCCAAGGATATCTACCTGATCAGCGCACTGCCGTCCGACCTGAGATGGCCCGACGTGTGGACGATCGGCAGTGTAGCCGTCGTGCTTGCCTTCCTCGCAACGCTCTACCCCAGCTGGCGCGCGGCGAACGTGCGCCCTGCGGAGGCGCTTCGTTATGAATAAGGGGAGCTTCGTGAATACGACGGATCAGGCTGTCTTGTCTTGCCGCGGCCTTGCGAAAACGTTCACGCAAGGCAAATACTCCGTCGATGTATTGCGCGGTATCGATTTCAGCGTCAACAGAGGCGAGCGCGTGGCCATCGTCGGCGCCTCTGGTTCGGGCAAGTCAACCTTGCTGCATCTGCTCGGCGGACTCGACACCCCAAGCGCGGGCAGCGTTACCTTGCAGGGACGCGACTTTGCCAGCCTCAATGAAAAGACGCGTGGCGACCTGCGGAACAGCGCGCTTGGTTTCGTGTATCAGTTCCACCATCTGCTGCCGGAGTTCTCCGCGCTCGACAATGTCGGCATGCCGCTGATGATTCGCCGGAAAAGTCGTGACGAAGCCCATGCAGCCGCCCAGCAGGTCCTGGCCCGCGTGGGCCTGGCGAATCGCGTCACGCATGTGCCGGGGGAGCTTTCCGGCGGCGAGCGCCAGCGCGTTGCCCTTGCGCGTGCGCTGGTCACGCAGCCAGCCTGTGTACTGGCGGACGAGCCGACCGGCAACCTGGATCGCGTGACGGCACATAACACGTTTGACCTGATGCTCGAATTGTCGCGTACGCTTGGCACGGCATTTGTCATCGTCACGCACGATATCGAACTCGCGCGGCACTGCGACCGGGTGTTGCGCTTGTCGGAGGACGGGTTGCACCCCTATGTGGATTGATACCCATTGCCACCTTGATGCTGCCGAGTTCGGCGCAGATCCCGGCACCGTCGTCCAGGCGGCTGGGCAGGGAGGCGTGGAGCAGATCGTCATCCCGGCAATTGCAAGGGATAATTTCTCGACTGTCAGGAAACTTGCTGGTCGCCATGCGAACTGCTCCTATGCGCTGGGTATCCATCCCATCTTCGTGCCCCAGGCAGTCGAAGCAGATCTTGATGCCCTTCGCGCGGCGATCGATGAAGCCATTGATGATCCCCGCTTCGTTGCGGTAGGCGAGATCGGACTGGACTTCTTTGTCCCCGGCCTGGGCGAAGGCGAACTGCGCAAGAAACAGGAATTCTTCTATAGCGAGCAACTGAAAATCGCGCGCGACGCCGGGCTGCCTGTGCTGCTGCACGTCAGGCGCTCTCAGGACAACATCCTCAAGTACCTGCGGCGCATTGCGATGCCCGGCGGCATCGCACATGCCTTCAATGGCAGTTTCCAGCAGGCGGAAGAATTCATTCGCCTCGGGTTCAAGCTGGGGTTCGGCGGTGCGATGACCTTCCCCCGGGCACTGCAGATACGCCGCCTTGCGGCAAGCGTGGACGAGAACGCGATTGTCCTGGAAACCGATGCACCGGACATATCTCCCTTCTGGCTCCATCCCCGGCGCAACAGCCCGGAAGAATTGCCGCGTATCGGCGAGGTGCTTGCCGACTTGCGGAACATTCCAGTCGAACGGGTTGCCGAAATTACGTCGCGCAATGCCCGTAACGTTCTTCCCAGGTTGAATTAGGCAGATGCGCAGTATCGTAGTCGGTCTGGTGGCTGGCACGGCCATCCTGCAGAATCAGGCTGCGCTGCCGGCGACCTGGGTACTTGCGCTCTTGCTTGTCGCAAGTCTGATTGCGTGCCTTGCGCTGCGCCTCTTGCAAGCGCCGGTAGTACGCGCGGCACTCTTGCTCGGTTGTGGCGCGGCCATCGGCTTCTCCTGGGCCGGACTGGTGGCGCAGTACACGCTCTCGAGCGAATTGCCGAAAGAATGGGAAGGCCGGGACATCACCGTCGTCGGCACGATCGACAGTCTTCCGTATTACTTTGAACAGGGAGTGCGCTTCAATTTCGCCGTCGACCGCGTCCTTGATGCCGAGCGTAACGAGGATGAACAATTGCCGGCCTTGCCGGAACGGCTGGCCCTGTCATGGTATTCCGCCTTCCGCGCGGATGAGATGCAGGCGGTCGGGCGGGTGCAGCCGGGCGAGCGGTGGCGGCTTACGGTGCGCTTGCGAAAGCCGCATGGTAACGCCAATCCCCATGTTTTTGACTATGAAGTGTGGCTGCTGGAGCAGGGATTGCGTGCGACCGGGTATGTCCGCCCCGATCAACGTGCTGCATTGAAGAATCAGCGTCTGGACGATTTCGTTCCCGGTTTCAGAAACGCCGTGGAGCGCACTCGTGCCTGGCTGCGTAATCGCATCCACGATGCGTTGCCGGACAAGGAATACGCAGGGGTGATCGTCGCACTCGTCATCGGCGACCAGCGGGCAGTCAGCCAATCTGATTGGAAAGTATTCAACCGAACCGGCGTTGGACACCTGATTTCCATCTCCGGCCTGCACATCACGATGGTGTCGGGCATGTTCGCTGCCCTTGTGCTGGCGCTGTGGCGGCGCTCGTTTTTCACCGGGACGAACTTGCCGTTGATGCTGCCGGCGCAAAAGGCCGCGGCACTGGCTGGCGTCGGCATGGCACTGGTGTACGTCCTGCTCGCCGGATTCGGCGTCCCGGCACAAAGAACGCTCTATATGCTCACCGTCGTTGCGCTGGCCGTCTGGTTCGGGCGGATCACCAATGTCTCGCATGTGCTCTCGGCAGCGCTTGCCGTCGTCATTGTGCTCGATCCATGGGCAGTGCTGTGGCCGGGCTTCTGGCTGTCGTTCGGAGCGGTTGGCATCATCCTGTATGCCTCTGCCGGTCGCACGGCGATTCCGGCAGACGAAGAAGCCGTCGCGCGGAAATGGCTGTCCGGCCTGAGGTCGGCGACAAGGACACAGTACGTCGTCACTATAGGACTCATCCCTTTAACGCTGCTGCTGTTCGGCCAGTTCTCCGTCATCGGCCCCGTGGCGAATGCCATCGCCATTCCATTGATCAGCTTCCTCGTCACGCCCTTGTCCCTGGTCGGAAGTGTGTTGCCCGAGCCGCTGGTCGGATGGGTACTTCTCGGCGCGCACGCAATGGTTGCCTGGCTTGCCTCCATATTGGAAGTCTTGAGTGAATCCCCCGCGGCAGTATGGAGCGCACCGGTGCCGTCGTGGTGGATGTTTTTTGCGGCGCTGGTTGGCACGATGTGGCTGCTCGCGCCGAAGGGCTGGCCGGCGCGTTGGCTTGGCTTTGCGGGCCTCCTTCCATTGTTCCTGAACACGCCGGCGCATCCCAGGGACGGGGAGCTGTGGGTGACGGCTTTCGATGTGGGGCAGGGCATGGCGCTTCTGGTCGAGACCGGACGTCGACGCCTGTTGTACGACACCGGCCCCGCGTATTCATCCGAATCCGATGGCGGCAATCGGGTCATCCTCCCGTACCTGCGGGCGCGTGGAATCGGGAAGCTCGATGCAGTGGTGGTATCGCACAGCGACAACGATCACTCCGGGGGAGCGTTGTCCATCCTGGACGAGATCGATGTGGACACTGTCTATTCTTCGCTCCCCGATGGTCATCCGATCGTCGAAGCGTCACAGGCGCACCACCGCTGCGTCGACGGACAGGCCTGGAACTGGGACGGCATCCAGTTCGACATGCTGCACCCGAGCGTCGAGAGTTACGAGAGCGTGAAATGGAAACCGAATGCGCGCAGCTGCACCCTCAAGGTCAGTGTTGGGGAGCATTCCATCCTCCTGCCCGGCGACATCGAGGCGTCACAGGAAGCGGCGCTTGTCGCAAGCGATCCGGAGCGGCTGCGTTCCACGATTCTACTTGCCCCGCACCATGGCAGCGGCACCTCATCGACACCGTCCTTCCTGAATGCGGTGCAGCCGGAAATCGCATTGTTCCAGGTTGGATACCGCAACCGCTACCGGCATCCGAAAGCCGAGGTGTTCGAGCGATACGGCCGCCTCGGCATCCGGCGCATACGCTCGGACGACTCGGGAGCCGTTTCGATGCGATTCGGCGAGAAGCTGGAGGTAAGCGAATTCCGGACGGAGCATGCCCGCTACTGGTATGGCCGATGACAGCGACGTTGTTAGGCAAAGACCTCCAATCCTGAAGATGCCAATCGAATTACAATCTGCATCATCCCAGCATCAGGCAAACCAGAAAAAGAATGACCCGCCCCATCCTTCATTTCGCACATGCCAACAGTTACCCGTCCGGCACGTATCGCGTCTTCTTCGAACACCTGCGTAAACACTACGATGTGCAGGCCTTGCCCATGCACGCCCACAATCCCGCCTATCCGGTCAGCAACGGCTGGCCGGCGCTGGTGATGGAATTGGTGGACGAACTTGAGTCGCGCTATGCCGAACCGGTGATTCTTGCCGGTCACTCAATGGGCGGAATGCTCAGCTTGATGGCGGCGAGGGCGCGTCCCGAACTCGTACGCTGCGTCGTTTTGCTCGACTCTCCAGTTGTTGCAGGCTGGCGCGCAGTCCTGCTGCGTGCGGCGAAGCGCCTCGGTGTCGACAACCGCTTTTCGCCGGCCCAGTTTTCGGAGAAGCGGCGCAATGTGTGGCCGGACGTCGACGCGGCGTACGCGCATTACGCGGCCAAGCCGATGTTCGCCGCCTGGCCGCCTGAAGTTTTGCGCGACTACGTCGAGCATGGGCTCACGCTCCATCCGGAAGGTGTCACGCTCCGCTTTACGCGCGAGACGGAAACCGCGGTCTATCGCACCTTGCCGCATGACCTTGGAAGGCTGACACGCCGTCCATTTCCTGTGCCAGTCGGTTTTGTCGGTGGCGCGGATTCGGTCGAATGCCGGCAGGCGGGACTGGCGGCGACGCGCCGCCTCGTCGGCCGCCATTTCGTGCAGATTCCGGGAGGGCATCTCTTCCCGATGGAGCACCCCGTTGCCGCTGCCCGGGCTGTGCACGGCATGATCCAGACCATACTTCCAAAGTGAGCGACATGCGCATCCTGTTCGACAAACCGATCGTCTTTTGCCTGGCACTGATCGCGTCGGGCTCCGCCGGCGCCAGTTCGGTCGGCGATCTCCTCACCGAGTACGAGGATGTGCGCGCGAAAGGTGTGGTCACGCATCTTGTCGACGTCGACAACGATACGCTGCTGCTCGATCGCGATGACGGTTTTTACACGAGCGGCATGCGTTACGCGCATGTCAGTTCGCTTCGCACTGTTGACAGGATGACCAGTTTCGGCTGGCGGATCGGACAGGAGCTTTACACGGCCTCCGATATCAAGCTGCCGCCGGAGTTCGTCGGTCCTCCGAACCATCCCTATGCCGGCTGGCTGTACGGCGGCGTTTTCCGGGAAGTGCATCACGCAGACGGCACGTATACAAAAGCGGGTGTTGATATCGGTTGCCTGGGACCTTGCGCGGGCGGCGAATGGACGCAGACGCAGTTTCACAAGGTGATCAACCAGCCGCTGCCGCGCGGTTGGAGCAAGCAGGTGAGGAACGAGGCAGGTGTCGTGCTGCACGGTGAAATTGCCCCGGTGCGATGGATGTTCGGGCCTTCATTCGATGTCACGCCGGCATTCAGCGCGCGTTTCGGCAATATTTTCACCGACACCGGAGCGAGCCTGCTGGTACGCGCGGGCCGGCTCAATCTCCTGCCGTCGGCACCCGCATTCCATGCCTATCTGCGCGCGGAGGTGCGCGCCATCGGTTACAACGCCACCCTCCAGGGTGGATATTTCACAAAGAACAACCCGCATACCGTCGATCCCAAACGGTTCACAGGCAGTGCGGAAGCCGGGATCGTGTTGAATCGCGGACCGTTCGGGGCGCGGCTGGCGCTTGTCCGCCGCAGTAATGAAATCAGGGGCTTACCGAATTCCACCGGGGCGCAGAACTACCTGCATCTACAGTTTTCCTACACCCCCTGAGAGTATGGTCGGAATGACATGAAACGCATGAAACAAGGGAAGGCCGGATCGGATTAGGTTATAATTTGAATTTCCCGCACGTGCCGTCCGGCACATCTCAGCAATGACCAAGTTTGTATTCGTCACTGGCGGCGTTGTTTCATCCCTGGGCAAAGGGATTGCAGCCGCATCCCTCGCTGCGATCCTTGAATCGCGCGGCCTCAAAGTCACCCTCATCAAGCTCGATCCGTACATCAACGTTGATCCCGGCACGATGAGCCCATTCCAGCACGGCGAAGTGTTTGTCACCGACGACGGTGCCGAGACCGACCTCGACCTCGGCCACTATGAGCGCTTCATCACGGCCAAGATGAGGAAGGTGAACAACTTCACCACCGGTCAGATCTATGAATCCGTGATCCGCAAGGAACGCCGCGGCGAGTATCTGGGCAAAACCGTGCAGGTGATCCCGCACATCACGAACGAGATCCAGGATTTCATTCACCGTGGCGCCGAAGGTTTCGACGTCGCGCTGGTGGAAATCGGTGGAACCGTGGGTGACATCGAATCGCTGCCCTTCCTTGAAGCTGCGCGTCAGTTGAGCCTGCGTGCCGGCCGCAACGAGACTGCATTCGTCCATCTGACGCTGGTGCCGTACATCGCATCCGCTGGTGAACTGAAGACCAAGCCGACCCAGCACAGCGTACAAAAGCTGCGTGAAATTGGTATTTCCCCTGACGCGCTGCTGTGCCGCGCCGACCGCCGCACTCCGGACGACGAGCGTGCAAAGATCTCGCTGTTCTCGAACGTGCGCGAGGAAGCCGTCATCTCCGTGTGGGATGCCGACACCATCTACAAGATCCCCCAGATGCTGCATGATCAGGCACTGGACAAGATCATCTGCGAAAAGCTCGACATTTCGCCGAAGCCCGCCGACCTGTCCGTCTGGAACAAGCTGGTTTACGCGCTGGAGCATCCGAAGGCGGAAGTCACCATCGGCATGGTCGGCAAGTACGTCGACCTGACCGAATCGTACAAATCACTGACCGAAGCACTGCGTCACGCCGGCATCCACACCGAAAGCCGTGTGAACATCGAATATCTCGACTCCGAAGAGATCGAGGAAAAGGGCGTGGCGAATCTCGCCAAGTACGACGCCATCCTGGTTCCGGGCGGCTTCGGCAAGCGTGGTGTCGAGGGCAAGATCGCTGCCGCGCGTTTTGCGCGTGAGAACAAGGTACCGTACCTCGGCATCTGCCTCGGCATGCAGGTTGCGCTGATCGAATATGCGCGCAACAAGGCCGGCCTGACCAAGTCGAATTCCACCGAATTCGATCCGGACACCGAGCAGCCGGTCGTAGCGCTGATCACCGAGTGGCAGAACCACGACGGCAAGGTCGAGCGCCGCGATGTGAACTCCGACCTTGGCGGCACCATGCGCCTTGGCGCGCAGACTTGCGCAGTCAAGCCGGGTACGATCTCGGCGGAAATTTACGGTGACAAGGTTACCGAACGCCACCGCCACCGCTACGAAGCGAACAACCATTACCTGAGCCGCGTCGAAGAAGCGGGCCTGATTGTGGCAGCGCGTACGCCGAACGAAGGCCTGTGCGAAATCATGGAATTGCCGCGTACCGGCGAGAATGCTCATCCGTGGTTCGTCGGCGTGCAATACCACCCCGAATTCAAGTCGACGCCGCGCGACGGTCATCCGCTGTTCATTTCCTTCATCAAGGCAGCGCTGGCACACAAGCAGGCGTCGTCCGAGAGGAAAGCAGCATGAAATTGTGCGGTTTTGAAGCAGGACTCGACCGGCCGTTCTTCCTGATCGCCGGTCCCTGCGTGATCGAGTCGCAGCAAATGGCGCTCGATACCGCGGGCCGCCTGAAGGAAATCACGTCCGAACTCGGCATCCCGTTCATCTACAAGTCTTCGTTCGACAAGGCGAACCGTTCATCCGGCTCGTCCTTCCGCGGCCTGGGCATGGAGAAGGGCCTGGAAATCCTGGCCGAAGTGAAGAAGCAGATCGGCGTGCCGGTGCTGACCGACATCCATGAGATCGACGAGATCAAACCGGTTGCGGCCGTTGTCGATGTATTGCAGACCCCGGCATTCCTGTGCCGCCAGACCGATTTCATCCGCGCCTGTGCCCAGTCGGGCAAGCCGGTGAACATCAAGAAGGGCCAGTTCCTTGCCCCCGGCGACATGAAGAATGTTATCGACAAGGCGCGTGCCGCTGCCAGGGAAGCTGGTCTTGAACAAGACAACTTCATGGCCTGCGAGCGCGGTGTTTCCTTCGGTTATAACAACCTCGTCTCCGACATGCGTTCCCTCGCTATCATGCGCGAAACGGGCTGCCCGGTCGTCTTCGATGCGACACACTCCGTGCAGTTGCCGGGCGGGCAGGGCACATCTTCGGGTGGCCAGCGCGAGTTCGTGCCGGTCCTGGCGCGTGCGGCCGTCGCGGTCGGCATTGCCGGCCTGTTCATGGAAACCCACCCGAAGCCGGCAGAAGCGATGTCGGATGGCCCCAACGCCGTCCCGCTCGGCCGCATGAAAGACTTGCTGTCCACGCTGGTCGAACTTGACCGCGTCGTGAAGAAGGCAGGTTTCGTGGAAACCGATTTTTCGTAATCGGATTTGCGGTTTTCCGGTGCGGATGCGCGCCGCTTGACAATAATGAAGCAAAATTCGGCGCCACCGCGCCCAACGGGATTTTCTTTTATCTGGGAGATTTTGAATGAGTGCTATCGTAGACATCATCGGCCGTGAAGTAATCGATTCCCGCGGCAACCCCACCGTCGAATGCGACGTGCTGCTGGAATCCGGCGTGATGGGCCGTGCGGCCGTCCCCTCCGGCGCCTCCACCGGTTCGCGCGAAGCCATCGAGCTGCGCGACGGCGACAAGAGCCGCTACATGGGTAAGGGCGTGCTCAAGGCCTGCGAAAACATCAATACCGAAATCTCCGAAGCCATCATGGGTCTGGACGCCAATGAGCAGGCGTTCCTGGACCGCACCCTGATTGACCTCGACGGCACCGAAAACAAGTCCCGCCTCGGCGCCAACGCCACCCTGGCCGTGTCCATGGCCGTGGCCAAGGCCGCCGCCGAGGAATCCGGCTTGCCGCTGTA
>DASPMV010000027.1:0-5376 GCA_035626875.1 Noviherbaspirillum sp. | reverse complement strand
GTCGCTCGACCTGCTGGGCCGCAAGATCCTGATGGACAACGGCGCCAAGCTGCGCAAGTTCGGCGACAAGGTGAAGGCATTCGTCGAAGCCAACGGCACCGATGAAAAGATGTCCGAATTCATCACGCCGCTGGGCGACATCGGCGACAAGGTCGGCAAGCTGACGATGGAAATCGGCATGAAGGCCTTCCAGAACCAGGACGAAGTCGGCGCCGCTGCCGTCCCGTACCTGCGCGTGGTCGGCCACATGGTGTTCGCCTACTTCTTCGCGCAAATGGCGAAGATCGCCCTGGAGAAGGAAGCTTCCGGCGACAACTTCTACAAGGCCAAGCTGGCAACGGCACGCTTCTACTTCGCGCGCCTGCTGCCGGAAACCGCCATGCTCATCCGTCAGGCACGCTCCGGCGCGTCGAACCTGATGGCCCTCGACGCAGACCTGTTCTAAAGATTCACTGCCGTGCTCCTTCCCCCTTCCAGGGGGAGGGGACCTGTCACCAGAACATTAAGGAACCTCCCATGTCCAACTTCATCGTGAAAAAAGTCGCCGTCCTCGGCGCAGGCGTGATGGGCGCGCAGATCGCCGCCCACTGCGCCAATGCAAAAGTGCCTGTCGTGCTGTTCGATCTGCCGGCCAAGGAAGGCCCGAAGAACGGCATCGTGCTGCGCGCCATCGAAAACCTGAAGAAGCTGAGCCCGGCCCCCTTGGGCAACAAGGAAGACGCCGCGCTGATCCAGGTTGCCAACTACGAAGACAACCTCGACGTGCTCCAGGGCTGTGACCTGATCATCGAAGCGATCGCCGAGCGCATGGACTGGAAGCATGACCTCTACAAGAAGGTCGCTCCGCACATCGCCCCGAACGCGATCTTCGCCTCCAACACCTCTGGCCTGTCGATCACCGCGCTGTCCGACGGCTTCAGCGCTGACCTGCGCGCGCGCTTCTGCGGCGTGCACTTTTTCAACCCGCCGCGCTACATGCACCTGGTCGAGCTGATCCCGACCGCAGCGACACGTCCGGAAATCCTCGACCAGCTCGAAGGCTTCCTGACCACCACCCTCGGCAAGGGCGTGGTGCGCGCAAAAGACACCCCCAACTTCATCGCCAACCGCGTCGGCATCTTCAACATGATGGCGACCATGGTCGAAGCGCAGAAGTTTGGCCTGCCGGTCGACGTGGTCGATGACCTCACCGGCACCAAGCTGGGCCGCGCCAAGTCCGCCACCTTCCGCACCGCGGACGTGGTCGGCCTGGACACCATGGGCCACGTGATGAAGACCATGCAGGACAACCTGAAGGATGATCCCTTCTATCCGGTCTACAAGACGCCCGAGCTGCTGGAGAAGCTGATTTCCGCAGGCGCGCTCGGTCAGAAGACCGGCGCCGGCTTCTTCAAGAAGGTCGGCAAGGAGATCCTGCGCTTCGACGGCGAAAAGAATGATTACGTGCCGTCCGGCGGCAAGGCGGACGACCTGGTCGTGCGCATCCTGAAGGAAAAGGATCCCGCCAAGCGCATGAAGGCGCTGCGCGAATCGACTCATCCGCAGGCGCAGTTCCTGTGGTCCATCTTCCGCGATGGCTTCCATTACATTGCGGTGCACCTCGAATCGATCGCCGATTCCGCGCGCGATGTTGACTTCGCGCTGCGCTGGGGCTTCGGCCAGAAGAACGGCCCGTTCGAAGGCTGGCAGGCCGCCGGCTGGCAGCAGGTCGCCCAGTGGGTCAAGGAAGACATCGACGCTGGCAAGGCACTGTGCAACGCGCCGCTGCCGCAGTGGGTGTTCGACGGCCGCAACGGTGTGCATACGCCTGAAGGTTCCTGGTCGCCGTCCAAGAAGGCCTACGTGCCTCGCCTGGACCTGCCTGTGTACCAGCGCCAGGCCTTCCGCGCCTCGCTGGCCGGCGAGACCACGGTCGATGGCGCCACCGGCGGCACGACCTTCTTCGAAGACGATTCCGTCCGCATCTGGCACCAGAACGACGACGTACTGGTGCTGTCGCTGAAGACCAAGATGCACGTCATCGGCCCCGGCGTCATCGCCGGCCTGGCCAAGGCAATCGAAGAAGCCGAGAAGAACTTCAAGGGTCTCGTGATCTGGAATGCCGACGCAGCCGAAGGCGGCGCCTTCTCCGCCGGCGCCGACCTGCAGGCCATGCTGCCGGCCTTCATGGCGGGCGGTGCCAATGCGATCGGCCCGGAAGTCGCGAAGCTGCAGAACGCGCTGATGAACCTGAAGTACGCCAACGTCCCGGTCGTCGCCGCAGTGGCAGGCCTGGCACTGGGCGGTGGTTGCGAACTGATGCTGCATGCTGCCAAGCGCGTCGCATCCATCGAGTCCTACATCGGCCTGGTAGAAGTGGGCGTCGGCCTGGTGCCGGCAGGCGGCGGCCTGAAGGAAGCCGCGGTGCGCGCCGCCAACGATGCGAAGGGCAACGATATTCTGCAATTCCTGAAGACGTACTTCACCAACGCGGCCACCGCGAACGTGTCGAAGTCCGCGCTGGAAGCACAGCAGATGGGTTACCTGAAGCCGACAGACACCATCGTGTTCAACCCGTACGAGTTGCTGCACGTGGCGAAGGTGGAAGCACGCGCGATGTTCGACGCAGGCTACCGTGCCCCGGCGCAGAAGCTGATCCCGGTCACCGGCCGCTACGGCGCGTCCACGATCAAGGCCCAGCTGGTCAATATGCGTGACGGCGGCTTCATCTCCGCGCACGACTTCAAGATCGGTTCGATGATTGCCGAGATCGTTTCTGGCGGCGACATCGAGCAAGGCAGCCTGGTCAGCGAACAGTGGCTGCTCGACCTCGAGCGCAAGGCCTTCGTGGAACTGCTGAACAATCCGAAGACGCAGGAACGCATCATGGGCATGATGCAAACCGGCAAACCCGTCCGCAACTAACCGGATCTGGAGTACACAAAATGACGAAACAACTTCAAGACGCATACATTGTCGCCGCTACCCGCACGCCGATCGGCAAGGCGCCGCGTGGCATGTTCAAGAACGTCCGCCCGGACGACCTGCTGGTGCGCGCCATCCAGAATGCGGTTGCACAAGTGCCCAACCTCGATCCGAAGCTGATCGAAGACGCGATCATCGGCTGCTCCTTCCCGGAAGCCGAGCAGGGCATGAACATGGCGCGTAACGCCATCATCCTGGCCGGCCTGCCGAACACCATCGGCGGGGTGACCATCAACCGTTACTGCGCGTCGGGCATCACCGCCGTTGCCATGGCAGCGGATCGCATCCGCGTCGGCCAGGCAGACGTGATGATCGCCGGCGGCGCCGAGTCGATGTCTATGGTCCCGATGATGGGCCACCATCCATCGATCAACGCCAACGTGTTCAAGGATGAAAACGTCGGCCTCGCCTACGGCATGGGCCTGACTGCCGAGAAGGTGGCGCAGCAATGGAAGGTTTCTCGCGAAGAGCAGGATGCGTTCTCGCTCGAATCGCACCGCCGTGCAATCGCTGCCCAGCAGGCTGGCGAATTCAACGATGAAATGACTTCGGTCGAGATCATCGAAAAATTCCCGAACCTGGCGACCGGCGAAATCGACATCAAGACCCGCACGGTCAGCATGGACGAAGGCGCACGCCCGGATACCAGCATGGAAGGCCTGGCCAAGCTCAAGCCGGTGTTCGCCGCCAAGGGTTCCGTCACCGCGGGCAACAGCTCGCAGACCTCGGACGGTGCCGGCGCACTGATCCTGGTCAGCGAAAAGATCCTGAAGCAATTCAACCTGACCCCGCTGGCGCGTTTCGCATCGTTCTCGGTGCGCGGCGTTCCGCCGGAAATCATGGGTATCGGTCCGAAGGAAGCGATCCCGGCGGCATGCCGCAACGCCGGCATCACGCAAGACCAGATCGACTGGTTCGAACTGAACGAGGCATTCGCTGCGCAATCGCTGGCAGTTGTCAAGGACCTCGGCCTGGATCCGTCCAAGGTCAACCCGATGGGCGGCGCTATCGCCCTCGGCCATCCGCTGGGCGCGACCGGTGCCATCCGCGCCGCCACCGTAATCCACGCGCTGCGCCGCAAGAACCTGAAGTACGGCATGGTCACCATGTGCGTTGGCGCAGGCATGGGCGCAGCGGGCATCTTCGAGCGCGTATAAGGCTTACTATCGAGCAGTAATTTACAA
Organism: Noviherbaspirillum sp.; assembly: GCA_035626875.1. Classification (GTDB taxonomy): domain Bacteria; phylum Pseudomonadota; class Gammaproteobacteria; order Burkholderiales; family Burkholderiaceae_D; genus Noviherbaspirillum. The sequence goes on along the minus strand of DASPMV010000027.1, from coordinate 1,228 downwards.
GCCGTGCAGCCACAAGCTGTGCGGCTTTTTTTATTGGGTCCGGACTGTCAGCCGCGCGGCTGCGGCAAACCCGGACCTGATATACCATCAAGACAAGATTTACCTGGAGACTTCATGGATATTCTGACCAGCAAGACAAACGGCGTGTTGACCATCGAGTTCAACCGCCCGGAAAAGAAGAACGCGATCACTTCCGCGATGTACCAGTCGATGGCCGATGCCCTGAAAGAGGCAGAGGGCGATGCAGCCGTGCGCGCGATCGTGATCCAGGGCAAGGCCGAGGTGTTCACGGCAGGCAACGATCTCGAGGACTTCCTGAAGAATTCGTCGACCGAAGTGGGCGACCGTCCCGTGGCGCAGTTCATGCGCGCGCTGAGTGGCGCGACCAAGCCGGTGATCGCTGCAGTGGCAGGCAACGCCGTCGGCATTGGCACAACGATGCTGATGCATTGCGATCTCGTCTACGCGGCGGAGAACGCGAAGTTCGCGATGCCCTTCACCCAGCTCGGCCTGTGCCCGGAATTTGCATCCAGCATGCTGTTCCCGGCCATGGTCGGCTATCCGCGCGCGGCGGAAAAACTGTTGCTGGGCGAAGCCTTCGGCGCCGAGGAAGCCTATGACATGGGCCTGGTGAGCAAGGTCGTGCCGGTGGCTGAACTCGCGGACCTCGTGCATGGCCAGGCGGCCAAGCTGGTCGCGTTGCCCGCGTCGTCGTTGCGCGTGACCAAACGCCTGATGAAGGGCGCGCAGGCGGAAGCAATCAACGCGCGCATGGCGGAAGAGAACAAGCACTTTGGCGAAATGCTGATGGCGAAAGAAGCGAAGGAAGCGTTCACCGCCTTCTTCGAAAAGCGCCGCCCGGATTTCACCAAGTTTGCCTGATCAAAAAATGCGGAAGGGCTTACCGTCCTTCCGCAATCCTTGCTGGAGCGCTTAGTGCGGCCGTGCGCCCGTGCTCTGGTGCTGGGTTGATTTCTCCGAGATCGAGGAGAGTGCATCGCCGGCGATATCCGCATCGGTCGTCTGGGTAATGTCGCCCAGCGAGACAATGCCGATCAGCCTCTTGTCCTGGCTCAGGACAGGGAGGCGACGGATCTGCAGGTCACCCATGTTTTGTGCGACATCGTCGATGTCGTCGTCTTCATAGCAATACTTGATGTCCTGGCTCATGACATCGCGGATCTTGCAATCCATCTTGCCTTGTGCAAGGGCACGAATCACGATATCG
>DASPMV010000026.1:0-89657 GCA_035626875.1 Noviherbaspirillum sp. | reverse complement strand
GCGAAATCGCGCAGGGCAATGCCGATCTGTCCGCCCGTACCGAATCGCAGGCCAGCTCGCTCGAGGAGACGGCCTCGTCGATGGAGGAGCTGACGTCCACCGTCAAGCAGAATGCGGAGAATGCACGCCAGGCCAACCAGCTGGTGGTGTCGGCCTCGGACGTTGCCGTACGCGGGGGCACTGTTGTGGGTCAGGTCGTGGAAACGATGGGCTCGATCAAGGAAAGCTCGCGCAAGATTGTCGACATCATCGGTGTGATCGATGGCATTGCGTTCCAGACCAACATCCTGGCATTGAATGCGGCGGTGGAAGCGGCACGCGCAGGCGAGCAGGGTCGTGGCTTTGCGGTGGTGGCGGCGGAAGTGCGCAACCTGGCGCAGCGGTCTGCCGGCGCGGCGAAGGAAATCAAGCAACTGATCAGCGATTCGGTCGAGAAGGTCGATGCGGGCAGCAAGCTGGTCGACCAGGCGGGCAAGACGATGGACGAGATCGTGACCTCGGTCAAGCATGTGGCCGACATCATGAACGAGATCACCGCCGCCAGCCAGGAACAGAGTTCCGGCATCGAGGAGGTCAACCGTGCCATCGCCCAGATGGACGAAATGACACAGCAGAATGCCGCTCTCGTGGAAGAAGCGGCCGCGACGGCTGAAAGCATGCAGCAGCAGGCAAGCACGCTGTCGCAAGCAGTGTCCGTATTCAAGGTAGAAGGTGTGGCCAGGATGACTATGGCGCCGGTGGCAAAGGCGCCTGCGGCGGCTCAGCAGCAGGCGGTCACTGCCCCCGCAACGCGTCCGGTTTCCGTTCCTAGGACGGCGGTGGCGCCGGCAGCGCCTAAGCCGATCGCGCGTTCCAAAACAAGTGCCCCGGTCAACGATGGCGGCGAATGGGAAGAATTCTGATCCCTGCACCCGAGAAGGGTTCGGACGTCGACATGGCTGGACGACATTTGATTGGAAAGTGAACAAAGGCGTGTCCGCAAGGGCACGCTTTTTTTCTGCCAATTGAGGCTGGATTGAGGGGGTATTCCAAGGATGGCCTTGGCCTGCCACGGCCCATAATCAGCACAGGGCAAGGCATTGCTGGCAGCGATTCTGCAGCAGGCAATATGCTCTGAATATGCTACGCTGAAACAGCAAGACCGATATCCTGGGAGACCGAATGAAGATCATGGAACAGCAACCGATTCGGTACCTGGTCGTCGGTCTGGCAGCCATCGTCGCCGGGACGGCGCTCGCTGCGCTGATTCAGTGGATGGGCGGCGCCGAGACCTCTCCGTTGCTTCTCGCCGTCGCAGGCGCATTCGTATCCGTCATCGTCATGGCGCTGGGCGCACCGGGAAATGGCAAGGGCGCTACCCACTTCATCGAGGAAATGGGCGAGGAGGTGGATCACATCATGATCGGCGCCGCTGAAACGTCCTATTTTGTCGATTCGATCAAGAAAAAGGTCGACGTGGACCTGCAGACGACCGAAGAGATTGTTGGCCGCGCCCAACACACGGCACAGACTACGGAACAGATTGCAGCCAACGCGGAGCGCGCATCCAAGGTGGCGGCGGACGTGCGTTCCGAGAGCGTCGCCGGGCGTGCCGAGGTCGACCGTGGGCTGCAGCAGATCAGCAATGCGCGGCTGGACGCACAGGCGGCATCGGCGGTGATGAGCAAGCTCCAGGACAAGTCGCGCAGGATTCACGTCATCACGGAGGTCATCAATGAGATTGCTGCCCGCACCAACCTTCTGGCCCTGAACGCCGCCATCGAGGCGGCAAGGGCAGGCGAGCACGGCCGCGGATTTGCCGTGGTGGCCGGCGAAGTGCGTCAGCTCGCACAGCGGACCAAGTCAGCGACCGACGACATCGGCGTGATGGTCCGTGAAATCAACGAAGAGGCCGAGCGCGCGGCCGCTGGCATGACGGCGCTCACCGAGAAGGTCAGCGAGGCGGCGCACAACGTCGAGCGCGTGCATACCTTCCTCGGCAATATCGAGCGCTCCTCGGCAATTTCCGAAAGCGAGATCCAGCAGATCGCCGGCGCCTCACGCGAACATGTCGAAACCACACACGTCATCGCCGATGCCATTTCCCGCATTCGCGACGGCATGCTGGCAACGGAAGGCGAACTGCCACGGGCGGCGTCCTCGGCGACCGTGCTGGCCGAACGCGGCGAGATGCTGTTCGAAGTGCTGTCGCACTCGAATGCGAAGACCTCCCATGACGAGATTCGCGCCGTGGCGCAACAGGCGGCGAAGGATGTCGGAAAGCTGTTCGAACAGGCGATCTCCAGTGGACAAATCACGGAAGCTGCCTTGTTCGACCGCACCTACAAGCCCATCCCCAATACCAACCCGCCCAAACACAAAACGACGTTCGACGCCTTCACAGACAGAGTTCTTCCGACGATCCAGGAGCCCATCCTGGAAAAGATGCCGCAAATTGCTTATGCAGGCGCCGTCGATAACAATGGCTACTTCCCGACCCACAACCGCAAGTTTTCAAGGCCGCTGACCGGGAATTACGATGTCGACCTGGTGAACAATCGGACGAAACGGATCTTCAACGACCGCACGGGCGCGCGTTGCGGCGCCAGCAAAAAACCCTTCCTTTTGCAGACGTACAAGCGGGACACCGGCGAAATCATGCACGACCTGTCCGTGCCGATCTATGTCAACGGCAAGCACTGGGGCGGGTTCCGGGTCGGATACCGTTCAAGTGCACCGCCGGCTCAGGCCAAGCCGGGAAGCATGGCAGTCGCTCCGAAGGCAAGGCAGAAGTGAAACCGGGTGGCGCGAAGCAGTGATTGGGAAAACAACAACAAAACGGAAAGAAGTCTGAGTGTGGTGAATTCGATTAGACAAAAGCAGGAAACGACGAAAGAGTTCGAGTTCACGCCTCGCGACTTCGAGCGCGTGCGGTCCCTGATCTACCAGCGGGCCGGTATCGCGCTCGCCGAGAGCAAGCAGGAGATGGTGTATAGCCGCCTCGCGCGGCGCCTGCGTGCGACGGGCATCCGCTCCTTCCAGGAGTACCTCGATAGCCTGGAGAGTCATCAGGACAGTGGAGAGTGGGAGGCGTTCACCAATGCGCTCACGACCAACCTGACCTCCTTCTTCCGAGAGTCGCACCATTTCCCCATCCTGGCCGACCATGTGAGAGGCGCCAAGGAGCCCATCCTGGTCTGGTGCGCCGCGAGTTCGACCGGCGAGGAGCCGTACTCGATCGCCATGACTCTCTGCGAGGCGCTTGGTTCGCTGACGCCGAATGCTCACGTCATTGCCACCGATATCGATACCAATGTGCTGGCAACCGCTGCTGCCGGGATCTACCCGATCGAACGCCTCGACAAGATGCCGCCGGAGCAGGCACGGCGCTTCTTCCTGAAGGGGAAAGGTGACCGTGCCGGCCTGGTGCGCGTCCGTCCGGAATTGCGCCAGATGGTGACATTCAAGCAGCTGAACCTCCTTTCCAGCGACTGGCCCGTGCAGGGACCGTTCGATGCGATCTTTTGTCGAAATGTCATGATCTATTTCGACAAGCCGACGCAAGGTAAAATCCTGACTCGCTTTGCGCCGCTGATGAAGCCGGATGCACTGCTGTTTGCCGGTCACTCCGAAAACTTTCTATATGTATCCGATGCCTTTAAGCTGCGAGGCAAGACCGTTTATGAACTCGATCCCCACCGCGGCGCAGGCCATCGTGCGGTTCAACGCCGAATTGAGAAATAAGGTATGAGCTTCGCCGTCGAAGAGCATTTTGCGACCAACGTCTACTACGACCGGACATTCGACTGCGATGCAGCGAAGATTCTTCCGGGCGAGTACTACTACACGTGCAAGGACATGATGATCGTGACCGTCCTTGGGTCGTGTGTGTCCGCTTGCATTCGTGACCGCGTGACGGGCATCGGCGGGATGAACCATTTCATGCTGCCGGACGGTGGTGCAGACACGGACAGCCCGGTTTCCGCTTCCATGCGCTACGGTACCTACGCCATGGAAGTGCTGATCAACGACCTCCTGAAGGCCGGTGCGCGGCGTGAAAACCTCGAGGCGAAGGTGTTCGGCGGTGGCAATGTGCTCCGCGGCTTCATCGCGATCAACGTCGGCGAGCGCAATGCGCAGTTCGTGCGCGACTACCTGCGCGCCGAGAACATTCGTGTGGTCGCCGAGGACCTCAATGACATCTACCCGCGCAAGGTTTACTTTTTCCCGCGCACCGGTAAAGTACTTGTCAAAAAACTCAAGCAACTGAACAACAATACGCTGGTGAATCGCGAGCAGGATTACGCAAGCCGCCTGCTGACCAACCCGGTGGCCGGCGACGTTGAACTGTTTGGCTGAAATTCTGAATTCCCCGTAAGGGCGACGGCCCGGAACTGAAAGCTAGTGTCATGAAGATTAAAGTGTTGATCGTGGACGACTCGGCATTGATCCGCAGCGTCATGAACGAGATCATCAGCAAGCAGCCGGACATGGAAGTCGTCGGCGTTGCGCCAGACCCGATCGTTGCGCGCGACCTGATCAAGCGGACCAATCCCGATGTCCTGACGCTTGATGTCGAAATGCCGCGCATGGACGGGCTCGACTTCCTGGAGAAATTGATGCGTCTGCGTCCGATGCCGGTCGTCATGGTGTCCTCCCTGACCGAGCGCGGATCGGAAATCACCCTGCGCGCGCTGGAGCTGGGTGCGGTGGATTTCGTCACCAAACCCAAGCTGTCGATCCAGACCGGCATGCTGGAATACGCCGAACTTATTACCGACAAGATCCGCGCTGCGGCGAAGGCGCGCGTCAGGGCGCGCACGATTCCGCATCCCGATGCGCAGAAGGGGCCCTCCGAGGGCCTTCCGATGATCCGCAACCCGCTGACCAGTAGCGAAAAGCTCATCATCATTGGCGCCTCCACCGGCGGCACCGAGGCAATCAAGGAGTTCCTGATGCAGATGCCGTCCGACTGTCCGGGCATCCTGATCACGCAACATATGCCTGAAGGTTTTACCCGCTCGTTCGCCAAGCGCCTTGATGGCCTGTGCAAAATCACGGTCAAGGAAGCGGAGGGCGGCGAGCGTGTGCTTCCGGGGCATGCCTTTATCGCGCCGGGCCATTCGCACCTTCAGCTCGCGCGCAGCGGCGCGAACTATGTGACACAGCTCGACCAGGGACCGCCGGTGAACCGGCATCGTCCATCCGTGGATGTCCTGTTCGATTCCGCCGCACGCTTTGCCGGCAAGAATGCCGTTGGCGTCATCCTGACGGGCATGGGGAAGGACGGGGCAGCGGGCATGCTGACGATGAAGAATGCCGGCGCCTACAACTTCGCGCAGGATGAGGCGTCATGTGTGGTGTTCGGCATGCCGCGCGAGGCGATTGCCATTGGCGCTACTCACGAGGTCGGCCCGCTGCAGGCATTGCCGGGGATGGTACTGGGCTACCTTGCCGCCCACAGCAGCCGTGCGCTGCGCGTGTGACGGTGTTGTCAGAAGATACACATCCAACGCGCCTGTTGTCGCTTTTAGTTGCCTCTGCAAAAGCAGATAATGCTTTAGGTGCATAATGAAGAGCGGAAGGATTATACTTAGGGCGGTCGTTCCAGGAAGCAAGTGAACGGCGCTTATAACGGTTTGAGAAACAATGGAGTAATTCATGGCGGGTCCGAATACTAAATTCTTGGTAGTTGACGATTTCTCGACGATGCGTCGTATCGTTCGCAATCTGCTGAAAGAATTGGGCTACACGAATGTCGATGAGGCAGAAGACGGTGCCATGGCGCTCTCCAAACTTCGCAGCGAGCAGTTCGACTTCGTCATCTCCGACTGGAACATGCCGGTGATGGATGGGCTGACGATGCTTCAGAACATCCGCGCCGACGCAGCGTTGTCCAAGCTGCCCGTGCTGATGGTCACGGCGGAAGCGAAGAAGGAAAACATCATTGCCGCGGCACAGGCGGGCGCGAACGGCTACGTCGTGAAACCCTTTACTGCTGCCACCTTGGATGAAAAGCTGACGAAGATCTTCGAGAAGCTGGAAAAAGTCGGAGCCTGATCGTGGATCAGGCGCTGAACCAGGCGAAGGCTGTCGCGGAAATTATTCCTCAGGACGAGATGCTTGCACGCGTCGGGCAAATGACCCGCATGCTGCACGATAACCTGCGGGGCCTGGGCTTCGACAAGCTGATCGCCAAAGCGGCACACGAGATTCCCGACGCGCGCGACCGGCTCGACTACGTTGCAAAGATGACGGAGCAGGCCGCGCAGCGGGTCCTGACCGCCACCGAACTGGCCAGCCCGATCCAGGACAGGCTCGAGTCGGAGGCAGGTGGTATCTCCCGCGATTGGCAGGCTGCGATGGCAGCCGGGTTCTCCGAGCAGCAGTACCGTGTGCTGGCCGAGCGTACCGTGGCCTTCCTTGGCGAAACCCGTGACGGTGCAGCAGTCACCAAGCAGCAGTTGATGGACATCATGATGGCACAGGACTTTCAGGACCTGACCGGCCAGGTGATCAAGAAGGTGACCGAGCTTGCCCAGAATATCGAAGAACAGCTGGTCCAGCTCCTGGTTGATTACTCGCCTGCGGATGTGAAGCGCGAGGTCAGCAACAGCTTGCTGAACGGACCTCAAATCAATCCCACAGGTAGTGCGGACGTTGTGTCCAGCCAAGGCCAGGTCGACGACCTGCTCGAAAGCCTCGGTTTTTGATCATGCCGACGTCGCCAGCGTCGCCAACCCAGCCCACCACTTAGCCCATTCATGCAACAAGAGCACTTTATCGTTCGGGAGCCGCTGCTCAATTCGCAGGAAAGGGTGCTCGGCTATGAACTGTACTGGCAGCACGCGAACCTGGCAGGGCGCCGCCCGACAGCACCGGAGATTGTCTCGCTTGCCCAGTTTGTTGCCGACCAGCTCAACAACACCGACTCTGGCGCCTTGCTCGGCGACCAGATCATGTTCATCGAGGCGCTTCCGGCCCTGTTGGAGCATGAGGCGTTCTCCGCATTGCCGCCGAAAGGGACTGTGCTGGCCTTCCGCGGCGCCGATGTGGCGAATGAAGAGGCGGCAGCAGCGATCCGGGCAATGCGCGCAAAGGGCTACGGTATCTCGATCCGCGATGCCAATCTCGCCAGCATCGACAAGAACCTGCTCCCGCATATTTCGCATTTTGAGCTGCAGGTCGGTGGCGCCGATTTCGTGCCCCAGGTACAGTATTACCGGTCGCTCGGCATGCCGTCTCTGCGGCTGGTGGGGCGGAATGTCAGCAGCTGGCAGGCATACGACGTGTGCGCCCAGCTGCACATGTTTGCCTTCGTCGGCCATCTGCACCTGTCGCCGCGCCCAGGCAACCATTCGAAGGAACTCAATCCGGCGCAGGCGATGATCCTCCAGTTGATGGATATGGTGCGCCGCAATGCCGACGTCAAGCAGCTCGAAGGCGTCCTCAAGCGCGACGCCGCCTTGTCCTACAAGCTGCTCCGCTACATCAACTCGGCCGGTTTCGGCCTTGGATGTGAAATCCAGTCGCTGAAGCACGCGGTGACAATGCTTGGATACTCGCCGCTGTACCGCTGGCTGGCACTCCTGCTGGCAACGGCGACGACGACGGGATATTCGCCGGTCCTGATGCAAACCGCAGTCATCCGCGGCCGATTCTCCGAACTGCTTGGCAGCACCTTCCTGCCGAAGAACGAGGCGGAAAATCTCTTCGTCGCCGGCATGTTTTCCCTGCTCGACAAGCTGCTCGGCGTGCCGATGGAGGATGTGCTGGAGAAGATCCAGCTGTCCGAGTCGGTGACTCAGGCATTGCTGAGCCGGGAAGGCATCTACGGGCCGTTCCTGGCGCTGGCCGAGGCGTGCGAACTGAATTCGAAAAATGTTGACTCGATGGCCATGTCGCTCTGCATCAGTGCCAAGCAGGTCAACCAGGCGCAGATGTCCGCGTTGGCATGGGCGCAAAGCCTCAAGATGTAAATTTCCTCTCGTCTTGTACCCCGTTATCCTGCGGTAATGAATAACGGGTGGTTTCCTCACTTATTCCCGGGATAGTGATTCTGTCATTTCGCGAATAATCCTTCCTATTCGTCCCCAGTGCGTCGTCCGGAACGCACGGCGGGAAAATAGGAGCCGGCGGTGGCCGAAGACAGCGATCTCGAAAAAACAGAACCAGCGTCGCCCAGAAGACTGGAGCAGGCGCGGGAGGAAGGCGACGTTCCCCGATCGAGGGAGCTGGCCACCTGCACGGTTCTGCTGGCTGCCGGGCTCGGTTTCTGGTTCTCCGGCGAACAGCTGGTTCGCCGCCTCAACAGCATGCTGACGGCGGGCCTCACGCTCGAGCGGGAGCAGGCGTTCGATTTTAGCCTCCTCCTGACGCGCATCATCCCCGGCCTCATCGACGTCCTCATCGGGCTTGCACCTCTGGCAGGCATCCTCCTGCTCGTCGCCGTGGGTTCGCCGCTGCTGATCGGCGGCTGGCTGTTCAGCACCAAGGCGCTGATGCCCAATTTTGCGCGCCTCAATCCGATCAGCGGGATCGGCAACATGTTTTCCACGCGCTCCCTGGTGGAGCTGGTCAAGGCGATCCTCAAGGCCACGCTCATCGGTGTCATCGCCTGGATGGTGATTTCGGGCCAGACAGAAGAAATGCTTGCGCTGAGCGCCGAGCCGCTCCATACCGGCTGGGCGCACCTTGGCAGCATGCTGCTCACCGGTTTCATTGCCATCGTATTCGGTCTGGTCATCATTGCACTCATCGACGCGCCCTATCAGATGTGGCACTACGCGAACAAGCTCAAGATGACCCGTGAAGAAGTGCGCCAGGAATCCAAGGAGTCCGACGGTGACCCGATGGTCAAGGCGCGCATCCGCCAGTTGCAGCGCGAGATGGCCAAGCGCCGCATGATGGCCGAAATTCCGACCGCCGACGTCGTTGTGACCAACCCGACGCACTACGCCGTTGCACTGAAGTACACCGAAGGCAAGATGCGCGCGCCTGTCGTGGTCGCCAAGGGCGCCGACGAAGTCGCCGCGAAGATCCGCGAAATCGCCGCAGAACACAAGGTCGCCATGCTCGAAGCCCCGCCGCTGGCGCGTGCGCTGTACCGCCATGCCGAACTGGGCGACGAGATCCCCGCGGCGCTCTATACCGCTGTCGCGGAGGTGCTTGCCTACGTATTCCAGTTGCGCGCCTACGGCCAGCATGGCGGTGTCCGTCCGAGCGTGCCGGACCAGATCGAGGTGCCGGCCGACATGGATCCGTTGAACGCCAAGCCTGCAACGCCTGATAATGGATTGATGCAATGAATGGCCTGACACTGCCCGCATGGCTGACCGGACAATCGAGCAAGGCGCTTGCCGCGCCTATCCTCATTGTCATGATGCTGGCAATGATGGTGTTGCCGCTGCCGGCATTCGCCCTCGATATCTTCTTCAGCTTCAATATCGCGCTGTCGATCATCGTGCTGCTGACCAGCCTGTACACGGTCAAGCCGCTGGATTTCATGGTGTTCCCGACCGTGCTCCTGGTCAGCACCATGCTGCGCCTGTCCCTCAACGTCGCCTCGACCCGCGTCGTGCTGACGGAAGGACACACCGGTCCGGACGCCGCGGGCAAGGTTATCGAAGCATTCGGCCACTTCCTGATCGGCGGGAACTACACGGTCGGTATCGTGGTGTTCATCATCCTCACGATCATCAACTTCGTGGTCGTCACCAAGGGCGCGGGGCGTATCGCTGAAGTGGGCGCACGATTCGCCCTCGATGCGATGCCAGGCAAGCAGATGGCGATCGACGCAGACCTGAATGCCGGCATGATCGGCGAGCAGGAAGCACGCAAGCGCCGCACCGAGGTGGCCCAGGAAGCTGAGTTCTACGGCGCGATGGACGGTGCAAGTAAATACGTGCGCGGCGACGCCGTGGCGGGCATCCTTGTCACGGTCATCAACATCTTTGGCGGTCTTATCGTCGGCATGGTGCAGCACGACCTCGCCTTCGACGCTGCGATCAAGAACTACACGCTGCTGGCCATCGGTGACGGCTTGGTCGCGCAGATTCCCTCCCTGATCATTTCCACCGCGGCGGGTGTCGTTGTTTCCCGCGTGGCCAGTGAACAGGATATCGGCGGCCAACTGGTCAACCAGCTGTTTGCCAAGCCGGATGTGCTGTACATCACCGGCGGCATCATCGGCGGCATGGGCCTGATCCCGGGCATGCCGCACATTGCGTTCCTGCTCCTGGGCGGTGCGCTGTGCGGCGGCGCTTATCTGATGAAAAAGCGCAACCAGCGCGTCGCGGAAGCACCGCCTCCCGAGCCCGAAGTCGCCATGGCGGCGCCGGAAGTGGAAGAGGCAACCTGGCAGGACATCATGCCGGTCGATACCCTCGGCCTGGAAGTCGGTTATCGCCTGATTCCGCTGGTCGACAAATCGCAGAACGGCGAGCTGCTGCGCCGCATCAAGGGCATACGCAAGAAGTTTGCGCAGGAAGTTGGCTTCCTCTCGCCGCCGGTACATATTCGCGACAACCTGGAGCTCAAGCCTTCCGCCTACCGCATTACCCTCAAGGGCGTGGAAGTCGGGCAGGGCGAGGCCTATGTCGGCCAGTTCCTCGCGATCAATCCGGGCATGGTGCAGGGCAATCTCCCGGGCGCACCGACGACCGACCCGGCCTTCGGCCTGCCGGCGACCTGGATCGATTCCGCCTTGCGCGACCAGGCGCAGGCAATGGGTTACACCGTGGTCGATGCCGGTACCGTCATCGCGACGCACATGAACCACCTGATCACCACCCATGCGGCAGAGCTGCTGGGCCGCCAGGAAGTGCAGCAGCTGCTCGACCACCTCGGCAAGGAGGCGCCGAAACTCGTCGAAGACCTGGTGCCGAAGATCGTCTCCCTGTCGACGCTGCAGAAAGTGCTGCAGAACCTCCTCGTCGAGGGCGTTCACATCCGCGACATGCGCACCATCATAGAGGTGCTGTCGGAGTACGGCCCGACTACCCAGGATCCGAACGAACTCACAGCACAGGTGCGCGTCGCGCTCGGCCGTGCGATCGTCCAGCAGATTTTCCCGTCGTCCAACGAGCTGTCCGTCATCACCCTCGACAGCCGCCTGGAACGCATCCTGATGCAAGCGCTGCAGTCGAGCGGCCCGGAAGGCGCCGGCATCGAGCCTGGTCTCGCCGACACGATCGCGCAGCAGGCCGAACGCGCCGCGCGCCAACAGGAGCAGATGGGCTTGCCGCCGGTATTGCTGGTGCCGGGACCGCTGCGGGCATTGCTCGCACGCTTCCTGCGCCGCGCGCTGCCACAGCTGAAAGTGCTGTCGCACGCAGAACTTCCTGATTCCAAGACGATACGAGTTACAAGCCTAGTTGGAGGCCAAGCATGAACGTAAGAAAATTCTCCGCAAAAACCTCGCGCGACGCGTGGCGGCTGGTGCGCGAAGCGCTCGGCCCGGATGCGGTGATCCTCTCCAACCGGACCATCAACGGCATGGTCGAGATCCTGGCCCTCGCGCCTGAAGACATGTCTTCGCTGGCCGAGCCGGTGATCGAGAAACCCGCCAAGCCGCCGATTTCCGAATCGACGCTCGCCGCATTCGGCGTCAAGCGCCAGCCGGAGGTTGCGCCTGAAGCCGCGGCTGCCGCCTTCGGCGCCGGCCGCCCCATCGATAGCGACCAGGCGTCGAACCTGGCAGATGCACTTGCCGCGAGCCGCAACGGCGCTCCGAAAGAACGGTCCAGTGCCGACATTTCGGAAGTCATGTCCGAACTGCGCGCCATGCGCGGCATGCTGGAATCGCAGCTGGCCGAAATCGCATGGAGCAGCCAACAGAAGCGTGAGCCGATCAAGGCCAACGTGATGCGTGAACTGCTGTCCGCGGGCTTCAGCGCCAGCCTCGCGCGCTATGTGACGCAGAAGTTGCCTGCTGGTGAAAAGACCGACAACGGGCTGGCCTGGGTCAAGTCCGTCCTCGCGCGCAACCTGAACGTCATCGGCAACGAGAACGAAATCCTGGAGAAGGGCGGCGTCTATGCACTCGTCGGCCCGACTGGCGTTGGCAAGACAACGACGACAGCCAAACTCGCAGCGCGCTGTGTCATGCGCCATGGCGCCGGCAAGCTCGCGCTGATCACGACCGACGGTTATCGTATCGGCGGTTACGAACAACTGCGCATCTACGGCAAGATCCTCGGCGTGATGGTGCACTCGGTGAAGGATGAGACCGACCTGCGCATCGCCCTCGAAGAATTGAAGAACAAGCACACTGTCCTGATTGACACCGTCGGCATGGGGCAGCGCGACAAGATGGTGGCGGAACAGATCGCCATGCTGTCCGGTACCGATGCAAAGGTAAAGCGCCTGCTCTGCATGTCCGCCACCTCCACCGGCGAAACGCTGAATGAAGTGGTGCGCTCCTACCAGGGCGGCGGGCTCGCCGGCTGTATCATCACCAAGCTCGACGAGGCGGCCACCGTCGGCAACGTCCTCGACGTGCTGATCCGCCAGAAGCTCAACCTGTACTACGTCGCCAACGGCCAGCGGGTTCCGGAAGACCTGCACGTGCCGAACCAGCACTACTTGATTGACCGCGCCTTCAAGCTCAAGCGTGAGACGGCGCCGTTCCAGTATCAGGATGATGAGCTCCCGCTGATCATCGGCGCGGCTGCGGCGGTGAACGACAAAGGTTTGCGCGAGGTGACCCTTGGCTAGTTTTGATTTCGACCAGGCAGAAGGCCTCCGGCGCATGCTCGCCGGCCCGAAGCCGCGCGTATTCACTTTCCTGTCTGCCGCGTCTGACGAAGAGAAGGGCGCCATGCTCGTCAACCTTGGCGCGTCTCTTGCCCAGGCCGGACGTGACGTCTTGCTGGTGGACGCAAGCCTCGCATCGGAAGGCATCGCTTCGCGCCTCGACGCATTGCGCGGTGCGACACTGACCCAGATCGCAAGGCAGGAACGCAGGCTCGACGATGCGATCCAGCAGATGCCGCAAGGCTTCGGCATCGCCGCGCTCAAGCGCGGCCCGCAGCGCAGCGCAGTGAAGGATGCCGAACTGGCAAGCCGCATGGACGATGCATTCGACCAGCTCGCGACGCGCGCCGACATCGTGGTTGTCGATGCCGAACTGGACAAGGAAGATTCGCTCGCCATTCCGGCCCTGAACGACACCGAGATCGTCGTGCAGGTCGCCAACAACCCGGAATCGATCAAGGTTGCCTACACGCTTATCAAGCGCCTCAACAACAAGCTGGGCCGCCGTCCGTTCAGCATCCTCGTTACCGGCGCGACCGAAAAGGAAGCGCAGGTGGTCTACGAGAACATGGCCAAGGCCGCCAACCGTTATCTGGCTGTCAAGTTGAACTCGATGGGCTCGGTGCCCGCCGACGAGCATCTGAAGCGCGCCATGCACCTTGGCCGCGCGGTGGTCGATGCCTTCCCGCTGGCGGGAGCATCGGTGGCATTCAGGCGTCTTGCAGGAAGGGTTGTATTGTCGGATATGGCCGCAGCGGGATAACATGGCGGTTCTGAGCATGGTGTCAGTTTGGACACCCCGAGATTATGTACACCGTTAGCGGAAAATCCGACAAGAACCAGCTGCTGGAGGAACACGCGCCTCTAGTAAAGAAGCTGGCACACCAGATGAAAGCCAAGCTGCCGCCGAGCGTGGAAGTGGATGACCTGATCCAGGCAGGCATGATCGGCTTGCTGGATGCCGTCAGCCGCTACGAAGAAAACCACGGCGCGCAGTTCGAAACGTATGCGGTGCAGCGGATTCGCGGCGCCATGCTGGATGAACTGCGCAGCAGCGACTGGCTCCCGCGCAGCATCCGCCAGAACATGCGCAAGATCGAAGTTGCGATGAATAAATTGCAACAGAAGCTCGGCCGCGCACCATTGGAAGCGGAAATTGCCAAGGAGCTGAAGCTCTCGCTGGACGAGTACCAGGAGATGCTCAACGAGGGCAGCGGCCACCAGCTGGTCTACTACGAGGATTTCCACGACAAGGACGAGGGCGAGCATTTTCTCGACCGCTACTGCATCGACGAGCAAAGCGACCCCTTGAAGGCGTTGATGAACACTGGTTTCCGCGAAGCGGTCATTCGCTCCATCGAAGCCTTGCCTGAAAGGGAAAAGATCCTGATGGGTCTCTACTACGAGCAGGAGATGAACCTGAAGGAAATCGGCGCCGTCATGGGCGTGTCCGAATCGCGTGTCTGCCAGCTGCACAGCCAGGCCATCGCGCGCATGCGTTCCAAATTGCGGGAGCAGGCGTGGACTGGGCTAGCTTAGTCGGCCTCGCGATCGGCATCGTCGGCGTCCTGTCCGGGCAGGCGCTAGAAGGCGGCCACATCGATTCGCTCATCCAGCCCGCTGCCTTCGTGATCGTCGTGATCGGCACGCTGGGTGCCGTCCTGCTGCAGAGCGGCTCGGTGACGTTCCTGCGCGGCGCGAAAATGCTCCGGTGGATCTTTGTTCCGCCACCCGACAAGACACGCGGACTGGCACAGGAAATCACGCTCTGGAGTGCGACTGCGCGCCGCGAAGGCCTGTTGAGCCTGGAGCGGTATGTCGAGACAGTGAAAGACCAGTTTACCGTCAAGGGGCTGCGTCTCATCGTCGACGGGATCGATCCCTACAAGATCCGTGAAATCCTCGAGGTCGATATTTCCACCTACGAGCGGCGCGAGCGCCAGGCGGTCAAGATCTGGGAAGCCGCGGGCGGTTATGCGCCGACCATCGGCATTCTCGGCGCCGTGCTCGGACTGATCCAGGTGATGGAAAACCTGACCGATCCCAGCAAGCTCGGCGGCGGCATTGCGGTGGCATTCGTGGCGACTGTCTACGGCGTAGGCCTGGCCAACATGGTGTTCCTGCCTATTTCCAACAAGCTCAAGACCATCGTGGCGGACGAAGTGCGGCGTCGCGAGATGCTGACGGACGTTTTCTGCAGCGTTGCCAATGGCGATAATGCGCGCGTCATCGAAGAGCGCATCCTCGCGTACCGTTAGCAATCATCACCGGCAACCATGGCCCGAAAAAAATACGACGACGACAGCGACAACCATGACCGCTGGATGGTGTCGTACGCCGACTTCATTACGCTGCTGTTTGCCTTCTTCGTCGTGATGTACGCGCTGTCCTCGATTAACGAGGGCAAGTACAGGGTGTTGTCGAATTCCCTGGTGAATGCGTTCGGCCGCGTGCCGACGGCGAATGTCCAGGGTGAGGCCGCGCCTTCGGGCTTGCCCCTTGCGCTACCGCCGCGGCTGCGCAACAACGAAGCGCTGCGGCGCGAAAAGGAGCAACTGACCAACGTGGCGCGCAATATCCAGGATGTGATGGCACCGCTGGTGCAGCAGGGGAAGGTGCGCGTGACACAGAGTGCGCGTGGGGTGAACGTCGAAATCAATGCGAGCGTCCTGTTTGCGCCGGGTGACGCCAGGCTTTCCGGCGAAAGTATCGAGGCTTTGCGGGCGGTGGCGGACGTTCTCCGGAACGATGATCATGCCATCCAGGTGGAAGGCCATACCGACAGCGTGCCGATCAAGAACGCGCAGTTCCCTTCGAACTGGGAGTTGTCCTCCGTCCGCGCCTCAAGTGTTGTCAGGTTGTTCATTGACAGCGGTATCGCGGAAAAGCGCCTGACGGCAGTCGGTCACGGCCCCACGCAACCGGTTGGTCCGAACGATACGGCGGAAGGGCGCCTGCGTAACCGCAGGGTGTCGGTCATGATCCTGTCCAACTTGCCGGAAAATGCGACGGAAGTCCCGGTAAAGGCGACGAGATAAGCTGCTGGGGAGAGTGATTCGCCGGCGTGCGACGTCGGCGCGGGGCAGATCAGCCGATGACGAGGCGTCGGCTGCCGGATTGCGATGCGGACTGGCCGTTCGGGCCATACATATTGCCGCCTTCGCCGCCACCCTGAAGGATATTCAGGGCCGCCTGGTTGCGAGACAGATGGCGGCCGATCAGCAAGCCATTGGTGCGGTTCAGTTCTTTGGCTTCACGGGCAAGCTGGAGCAATGCTGCCCAGGACTGAGCGGCGGAGGCGTCCGTAGATGGGCTGCTTGCCCATTTCTGCATGCCTTCTTCGCTGGCTTCCAATCCTGCGCCGGCCAGCGCGCGGTGCCGGCCAAGCGAGAGCTCGCCCATACGGGCGACAATTTTCGTCTTCTCTTCGGTAACCTTGATCAGCTCGTCGATATTGGCGTCGACGAGATGGGCCTGTTCCTGGCGGAGCAAATCAAGCAGGGCGCCTGCTGCGCGGACTTCTTCAGCGAGGGTCTGCGCCAGTGTATTACCGAGAGATTGCATGTGTTTCTTAAGCCTTGCGAGTACGAATCAGGTCGTTGACCGTATCGAGCAGACCGTTGGCGACCTTTTCAGCGTCTACCTGGAACCGGCCTTCCGCGATTGCGGCCTTGATTTCTTCCACCTTCTTCGCGTCGAACACGGAATTGCCCCCGACCTGGGCCAGCGATTCCAGCTTCGACGAAAGACGGACGGTGTCAGATCCGACCGGAGCCGGGCTGACCGGGGCTGCCTTGTCGGCTCCCTTGCCGGGCCGGGTTTGCGTTGTGCCAACGCCCAACCCCCCGGTTTTCTTGAGTGAGTCATCGATTTTCACGGCATCTTCCTTGTCTGGTTTGTCTTCTACTACTTGTCATCTTTCTTATCGACGCAATTCTAGGAAACTTTAGCGCCTTGTTGCAGAATTCCGGAAAAATCTCTTGTCGCTCAATAGCCTACTTCCACTACGCCGCCAGCCTTGGCAATACCGCTGACGACTTGTCCCGAGGCTGTTCTTGCCTGCGCGATTTGACCTTCGGAAGCGTTGTTAAGTGCCCGTGCTTCAGTCGACACCCGGAAGCCGGGGCCGGATGAAACAACGCGCACGGATTGTCCTTGTTGCACTGCCGGCTGGCTGCGAAGACTGTCGCTGCGAAGCGGCGCGCCGGACGGCAGCGATATGGTGACCGTCCTGCCGATTGCCTGGTTGGCATCTGTAATGATGCTGTTCGGCAATGACGTCAGGTCACCTTTAATCTTGACGATGTCGCCGGCGCCAACCATGTGTCCCTGGGCGAGTGGAGCTGCGGTGATGACATATTCACCGACCACTTGTACCGTTGCGGCCACATAAATGGTCCAGGGGGAAGGCGTGGTGCACCGCACGCCAACAGTTGTCTTGCCCCAGATGCGGCTGCCATTCGGCATGAATGCTTGCGGCTCCGCGCACTGCGGGAGGTTGGTGCGGGCATCCACGTTGCCAACCGAAATAGTCACATCCCCGGGCAGTCCGGCCGTCTGGACGCGCAGGAACTGCTCGACGGCCTGCCTGATGGCGGACGTGTCCTGGCGCTGCGCCTGGCCGTGGGCGAGGCCCGGCAAAACGCACAGCGCAACCGCCGCAGCGGCAGATAGGGAGGCGAAAAAGGGATTCATTGCAGGCTACATGTTAAAGACGGTGCGGTGAATCAAAATGATGAATAAGGGATAGTTTCGAAGTCTTATCGTTCGATAGTCGTGACATTGCCCTCCGTATGATCAAGCCTACATTAATCCATCATCGCTTCGAGTTGTCTTTTTTGCAACCGAGGTCTCCGGAGGTAGTCATGATCGGGAAGCTTGACGAGGCCCTGCATTTTCACCAGACCGCGCTGCGTCTGCGCTCGGAGCGGCAGCAGGTGCTGGCGTCGAACATCGCCAACGCCGACACGCCGAATTACAAAGCGCGCGATATCGACTTCAGCAGCGCGTTGAAGCAGGCCATGTCGCCTGCTTCGGCTGCGTCCGAGGGGGCGCTGGTGAAGACCTCGCCCAATCATTTGAGCGGCAAGGCGCTGGCAACCGCCAGCGGCGCGCCGCTGCTCTATAGCACCGCCGCACAGGGCAGCGTGGACGGAAATACGGTCGACATGGACGCCGAGCGCGCCAAGTTCGCCGATAACGCATTGCGCTACGAAGCCGGTGTCACCTTTGCGGGCGGCGCACTCAAGAAGCTGCTTGCAGCAGTCCAGGGGCAATAATCATGTCGCTGTTTAATATCCTCAATGTGTCTGCCTCTGCGATGAGCGCGCAGGGGCAGCGCCTGAATACGGTCGCCAGCAACCTGGCCAATGCCGACAGCACGACAAGTGCAACGGGGCAGACCTACAAGGCCAAGCAGGTGGTGTTTCAGGCGGTTCCATCGAACACGCCGGGTGCCAGTGGCGTGAAGGTGCAGCAAGTGGTGGAAGATCCGTCGCCGCCGAAGATGGTGTACGACCCGAAGCATCCCCAGGCTGATGAAAAAGGCTATGTCGCGATGCCGAACGTGAACGTGGTGGAAGAGATGGTCAACATGATCTCGGCATCGCGCTCGTATCAGAACAACGTCGAAGTTGCGAATGCGGCCAAGACCATGCTGCTGAAGACGCTCACACTGGGCCAGTAAGCAAGGAGTATTGAATGACCACCGTCCAGACGAACAACAAGGTGACCGAGGAGCTCATGGCGGCCATGAATCCCGGGAAAAAGAAGACGTCGACCACGCAGGATGCGCAGGACCGTTTCATGACGCTGCTCGTGACGCAGATGAAGAACCAGGATCCGCTGAATCCCCTCGACAACGCGCAAGTCACCAGCCAGCTGGCGCAGCTGTCCACCGTGACCGGCATTGAGAAGCTGAACGCGACCATGGAATCCCTGATGGGAAGCTATCAGGCAAGCCAGCAGGTCGCCGCGGCGAACATGATTGGCCACGGCGTGTTTGTCCCGGGTTCCAGTCTCTCGCTCCAGGACAAGAAGGCCTTGCTCGGCATCGAGCTGAAAGAGCCGGCCGACAAGGTCGTCGTCACGATTTCGGACTCCACCGGCAAGGCCGTGCATTCGATGGACCTCGGCGACATGAAGGCTGGTGTCC
Organism: Noviherbaspirillum sp.; assembly: GCA_035626875.1. Classification (GTDB taxonomy): domain Bacteria; phylum Pseudomonadota; class Gammaproteobacteria; order Burkholderiales; family Burkholderiaceae_D; genus Noviherbaspirillum. The sequence goes on along the minus strand of DASPMV010000026.1, from coordinate 70,768 downwards.
ATCCGCTCGCGTGGGATGGTGAAACGAGCAAAGGGGCCGCTGCCAATGGTGATTACACCTTCAAGGTGACGGCAACGCGAGGCAATGAAAAGGTGGAAACGACGAACCTGTCGTTCGGGGTCGTTCACAGCGTTACGACAAACTCGCAAGGTGTAAAGCTCACTTTGCCCGGTGTCGGCGATTTCAGCATGTCCGACGTGAAGCAAATTCTTTAATACCGATGCCAGGTAGCCTGAATCAAGGAGAAGTGAAATGAGTTTTCAGCAAGGTCTTAGCGGTCTCAACGGCGCATCCAAACAGCTTGAGACGATCGGCAACAACATTGCCAACGCCAATACGGTCGGCTTCAAAGCGGCGGTGACGCAGTTTGCGGACGTCTACGCCAACTCGTTGAGCGGCACTTCCGGCCTCGGCACTGCAGGTATCGGTACCCGTGTTTCGCAAATCGCGCAGCAATTCAGCCAGGGCAACATCACGGCTTCGAACAGCGCGCTTGACATGGCGATCAACGGCGGCGGCTTCTTCCGTCTCAACAAGGACGGCGCCATCAGCTATGCCCGTAACGGCCAGTTCCAGATCGACAAGGATGGCTTCATCGTCAGTGCGGATGGCGGGCGGTTGAGCGGTTTTTCTGCAAATAACCAGGGCGTCCTGGCGACGGGCAGCCCGACCGACCTCCGTATCAGCACCGCCGACCTTGCGCCTGCCGATACAAGCAATATCGAGATGCAGTTCAACCTCGATTCCAGCGAAGCGATCACCGCTGCACCCGCCTACAACAAGTCGACATCGGTCACCGTATATGACTCCCTGGGCAATTCGCATGTGCTCCAGTTGAACTTCCGCAAGACGGCAAACAATACGTGGACTGTAACGCCTACCAGCTCGTCCGGTGCTGTCACGACGACTCCCGCTACGATCACGCTTGCTTTTAACAGTGACGGTACGCTGAACACCGGCTCGCCGGGAACAATCAGCCTGGCGTTGACGAATGGCGCGGAAACACCGATCAATGGCGCCACCGGCATCAACCTGGACATGAGCCAGGCCACGCAATTCGGTTCCGTCTTCGGCGTGAACTCCACGAGCCAGAACGGCTTCGCGTCCGGCCGCCTGTCCGGCTTCAACATCGGCTCCGACGGCATCATCACCGGCCGCTACACCAACGGCAAGACCGCGACGCTCGGCCAGGTTGTGCTTGCCAACTTCTCAAACCCGAACGGCCTGCAGCCGCTGGGTAACAACCAGTGGGCAGAAAGCGCAGCATCCGGCGTGGCGCTGATCGGTACACCGAACTCCGGCCGGATGGGCCTGATCCAGTCGTCCGCAGTGGAAGACTCGAATGTGGACATGACCGCCGAGCTGGTGAACATGATCACCGCACAGCGCGTGTTCCAGGCCAACGCGCAAACGATCAAGACGCAGGACCAGATCCTGCAGACTCTGGTGAACCTGAGGTAATGCATCTGGAGCCGTAGTGCCTGCATGACAGCGGGCATTGCAGGGAGAACGAATGGACCGCCTGATTTACACCGTCATGACCGGCGCGAAGCATATCCTGGAACAACAGGCCAATACTTCGCACAACCTGGCAAACGCGACGACGACCGGTTTCCGGGCCCAGCTGGATTCATTCCGCACGGTGCCTGTCATCGGAGAAGGCCTGCCCACGCGGGCTTTTGTCGTCGATGCTACCGTCGGGACGGACTTCACTCCCGGTCCGATCCAGAACACGGGTCGCGACCTCGACGTCGCCGTGCAGGGCAAGGGCTGGATTGCCGTGCAACTCGACGACGGTACCGAGGCCTATACGCGCAACGGTAGCCTGAAGATTAGCGAGAACGGGGTCCTGCAGACACAGTCCGGATTGAACGTCATGGGCGATGGCGGACCGATCGCCATTCCTCCGGATGTCACGATCAGCGTTGGCGGCGACGGCACCGTTTCGTCGGTCGCAACGACCGGCGCGCGGACGGTGACGCCGCTCGGCCGAATCAAACTCGTCAATCCTCCCGAAGAAACGATCGTGAGGGGCGATGATGGACTGTTCCGTCTTCGCGGCGGGGAAGCTGCGGACGCCGACGCCAACGTCCGCGTCATTGGCGGTTCTCTTGAAGGCAGCAACGTCAACACGGTGGATGCGATGGTCAACATGATCAGCCTCGCGCGCCAGTTCGAGACGCACATGAACCTGCTCAAGAATGTCGAGAGCAACGAGACGAAGGCAGCGCAGCTCCTGTCAATCAACGCCTGACGGGGCCGGCACAATGAAGCAGGAACCTGGAGAAAAATGAAATGATCCGCTCACTTTGGATTTCCAAGACCGGTCTGGATGCGCAGCAAACGCAGATGGACGTGATCTCGAACAACCTCGCAAACGTCAATACCGCGGGCTTCAAGCGCTCGCGCGCCGTGTTCGAGGATTTGCTGTACCAGACGATGCGGCAGCCGGGCGCGCAGTCGTCGCAACAGACGCAGCTGCCTACCGGCCTGCAGATCGGCACCGGCGTACGCCCGGTGGCCGCCGAGCGCGTCTTCACGCAGGGCAACCTGCAGCAGACCGCCAATGACAAGGACATCGCTATCCAGGGCGCGGGCTTTTTCCAGGTCCTGATGCCGGACGGCAGCACGGCCTACACGCGCGACGGTTCGTTCAGCATGGATGCCAACGGCCAGCTGGTGACGGCAAACGGATTCGTGATCCAGCCTGCGATTACCATTCCCGCCAATGCCATCACCTTCACCGTCGGCCGCGACGGCACGGTCTCGGTGACCCAACCCGGCCAGTCGTCGCCGACGCAGATCGGTGCCATCCAGCTGGCGACTTTTGTCAATCCGGCCGGCCTGGAAGCGCGCGGCGAGAACCTCTATGTCGAGACCGCCGCGTCGGGCACCGCCAGCACGAATACGCCGGGCACCAACGGCGCCGGCCTGATTGCGCAAGGTTATGTCGAAACGTCGAACGTCAACGTGGTCGAGGAGCTGGTCAGCATGATCCAGACGCAGCGCGCCTATGAGATCAACAGCAAGGCCATCCAGACTTCGGACCAGATGCTGCAGCGCCTGTCACAGATCTGATCGAAATGGTAAGGGGCTGACATGAGATGTTTTTCCAAGATCCTGGCAGGTATGCTCGCCGCTGCTGCAATGGTCGGCTGTGCGACGGTTCCGGATACCATCGTTCAGCATCCTACCAATGTGCGGCCGCAGGTCAATGCGCCCGTCCCGCAAGCCAACGGCGCCATCTTCCAGGCATCGGCGTACCGGCCGCTGTTTGAAGACCGTCGCGCCCGCATGATCGGCGACATGCTGACCATCGCGATCAATGAGCGCACCAGTGCCGGCAAGTCGGCCGCCAATACCGCGAGCAAGAGCGGCAGCGTTGAATTCAGCGCGCCGACCCTGTTCGGCATTCCGGCGACGACGACGGCCAAGGCGGCTCTCAACGCGGAATCGGGCAATACCTTCGAGGACAAGGGCACGTCCAGTTCGAGCAACACCTTCTCCGGGACGATTGCCGTCACCGTGGTGGATGTCCTTCCCAATGGAAATCTGGTCGTGAGCGGCGAGAAGCAGGTTGCACTCGACAAGGGGGTCGAGTATGTCCGCTTCTCCGGCGTCGTGAACCCGGACAATGTCAGCGGCAATGTCGTGTCTTCGACGCTGGTCGCGGACGCACGCGTGGAATATCGCACCAATAGCAGGATCGACAAGGCCGAGATGATGTCGCAGTTGACGCGTTTCTTCTTGAGCATCCTGCCGTTGTAATCGTATCGAGTAGATGAAATGAAACCGGTCGCCTTTACGCTTCGCACCCTGAAATCCATCGCTGTCGTGGCGGCGGGGGCCTGTGTACTTCTTGCTGCGCCGGCGTCCTATGCGGAGCGGTTGAAGGACCTGGCGTCGATCCAGGGCGTGCGCCAGAACCAGCTGATTGGCTACGGGCTGGTCGTCGGCCTGGATGGTAGCGGTGACCAGACCACACAGACACCGTTCACCGTACAGAGCGTGATCAGCATGCTGCAGGGACTCGGCGTCACGGTGCCGCCCGGAACCAGCCTGCAGCTCAAGAACGTGGCCGCGGTCGTGGTGACGGCCTCGTTACCCGCGTTCGCGCGGCCCGGGCAGACGATCGACGTGACGGTCTCGTCGATGGGTAACGCAAAGAGCCTACGCGGCGGCACGCTGCTGATGACGCCGCTGAAAGGCGCGGATGGTCAGGTGTACGGCATCGCACAAGGCAACGTGCTGGTCGGCGGCGTCGGGGCTTCCGCAAGCGGCAGCAAAGCGCAGGTCAATCACCTGAGCGTCGGTCGCATTTCCGCTGGTGCGACGGTGGAACGCGCCGTGCCCAGCTCGCTTGGCCGTGAAGATGCGATCTACGTCGAACTGAATGAAACGGATTTTTCCACGGCCAGTCGCGTGGTCGACACGGTCAACCGTCGCTTCGGACCGGAAACGGCAGCTGCGCAGGACGGCCGGGTGATCCGTGTGCGCGCGCCGCAGGGCAGCGATGAACGTGTCGCCTTCCTTGGTGCGCTGGAAAGCCTGCACGTCACGCCGGCCCAGATGCAGGCGAAGGTGATCCTCAATGCGCGCACCGGATCCGTCGTCATGAACCAGGCAGTCACACTGGACGCATGTGCCGTGTCGCACGGCAATCTTTCTGTCGTCATCAATACTCAGCCAGTCATCAGCCAGCCGGCACCCCTGTCATCCGGCCAGACGGTCGTCGCCTCCACGTCGCAGATCGAGATCCAGAAAGAGCCTGGCCAGGTGCTGCTGCTCAAGGGCGGAACATCGCTTGCCGACGTAGTCAAGGCATTGAACGCCATCGGCGCCACGCCACAGGATCTCCTCGCCATCCTGCAGGCCATGAAGGCAGCCGGCTCGTTACGCGCCGAACTGGAAATCATCTGACATGATCACCCCAGCCAACCTCAACGGAAAACTCGCGATCGACGTCAAGGACGTCAACGAACTGCGGTCGAGCGCGCGCCAGAATTCTCCGGAGGCGCTCAAGGGCGCCGCCCAGCAGTTCGAAGCCCTGTTCATGAACATGGTGCTCAAGAGCATGCGCGAAGCAACGCCGCAGGAGGGTTTGTTCGACAGCCAGCAGAGCCGCATGTACACATCGATGCTGGACCAGCAGCTCAGCCAGACCCTGGCGAGCCGCGGCGTCGGTCTTGCCGATGCCCTGTTCCGCCAGTTGTCGAGCAAGCTGGGCGACACTGCCGCGCAGGAAGAGGGTGACCTGTCGACCATCATGCCGCCGTCGCTGACACGCGGCGCGGCCTCACCCTTGCCCTTGCCATCCCTGGATCGCCCCGCGACGACAGGTACCGTAGACAGCGTCAAGCCCAATCCGTCCCAGCCGGCGCATGTGCGCGGCTTCCTTGAACGCCTTGGTTCCCATGCCGAAGAAGCAAGCCGTGCCACCGGCATCCCGGCCAAGTTCATGCTTGGCCAGGCGGCGCTCGAAAGCGGCTGGGGCAAGCGGGAAATCGTGGGAGCGAATGGCGTGGCAAGCCACAACCTGTTTGGCATCAAGGCCACCGGCGGCTGGAAGGGGAAAGTTGTTGAAGCAGTGACAACGGAGTATGTCAACGGCACACCGCAGACCAAAGTCGAAAAATTCAGGGCGTACGATTCCTATGCCGACGCCTTCCGCGATTACGCCAATCTATTGAGCAAAAATCCGCGTTATGAGGCCGTCATTGCGAATGCACGGAGCGTCGAAGGTTTCGCACAAGGCCTGCAGCGCGCCGGCTACGCGACAGATCCCCAATACGCGGCCAAGCTGACGCGTATTATCAAGCAGACAATGTCTGCTTAACGGGCACCGCCAAGCGTTCGCTTGGTATACCCTCAAGTTTCCCGCCATCCTTGCCGTTGATACTGATAGCGATCCCTCGATAAAGAAACAACACCATGGCAAACACTTCAATCCTCGGCGCAGGCCAAAGCGCACTGACCGCCGCCCAAGCGGGCCTGGTCACAACGGGCCATAACATCGCGAATGTGAATACGCCCGGCTACAGCCGCCAGGTCGTCATCCAGAGCGCGTCGGCCGGACAGGACATCGGTGTCGGCTTTATCGGGAAAGGCACCGAGATCTCGACGATTCGCCGCGTGTTCAATGAATTCCTGCATAACCAGGTCGTTGCCGGCGAGACAACGAAAGGCGCCATCGACAGCTACTACGCCCAGATCAAGCAGATCGACAACATGCTTGCCGACGCGACCTCTGGCGTGTCTTCCGCGATGCAGGACTTTTTTGAGGGGGTGCAGGACGTCGCTACCAACCCCGGTTCTGCCGCTTCCAGGCAGGCCATGCTGTCCTCGGCGGAAGCTATGGCTGCGCGCTTCAAGAGCATCGGCGGCCGCCTTGATGAAATGCGCCAGTCGCTCAACGGCCAGATCACTACCAGCATTAGTGCAATTAACGTATATGCACAACAGATCGCTTCCCTGAATGACGCCATCGAAAAAGCGCAGGGCACCGCAGGGGAAGGCAAGCCTGCCAACGACCTCCTCGACCAGCGCGACCAGGTCATCGCGGAACTGAGCAAGGAAGTAAAGGTCTCGGTTGTCAAGCAAGGCAACAGCTACAACGTGTTCATTGGTAGCGGACAGGCACTTACCGTCGGCACGCAGACTTTCAAAGTCCAGGCCGCAGTCAACCAGACCGACGCAAGTGAACTTCAACTGTCCTACGCAGCAAACGGCACCTCAACCCGCATTCCCGATTCAAGCATTACCGGCGGCCGACTGGGAGGCCTGCTGGAATTCCGTTCCAAGAGCCTGGATCCCGCCCAAAACGCGCTCGGACGTGTCGCCATTGGCCTGGCAGAAACGTTCAACGCACAGCATCGCCTGGGACAGGACCAGACCGGCGCTCTTGGCGGCACGTTCTTCACCGCCGGCGCGTCGCGCGTAAACGCGCATACCGCGAACACCGGCACCGGTGTCGTGACTGCCTCTGTCACCGATGCATCGCAGCTTACAACCAGCGACTATCGCGTGACGCACTCCGGCGGAAATTTCACGGTGACGCGCGTGTCCGATGGCAAGGTTTTCCCGACGTTTAACACATTCCCGCAGACGGTAGACGGGATCACCATCGCTTCCTCGTCCGCCATGGCTTCCTTCGGCGCGAATGACGAGTTCCTGATCCAGCCCACGCGCCAGGGCGCAACCGGATTCAGCGTGGCGATCAATGACATCAAGAGCATTGCTGCCGCCGCGCCTATTCGCACTGCAGCAGCGTCGGGCAATACGGGTACTGCCAGCGTCAGCGCGGGCGTGGTGAATGCCCCGGTGAACGCCAACCTGCAGCAACCGGTCACGATTACGTTTAACGCCAACGGCACCTATAACGTGACGGGCACCGGGACTGGAAATCCGGTCAACCAGGCCTATACATCAGGCGGGAGCATTACGTACAACGGATGGACTATCCAGATCAGTGGCACGCCGGCGGCCGGTGATACGTTTACGATTGGTCCGAACACCGGTGGCGTGGGGGACAACCGCAACGCGTTGAAACTCGCAAGCCTCCAGACTGCCAATACGCTTGAGGGCGGCCAGACCTACCAGAATGCCTATACGCACATGGTCAGCCAGATCGGCAACAAGACCCGCGAGCTTGAGGTTACAGGCAAGGCGGAGGAAAAACTGCTGGCGGCCGCCGTTCAGGCGCATCAGTCGGAATCCGGCGTGAACCTGGATGAGGAAGCAGCAAACCTGATGCGTTACCAGCAGGCCTATCAGGCTGCGGCAAAAGTCATGCAGACGGCAAGCCAGTTGTTCGACCTGTTGCTTGACCTCGGTGCTTGATCTACCCGGAGCAGAACATCATGCGCATTAGTACCAATACGATATTCGACAAGGGCGTCGCCCGGATGGGTGAACTGCAGACAGGACTGGCCAAGTCCCAGCAGCAGGTTTCTACCGGAAAGCGTCTCCTTGCCCCCTCAGATGATCCGGTTGCGTCAGCTCGTGCGCTTGAAGTCACGAATGCACAGGAGATCAATTCGAAGTACGCAATTAACAGACGTTCGGCGAAGGATGCACTCTCCATGACAGAGGGTGCGCTTCAAAGTGTGACGACCTTGCTCCAGGACGTGAAGACACTGATTGTGCAGGCAGGCAATGGCACGTTGACTAACTCGGACCGCCAATTCGTTGCAACTGAGCTTCAGGGGCGCTACGACGAGTTACTCGGCCTCGCAAATACGCGCGACGGCGTTGGCAATTACATCTTTGCCGGATATCAAAATACCGCCCAGCCCTTCAGCGCTACAGCTACTGGTGCGAATTACACTGGCGACCAGGGCGAGTTCAAGCTACAGGTCCACACGGGGCGTCAGATCGAGGTCAGCCAGAACGGCAGTGAAGTGTTCCAGCAAATCAGTAGTTCCCATACCTTTGTTTCGGCACCTGGAACGCCGGCAACTGGAACCATCTCCAAGGGCACGATCATCGATTCCACGCAACTGACGGGGTCCGGTTACAACATCACACTCGACGCAACTGCAGCGAACTACACTGTCGCGACCAATGCGACACCCGCGGTGACTGTGGCTACCGGCGCGTATGCCAGTGGCCAGCCGATTCAGTTCCAAGGTCTGGAATTCGTGATCACCGGTGCAGCAGCTAACGATGTTTATACGGTGCGTCCGACCGCAACCCAGAGCGTCTTTACAACAATCAAGGACCTGATTGGTGTTTTGCAGGGACCGGTCTCGAGTGCTGCGGACAAAACCAAACTTACCAGCGGTCTGAGTGTCGCCAACGAGAACATCGACAAAGCATTGGACCATGTACTGACCGTTCGTGCCGGCACCGGCGCAAGCCTGAAGGAAATCGAGTCGCTGGACAGTCTCGGCGAAGATCTGAACATCCAGTATGCGCAGACGCTCTCGGATTTGCAGGATCTCGACTATGTGCAGGCGATTACGGATCTGATGAAGCAGCAGACTGCGTTGCAGGCTTCGCAGCAATCCTTTATGAAAGTGACGGCACTGTCTCTGTTTGATTATCTCAGCTGATTCACTCAGTCGAAGTAAATGAAAACGGGCGGCTCGATACCGCCCGTTTTCTTATCTGGATATCGGATTTGCAAACGGCAAATTTCGAGTTGTTTCCAGTCCGCGCTGGAACAACCTTTCGAGTGGAGGGGTGAGATAGGGCATCATCAGGGCGATCACAATGAAGCCAGCTCCAAGCGTGATCGGAAAACCAATACCGAACAAGTTCAGTTGTGGCGCCGCCCGCGTCAGCACGCCAAGCGCAATATTCGTCAGGAGCAGGGCCGCGATGACGGGCAATGCCAGTTGAGCGCCCGCAGTAAAGATCAAACCTCCCCAATTGGCAATTTGCCGAAAGGCCGAAGTTCCACCCGGCATGGCCGAAATGGGTATGCTGATAAAGCTCTCGGCAAGCGTCGCCAGCATCGACAGATGAATGTTGAGTGCCAGGAAGAGCATCAGCGCCAACAAGGAGAGGAACTGTGCGATGGCGGAGGTCCGTGCACGGGTTTGCGGGTCGAAGAAGGTCGCGAAGCCGAAGCCCATTGTCAAGCCCGCTACTTCACCGGCCATCTCCACGGCAGTAAAAACGATGCGCATGGCGAATCCCATCGACAGGCCAATTATCAGTTGCTGGATAGTGATGAGAAGTCCCGCAAGGGACATCGGGTCAGCTGCAGGGACGGCCGGAACCGTCGGCGCAATGACCAGTGTCAGCATGACGCCCAGTCCGAGCTTCACGCGTACGGGTATGCTGAGATTGCCAAATAGAGGCGCTGTCGCGATCAGGCCCAGGATTCGGGTCAGGGGCCAGAGGAAGGCGGCGATCCAGGTATTGAGTTCGGCGCTGGTGAGGGTGATCATCGGCAGTTGTCGGCGCTGAAATGCGGGTGGTCGAATTTGCCCGCTCTTCTGCTTTCGGCTTGTGCAGGTGGCAGGGCGCTATCCCACCATTCCAGGTATGCCGCTAAACATCTGCCGCATGTAGTCGAGCATGACGGTCAGCATCCACGGGCCTGCAATGATCATGGCGATAAATATGCCGACCAGCTTGGGAATGAACGAAAGCGTTGTTTCATTGATCTGCGTGGCGGCCTGGAAGATGCTGACGATCAAACCGATCGCAAGTGCGACCAGCAGCATGGGTGCAGAGATCATGATGGTGATCTCAATGGCCTGCCGGCCCATGGACATAACGCTTTCCGGAGTCATGTTTGTTCCTTAGTAAAAACTCTGCGCAAGTGAGCCGATCAGCAGCTGCCAGCCATCCACCAGCACGAACAGCATCAGCTTGAAGGGCAGGGATACGATTGCCGGCGACATCATCATCATACCCATCGACATCAGGATACTTGCCACCACCATGTCGATGATCAGGAAGGGGATGAAGATCGCAAAGCTGATCTGGAATGCCGTCTTCAATTCGCTGGTGATGAAGGCGGGGATGAGTACGCGCAACGGCACGTCTTCGGGGCCATTCAGCGCTGGCGAATTGGACATCTTCACGTACAGCGCCAGGTCGGCTTGACGCGTCTGCTTCATCATGAAGGTCTTCAACGGGGCAGCGCCGCGCTCGAGCGCCTGCGTCATGTTGATCTTGTTTTCCGACAGTGGCTGGTAAGCATCGACATAGATCTTGTCGAATACCGGTCCCATGACGAACAGCGTCAGGAACAGCGCGAGGCCGATCAGGACCTGGTTGGGCGGGGCCGTCTGCGTGCCGAGCGCCTGGCGCAGCAGCGACAGCACGATGATGATGCGGGTAAAGCTCGTCATCATCAGCAGTGCGGCGGGCAGCACCGACAATGCGGTGAGCAGGATCAGGGTCTGGAGGCTGAGCGAATAGGTCTGGCTTCCGCCGGGACCAGGCGTGCTGGTGATCGCCGGCATGCCGCTTTGCGCAGCTGCCAGAAGGGGCATGCCGAGGAGTGCAATCGGAAGAAGGAAACCCAGGGTCTTCGCGGTGGTTTGCCCGACGCGCGGGAGATTAATTGCCATTACGCTTGTCGATGGTTTGCTTGAGCCAGGCGGCGAAATTCTTCGTGTTGTCCGACTCGCCGGCGGCAGGCTGCATTTCTTGCCGCGGCATGGTGGAAAGTGCGTTGACGCGGCCTGGCGCGACCCCGACGACAATCCATTGTTCGCCGACTTCGACAACGACAACGCGCTCACGGTTGCCCACGCTGACGCCGCCGACGACCCTGGCCACGCTGTTGGCGCCGGCGCCGGTCATTCCCATGCGCTTGAGCACCCATGCAGCACCGGCCATCAGAGCGAGCACCACGACCAGGCCGAGAAGAACCTGCACGAGGCTGCCCGCGGAGGCGGCCGCTGCAGCCTGCTCAGCCGCTTGCGCGGGCAGGCTGCACAGCAGGACAACGGCGAAGAGGGAGACTGCGCGGATCATTTGTTCAGTTTGCGGATGCGTTCCGACGGCGTGATGATGTCGGTGAGGCGGATACCGAACTTGTCGTTCACCACCACGACTTCACCCTGCGCGATAAGGCAGCCGTTAACCAGCACGTCCATCGGTTCGCCCGCGAGGCCGTCGAGTTCCACCACGGAACCCTGCGCCAGTTGGAGCAGGTTCTTGATAGCGATCTTCGTACGGCCGAGTTCCACGGTCAGCTGGACCGGGATGTCGAGGATGAAGTCGATGTCGTTGTGCGTGCCCGTCTTGATGCCGGCGCCGGAAAAATCCTGGAACATCGCCGGGCTGGCCTGCTTGGCCGCGGCAGCGGCTTCCGCCTGGCTCTGCTCGGCTAGTGCCGCGCCCCAATCGTCATCGGCAGCGCTTTGGCCATCCATTTCGTCAGCCATGTTCATCTCCTTGCGTAAGTTCGTTTGAGCTGTGGGTCAACAGTTTTTCCACGCGCAGCGCGTACTGGCCGTTGAACTTGCCATAGGTGCAATCCATCACGGGCACGCCATCCACCTTGGCTTGGACAATCTCCGAGATGTTGAGCGGAATGACATCGCCTGCTTTCATGTTGAGCACTTCGCCCAGCGTCATGCGGGCAGTCCCGAGATCCGCGACCAGTTGCACTTCTGCGGTCTGGATCTGCTGCGTCATCAGGCGCACCCAGCGCTTGTCCATCTCGAGCGTTTCGCCCTGCAGGCTGCTGGTGAGGATGTCGCGGATCGGCTCGATCATCGAGTAGGGCGTGCAGAAGTGCATTTCGCCGCTGACCGGGCCGAGTTCGATCGTGAATGTCGTCGCCACCACGACTTCGTTCGGCGTCGCGATGTTGGCGAACTGCGTGTTCATTTCCGAGCGCACGTATTCGAATTCGACCGGGTAAACCGGCTCCCACGATTTCGCGTAGGTCTCGAAGACGATGCCGAGGATGCGCTGGATGATGCGCTGCTCGGTCTGCGTGAAGTCGCGGCCTTCCACGCGCGTGTGGAAACGGCCATCGCCGCCAAACAGGTTGTCGACCAGCAGGAACACCAGGTTCGGGTCGAAGACCATCAGCGCGGTGCCGCGCAGGGGCTTCATGTGGACCAGGTTCAGGTTGGTCGGGACCACCAGGTTGCGGATGAATTCGCTGTACTTGTGCACGCGCACCGGGCCGATCGACACTTCAGCGCTGCGATGCAGGAAGTTGAACAGGCCGATACGCAGCAGGCGCGCGAAGCGTTCGTTGATGATTTCCAGCGTCGGCATCCGGCCACGGACGATGCGTTCCTGCGTGGCCAGGTTGTACGGACGTATCCCCGAGTCGTCTTCCGGCGCGGCACTGTCGTCCTGGTCGCCGGTGACGCCCTTGAGCAGGGCATCGACTTCTTCCTGGGAAAGGAAATTATCAGCCATGGTGTTACTGGATGACGAAAGACGTGAAGAACACGCCGGTCACGCCTTGCGGCGGGCTTTGCGGCGTGAAGGGTTGCTTGATCGTCGCAACGATTTCGTCCTGCAGTTGCTTCTTGCCTTCCGGCGTGGACAACTCGGAGGGCTTCTTGCTCGACAGGAGGAGCAACAGGCGGCTGCGCACCAGCGGCATGTAGAGCTTGATCAGTTCAACCTGTTTTTCATCCGCCACCTGGAGGGTGAACTGCACCTGCAGGTACTGTTCGCCGGCTTCAGGCTGGAGGTTGACGGTGAAAGGGTCCATGGCGATGAATACCGGCGGCTTGGGCGGCTCCTGTTTGGCAGCCGCGGCTTCGTCTGCCGGCTTGCCGCCCATGAAGAACCACGCGCCGCCGCCACCGGCGGCGATCAGCAGCACTGCACCCAGCATCAGGATGAGCTTCTTCTTCGATTTCTTGGGCGGCGGGGCTTCGTCGGCCGCTTCCTCGATCGGGACGACTTTCGGGTTTCCTTTCGGGGCTGTTGCCATCTTTCTTCCTCTATCCTGCTTTCATGCCTGTCGTGCTTCCCTGCGCGACGGTCATCGATGCATCTTACGGTTCGTGATTATCTATTCCTTCTAACGGCAGGATGTGTCGAAAAGAGAGGGTTAGTCAATGCATTTCCACGGTTCTGCGCTGGAAGCAGGAACTGTCGCGACTGGTCAGACGAACGTGTCGACCAGGCCGCGCCCTGACGATGCAGGCTCAACGCGACTGACGCGCACCTGCCCATCATTCGCAGCCGGATCGCGACTCCCGGACAGCCCGTGGCCACGCGACGCCTGCGATCCCTGCTGCTCGAAGCTGCCTTGCTGGTTAGGCGTGCCGCTGTTGACGCTGGCCTGCCCAAGCTGGATGCCGGCTTCGCCGAGCATGTCGCGCAGCTTCGGCAAGGCGGCCTCGAGCGCCTGGCGCACTTCCGGTTGGGCGGCGATGAAGGTGGCGTTTGCCTGCGAATTCGAGACATTCAATACGACTTGCAAGGGGCCAAGGTCAGGCGGGTTGAGCGTGAGCGAGGCGCTTTGCATGTCGCCAGCTACCATCCACACCACTTTCTGGCCGAGGGCCTGGTCCCATGCCGGCGTGCCAACGCGCGGTGTGAGCTTGTCTGCGGACTGGGCGCCATGTTGTTGCAAGGCGTTCAAGCCCGCTTGCTGCTGCATCGGTTGCAGGCCGCTGGCGACGCCTGTCAGCGACTCGTTCATCGCAGTAGCGAAGTCCTGGGATTTTGCGGCGGCGGACTGGGCATTCATGTCGTCAGCCTTGATTGCGATATTTGCGGCGGCGGCATTGGCTGCCGCTGCCGGAAGCTCGACCTTGGCGCCGTTACCGGATTGCTTTGGCAGGAGTGCGGGGGTGTCTTGCTTGATTCCTGCGCCTGCCACAGCAAGCGTTGTCGCTTCAGTCTGCGTGCCGATCGCTGATGCTGGAGTCGGCTGTGGAGCAGCAGGCTCGGTCGGGATAGCCTCGGCTGTCACCACGGGCAGGGCGGTCACCGCGACGGCTTGCTGAGCGTCCTGGGCGGCAGGTGCCGTTTGCAGTGTCTGAGCATCGGTTGCCGAGGCAGCGGAGGTATTCATTTCGTTTACATTGGCGACCAGGGCCAGCAGCTCGTCCGGCAGGGCAGAGGCGGTCTCGCTTGTTTCCTCGTCCGCTTTCGTCTTGTCGGTCGGCTTGCCTTCCTTGGTGGCTTTCGTCTCGGACGGCTTTGCAGGGGCTTTCGATTCGCCCTGCTTTGCCGGGGCTTTCGACGCCTGCTGCGCGGGAGGAGTGTTGCCGGCTTCCTTGTTCTTCGGCGCTTCGTTGGCACTGCTACGCTGGGAGACTTCGCGCGACAGGACCTGGCCGAACGGTTCTGCGGCAGCGTTGGCGTCGGACTGCTTGTTCGGTGTCGACGTTGTCGTCAGCACGTTTGCCGCGTTGGATACTTGTGAGGTTTGCATGCTCAGTGTCCTACCGTTTGTAGTTTGTCTGCCGTGTCGCGAACTCGTCCATCAGTTTCTGGTCGAGCTTGTTCGCCTTGCGCTCTTCCGCCTTCAGCATGCGGGTGGCAAGCGTGTCATAGGACATGCGCTTGCGCTCGCATGACTGCCATTGGCTGCGCTCGTCGACGATGCGGCGCTTGGCATCGTTGACAATCTTCTGCTGCCCGTCGATCGCTGTATCGAGCTTGTCGAGGAATAGCTGGAAGTTGCGGTAGCCGGCTGCCGTGACGCCACTGAGGAGGCTGGCCTGGAAGCGCGCCTCATATTCCTCGCGGTACTACAGCAGCATGGTCAGCTTCTGTTCAATGTCTTCGCACGCACGAATGGCCAGGCCGAGGCGTTTTGCAGCCTCGTCGGTCTGGCTTGTTGCCAGTTCGATAAGTGTTTCGAGCGCAGGGTTTATTGCCATGATTCATTATAGTTCTGCGCTTTCGCAACCTATCCCCCGAAAAGCGTGGCAAGTTGCCCCAAGCTCTCCTGAATGCCCGACCGTTCGTTGATGCCCTGCTGCAGGAAGGCTTCGATTCTCGGGTTCATCGCGATCGCTTCGTCCAGCACCGGGTCGGAGCCCGGGCTGTACGCGCCGACGCTGATGAGGTCACGGTTGCGCAAGTAGCGCGAGTAGAGCTGCTTCAGGCGCCGCGTGAGCTTCTGGTGCTCTTCCGTGGTGATGTTGTGCATGGCGCGGCTGATCGATTGTTCAACGTCGATCGCCGGATAGTGGCCGGCTTCCGCCAGGCTGCGGTTGAGCACGATGTGCCCGTCCAGGATCGCGCGCGCGGAGTCGGCGATCGGATCCTGCTGGTCGTCGCCCTCGGTCAGGACGGTGTAGAAGGCGGTAATCGAACCGCCGCCGACGCGACCGTTGCCGGCGCGTTCCACCAGTGTTGGCAGTTTTGCAAATACCGATGGCGGATAGCCCTTGGTGGCTGGCGGTTCGCCGATGGCAAGGGCGATTTCCCGCTGTGCCATGGCATAACGTGTCAGCGAATCCATGATGAGCAGTACGCTCTTGCCTTGGTCGCGGAAATACTCCGCGATGGTATGTGTGTAGGCGGCGCCCTGCAGTCGCATCAGTGGCGGCGTATCCGCCGGTGCCGCCACCACGACGGAGCGGGACAGGCCCTCGTTGCCGAGGATCTGCTCGATGAATTCCTTCACTTCACGGCCCCGTTCGCCGATCAGCCCGACCACGATCACATCGGCGCCGGTATAGCGCGCCATCATGCCGAGCAGGACGCTCTTGCCGACGCCGGAGCCGGCGAACAGACCCATCCGCTGGCCGCGACCGACGGTAAGCATGCTGTTGATTGCGCGGACGCCTACGTCCAGCACGTCGGTAATCGGTGCGCGATTGAGCGGGTTGGCGGCGCGCACGCTGAGTGGCGCCGCATGCGAGCTGTGGAGCGGGCCCAGGTTGTCGAGCGGACGTCCTGCGCCGTCGAGCACGCGCCCGAGCAGTTCGTCGCCGACGGGAAGGTGGCGGCCCCGGTCGCTGGGACGGCGGCGCGGATGATTGACCGTGCCGGGACGCGGAAGGCTTTGCACGACTTCCACAGGATAGACGCGCGTGCCGGGCACCACGCCTTCCACATCGCTTTGCGGCATCAGGAACAGCTTGTCATTTTCGAAGCCGACGACTTCGGCTTCGATCTTCGTGCCGCTCGGCAGGGGGACGGTGCATGCGCTGCCGACGGCGAGCTTGAGTCCCACGGCTTCCATGACGAGCCCGGCAACACGTGTGACGCGCCCCGAGACCAGCATCGGTTCGGGGATCGTGACCAGCGACCTGCAATCGCGCAGGTACGCTTGCCAACGTTCGGTATGCGGTCCAGTCATTCGATCCAGTCGGTCTGCTTGCCGAGTGCATCGGCGATGCGTTGCCAGCGTATCGGCAGGGTGGCGTCGATCTGGTTGCTCGCTGTCTCAACGCGGCAGCCGCCGCGTTCGATTTGCAGGTCTTCGGTGATGCGCCATCCGGCTTTTTCCAGCTCATCCATCATGTGGCTGCGCACGATGGCAGCGTCCTGCGGATGGAGGACGAGGAGGGCGGGCTGCTGCACGCTTGGCAGATAGCGGATGGCTTCGCTCACGACCGGAAGGACCAGGTCCGGTTTAACGCGCAATGCGGTCTTCAGCATGGCCTTGGCAAGGTCCAGCGAGAGATTGAGCATGTCGTCTGCGACGGCGTCGTTGACCTGCATCAGCTCGTTACCGAAAGCCTCTGCCACCTGGCGGATTTGCATGGTTTCGCGTGCAGCTTCGATACGGCCGGCCTGCACCCCTTCAGCATGGCCCTGGTTGAATCCTTCCGCATAGCCTTGCTGGCGCGCTTCTTCGCGCAGACGTACCAACTCTTCGGCGGCGCGCTGCTGGGCCGCCTGCTGCTGCGCGATGGTGTTCTGCTGGCTCGGCCGGTCGTCGCCGAACGATGCCATCTCCCAGCGCTGGTACGCGGTAAGCTGCTCTTTCGGAATGACATTCGAACTCATTGTGGTCCTGACAGCGCGCTAACGCGCGATTAAATGAACTGGTCGTCGCCCTTGGCGCCCAGGATGATCTGGCCTTCGTCGGCGAGACGGCGCACGATCTGCAGGATTTCCTTCTGCTGCGCTTCCACCTCGGACAGGCGGACAGGGCCCTTGGATTCGAGGTCTTCGCGCATCATTTCCGCTGCACGCTGCGACATGTTCTTGAAAATCTTCTCGCGCAGGTCCTGGTTGGCGCCCTTGAGTGCGACGATGAGGGATTCGGACTGCACCTCGCGCAGCAGCACCTGAATGCCGCGGTCGTCGATGTCGATGATGTTGTCGAACACGAACATCTCGTCCATGATCTTCTGGGCGAGGTCGCTGTCGTAGTTCTTCAGGTTGTCCATCACCGATGTTTCGGTGTCGCCGCTCATGAAGTTGAGGATTTCGGCCGCGGTGCGCACGCCGCCGATCGGCTTTTTCTTCAAGTTTTCGTTACCCGTCAGCAGCTTGGTCAGCACTTCGTTCAGCTCGCGCAGCGCGGTCGGCTGAACGCCGTCCAGCGTGGCGATGCGCAGCACGACGTCATTGCGCAGGCGCTCAGTGAAATAGGTGAGCACTTCGCAGGCATGATAGCGCTCGAGGTGCACCAGGATGGTGGCGATGATCTGCGGATGTTCGTTGCGGATCAGGTCGGCGACGGACTGCGCGTCCATCCACTTGAGGCTTTCGATGCCGCTCGCGTCGCGCGTGCCGAGAATGCGGGTGAGCAGGGACGAGGCCTTGTCCTCGCCCAGCGCCTTGGTCAGCACCGTGCGGATGTATTCGTCGGAGTCCAGGCCGAAGGAGGTGTTCTGCTCGGTTTCGTCGCGGAAGTCGTTGAGTACCGCTTCGAGCTGCTCGCTGGCGACCGCCTTCATGGTGGACATGGCCGCGCCGAGCTTCTGCACCTCGCGCGGGCCGAGGTATTTCATTACCTCGGCGGCTTCTTCCTCGCCGAGGGCCAGCATCAGGATTGCTCCTTTTGTTACGCCATCCTCATTCATTTGTGCCTACCCATGCCTTGACTACGTTCGCTACCATTTTCGGATCGTTTCGGGCCAGCGTCTTCGCGGCCTCCAGGTTGTCCTGGTAACTGCGCGGCTTCTGGCCCATCGGCTCCACTTCATTTGAAATGTGAACCACTGCGTCCTCTTCCACAGCCGGCGACGGTGGTTCAAACGTCGCCATGATGCGCCTGAAGAGGGGGCGCAGTACGCCGAAGAACAGATAGGCCAGGATGCCGATGCCCAGTAGATACTTGCCGCCGCTCAGCCCCATGTCGATGGCCTCCGGACGTTTCCAGATCGGTACCTCGGGGATCTCTTCCTTCTCGGCGCCGGCGAACGGGCTGTTGACCACATTCAGGCTGTCGCCGCGGTCCTTGTTGAAGCCCATCGCCTCCTTCACCAGGTCGTTGATCTGGGCTTTCTCGGCGTCGGACAAGGGTTTCATCGTGACCTTGCCGTCCTTCGCGACTTCCTTCTTGTAATTCACCACCACGGCTACGGAGAGGCGCTTGATGCCGCCCATCGGCTGCTGCACGTAGCGCACCGTCTTGTCGACCTCGTAATTGACGGTCATGTCTTTCTGGACATTGCCGCTCGGTGCGGCTGCGCCCGTCGTCGATGCCTGCGGGGCGCCCGCAATCGGCGCCGTGGCGTTCGGCTGCGGCTGGTTGCTCAACGCGCCCGGCACGCCCGCCGCGCCCAGTGCGCTGTTGCTTTGCGACTCACTGGTCTGCTGGCTGCGGATGGTGGATGCGTTCGGCGTACCGTTCGGCTTGTACGTCTCCGCTGCCTGCTCGGAATGCGAGAAATCGACATCGGCCGTCGCTTCGGCGCGCACATTATTCGGGCCGACGATGGGCGTGACGATCGATTCGATGCGCTTGACGATGCTTTGCTGCAGCTCCTGCACATACTTGAGCTGCGTGGGATCAAGGCCATTGCTGTTTTTGTTGCCGGTCTCCGACAGCAGGTTGCCGTTCTGGTCGACCACGGTGACGTTCTTGGTCGGTAGGTCGGGTACGCTGCTTGCCACGAGATGCACGATTGCGCTGACCTGTTGCGGATCCAGGGTGCGGCCGGCGTGCAGGTTCAACAAGACCGATGCGGTCGGCTTCTGCTGGTCGCGCACGAAGACGGAAGCCTTGGGCAGTGCGAGGTGGACGCGTGCTGCCTGCACGGCGCCGACTGCCTGGATGGAACGGGCTAGTTCGCCTTCGAGGGCGCGCTGGAAGTTGACCTGTTCGAGGAACTGTGAGACGCCCAGCTTCTGGTTTTCCATCAGTTCGAAGCCGACGTTGCCGCCTTTGGGCAAGCCTTGCGACGCGAGCCTCAGGCGTACGTCGTGCACCTGGTTGGCGGGGACGAGGATCGCGCTGCCGCCATCGGCAAACTTGTAGGGAACGTTGGACTGCTGCAGTGCGGCGACAATGGCGCCGCCGTCCCGGTCGGAAAAGTTCGAAAAGAGAACGCGGTAGTCAGGCTGCTGGCTCCACATCCAGACGCCGGACATGACGCCGACCACGGCAGCAACGCCGAGCATCAGGAAAAAGTTGCGCCCGCCCGGTGTCTGGGCGAAGCCGACAATGCCCGCGGGGGCGGCCGGCACGACGGCGCCTTCACCTGCTACCGCCACGGTGCGCCTCCGGCAATCTTGTCGTTCACGGTGTTATTGGTCATGTTGGTCCTGCTAATCGAGGTTTTCGCCTTAGTGTAGGATTTTCTTCTTCTTAAGCGGAATTGATCGCCGGAACAGAGCAATTTTTCCTGTGTTTATCCCCGTCCGGAGCGACTTTTTTGCGTGCTACCTTAGCGACGTGAAAAAAGGTAATGCCGCCGCCCTGGCGGACGATGGAATGGAAGGGGGATGAATGAAGACCGGAATGATCGATACCAGCAAGATCGAAGCGATGGTGGCCCAGCTCAGAGCTGCGGCAGTCCGGCCCGAAAGCACGGTCAGTCCCCTGCAGGGTGAAAAGCCGGCGAACCGCGTCGATTTTGCCGGTGCCCTGAAATCCGCGCTGGACCAGGTCAATGGCGCGGAAAACCGCTCGAAAGAACTGGCCCAAAAATTCATGCTTGGCGATGACAGCGTCAACCTGTCCGACGTCATGATCAATTCCCAGAAGGCCAACATTGCATTCCAGGCCACCATCCAGGTTCGCAACAAACTCGTGTCCGCCTACCACGACATCATGAACATGCAGGTGTAACGCGCACCTTCGATGTGCGACTGGGGAGGTCAGGTCAGGCCGGTCGCCTTGGCGTTGCGCTCGCGCTCCAGCTTCGTGATGTAGCGCTGCACGACCGCCAGCATCGGGCTCGGCAGGTTGACGAACATGAGCCCGATCTTGCGGATCGACTTGCCGCTGGCAAGCGACAGGTCGTGCGAGTTGCGCACCTGGAGTGCGCATGTCACCACCGTGCCGCCGGGAATGTCGATTCTGCATTCCGTGTACACGCGTCCGATCGTGTTATCCAGCATCTTCTTTTCATCGATCACGCCGATACCGCCGCCGCTGATGTCCTTCAAGGTGACGATCGCCGTCGTGCCCGGTCCGCCGGTCTCGTCGTCGGGAGGAATGCGGATGGCGCAGCGCACCGGATTCGCGACCGGAGTGGGGACGCGATAGTACTCGCGCCGCTGCAGGCGGATCAGGCTGGGCGGAATCGCAATGTAGAGGGCAGGGAGGTTGTCATAAAGGCATTCCCGGACCTTGTTCGTAAAGAACAGGATGCGGATATTGTCGAGGACGGTTTCGAAGGAGACGTTGTCGCTTCCGATAAGACGCTGATTCACGGTGTTGGTTGGCGCGCGGTCGATCACCACGATGCCGCTTTCCTCATCGACTTCCAATATCGAAGTAACGACTGCGTCCGACCCGCCCGCGGCCTGCATGGTGACAAGCTGGTTGCGCTCCTGCATGGAGCGCAGCAATCCAATGATTTCACGGCGTGAATGTACCTGGTACGGGCTGACGTCCTCCGTGCCGAACTTGGTATTGAATGACATTTATTCCTGCTTTTCCGGTGCGTGTGAGGGGTGTGGGTTCGGCCCCTTGTCTCCAGTGTGCTTGATCGCGTCGATATGGTAAAGCCATGCGAGCAATTCCGCCACTACCCGGTACAAGGTCGGGGGAATATGCTTGTCGAGGTCGACTTGCATCAGCAACGCGACGAGTTCCTTGGACTCGTGCACGAACACACCGTGCTCCCGCGCACGCGAGATGATTTCTTCCGCAATGAGGCCGCGCCCCTTTGCCACGACCTTGGGCGCAAGGTCGCCGGTCTGGTAGGCGAGCGCGATGGCGCTCTGGGCGGGGTTAGGGCGATTCATGCTGTTTCACTGACAACGAATCAAGCGGTGTGCCCGCCGCTTCCAGCGCGTCCGCCAACATCCCGCCGAAGGCGCGCACGGTCGTCGCCGTGTCTTCGGTTTGCGTGTTGACCTGCACGTGGACGCGGTCACCGACGAGCCGGATGGTTGCCGAGACACCACCAAGATGGGGCAGTTCGAAACGGACCGTGCTGGTCCATGCAGACGCTTGGGCGTCGGCATGCGATCCACCCCCTTCCTGCTTGTCTTCCTGGACTTCCCATTCCATCGGCATGCCGGGCCAGAGCTGGCCTTGCCAGCGCACCATCTGGTGTTCGAGTGCATTCAGCTGCAGGTTGATGAGGCGTGCGGCTTCGGGTTCGATCGTCGGTAATGCGGACTGGGGTGGCGCAATGATGTCGGCATCGATGGCGGCCTTGTTTGCCGGCTGGACCTGCGCTTCACGCATCAGGCTGAGCAGCTTGTGCGCGCCTTCGCCGATTTCTTTCATGTTGGCCGCGAGGCGTGCGAGATCGACGTTCGTTGCGTCCTGCGCAGTCGAGGGCTGCGGCGGCTTCAGGCTGCCCGACAATTGTGCCTGCGGTTCCCTGGCCAGCTCCGCGGCCGGCCTCGTGCCGCTGATCCAGTCATGGAGATGGGATTCATAGAAAAGGCCGCTTGCGGACAGCGCGTTCTGCAATGCCGCTGCAACCTGCTTCGGTTCCATTGCGGATGGGGAGAGGACCAGCGGTATGCGGGTGGTGACGGCGGTAGGGGCGCCTTCCTGTTGCGCCGACTGCAGGAGATGATCGACCAGGCGCGCGGTCGTGCTGAGCGACGCGGGTGTGCTGCCTTGCTGTTGCGTCAGCAGGAAGGTCGGGCGCGGATCCTTGGCGATGAACACCATGGACATCGTGTCGCCAACCTTTGCCCCGACCGGCAGGGCCATGCGGGCCGTCGTATCGGCGACCTTCACCAGAAAGGTCCCGTCATCGAGCATCGCATCCACGGTCGCCTGGAGTTCGCGGCCGATGGCGATCTGGTTCAGGCGGCGGAATATTTCGAGGCGCGCGTCGGTCGATGAGACGACAGTCGTAGCGGCCTCAAGTGAGGCCGGGGGCCGGGTGGGATTGAGATCGGCCCGCGGCAGCATGATGATTATCCGGTCTGCGTGGCGCCGTAGGCCTGGGAGAGTTTGCGCTCGGTGCCGGTGCTGTTAATCATGGCGGAAAGCTGGGCCATCCAGGGTTCAGTGATGTCGCGAATCTGGCGGTCGTCGTCGAGGATTTTCTTGATGATGCGCACTTTTCGTTCGCGTGCGACAGGTGAAAGCACGGGACGGGGCTCTTCATTCCTCTTGATGATCTCGACCTGATTCGAACAACGCGACTCAAGTTCCGCCAACTGCTCCCAATCGCCGAGGCGAGCAGCCGCCAACATCTTGTCCGTAATATCTGCAACTGCCTCGTAGAGAGAGAGAATTTCTTGGTTATCCATGTCTTCAGGCTTTCACTAGGCGGGACGGCGACGCGGCAGGTGCATCGTATCCGTTGATTTTCGGTGTCGGTTTAGTTTGCTGAACTTCTGACGACGCAGGGGTGACATTCGCCGCTGGTGCTATCGATTCCCAGGCATCCTTGAGTCCCTTTAGCAGTTGGTACACTTCTTCGAGGATGGTTTGCTGATTCTTGAGGTTGGCAAGAACGAGACGAGTGCTCATGTATTCATACAGGGCATCGAGGTTCAGCGCAATTTCGCCGCCGACTTTCTTGTCGAGGCTGGCGCGCAGTCCGCTGTCGATAATGGAGATTGCCTTTGAAATGGCTTCGCCCTTCTTGGCGATATCCCCCGCTTGCATATGCTGAATCGCCGATGCGACGGCGACCATTGCCCCTTCGAACAGCATCACTATCAAACGATGAGGGCTCGCCGCCGTCACGCCGGTCTCGACTCCGACCTTGGCATAGGCGTTTGCGCCACTGAATGTTGATCCGAACATTTACATTCTCCTGCTATTCAATCTTCGGTAGATTAGCTAGTTGCTGCGTCAAGAAGCTGCTCGTCTTCGACATGCCGCTGATGACCTTGTCGAGGGCGGCGAACTGCGCGCGATAGCGCTTTTCTACTGCCGCCAGTCTTTCGGTCATTGACTCGCGCGTCTTGCCGAGGTCTTTGATGCTCTTGTTGATGCCGTTGGTTCGGCTGGAAATCGTGCCCGACGTGCCGATGTAGGAATCAAGAAGCTTGCCGAACTGGTCGGCATAGCCGCGGGCAAACGATATCGTTCCTCGGCTGCCGGCGGTGTTGCCTTGGATGAGAATCTTGAGCCCTTCCATGGGCGAACCGGTGGCGCCGGTCAGATGTTGGCCCGAGCCAGTCGCCGTCACGCCACCGATTGTGCCGGCGACATCCTTGCCGGGGTCGCTTGACGAACCGTTGCCAAACAGGGTTGTTGGGCTGGTTCCTGTATCACTAGAAACGCTGACCTTGGAAGCAGATCCATAGCGGTTCGATACCACGTTCAGGAAGCCGTCGCTGTCGATGCTTGCCTGGACAGAACTGCCGGCGTCCACAAAAGCCGTGGTGCCATTGATGGCAGACTGCACCATCGATGCAAGCTCGGACGCGCTATAGGTACCGGCAGTCAATGCAACCGAGGCAGTCGCGCCGTCCACCGTGAAGTTCATCTTCGTGCCGGCGCTGATGACCGTCGATCCTGCGGTGAGGGCGGCATTGCCTTTCAATGTGCCTTGCGTTGCGGTCTGCGTCAGGACAACAGCATAGGTTCCGGCCCGCGTTGCCGATGTGGAGCTGACAAAACTGCTGAGGCTGTCGGATGTGGTGCCGTAAGCCGCGAAGAGCTGGGCAATCTTGTCGAAGTTGTTGGTAACTGCATTCTGCAACTTGCTGGAGTTGACCGACAACGTGCCATCTTTTTCAAAGGAAACACCAATGTCGGAGAGCGTCTTGATATTGCCCGTCAGTTCCGGGACGGATTTCGACAATAGCTCCCGGATGCCGGTCTGGACGGAACGTACAGTTGCATCGCCGACAAGCGGTCCGCCCTGTTTCGTTTCAGCGTTATACGCCGACAAGTCCTTGAGCGTCTTGTTGAGGTCATTGTAAGCCTTCACAAAGCCGTTGACGGCGGAAGTGATTGCGTTGGTATCGCGTGCGACGGTCAACGTCGTGGTTCCAGTCTTGGTCACCTTCAACGTGATGCCTTCGATGGCCTCGCTAATCGACTTCGATGCGCTGCTGATCGCAATGCCGTTCACCGTTAGAGCGGTGCTTTTCGCCGCTGTCGTCTCGGTCAGCTTCTGGCCGGAGGGATCGGCAGGGTTGTACGCCAACAAGTCCTTGAGCGCGTCGTCACCGGTCACCGAGATCTTCATGCTGGAAGTCACGCCAGTCTTGTTCGAGGTGAGGACAAGGTGATAGGGCGATGCGCTGCCGTCGGACACGATGCTGGCCGTTACGCCGAGGTTGGCCTTGTTGATCGCGTCCCGGATACCCTGCAAGCTATTATTGGTACCATCGATCGTGACCGTTCCGCTTGCCTGGCTTGCGTCCTGCGTGAATGCCGAATTCGAGTAGATGCCGTCCGCCGGCATGGTTCCCGCCGTGAAGCCGGCAAGCGACGGATCGTTGCCGCCGATGGTCACATTACCCGGGCTTAGGTAGACCGAACTGGTAACTGTCTTGGTGGTGCCGATGCCGACCGTCGTGGTGAAGCCACCCGTTGTGCCGCCACCCGATTCCTGGATCGCGATATTGCTGCCGTCCGTCTTGGTGAACTTCAACGTCCCCAATGCGGCGGAACCGGTAAAACTGATTCCTGCGGTCTGCAAGTTGGCCAGGACGCCTGCGTCCGTCAGCCGGGTGTCGATGGTCGAGCCATCAGTCCCCACGGCGCCGTTCTCAATGATGTTGACGCCGTCCACTTTGAGCGTGTAGGTGCCGCCAGCCGTAGCGGAAAACGCTCCCAGCGCGCCGGTATCCGTCGTTTGCGCGGTTGCGGTCACGCCAGTCGTCGACTTGAGAAGGTTGACCTGCGCGGCGAGAGCCTTCGCGCTGTTCGTGGAGGCACTAGTGACAATCGTCGTGCCGTTGATGCTGAGCGAACCTGCCGCAATGCCCCCCGCGGCAACGCCCGCGCCGAGCGTCGTTCCGGCGGCGCTGATGGATCCGAACTGGAAAGTGATCGTACCCGTCCCGACGGCCGCCGTTGTCGACGTCTTGCCTGCCGCCGTTAGTGTCTGCGCCTGTGCGAGCTGGGTAACGTTGATATTGTATGTTCCCGGAACGGCCTTGCTGCTTGTCGTTGCCGATACGATGCCGGATTCGGAGGTGCTTGAACTGTAAGACAGGAACTTGGAAGGATTGCTGAGGGCTGCAACCGCCGACTGGAAGGCGCTCAGCCCGCCGGAAAGCGATCCGTATGCGCTGAGCTTCGCCTGGTAACTGGCTTCTTTCGTGGCAAGTTTTGTTAACGGTTGGGACTCAACCGCCATTAGTTGCCTGACAATGCCATTGACATCGAGGTTGGAGCCAAGACCGGGAGAAGAGAGAGCCACGTGCATCTCCTACGAAAAGCCACACTGTACCTTGTTATCGGCAGTGTCAAACCGGACTTGAGAAGGCGTTTTACCTGTTTATTCAGGTAGGGGTTATGCCTTTTGCTTGATGAGCAAACCCTGCATCGCCACGTCGAGCGCCTTCGCGATTTCCAGAGCTTCCTCTGAAGGAATCTGGCGAAGTATTTCTTTAGTGTTCTGGTCAACAACTTTGACGACGGTCTTGTTGCTGTCCGAATCTACCGTAAATTCAAGGTTTTGCGAGCGTTCTTGCAAGAACTTGTTGATATCCTTTACGGCCTTCGCCAGTTCGCCGAGGCTGGGCACGCTGGCGGCTTGCTGTACAGCAGCAGGAGATGTCTCAACGGGAGCAGCTGCAGGCCGGGCCGGCACCGCCGCTTCAGCCATATGGGCATTGATCGGCGTCGAGCCTGAGGGCTGCGGGCTGTTAATGGGACGGATATCCATGATGAACTCCCTTTATGGGTAAAAACCCGGCCGATGAATCGGCCGGGTTTCTTGCTTGCTCATTGCGCTGCGGTTTAGCCGCGGAGCA
Source organism: Noviherbaspirillum sp. (assembly GCA_035626875.1). Lineage (GTDB taxonomy): Bacteria > Pseudomonadota > Gammaproteobacteria > Burkholderiales > Burkholderiaceae_D > Noviherbaspirillum. Next base: position 43,933 of record DASPMV010000026.1, on the reverse strand, counting down.
GGGCCAGCACGCCGTTCGGGAGCGAGTTGGCTTGGGCGAGCATTGCGGTACCAGCTTGCTGCAGGATCTGGCCGCGGGTCAGGGTCGCGGTTTCTGCTGCGAAGTCGGCGTCCTGGATGCGGCTACGCGATGCCGACAGGTTTTCCGACGTTGCCTGCAGGTTGGCGATCGTGGACTCGAAGCGGTTCTGGACTGCACCGAGGGTGCTGCGCAGAGTGCTCACCGTGTTCAGCGCCGCATCGACAGCCAGGATGGTCTTGTTGGCATTGTCGATCGAAGTGACGCTCTGTGCTTCCATCGAGCCACTTGCGCTCAGGATCGCCGACGTCATGCCGATGTATGCCTGGCCCGAGTTGATCGTGACGTCTGCGCTGGCGTTCAGGGTGACCGAGCCCTTGAAGGTCAGGGCGCCCTGGGTGAGGGTGGCACCGTCAGCCGAGTCGGTAGCGTCGTCCGTGATTGTCTGCGTGGAGAACACGGTTTCTGCAACCACACCGTTCGAGTTATCGGCGACAGTTGCGCCGTCGGCAAACACAAATTCCTCTTCAACTTTGATGTCGCGGCCGTCGGCTGCCGTCAGAACCAGCTTGCCATTTTCGTCCTTGCTGGCCACAACCCCAGTGTCGAACTGCTTGGTGTTGATCGCGGAGATTGCTGCATCCATCGTGATGCCGCTAGCAGTCACCGATGCATCGTCAAAGACTTTTTCGCCGTTGACCGTCAGCGTGTACGAGATCGAGTCGGTAGCGCCCAGCGTACCCGCGGTGAGATCGAGGAACGTATCGGCGGCAACGGCATTGTCGTCGAAGGTCTGCACGTTGGTTGCAGAGGCAGAGACACCAGCCACGCCGCTTGCGTTGATTGCGGCTGCCTTGGCGTAGGCGCTGCTGCCGCCGCGGTAGGTCGTGTCGCTGGAGTGGGCGTAGTCGCCGGATGCCTTGATGTCGGTGCCGTTGATCTGCAGTCCGCCAGCGCTCCATGCATTGGTATCTACGCCCGTGTAGCTGGCGACGTTGGTCTGATAAGCACCCGAACCCCATGCACCGGAGCTGGTAGCTGCCGTACCGGCGGTTTGGGTTGCGTTGCTCTTTTGGCTGACATACGCGCCGATGTCGGCGGTCTTCATGCTGGTGCTCAGGTTGACCGAGATGGTTTCATCGACGTTTGCGCCAACCTGGAAGGCTGCCGTGCCGAAGGAGCCGTCGAGCACTTTCTGGCCGTTGAAGGCCGTTTGGGTGGCAACGCGATTCACTTCTGCAAGACGCTGCTGAACTTCCTGGTTCAGCGCGGCGCGGTCGGAAGCGGAGTTCGTTGCATTGGCGGCCTGCACTGCCAGTTCGCGGATGCGCTGGAGGTTGTTGGTGATTTCGCCCAGTGCGCCTTCAGTCGTTTGCGCCAGGGAGATGCCGTCGTTGGCATTGCGCGATGCCTGGTTCAGGCCGCGGATTTGCGAAGTCATGCGCTCGCTGATGCCCAGGCCAGCGGCGTCGTCCTTGGCGCTGTTGATGCGCAGGCCCGAGGACAGGCGCTGCAGGGAGGTTTGCAGCGCGCCTTGGGAGGCATTCAAATTGCGCTGTGCATTCAACGACGAGATGTTTGTGTTAATAAAGGCAGCCATGATATTTCTCCTAAGTGACTGGGGTCCGAATCATTCCGGCTTAAGTCTTTCAACTTTGGTTCACCCCAGTTGGGCCATTTGAACCGCTGTTGTTTGGTTTAACGGACGGAACTGAAAAAAGTTTAGGGGTGTTTTCCAATTCGTTTTTTTCGGTTCGGTCCGATCTCAACCCGGACACCTGCTTCTTCGGACGCCGCGAAAAATACTTTAGCCAGTCTTGACCTCACTTTTGCTACCTCGGGACGCATTTTGGCTTGCGCCATTCGTATGTGGCGCGGCCACGCCGACCTGAGCGGATCGAGGGCGCGCTTCGGAACTAAAGAATTTGTTTGGATTGCCGTAACCATCCACTTTTTATTTTTCTGGGATTTCCACGTTTTCTGGGTGAATCGAAGGCGTTGGGAGGGGGTATGTTGAATCTTTTGCAATTATCTTCCGATTGCCTTATTCGATGAATTGAGCAGCGGGGCGGTCCCTAATCGGCTTATTGGGGGCTTACTGCCTATCGCATAATGTGATAACGAATGCCGAATCCGGCGTCCTTGTCATTGTTTGTCCAGCCATTCTTGATCAAGCGTGATGCGGTGGGGCGGGCGCGTGTCTACAGGGCTGCGAATGCTTCGCCCAGTTCTACCTGGTTGATAAGGCCAGGACGGATTCCGCAATGCCGTAATTTCACGTCGTTGTATTAACTTCCTGGGCGCCATGACATCTCCTGACTCTCCGCAACAACAAGAACCAATCGACGCGGAGCGCATTCTGCGCGAGGCCGTGAGTCATCATCAGGCCGGGCGGGCAACGGATGCGGAGCGGCTTTACCGGGATGTTCTCAAGGTTGAGCCGGCGCATCCGGACGCCAATCACAACTACGGCGTCCTGGCCTTGCAATCGAGGCAGCCGGGAATTGCAGTTCGCTTTCTTCAGACGGCCGTCAAGGCTCGCCCTGACAACGGCCAGTATTGGGTGACTTATATCGATGCGCTGATTCAAGCCGGACAACCCGAGATGGCGCGGAACGTGTTACAACAAGGGCAGCAACTTGGCCTGAAGGGTGACCCGGTTGATAAGTTGATTGCTCAGTTGAGCCGGATCTTGCAACCGGCCCAGGCACCTGTTTCGGTGGACACCTCCGCGGCGGAAGGCGGCACGTCGGCGCCGGAAATAAACAAACAACCCGAAAGGTCTGTGAGCCGGGAGGTCCGTCCGGTTTCAAAGGTCCGTGCGCCTGCGCCGAAACTCAAGGGGCCTACGCAAAACGAGATCAATGATGTCATCGTGTTTTTCAACCGTGGAGACGTATCCAGGGTGGAGAAGCTGGCCAGGGAAATGACGACTCGCTATCCGCGGCACCCATTTGGCTGGAAGGCATTGGGCGCGGCGCTTCAGCAACAGGGGAGGGGTGCGGACGCGTTGCTTCCAAAGCAAAAGGCCGCGGAATTGCTGCCGGGCGACCCGGAAGTGCACAACAACCTTGGCGTTTCGCAGCAAGAGGCGGGGATGCTCGTCGAGGCCGAGGCAAGCCAGCGGAGGGCACTCGCGCTTAATCCGAGCTATCCTGAAGCGTGGAGCAACCTCGGAAATGCCCTCTCTGAGCAAGGACGGTTTTCGGAAGCCGAAGATTGTTATCGCCGGGCCATCGAGCTGAGGCCTGGCTTCGCCGAAGCGTATCATTACCTGGGTAATTGCCTGCGCGAGCAGGGCCGGTTCGAGGAAGCAGGAGCAAGTCTCCAAGAGGCGTTGCGGCTTCGACGGGACGACGCGGAAGCCTTTGACATCCTGGGGCTTACCCTCCAGGACCAGGGGCGGCTTACAGAAGCCGAAGCGTTTTTTCGGCGCGCCTTGCATCTGCAACCCAACTATGCCGATGCGCATCATCACCTTGGCCTGGCGCTACACGAGCAGGGGCGGCTTGTCGACGCCGAAGCGAGCTACCGTCGCGCGGTTGCACTTCAGCCGACGGACGTGAAAGCGCTTACCAATCTTGGTATCTCCCTCGAGGAGCAAGATCGACTTGACGACGCAAAGGACTGCTACCGCCACGTGGCGGAGGTAAAGCCTGATTTCATTCCCGCACATTACAACCTTGCACGCGTGCTTCGCGTGCAGAATCGCCTGGATGAATCCGTCGATGTTGCCCGAAGTCTGCTTCGCGGTATAGCGGTTCGCTCCGCAAAGGCGATAGAGCCCGGCATCGCGCGGCCCATAACAGCTTTGCTGCCTTTCGGACGCTCCGGGTCGATGTTCTTTCACTCGCTTTTCGACGGGCACCCGGAGCTGTCAACGCTTCCAGGCGTTTACTTTAAGGGCTGGTTCGGCCAGTACGCATGGAACCGCTTTGCGCCAGATAGCGCGGATCCCAAGTGGCGCGAGCGTCTGGTGGCGGTCGTTCTCAGGGAATTCGAACCGCTGTTCGACGCTCGCAGCAAGAAAAACGTCATGGGCAAACCGTTCGATAATGCAACCTGGCTGGCTCAGGCCAGCGGCTTCATGGAGATGGGGCCGAATAAATCACAGGCATTCGTCGTTGACCGTGACGCTTTTGCCGCGGCCTTGCTTGCCTTGCTTGCTCCACTTACCACTGTCGGGCAGCGTACCTGCTTCGAACTCATACACCGTGCGTTCGACATTGGAATTCGAGGTGTGTGCGGAAATTCGGAAGGCAGACAAATCTTCTACCACATCCACAATCCGGACCCGACTGAGATGGCGTATTTCCTGCACCACTATCCGGAAGCTAGATTGCTCTACATCGTACGACAGCCTGTACAGGCAATGGAGTCGTGGATGCTTGGCCTTATTGAGGATGGAACAGATGACCTGATTGCGCTGAGGGATGCAGGTGCCAGCGACGTGCAGAAGGCCGAATTTCTTGTTCACGGTTGGACTAAGATCGTGGCGAGGATGGCCTCAATGTTCGCCCAGCTTAATTCGCCGTTCAACACACTGACCGAATGCCGGGGCGTGAAACTGGAGGATATTAAGCGCGAAGCGAAGACGACCATGCCGAAGGTCGCAGCATGGATGGGGATTTCGGACGATCCCGCACTCTATGACGCGAGTTTTTGCGGTCTGCAGTACTGGGGCCCGGCGTCCAAGACGACCGGCAAGATTTCCGGATTCGATACCAAGGCGATCGACCGTCCCGTTGGCCGGCTGCTTGGTGCGCGCGACATCATGATCTTCGAGACCCTGTTCTGGCCCTTGTCGCGTATCTACGGCTATACGGGACTCGACGAGCAGACTTTCCGGCGCCAGCTTGCAGAAATCCGATCCTGGCTGGACGAACCGCTGGAGTTCGAGTCGCGCTTCTATGCGGACCTGCCGCACCACGCAATGCCACTTCAGGCAATGCCGGTCTATACCCGTCTTCATTCGAAACTCAAGGAAGTCTGGACCGTCCTGGATAGGGAAGGTACATTCCATGGCATGTTCAGTCCGCTTTCCATGGAATGATGAATCAAGTACACGACTCTGGGGTGCAATCAATGCAAAGTGAATCGGCGCGGGAGGTGTCTGGACGCGTAGTCTGGATAACCGGCCTGTCCGGCGCGGGAAAGTCCACGCTGGCCGGGGAAGTCGTTAAACGGCTGCGTCAACGGCGTGAACCTGTGGTGATGCTTGACGGCGACGAACTCCGCGAAGTGTTCGGTGCCACTACGGCGAACATCCAGAATCATGGCTGCGCCGGGCGGAAGGCGTTTGCATTTCAGTATGCGCATCTTTGCAGGGTCATCGCGAGTCAAGGATTGACCGTGGTGATCGCAACGATCTCCCTCTTTAAGGAGGTACATGCGTGGAACCGCGTCAACCTGCCGGGCTACATTGAGGTTTATTTGAAGGTGCCGTTGGAAGAATTGCGCCGGCGCGATCCAAAAGGTATCTACCGCCGCTTTGATGCCGGCGAGCTTTCCGACGTGGCAGGATTGGACCTTCAGGTAGACGAACCGGAAGCGGCACACTGGGTGGCAGAGTTTGAGCCAGGGCGTGGCGTTGAAACCCTGGCGGCGGAATTAATGACAATTCTCGAAGGACGGAAAACATGACACAAACAACGTTCAAGGCTGGCGACTTTACCGGCCTGGCGACTGATTATTCACAGCATCGGCCGGACTACGCGCCATCAGTACTGAATGCATTGCTCGGAATGCTCGACAAGCCCGTCCACGAGGTGGATTTCGTGGACGTCGGCGCCGGCACCGGGATCTGGACGCGGATGGTTTACGGCAAGAAGGTCAAGTCGGCGACAGCCGTGGAGCCGAACGATGACATGCGTACCGCGGGCATCGCAGACAGCAAGTCGACCGATATCCGGTGGTTGAAGGGCTCGGCGGAAGCGACAGGACTGCCCGACGCATGTTGCGACTGGGTGTCGATGGCCTCGTCATTTCACTGGGCGAACTTCGATGCGGCGACGCAGGAATTCCGCCGGATCCTGCGTCCGGGCGGGCGCTTCACCGCGCTGTGGAACCCCAGGCTGATCGAGGTAAATCCGCTGCTCGTGGAGATTGAGGAACATCTCAACACCTTGCGTCCGAACATTAAGCGCGTTTCCTCCGGCCGTTCGGGCATTACCGAAACGTTGACCGAGCAGCTGTGGGCGAGCCCGTGTTTCGAGGATGTGGTGTATCTCGAAGGCCGTCACGTCATTGCAATGAGCGCAGAGCGTTATATCGGAGCGTGGCGCTCCGTCAACGATTTGCGCGTCCAGTTGGGAGCGGAGAAGTTCGCGGCCTTCCTGGACTTCGTGAACCAGAAGATCAAGGGCCTCGACGTGATCGAAGCCACTTACCTGACACGCGCCTGGTCCGCACGGCGCAAGGACTGAGCTTCCTGCGATGACTCTCACCTTTTCCACCAAGGCCGGAACCCTCGCGCTCCTGCAGGACAAGCTGCGCTCCGCGCGCATCGCGCCCTTGGCCTGCCTGACGGTTGGTGAATGGCGGCAGTATCGCGGCTACTGCCTGGACCGCGTCGTTGCAACCCTGGGCGACGTGCGGATGATCGTTCGCTCGAGCTGCCGCAGGGAAGATGGCGCGACGCAGTCCAACGCGGGCGCGTTCCTTTCGCTGCTGGACGTGACGGCAGGCGGTCTTGCCGATGCGGTGGAGAGGGTGATTGCGGCTTACGGCGCGGCGGCGGAAGACGATGAGGTGCTGATCCAGCCGATGCTGCAAGGCGTGATCCGATCAGGTGTGGCTTTTTCCCACGATCCGAATACCTGCGCGCCCTACCGCGTGGTGAACTGGAGTGAAGGGCAGGACACCGCGGCGGTGACGGGAGGTCAGGGCGGAAGGACGTGGCAAGGCGCGGCACTATCGCAGGTGCCGCCCGTGCCCGAGCTGAACGGCGTGCTGGCGCTGCTGGATGAACTGCTGCAACTGTTCGGCGGCACGCCCGTGGATTGCGAGTTCGCGTACACGCGGGAGCGCGGCGAAGAGGTTTTGTGGCTGCTGCAAGCACGGCCCTTGGTTATGCCGGGGGCGCGTATTACGCCGGAGGAACAGGCGTTACGCCTGAAACTGGTGGCCGACAAGGTCGCACGCGGCATGCGTCCGCATCCTTTCCTGATGGGCCGGCGTACGGTTTACGGGGTGATGCCGGATTGGAATCCGGCTGAAATCATCGGCGTGCGTCCGAAACCGCTCGCACTTTCGCTGTACCGAGAACTAGTCACGGACGCGATCTGGGCCTATCAGCGGCATAACTACGGGTATCGCAACCTGCGCAGTTTTCCGCTGATGCCGCATTTCTTCGGATTGCCGTACGTTGACGTACGGCTGTCTTTCAACTCGTTCATTCCTGCCGACCTCGACGAGGGGCTGGCCGGTCGGTTGGTCGACTATTACATCGATCGTCTGCTCGCCAAGCCGACACTCCACGACAAGGTGGAGTTCGAGATTGTTTTTTCCTGCTATACCCTGGACCTCCCGCAGCGCCTGGGCAGGTTGGAGGAAGCCGGCTTCACTGCCGCGGAGCGCGAGTCGATCGCGCACAGCCTTCGCCGGCTCACCAATCGCATTGTGCACCCCAAGGATGGGCGCTGGCGAGCTGACGCCGCCAAGCTGGATACGTTGAATGCACGTCGTGAGAGCCTGCTTGCATCGGATGCGGATCCCCTGGAGCGAATCTACTGGCTGCTGGAGGACGCCAAGCGCTACGGAACGCTGCCGTTCGCGGGTCTTGCTCGGGCGGGTTTCATCGCCGTGCAGATGCTACGGTCGCTGGTTGCCGTCGGCGTGTTCTCCCAATCGGACTACGACGCGTTCATGGCCAGCGTAACGACGGTGAGCGGCCAGCTGGGGCGGGACAGGGCAATGCTCGATAAGGCGACATTCCTGTCGCGGTACGGCCATCTTCGCCCCGGGACGTACGACATCCTTTCGCCGCGCTACGACGAAGCGCCGGAACTTTATTTCGACTGGAACCAGACACCTCCCGCAGTAGAGCCAGGGAAGCCGTTCGCGCTGACGCTCCCGCAAATGCGCGAGATCGTACGCCTGCTCGAAGCACACAATCTCCATCCGGACGGCGTGGGACTCTTCGACTTCCTGCAAGCCGGCATCGAGCTGCGCGAGCTGGCCAAGTTCCATTTCACCCGCAACTTGTCCGATGCACTGTCGTTGGCTGCCGCATGCGGCAGGCAGTGGGGATTCGGCCGCGAGGACATGGCGTACTGTGATATAGGCGCACTGCAGGAACTGCATGTGGCGGCGGCGGATCCCGCCGACATCCTCGGCCGGTCCATTGAGCAGGGCAAGGCACGCTATCGCGAAACGCTCGCGCTGTCCCTGCCGCCGGTGATTGCGCGTCCGGAGGATGTGTGGTCGTTCGAATGGCCGGAAACCGCGCCGAATTTCATTACGCAGAAACAGGTGACCGCGCCGGTGGTGGATTGCCACAACCGCAACCAGCTGGAAGGCGCGATCGTGTGCATACCGAATGCCGACCCGGGTTTCGATTGGTTGTTTGCCTATCCCATCACCGGGCTTATTACCGCCTGGGGCGGTGCCAATTCACACATGGCGATACGCGCCGGTGAACTCGGCTTGCCTGCCGTTATCGGTGCCGGTGAGGTGCTGTACCGGCGCTGGTCCCAGGCCTCCCGGCTGCACCTGGATTGCGCGGGACGGCGCGTAGAGGTGCTTGCTTGAGCTCGACTGTTGTCGTCGCGGTCAGCCAGCGCGTGGACGCCTGGCCCGAGCGCGGTGAGCGCCGGGACGCGGTTGACCAGCGCCTGATGGCCTTCTTGCATGCCGCCGGCACCGTCCCGGTTGCTGTCCCGAATTCCTTTTCAGGTTCCGCCGATGTCCTGACAGGATGGGCCGCGGCAATCAAGCCGCGCGCGATTCTGCTTTCCGGCGGCAACGACATCGGCGAATGCCCCGAGCGCGACGCCACCGAGCGCTGGCTGCTGGACCATGCAAAGACGCACGCGCTGCCGGTTCTGGGCGTGTGCCGGGGAATGCAGATGATGGCGGTGTGGACAGGCGGCGCGCTCATGCAAGTGGAAGGACATGTGCGTACGAGGCATGTCCTTGCCGTTGCGCCGGGAGAGACGGGCCTCCCGTCCGAGGTCAACAGCTATCACAATCTTGCACTGGCGGATTGCCCGCCCGGATTTGTCGTGATGGCACGGGCTGAAGATGGCACGATCGAGGCGATGCGACATGAGCGGCTGCCTTGGGAGGGATGGATGTGGCATCCCGAGCGTGAACCGGTTCTCTCGCCGGCAGACATTGCGCGGATAAAGGTCCTGTTTCGTGTCTGATCAATATCTCGACATCGCCGTGGATGCCGCACGTCGCGCGGGCGAAGCGATCCTGTCGTTTTACGGCGGAGGCGCCGGGCTCGACTATAAGGAGGACGGCTCGCCGATAACGCAGGCAGACCGCGCCGCGCATGCGGTCATTGCCGCGTGCCTGCGCTGCACCGGCCTCCCGGTCGTGTCCGAAGAAGGAAGCGATCTCCATCTCGAGGCCCGCCGCTACTGGCTGGTCGATCCGCTCGACGGCACCAAGGATTTTCTTGCCCGAAACGGGGAGTTCACCGTGAATATCGCGCTGGTCGATGCCGGTGCGCCGGTTCTGGGCGTCGTCTATGCGCCGGCCGGGGACGAATTGTTCGCCGGCGTTCCTGGCTCGGGCGCTTGGTATGCCAGGAATGGGGTGCGGACCGATTGCACCGCAGTGGGAAAATCCCGTTCAGTGCGCGTTGCTGTGAGCCGCTTTCACGATTCGCCTGAGGTCGACTTCTTTGCCGAAGCCAACGGCGTGGGCGAACGCGTGGCCATCGGATCAGCGCTCAAGTACGGACGGCTGGCGCAGGGAACTGTAGATGTGTTTCCCCGCCTGGTGGGCAGTTCCGAATGGGATACGGCTGCCGGGCAGGCGGTGCTCGAAGCGGCGGGCGGGCAGGTGCTGGACTGGCACAGCGGCCAACCTCTGCGATATGGAAAGCAAGGACGTCGCAATCAACGCCTGCTGGCATTGCGCGCACCTTACCAATACGGCGATTTCGCCCTGAAACAATACGGACCTGAACTGCTATGAAAGCCATCATCCTTGCCGCCGGCCGCGGTAGCCGTATGAAAAACCTGACCGATGAACGTCCCAAATGCCTGGTGGAGCTGCGCGGCAAAACGCTTCTGGATTGGCAGCTTGAGGCGCTTCGTGCGGCGGGGGTGAACGAGATCGGTATCGTTACCGGCTACCGCCGTGAGCTGCTCGCCAATCGCGGTCTCACGGAATTTCATAACCCGCGCTGGTCGGAGACCAATATGGTTAGTTCGCTTGCCTGCGCGGAAGCCTGGCTCAAGAGCGAGCCATGCGTGGTCAGCTATTCGGATATTTTCTATGACGCCAGCGCGGTGACCGCGCTGTCGAATTGCAGCGCCAGCCTGGCGGTCACCTATGACGCTAACTGGAGAGCGCTGTGGGAGATGCGATTCGGCGACCCGCTGCTGGATGCGGAGACCTTCCGCCTGCGCCCCGACGGAACGCTCGCCGAAATCGGCAACAAGCCGAAATCTGTCGAGGAAGTGGAAGGGCAGTACATGGGACTGCTGCGCTTCACGCCCGCGGGATGGAGCGAGATCGCACGTATCCGTGCCAGCCTGGCACGCGAGGAGAGCGACAGGATGCACATGACCGGCACCTTGCAGAAAGTGATCGAAGCCGGACGGGTGCCCATCGTCGCCTTGCCGTACAAAGGGGAATGGGGCGAGGTGGATAATGCGAATGATCTCGCCGCCTATCAGTAAGCCGCTCTACGCATCCAAGAGACGCTTCGCACCCTGGCGGGCGCGGGGCAATGGCGGTCAAGAGGCCGCCACCACCCGATTTTTCCCCGCCTTCTTGGCTTTATAGAGAGCCTCATCCGCCCGCTGGATGATCGATTCCTGACTCTCTCTGGGAGAATGCTTCGCCACGCCGGCGCTGAAGGTGATCAACAGCCGCTGGTTGTTGTACATGAAAATCTGCTTGGTCAGTTCGCGCTGGATGCGCGTGACCGTCTGGACGGCGTCTTCCAGCGGCGTCTCCGGCAGCACGATCATGAACTCCTCGCCACCGAAGCGGGCGATAACATCCATGGCGCGTAGGGTGTCCTTGACCACCTTCACGAGGTGAATGAGTGCGTGGTCTCCGGCAGTATGGCCGTGCGTGTCGTTGAGTTTCTTGAAATCGTCCAGGTCCAGCATGGCGATGCACAGGGGGGCCTTGCGCCGTTCCGAGCGCGATACCTCGCGCTCGAACACCTCGTCAAGGCCGCGCCGGTTCAGGCTGCCGGTCAACTGGTCCTCGCGCACCAGTTCGCTCAGTTCCGCCAGCTTGCCTTCCAGCTCGTGTATGCGTGTCTCGGCGTCCTGCACTTCCTGCCTCGCCGCCATCATCTCGTCGCGCGAACGCAGTGCCTCCGCCTGCGCGACCTTGGTGTCGTGCATCACGTCCTGCAAAATCCTGTTCAGTTCGGGGATGCCCTTGGCTTCGCTGATCTTGTGCACGTACTGATCCATCTTCTGGTGGTACGTGCTGGTGCTGGCGGCGACCGCGCCGAGGCGGTCGATGAAGGTCACCATCATGTTCTTCACCGTCGCCTTGGCTTCGGTGAGGCTGTGCTTGAGCAGGCTCTGCTTGTAGATGACTTCCTTCAGGCTGCGCGTGGCGTCCATCAGGGCGCTGTGGCTGATCGGGCCGGACAGCAGGTCCATCACACTGGCGATCTGGCCGCTGAGCCAGGAATCGTCTTCCAGCAGTTCGCTGACGTTCTCCAGCAGGAGCTTGAACAGGCGCAGCAGCAGTTCATGCTCTTCCGCCATGTCTTCCGCCTTCAGCTCGATCTTGAAGCACAGCTGCTTCAGGCGGTTGCCCACGTCGGCGAGGTCCTGCTCGGAATGCGAATCGCGAATGACGGCGGCGAGCTGTTCGGCTTCCTCGAGCAGGGCAGGGGTGCCGCGCAGCAGCGAGCCGACGGCGAGCGTCAGGGTGCGCACGAGCAGGTCGCGCAGCATCTGCATCTGGCGTGTTTCGCCGACGACTGGCATCACTTCCACTTTGGGCGGTTTCACGACCGCGGGCAGCGGAACGTCGTCGACGAGGGAGATGCCCTGGGATTTCAACACCGGCGGCGGGACGTCGTCCACCAGGGAAATGGATCGCGCCTGCGCCGGTTCGACCGGGTCGACCAGGGGAATCGATGCGGTTTTGGCGGGTGCGGGTGCCTTCTTCGTGGCGGTCTCGGCCACTGCAGTGATGGCGCCGAGATGCTTGTCGACGAGTTCATTCAGGTCCCGGCCGTAGGCTTCCCAGTCGCGTTTTTCCAGCGCGCGGCGGAAATGCGCGGCCAACAGGCCGACCTCGCCCGTCAACCCTGCCAGGCTGGAAGCAAAGTCGGCGAGGACCTTTTCCGGGCCGGGCACGGTCTTCGTGCCGGCGATCTCTTCGTAGATTTCGCGGTATGCCTCCGGCGTCGGGGCAATGCGTCGCACGGCAAGGCGCTTGAAAGCCTCGCGGGCGATATCGGCAGGACTCTGTTGCTCTGTTTTCTTGTCTTGCATTGCAGTGGCGTCGGCGTGTCCGGTAGCCGATGGGCGGCTTGGAAATGGGAAATCTTGTTACTTTATGGGGGAATGGGCAAAAAGGAAAGGTGGTAGGGCATTCGTCCGTGTCCGTCCGACAGAGAATGTGGCTTTTTTATTAACTCCGCCCGCACGTTGCGTGCGGGCGGGCGCTTACCGTCATTCCACCAGATGGTTCTTGATCGCGTAATGCGTGAGCTCGGCGTTGTGGCGCATTTTCATTTTTTGTAACAGGCGCGAGCGGTACATGCTGATCGTTTTGACCGACAGCGTCAGTTCGGCAGCGATGTCACTGACCGTCTTGCCGGACGCGATCATGATCAGTGTCTGGTACTCGCGGTCGGACAGGGTTTCGTGCGGCGGGGTCTCGCGGTTTTCGTCGCCGACCTGGTTGGCCAGTTCCTGGGCCAGCGCGGGACTGATGTACTTGCGGCCGGCGGCGACCTGGCGGATGGCGTCGACCAGCTCGGCGGGAGCGCTCTGCTTGTTCAGGTAGCCGGAGGCGCCGGCCTTGAGGGAGCGGATCGCGTACTGGTCTTCGCGGTGCATGGAGAGCATCAGCACGGCGATCTTCGGGCTTTCCTTCTTGACCTGCTTGAGGACTTCAATGCCGCTCTTGTCGGGCATGGAGATGTCCAGCAGGAGGACGTCGGAGTCGCCGCGGCGGGCGAGCTTGATGGCGTCGTTGCCGTTCTCTGCGTCACCTGCGACCACCATGTCCTTGGTGTCGGCGAGGATCTGTTTCAGGCCTTCACGCACAATCGCGTGGTCGTCAGCAATCAGGATGCGAATTGTCTCTTGTGCAGCAGTCATCATGGCAAGTCGTCAGGTTGTTATTCCGTTAGAGGTATCCGCAGAGCAACTTCCGTGCCTCCCCCCGGAATTGCGCTGACGGACAGTTGCCCACCCAAGGCGTTGGCGCGTTCCGTCATCCCGCGGATACCGAAGGATTTGGGCTTGAGCCGTTCTGTGGCCTCGATGCCGCGGCCGTTGTCGGCGATTTCCAGGCGCACGCTCCGGTTCGTCCTTGCCAGCCTGACGGTGACCCTCGATGCCTGCGCGTGTTTCCCAATATTGGTAAGCGCTTCCTGAAAAATGCGAAAAAGGGCGGTCGCCTGGTCGGGGTCGAGGTCGATGTCCTTTTTGTTGGACGTGAACTCGCAGGGGATGCCGAGTTGCTTCTCGAATTCCTTGGCCTGCCAGTCGATCGCGGCCACGATGCCGAAATCGAGGATGCCGGGACGCAGGTCGGCCGAAATGCGGTGGATGGCTTCAATGGTGCGGTCGACCAGTGATTCGACGTAGACGGCCTTTTCGGCCAGCGAGGCGTCGTCCGCCGGCAGGCGCTTTTTTACCAGCGCCAGCGCCATCTTGATGGCGGTGAGGTTGCCGCCGACGTCGTCATGGATTTCGCGGGCGATGCGGGTGCGTTCCTTTTCCTTGACGGTTTCGATATGGGCGGACAGTTCCGCCAGCTGGGCGCGAGAGCGCTTGATTTCTTCCTCTTCGAGCTTGCTGTCCGTGATGTTGGTCATGATCCCTTCCCACTGGACACCTTCGCCGGGCAGGGCGCGAGGCGTGGAGCGGAGATTGATCCATTTGACATCTCTCCACTTGTCGACCCAGATGCGGCCGTCCCAATTCCAGGTTTTCATTGCCGTGGCGGACTCGCCCATGGATTTCAGGAAGGACGGGCGGTCTTCGGGCAGGATCAGGTTCAGGAACAGGCTGGAATCGGCGCGCAGACGCTCGGCCGCAATTCCGAGCAGCGCGTGACAGCCGTCGCTCAGGTAGGGGAAGGACAGGCTGCCGTCCGGGCGCTGCTGGATCTGGAAGAACAGGCCGGGCGTATTGGAGACGATGGCGCGGAAGCGCGCCTCGCTCAGCCGCAGCGCCTTGGCGGAGTTGTGCCGGGCGCTGATATCGTTGCCGATCATGATGTAGACCGGTTCCTTTGACCCGCAATAGAAGAGTCGGAATTCGATCGGATAGGTCGATCCGTCCTTCCGGGTATGCACGGTATCGAGCGATGCGCGGCTCGACTTTCCGCAACCGAGCGGCATGAGAATGTTTTGGAGCACCTCGAACGAGACGCTGCGGGCAAGGTCGAGCGGCGTCATGCCGGCCAGCTCGCTGGCGGTGTAGTGCAGGTTCTTGCGCGCTGCCTGATTGGTGTGCACGAAGCGAAACGTGTCGCAGTTTACGACGTAGATTTCGCTGAACGATCCCTGCATGACGATCGGCAGCCACTCCGGTTGCAGCATGTCTGGTCTTCTTTCACTTGTACGTTGATCCGCCGGCAGGGCGTGCCGGACGCAAGTCATATATTGTGTCTGAGGTAGATGCTCTGGTGCACGTTTTTCGTACCGGCGGTCGGACGGTCGCCGCCGGAAGCACGGTTTTGGGCCCAACTTGCCACTATTCAACGAGGGGGTTCCACTTTTTGAAAAAGCAGTGCTATAATTACGTTTTTCGCGGCCGTAGCTCAGCTGGATAGAGTACTTGGCTACGAACCAAGGGGTCGTGGGTTCGATTCCTGCCGGCCGCGCCAGTATCATCGAAGGGGTCAGATCGTAAGGTCTGACCCCTTTTCTGGTTTACGCGCCTCTGTTTCTCTCCCTCTTTTCCCGCCACCGGTTCACCACGGCTGCACCATTCCCCTTGCGCTACGCAATGAAATACGGAAATGTAACTTTCATTGACCGTAATTGACCGAAAGAAATCGCCGGCCTAGTGTAAGGGCGTTCAGATCCTTGTTCGGCAATTCCGCATGAAATCACTTTTCCTCGTTCTCGTTGCAGTCACCGTTGGCCTATCAGGCTGCGTCGTCGTGCCGGAGTATCCGGCGGCCACGGTCGTCATTACCGGCGGCGGCCACGGTGGACATCACTGCCCGCCCGGCCAGGCCAAAAAGGGCCGTTGTTGATCTGACATTAACTTGCCCTCGATCAAGGCTGCGCAACTTTTTCCAGCGTTCGAAGCTCTATTCGTGTGCCGTTACGGCAGGATTCAGCCTGTCTAACCCATCACAATGGACACATGGATATCGCCTATCTTGTACAGGCCTATGGATATTTTGCCGTCGCCCTCGGATGCTTCCTGGAGGGCGAGGCTGTCCTGCTCGCCGGCAGTTTCGCGGCCTATCACGGGCATCTCGCCCTGCCGATAGTGATGGCGATTGCCGCCGTCGCCAGCTTTCTCGGAGACGTGCCGTATTTCTTCGCGGGGAGGCGTTACGGATTGCGCGCGATGCGGCGCTTTCCTTCATTGCGGAGCAGGCGGAAGCGGCTGCAGACGTTGATGCACCGGCATCACGTCGTGCTCTTGCTCAGCTTGCGCTTCCTCTATGGCATGCGGATCGCCGGGCTGCTGGCCTTGGGCATGAGCAGGATGCCTGCATGGCGCTTCCTGGCCCTGGATTTTGCCGGGGCGCTCCTCTGGTCCGGCATAGTGTGCGTTGCAGGCTACGGCGCCGGCAATATTTTCAACCGATTGACCGGCGGGGAAATGACCCCGGGGCAGATTACGCTCTTTGCCGGCGTTCTCGCCAGCACGATTCTTCTTTGGATCGTGTTTCGCCGGGCAACGGCGGGCGCGTTGGGATCAGAGCGCAATAAATAGGATCGCGCCGGCAAGCACCGCGGTGATGGGCGCAATCATGCCGACGCCGCAGATCAAACGACGCGCTGTCGCGCGTACCTTCGCACCGACGCGGGTATTGCGCTCGCTGATGATCTTTTCGAAATGCGCTTCGGCCAGCAGGTCCGCAGGCAAACCTTCGGTCGACGTCAAACCTTCCGTGTGCCGGGTAATTTCGGACTCGTTCAGGTGCATGTTGCGAAGCGCTGCGGCGTAGTCGTGCCTGAATTCGGCGGTGATGTTCATTTCAAGACTCCATAGGTATTCTCAATGCTCTGAGGAAATTATAGGAGCCCAAATGCAACCGGGAAGGGCATGAACCTGCTCATACGCAATACTTTGATTCAGGTCATGAAAGCTGTTGCGGGGACACGATTGCTTCGCGTGCAGACCATTTTCCCTTTGCAGGCATTGAGGGAGGGGCAACGCAGGGGCGCGCGCTAAAATCCCCCCTGTGGTTCAATCGCCCGACGGGCGCGACAAAGGCAGACGTTGGATCAACTCAAGCAAGGCTTTCTCCTTACCCGGCACTGGCAGGACACGACCGCCGGGACGGAAGTCGAATTCTGGCTGGCGACCGATGAGGGCCCGCGCCGTGTCTGCCTGCCGCCCCAGCCTTCCGTTGCCTTCATCCCCGCAGACCAGCGCGAGCAGGCCGAAGCGGTATTGCGCGGCGAACGGGGTTGTGCGCTACGCCCCCTCGCCCTGTACGATTTCCATCGCCGCCCTGTGCTGGGACTGTATTGCCGGCAGTACCGCCAGCTGCTGAAACTTGAAAAGCGCCTGCGGGAACACGGCGTCGACGTCTACGAAGCGGATGTGCGTCCGCCCGAGCGCTACCTGATGGAGCGCTTCATCACCGCGCCGGTACGCTTCGACGGCAGCCCCGATCCCGCGAGGGAGCGCACACTGTTCGACGCCCAGCTGAAACCGGCTGCCGGATACCGCCCGAATCTGCGGCTGGTCTCGCTGGACATCGAAACCAGCGCGCGCGCCGAGCTGTATTCGATTGCGTTGGAAGGATGCGGCCAACGTCAGGTCTACATGCTCGGCCCCGCAAACGGTAGCGACGATACGCTCGACTTCGACCTCGAATACTGCGAGAGCCGCGCACGGATGCTGGAGCGGCTGAATGCATGGCTGGAACGCCACGACCCCGACGCCATCATCGGCTGGAACCTGGTGCAGTTCGACCTGCGCGTGCTGCAGCAGCATGCCGACCGCTATTGCGTGCCCTTGCGCCTCGGCCGGGACGGCAGCGCGATGGAGTGGCGCGAGCACAGCAAGGGCCAGCATTTCTTCGCTGCCGCCGCGGGACGCCTCATCATCGACGGTATCGAAGCCCTCCGCTCGGCGACATGGAACTTCCCGTCGTTCAGCCTGGAGCATGTGTCGCAAACGCTGCTGGGCGAGGGCAAGTCCATCGACAACCCGTACGACAGGATGGCGGAGATCGATCGCCGCTTTGCGGAAGACAAGCCCGCACTGGCGCGCTACAACCTCAAGGACTGCGAGCTGGTGACGCGCATCTTCGCGAAGACCGACCTGATGGCCTTCCTGCTGGAACGGGCCAGCGTCACCGGCCTCGCGGCCGACCGCAGCGGCGGATCGGTGGCCGCGTTCGAACACCTGTACATGCCGATGATGCACCGACAGGGCTATGTCGCGCCCAACGTGGGTGACGTGAATGGCGAGAACAGTCCGGGCGGCTTCGTCATGGACTCCCGTTCCGGCCTCTACGATTCCGTCGTCGTGCTCGATTACAAGAGCCTGTACCCGTCGATCATCCGCACCTTCCTGATCGACCCGGTCGGACTGGTGGAAGGCAGCGGCAATCGCGATCCAGACGCGACAGTGCCCGGCTTCCGCGGTGCGCGCTTCTCGCGCGACAAGCACTGCCTGCCGCAGATCGTCACGCAGGTCTGGCAGGGACGCGAGATGGCCAAGCGCGAGGGCAACGCGCCGTTGTCGCAGGCGCTGAAGATCATCATGAACGCCTTTTACGGCGTACTGGGCGCGTTCGGCTGCCGCTTCTTCGATCCGCGCCTCGCGTCATCGATCACGATGCGCGGACACGAGATCATGCGACGCACGCGCGAGCTGATCGAAGCGCAGGGGTATGACGTGATTTACGGCGACACCGACTCGACCTTCGTATGGCTCAAGCACGCGCAGACGGAGGAGCAAGCGGTGGAGATCGGCGAGACGCTGGTCCGCCACGTCAACCAGTGGTGGGAGCGTCATCTGCGGGAGGAATTCGGCCTCGCGTGCGCACTTGAACTGGAGTTCGACACGCATTACCGCCGCTTCCTGATGCCGACCATTCGCGGTTCCGAAGAGGGCAGCAAGAAACGCTACGCCGGCCTCGTGAGGAAGCCGGACGGCAGCGAGGAAGTCGTCTTCAAGGGGTTGGAATCGGTGCGCACCGATTGGACGCCGTTGGCGCAGCAGTTCCAGCAGGGACTGTACCTGCGCATCTTCAAGGGGGAGCCGTACCGGGATTACGTGCGCGATTATGTGGAACGCACTCTCGGCGGGGAATTCGATGCACTGCTGGTGTATCGCAAGCGCCTGCGCCGGCCGCTCGGCG
Organism: Noviherbaspirillum sp.; assembly: GCA_035626875.1. GTDB lineage: Bacteria > Pseudomonadota > Gammaproteobacteria > Burkholderiales > Burkholderiaceae_D > Noviherbaspirillum. The sequence goes on along the minus strand of DASPMV010000026.1, from coordinate 25,012 downwards.
AATACGAACGCAACGTGCCGCCCCATGTACGCGCTGCGCGCATCGCCGACGAATACAACCGTCAGCAGGGGCGGCCGCTGCAGTACCAGAACGGCGGATGGATTCGCTATGTGATGACGCTGGCGGGGCCGGAGCCGCTGGAAACACAGCGCACCCCCCTCGATTACGAGCACTACCTCACGCGCCAGCTGCAGCCGGTGGCGGACGGTATCCTGCCTTTCCTCGATGACGATTTTTCGTCGTTGACCAGCCGGCAGCAGGCGTTGTTCTAGCGGGCGCGCTGCCCCGGCAAGAGCGCCGGTAAGCGGGGCGCGCCCTACGTTCTTTGTTTACTTCAGTGACGCCATATCGATCACGAAGCGATATTTCACATCGCTCTTGAGCATGCGCTCGTAGGCATCATTGATCTCCTGGATGCGGATCATCTCGATGTCCGACACGATGCCGTGCTCGCCGCAGAAGTCGAGCATTTCCTGCGTCTCCGCGATCCCGCCAATCAGGGATCCGGCCAGCCGACGTCGCTTCATGATGAGGTTGAAGACTTGCGGAGAGGGATGCGGCGAAGCCGGTGCGCCGACCAGGGTCATGGTGCTGTCGCGCTTGAGCAGTTCCATGAAGGGATCGAGCGCATGTGGCGCGGCGACCGTGTTCAGGATGAAGTCGAACGAGTTGCGGTGGGCCGCCATTTCTTCCGCGTTCTTGGAGACCACCACATCCGTTGCGCCGAGCCGCATTGCGTCTTCCCGTTTTCCGGGTGACGTGGTGAAGAGCACGACATGCGCACCCATTGCGTGCGCCAGCTTGATTCCCATATGGCCAAGGCCGCCGAGACCCACGATACCCACTTTGTGTCCTTGCCCGACGCGCCATTGCTTCAGCGGCGACCAGGTGGTGATGCCTGCGCAGAGCAGGGGCGCCGCTGCGGCAGGATCGAGTCTGTCGGGGATGCGCAGCACGAATTTGTCGCGCACAACGATGTTGCTCGAATACCCGCCATAGGTCATGCCGCCGCTGTGCATTTCCTCGCCGTTGTAGGTGCCCACAAATCCGTTCTCGCAATATTGCTCCAGGCCCTCGTCGCAGGCATGGCAGTGCTGGCATGAGTCGACCATGCAACCCACGCCGACCACATCGCCCTGTTTGAAGCGGGTTACCTTGTCGCCGGTCGCGGTCACGCGACCGATGATTTCGTGCCCCGGCACAACGGGATACACGGTGTTGCTCCATTCATTGCGCGCCGTATGCAGGTCCGAGTGGCAGACGCCGCAGTACAGAATATCGATCTGCACATCCTCCGGCCCGGGATCGCGGCGTGTGAAGTCGAGTTTGCTGAGGGGTTCATGGGCGCTGGTAGCGCCGTATCCGGACGAGGCAAACATGGCAGTCTTTCGATTTCAGACCAGCAGGCAATCTTGATGGACTGGTCCGGGCGGACCGAGTTCCGCTCGCGCGGAGCGCAGCAATTTTGCCGGGAAGGGTGGAACGCTCTTTTGTCAAACAGATCAATCACTAGAACGTCGTGCATCTCATACACCGCGATGTCCGACCGATCTTGGAAGGAAGCATCATGAACCGCCTCACTGGCCACCTGGGGTGGCTCGCCGTGTCGATTGCGGGTGCGTTTTCCCTTGGGTTCGTTGCGCTGAACCGCGGCGAGTCCATCAGCGCCATCTGGATCGTCATTGCTGCCGTCTGCGTTTACCTGATTGCCTATCGCTACTACAGCCTGTTCATTGCCAGGAAGGTGGCTCAGCTTGATCCCGCGCGCATGACCCCGGCCTACCGGCACAATGACGGACTGGACTACGTTCCGACCAACAAGTATGTCCTGTACGGCCACCATTTCGCTGCGATTGCCGGCGCAGGGCCACTGGTCGGTCCGGTGCTCGCCGCACAGATGGGATACCTTCCAGGGATGCTGTGGATCCTTGCCGGCGTCGTGTTCGCAGGCGCGGTGCAGGACTTCATGGTGCTGTTCATCTCGACGCGGCGCGATGGGCGTTCCCTTGGTGACCTGATCAAGTCCGAACTTGGTCCGGTGCCGGGTGTGATTGCGCTGTTCGGGGCGTTCATGATCATGGTCATCATCCTGGCCGTGCTTGCCCTGATCGTCGTGAAAGCGCTGGCCGAGTCACCCTGGGGCACGTTCACCGTGATGGCGACCATTCCCATTGCCCTCTTGATGGGCGTGTACCTGCGCTATATCCGGCCTGGCCGGATCGGGGAAATCTCCGTGATCGGCTTCGTCCTGTTGATGCTGGCCATCGTATTCGGGCAAAACGTGCAGGAAAGCCCGGTGTTCGGCCCAATGTTTACCTTCGACGGACGCCAGCTGACCTGGATGCTCATCGGTTACGGCTTTATCGCTTCGGTCCTGCCGGTATGGCTGCTGCTGGCGCCGCGCGATTACCTGTCGACCTTCCTGAAAATCGGCACCATCGTCGGCCTCGCGATCGGCATCATTTTCGTTGCGCCGGAACTGAAGATGCCGGCGGTCACAAAATTTGTCGATGGCACCGGCCCCGTCTGGTCGGGCAGCCTGTTCCCGTTCCTGTTCATCACGATTGCCTGCGGCGCCGTATCCGGATTCCATTCGCTGATCTCGTCGGGCACCACTCCCAAGTTGCTCGAGAACGAAGGCCACGCGCGGTTCATCGGGTATGGCGCGATGCTGATGGAATCCTTTGTCGCCATCATGGCGCTGGTTGCTGCCGCCTGCATCGAGCCGGGCGTGTATTTCGCCATGAACAGTCCCGGCGCGCTGATCGGCAGCACGGCGCAGTCCGCCGCTACCGCCATTTCGCAGTGGGGCTTTTACGTGACACCGGAAATGCTGACCCAGACGGCGAAGGATGTCGGTGAGCACACCATCATCTCACGTGCGGGTGGCGCACCGACGCTGGCCGTCGGCATGGCGCAGATCCTGTCGGACGCACTGGGCGGTCGGACGATGATGGCCTTCTGGTACCACTTCGCCATCCTGTTCGAGGCCCTGTTCATTCTCACTGCCGTCGACGCTGGCACGCGCGCCGGACGCTTCATGCTGCAAGACCTGCTCGGCGCCTTCATGCCGTCGATGAAGCGCATCGAATCACTGCCGGCGAGCCTGATCGCGACGGCGCTATGTGTGGCCGGCTGGGGCTACTTCCTGTACCAGGGCGTGGTCGATCCGCTGGGTGGCATCAACACCCTCTGGCCGTTGTTCGGCATTGCCAACCAGATGCTCGCTGGCATTGCGTTGATACTGGCAACGTGTGTGCTGTTCAAGATGAAGCGCGACCGTTACGCCTGGGTGACTATCCTGCCGACCATCTGGCTGCTGGTCTGCACGCTTACCGCAGGGTGGCAGAAAGTCTTCCATTCCGACCCGAAGATCGGTTTCCTTGCGCATGCCGACAGGTATGGCGCTGCGCTCGACAGAGGCGAACTGCTTGCGCCGGCGAAATCCGTGGCGCAGATGCAGCAGATCGTCTTCAACGACTATGTCGATGCCTCGCTGGCCGCATTGTTCATGCTGGTCGTGATCAGTGTGCTTGTCTTCGGTGTGAAGACCATTCTTGCGGCACGATCGACGCCGCGCCCGAGCGCGAACGAAACACCGTTCGAGGCAATGCCTGGCGGCGCCGTGCCTGGATAGGAGGGCTGTGATGATTGATGAATTGGGCAAGGCCGGCCGTTACCTCGGGCAGGCCATGCGCATGATGGTGGGATTGCCGGACTACAGCGCGTATCTCGACCACATGGAGAAGGAACATCCAGACAAGCCCGCGATGAGCTATGAGGAATTCTTTCGGGATCGGATGGAAGCGCGGTATGGGGGCAAGGGGAAGACGGGGACGTGTTGCTGACATGCCGGGAGAGGGGATTGCAGGCGGGCGCGTTGGTTCACCTGTCGGGTTGCATGCCGACGATGACGTGCAACCCGCCGGGGCGCGCTTGGTTGGCGCTCTGTCATTCATGATGTCCTCGGTTGACGTTGGCACTTGCGGCGGTGGGTGTTCACACTGCGGCCAGGCTTCGATCGAGCGTTGGCTCCCCAGCCTGCGGCGTCCGGCGGTCAAGAACGATAAAGTGTAGGGCGAGCGCGCCTTTCCGGCTAGCGTGGGACAGGTAATGACGGAAGGATATCGGCGCCGGCCCGCTTCATGGCCCAGAGTCCGAAGCGTTTCTTCCATGATGCGTTGCTGGCGACCGCATCGGCCAGCACATGCACGGCATAGCCGTGCCTGCGCGCGTCGAGGACTGTGCCGCGGACACAGCCCTCCGCAAACACGCCCATGACGTACAGGTCGGTGATATTTTCGGCCCGCAAGTAGCGGTCGAGTTCCGGATTCGTGAATGCACTCGCGCTGGCCTTTGCAATGACCTTCACCGACGCGTCGCAGCGAACGCGAGAGTCAAGACCAGCCCCTCGCGTGCCTGCCACCGCGGCACCCCGGCGAAAGAAATTCCCGATACGGTCGGATTCAGGAAACTGATTGACGACCAGGACCGGCAGCGCATCCTTGAGTATTTCCTTTTGGAGGATGGCGTTGGCGGTATCGATGACCGGCGCAATGCTGTCCGGTTCCACCGGCATGCAACTTCCCTCGGCACCGAGGAAGTCGTGCTGCAAATCCATGAGCAGGACGGCGTTGCGTGTCATTCTTGTCTCCTTATGACATTGGAAAAACAGGGCGTCGATTGTCACGCCATGACTGTACAGTTCCGGCCATTCATTTTTGCCCGATAGAGGGCAGCATCGGCGCGGCTGAGTATCTCTTTCAGGTCAGTCGCCTGCTCCGCGACAACCGTCGCGCCTATGCTAACTGTAAAAGACACGTCGCCCAGGGGTGTCGCCACGGGATGATCGGCCAGCTTGCATCTGATCCGTTCGGCAACGATCTGTGCTGCGTCGATGTTGGCATCAGGGAGCAGGACCACGAATTCCTCTCCCCCGAACCGGGCGAGTATGTCCTGGTTGCGCAGGCAGAGAGAAGTGATGGTGACGAAATGCTTGAGCGCGAGATCGCCTGCATGATGGCCATACGTGTCGTTTAATCGCTTGAAATGGTCGATATCCATCAGCAGCACGGATAACTGGCTCTCTGCTCTCCTGGTGCGCGACAGTTCCCGCTCGAAGATCTCATGGAAGGCCCGCCGGTTATACACGTCGGTCAGCGGGTCGCGGCTCGCCTGGCGATTCAACTCGGTCTGGAGGGCGTCGGTCGTCATTATGATGAGGCCTAGCGTCAGGAAGATCATGAAGAGGAAAGCCTCCAACCCGGTGGCGGTTGACAGCAACCCCAGCGCATAAGGCCCGTCCAGGTTCTTGCCCAAGGCATTGTAGGCGGCACGCCAGGTATTGAAGGCGGCGTGCAGCAGCAGGATCGAGGCAACCCAGCGCCGGCCGAGCCGGCGATCCTTGTCCGTGCGCAGGAGTTCCCAGGCGGCCAGGACCGACAGGGCCGTGATCAAGGAAGACAGGAAAGCAATCCGTCCGGGGCCGTTGCGGTCATCAAGGAAATAGACCGACAAGACCAGAGCAGCAAGCAGCGGCGCCACGAACAGGAACCATGCCCGGACGGGAACACCGACGAACTGGCGCATGCCCGTCCAGATAAAGGAATAGCCCAGCAAGAGCATGCAGTTGCCCAGCACGACGGACAACGCAGGGCTGATCGTACCCCGCGCCGCGAGCAGAAATCCGCTGCTCCCGGCAATCGCGAGCCCCCACGCCCAGTGCTTGATCCCGTGAACGGAGAGCTTCATCCGTTGTGCCAGAAATAGGGATGCTGACGCTGACAACGCGGCAATGGCGAGCATGAAAAATACAGTTCGTACGTCGAGGTGCATTACCCCATCCTCCGCGGCTCGGGCGAATGCCCGAAAACCATTTCGTCAAGATGGTTAATTGTATGTGCTTTGAGCGGGGATTCGCAGGCCCAAATGAAAAAGGCCGGTCTGTAACAGACCGGCCTCGTTCAATTTACTTCTGCCAGGATCAGGCGTTCGCCTTCACCTTCAAACGCCATGCATGCAGCAGCGGCTCGGTATAACCGCTCGGCTGTTCCAGGCCCTTGAAGACGAGGTCGCGTGCCGCGCGGTAGGCATAGGATGCCTCGAAGTCCGGTGCCATCGGCTTGTACAGCGGGTCGCCTGCATTCTGGCCGTCCACCACCTTGGCCATGCGCTGCATGGTTTCGGTGACCTGCGCTTCGGTGACGATGCCGTGCAGCAGCCAGTTGGCGATGTGCTGGCTGGAGATGCGCAGCGTCGCGCGGTCTTCCATCAGGCCGACGTTGTGGATGTCCGGCACCTTGGAGCAGCCGACGCCCTGGTCGACCCAGCGCACGACGTAGCCGAGGATGCCCTGGCAGTTGTTATCCAGTTCCTGCTGGATGTCGGCGGCAGACCATTCCGGCTTCGCGACCACCGGGATCTGCAGCAGTTCGCCGAGCAGGCGTTCGATCTCGGCCGGGGCGTCGACCTTTTCCAGTTCCTTCTGCACGTCGGCGACGCTGACCTGGTGGTAGTGCAGGGCGTGCAGCGTGGCGGCGGTCGGCGACGGTACCCAGGCGGTGTTGGCGCCGGCCTTCGGGTGGACGATCTTCTGTTCCATCATCGCCGCCATCAGGTCCGGCATGGCCCACATGCCCTTGCCGATCTGAGCGCGGCCACGCAGGCCGGAGGACAGGCCGGTCAGCACGTTGCTGCGCTCGTAGGCGGACAGCCACTTGCTGGTCTTCATGTCGCCCTTGCGCATCATCGGCCCGGCGTGCATGGCGGTGTGCATCTCGTCGCCGGTGCGGTCGAGGAAGCCGGTGTTGATGAAAGCGATGCGGCCAGCGGCTTCCTTGATGCAGGCCTTGAGGTTGACGCTGGTGCGACGCTCTTCATCCATGATGCCCAGCTTGACCGTTTCGGTGGGCAGGCCGAGCAGCTGCTCGACGCGGCCGAACAGTTCGCTGGCGAAGGCGACTTCCTTCGGGCCGTGCATCTTCGGCTTCACGATGTAGACCGAGCCGGTGCGCGAGTTGCCGATTTCCTGGCCGGCCTTGCGCTTGAGGTCGTGCAGGGCGATGGTCACGGTGACGACCGCGTCCATGATGCCTTCCGGGATTTCCTTGCCGCCGTCGAGCAGGATGGCCGGATTGGTCATCAGGTGGCCGACGTTGCGCAGGAAGAGCAGGGAGCGGCCGTGCAGGGTGACGACGCCATCCTTGGCATCGGTCGCACCAACGGCGGCGGTGTATTTGCGGTCGGCGTTCAGGGTCCGGTTGAACGTCTTGCCACCCTTGGAGACGCTTTCCACCAGTGTTGCCTGCAGGATGCCGAGCCAGTTTTCATAGGCGAGCACCTTGTCTTCGGCGTCCACCGCGGCGACGGAGTCTTCGAGGTCGAGAATCGTGGACAGTGCCGCTTCGACCACCACGTCGGCCACACCGGCGGCGTCCTGGCTGCCGATCTTGGTGTCGCGGTTGATCTGGATATCGATGTGCAGGCCGTTGTTCTTCAGCAGGACGGAAGAGGGCGCTTCCGCCTTGCCCTGGAAGCCGATGAACTTCTGCTCATCCTTCAGGCCGGTGGTGCTGCCGTCCTTCAGCGTGACGACGAGCTTGCCGCCGTCCACGCGATAGCCGGTGGAGTCGGCGTGCGAGCCCTTGGCCAGCGCGGCGGTCTGGTCGAGGAAGTTGCGGGCGAAGGCGATGACCTTGGCGCCGCGGACCGGGTTGTAGCCTTCGCCGTTCGGGCCGGTGCGCGTCGCGCCATCGGTCTCGGGCAGGGCGTCGGTGCCGTACAGGGCGTCATACAGGGAGCCCCAGCGTGCGTTGGCTGCGTTCAGGGCATAGCGGGCGTTGAGGATGGGCACGACCAGCTGCGGGCCGGCCTGCAGTGCCAGTTCGGCATCGACGTTGGCCGTGGTCGCCTTGACATCGCCAGGCGCAGGCAGCAGGTAGCCGATCGATTGCAGGAAGCCCCGGTAGGCGCCCATGTCCTGGATCGGGCCTGGATTGGCACGATGCCACTTGTCCAGCTCCAGCTGCAGGCGGTCGCGTTCCGCCAGCAGGGCGGCGTTCTTCGGGGCCAGGTCGTGGGCAATGGCGTCGAAGCCCTTCCAGAAGGTGGCGCTGTCAATGCCGGTGCCGGGCAGGACCTTGTCTTCAATGAAGCGGTACAGGACGGTGGCAACCTGGAGGCGATGGACGGAAGTACGTGCGTTCATGGAGTGCATCCTCGTGTGAAATATGAATCAGGTGCGGTGAATCAGGCGCGCCTGTTCACTATTGTTGTAGCTGTAAGTAAGACTGGATCGAAGTATATGCGAGCAAAAAGTTCATGAACGCAACGTTTAGTCACTTGATTTATGCGTTTTTGTCACAAATCGCGCATGGCATGCATCATTTCGTCGGCAACGATCACGAGACAGGGTTTATCCGTCAGAAGTTTCCAAGTAGAAACGCTCTGTCAAATGCTGAAAGTCCGTGATTTAAAAGCGGCTTTCTATTCCTCATTCGTTTCTCAAGGATTGTTTCTCGCAATCAGGATGCGTTTCCTGCTTTCGGGAAACTGACAGACAAAATCCTCCCCGAATCTTGCCGATTCCATAGTTTTGTCTTGCCCCGTCGCCAAATTTGTCGGCTGGCAGACTATTTGCTTTTGCCATGAAACAAAGTTGACAACCATCAAGATCGACAAAGACTTTCATCTACAGGGATGAGGAAAATGAAAATCTCCAATCTGAAAATCGGAATACGCCTTGGCCTGGGTTTCGGCCTGGTGCTGGTGCTGATGATCGCATTGGCGCTGATTGGCATCTCGCGCATGGCGAAGATCGAGCAAAGTCTCGACAATATCGTCAACCAGAACAACGTCATGACAAAGGCAGCATTCGAAATGCGCCAGTCCGTGCTTTCCATTGGCCTGGCGACGCGCAATCTGGCGTTGATGACGGATGAAAAGCAGAAGGAACGCGAATCCGATCGGATTTTCGACGATCGCGATGAATACGCGTCCTATGTCGAGAACCTCGAGCGCCTGATGACTGAGGAGAAGGGCAAGGAAGTGCTGGCAAAGATCGCCGCCGCACGCGCCGCGACCGATCCGCTCACTGACAAGGTGGTCGAGCTGCTGGAAGAAGACAAGCAGGAAGAAGCAGTCAAGGTACTCGTGAACGAAGTCTGGCCCAACCAGCGCAAGTGGCTGGCCGCGATGGACGAACTGGTCCGCATGCTGGACAAGATGGCTGACATCGCGGTGGAAGAGGCACATGCCTCCTACAAGAGCGCGCTGATCCTCACCTGGGCGCTTGGCGGCGCAGCACTGGTCATCGGCCTTGGCGCCGCATGGTTGGTCACCCGCAGCATTACCCGTCCGCTGAACGAAGCGGTCGACGTGGCACGCCGTGTGGCGCAGGGCGACCTGACCGGCGACGTGCAGGTCAAGTCGAAGGATGAAGCAGGCCAGCTGATGCAGGCCCTCAAGGAAATGAATGACAGCCTGGTGAGCATCGTCTCGCAGGTGCGGTCGGGTACGGAAACGATGACGACGGCGTCGATCGAGATTGCCAGCGGCAACCTGGATTTGTCCTCGCGCACCGAGCAGCAGGCGAGCTCGCTGCAGGAAACCGCGTCCTCGATGGAAGAGCTGACCTCCACGGTGAAGGCTAACGCCGACAACGCCGCTCAGGCCAATGTGCTCGCGCAGTCCGCTTCGGAAGTGGCGGTCAAGGGTGGGGAAGTAGTCGAGCAGGTTGTCGAGACCATGCACTCCATCAACGAGTCGGCAAAGAAGATTTCCGACATCATCAGCGTCATCGACGGTATCGCGTTTCAGACCAACATCCTGGCGCTCAACGCTGCGGTGGAAGCGGCACGTGCAGGCGAGCAGGGACGCGGCTTTGCCGTGGTGGCAGCGGAAGTGCGCAACCTCGCCCAGCGTTCCGCCGGCGCGGCCAAGGAAATCAAGGCACTGATCGAGGATTCCGTCCACAAGGTCGGCGTTGGTTCGAAACTGGTGGACCAGGCCGGCGCGACGATGCACGAGGTCGTTGCCAGCGTCAAACGTGTGACCGACATCATGGACGAGATCAGTTCCGCCAGCAACGAGCAGACTGCCGGTATCGAACAGATCAACCAGGCAATCACGCAGATGGACGAAGTCACGCAGCAGAACGCTGCGTTGGTCGAGCAGTCGGCCGCTGCAGCCGAGGCCATGCAGGAACAGGCCGCGAACCTCGCCCAGGTCGTCAATGTATTCAAGCTCGAGCAGTTCGCGGAACAGTTCGAGACGGAAGAGGCACCCGAGCCGGCCGCGGCTCCCGCGCCTGTCGAAACGAAAACCGTCGCGCCGCTCAAAGTGGCTGCCTCCAAGGGCGGCACCGCGCTAGCGCCGCGCAATCCGAAACTTGCCACTGCCGTGCGTACCGGCACCGACGACTGGATGGAGTTCTAGCGTCAGATTACCCGTTGTCTCCTCTCCCTCCTGTAGGGAAAGCCCTTTGGCCGCCTGCTCGCAGGCGGCCTTTTTTTTGTACCAACAGGCCTTGCAGAGTTTCCAGATGGCATGGTCCTTGCATTTTCCTTGGAGCAAATCCTTGTATGAAGCACTGAAAGGTCAGGAAAGAAAAATGCTGTATCAGATCCATGAATTGCAACACGCCGCCGTCAGCCCGATGGCCCAGTGGGCCAGCGCTGTTTCCCATCTGTTCACAAGCGCAGTTTCTCCTCTTGCCTACACGCCGTTCGCGCAAAACATCGCGGCGAGCGCAGAGTTGTTCCATCGCATCGGCAAGGACTACAAGAAGCCGAGCTTCAATATCGAATCCACGACCGTCGATGGTCATTTCGTCGAGATCGAAGAAACGCTGGCAGCGGACAAACCGTTCTGCAAGCTGCTCCACTTTGCGAAGAAAACCCGCAAGCCGCTCAATCAGCCCAAACTGCTGCTGGTCGCGCCGCTCTCCGGCCATCACGCCACGCTGCTGCGCGACACCGTACGCGTGCTCCTGCATGAGCAGGACGTCTACATCACCGACTGGGTCGACGCCCGTATGGTGCCGCTGTCCCAGGGCGCATTCCACCTGCACGACTACGTGCATTACGTGCAGGACTTCCTCCGCATGCTTGGCCCCGACGTGCACGTCATGGCCATCTGCCAGCCCACCGTGCCCGTGCTGGCCGCCGTGTCGCTGATGGCCACGGCAGGCGACATTCAGCCGCGTACCATGACGCTGATGGGTGGCCCGATCGATGGACGCATTTCGCCGACTGAAGTGAACAAGCTTGCACACGATCGTCCGTACGAGTGGTTCGAAAACACCGTGATCGATGTCGTGCCGTTCAACTATCCGGGCGCCGGTCGTCGCGTGTACCCGGGCTTCCTGCAGCATGCCGGCTTCATTGCGATGAATCCGGAAAAGCACATGGAAAGCTACCTGCATTTCTATGAAGACCGCGCGCATGGCCATCCCGCCGACGCGCACGTGAAGTTCTACGATGAATACAACGCGGTGCTCGACATGGCCGCCGAGTTCTACCTCGAGACGATCAAGACCGTCTTCCAGGATTTCGCGCTCGCCAATGGCACGTGGGAAGTGGACGGCAAGCTGGTGCGTCCGCAGGACATCAAGAATGTGGCGCTGCTGACCGTCGAAGGCGGCAAGGACGATATCTGCGGTATCGGCCAGACCGAAGCGGCGCAGAAGCTCTGCTCTTCGATCCCGCAGGAGCACAGGAAGCACCACGTGGAAGCGGAGAGCGGCCACTACGGCATTTTCTCGGGCCGTCGCTGGCGCGAGAACATCTGCCCGATCGTTTCCTCGTTCATTCGCGCCCACAACGGGTAAGGGGCCCGGCTCCGCTGCGGCGGGCATCGCCCCTTCTGCACGAGAGGACGTGCAGAATAGGCGCCCTGGCTGATCTGCGGTAGGCGCGAAAAAACGGCGGCACACAGTGTCGCCGTTTTTCTTTGCATTTCTCCCCTCTCTCCGAGCCCACGTCAATGCTTGCAAGCATTGACGGCTACGGCAGCGCGAAGCATGCTTCGCGAAACCCTGCCTCCGCCCCGCCTGCGGGAGAAGGGAGCCAAACAACAAAAAAGGCGGCACCATGTGCCGCCTTCTTCATCGCCTTGAGCCCCGATCAACTGATCAACCGTGCCGCATCCTGCGCGGCAACCCGGCCTTCATCCGTCGGCACCACCCAGATCTCCACGCTGCTGTCCTGCGCATGGATCGGCATGATGACGTCATTGGTTGCTTCGAGATTGGCCTGCTGGTCGATCTTCACGCCGAGATAGGAAAGGGCATCGCACGCCTGCGCGCGCAACGCCGTGTCGTGCTCGCCGATGCCGCCGGTGAAGGCAAGCACGTCGAGTCCGCGCAGGCAGGCGCTGAGGGCGCCGCATTCACGCACGAGACGGTGGGTGAAGATATTGATCGCAAGCTGTGCACCGGGATCCTCGCTCGAACGCAGCGTACGCATGTCGGCAGACAGGCCGGACACGCCGCGCAGGCCGGACTCGCGGTACAGCGTGCGCTCCAGTTGTTCCCAGTTCCACCCCTGGCGCAGCAGGTGCAGCAGCACGCCGGGGTCGATGGACCCGCAGCGAGTGCCCATCATCAGGCCGTCCAGCGCCGAGAAGCCCATGGTGGTCGCGAGGCTCTTGCCATCCTTGATGGCAGAGACGCTGGCGCCGTTGCCAAGGTGCGCGATGATCATGCGATTCGTTGCACGCTCGGTCTTCTCCAGCAGACGGTCGGTCACGTACCGGTACGACAGGCCGTGGAATCCGTAGCGGCGGATACCTTCCTCACGCAGCGCCTTCGGCAGGGCGAAGGTGTATTCCGTCTCCGGCAGCGTTGCATGGAAGGCGGTATCGAAGCAGCCGACCTGCGGCAGGTCGGGGAAGTGCTTGCGGAACGCATGCACGCCGGCGAGATTGTGCGGCTGGTGCAGCGGCGCGAGCGAGCACAGTGTCTCGAGGTAAGCCAGCGTGTCGTCGTTGAGCACCACCGATTCCGCGAAGCGATCGCCGCCGTGCACGATACGATGCGCGACCGCGGTGATACGGATGCCCTTGGCGTGACGCTCCAGCACCTTGTGCAGCGCGGCGAGCGCGCGCTCGTGCGGCGAACCGTCGCCGGCGTCGAGCGTTTCCTTGCTGTTGCCGTCCTTGCTCGAGATCTTGACGACCGGCGAGCCGCCGACCTCCAGGCCTTCGATGTTGCCGGACAGGGGCGCGGCGCCGATCTCCGTGCCGCTTTGCGGATACAGCGCGAACTTCAGCGAGGACGAGCCGGCGTTGACGGCGAGAATGGCGTCGTTCGTCATGGATGCACCTTCCGGTTCTGGTGGGCCAGCAGCAGGGCCAGGGCAGCGGAGGCCACGCGCGCATTGGCGCTGTCGGCACGGCTGGTCAGCGCGATCGGAATACGTGCGCCGAGCACGATGCCGCAGGTGGTCGCGCCCGCCAGGTATTCGAGCTGCTTGGCCAGCATGTTGCCGGATTCGAGGTCAGGAACGGCGAGGATGTCGGCATTGCCGGACACGGAGGATTCGATGCCCTTGATGCGTGCAGCTTCCATGGAAATCGCATTGTCGAAGGCGAGCGGGCCGTCGAGCACGCCGCCCTTGATCTGCCCGCGGTCGGCCATCTTGCACAGTGCGGCAGCGTCCAGCGTGGACTGCATCTTCACGTTGACGGTTTCCACCGCCGACAGGATCGCGACGTTCGGACGTTCGGTGCCGAGCGCGTGCGCGAGGTTGATCGCATTCTGGATGATGTCTGCCTTTTCCTCGAGGGTCGGCTTGATGTTGATCGCCGCGTCGGTGATGAGCAGCGGCTTGTCGTACATCGGCACGTCGAAGCGGAAGACGTGCGACAGACGGCGCTTGGTGCGCAGCGCACGGGTGGTGACCACGGCGCTCATCAGTTCGTCGGTGTGCAGGCTGCCCTTCATCAGCGCCTCGACTTCGCCGCTGGCGGCCATCTCGGCGGCACGCTGGGCGGCGGCAACGCTGTGTTCGACCGAAATGATCTCGAAGCCGCCAAGATCGAGTTCAGCCTCGTCGGCGACAGCGCGCAGTTTCGATTCCGGCGCGATCAGCACGGGGTTGATGAGGCCGAAGTGTGCCGCGTTCAGGGCGCCGCGCAGGGATTCCTTGTCGCAGGGATGGACCACGGCGCAGCGGACTGCGGACAGGTGGCTCACACTGGAGAGCAGGGCGTCGAATCGCGCCTGTGGATCAAAGGTACGGAACTGGGGCACGTTGATTGCCTTGCGGCTGATCTTCTGCGTCGGCGCAAGAATGACTGCCGTGCCGGACAGAACGACGACGCCTTTCTGGTTGATGACCTGGCAGTCGAGCGTCACGCGCTTGGTCGCATCTTCCTTGGCGGTGACGGTTGCAACCACGGTCAGCGTGTCGCCAACGTGCACCGGCTTGCTGAAGTGCAGGGACTGATCAACATAAATGGTGCCGGCGCCGGGGAACTGCGTGCCCAGCAGGCTGGAAATCAGGGTGGCGCCCCACATGCCATGCGCAACGACGCCGTGGAACAGGGTCTGGACCGCGTATTCGGCATCGAGGTGGGTGGGGTTGTAGTCGCCGGAGACGGCGGCAAACGCCTGGATGTCCGACAGGGCCAGCGTGCGCACGAGGCGTGCGGACTGGCCGATGGTCAGTTCATCGTAAGTGACGTTCTCGATATATTGCAGTGATGAGTCGTTCATAAGTTATTGATGGTGATTTACTGGATGCGATGGTGTCGCATGCATTCGGCAACACGCCGGGCTCCGTCTCTCGGACGGGATGCGCAAAATGGCATGGCTTGCGCTTGTCATGTCGTTTCACAATGTCCGCTCCACGGCTGCTTTACCGTAGTGCGATTCCGGACGGCATTCAAGCAAGTAGCGTGCCGAAGCATGTGCAGCGGCAAGAGTCGATGCATAGAGGTTGGAGGGGCGGCGAAGTTCAAACGAATCTTCGCCTGCCCGCGCGACGCGGGGTCAGCCCGGGGCGAGATCCGGCGCGGTGGGATGCAGGTACTCTGCCATGGCGCTGATGATCTTGCTTCGCTTGCATGCAAGCGCACGGTCGAGCAAGGGGTAGAGCATTTCTTCTTCCTTCAGCGTGTGCTGCTGCATCAACAGGGTCAGGGTTTCGGCATGCAGCACATAGTCGGCCGGGTCGAATCGCTGGATGGCTTCCCACATGCGGTTGACGATGCCGTTGATCTGCCTGTGTTCCGACCGCAGCATGGCAACCGGCTCGGAACCGCCGACGAGGGTCTGCTCGAAGGTCGGCAGCAGGACTTTTTCTTCCATGCGGATATGCTGCCGCAGTACATCCTGGTACTTGCGGAAATTGTCGATAGCACCTTTCCAGTTACGCTGCGCGATACTGGTCTCGGCCTGGTAGAACAGGTCGTCGCAACGCTGGTGGTCGTGCTTCAGGTAGGCGCAAATGGTGTCCATGATCGGGGCTCCGTGATCATTGCATTTTTTCTCATGCGAAGTCCGACTTCCTTGACTCAGGATAGGGATTTTCGAACTCGGAGCCATTGACAGGACTGTTGCAATGCAGCGCCACATGACAAGTGTTTCCGCAAGGCTGTTGCAGTTGATGCACATCAAATGAAATGCCTCTGTGCATCGATATAGTCTGAGCGCATAGTGCCGTCTCCATTCCCTGTCATGCCCCGCATTCGCCATCTCCTCGTCCTGTTCCTCGGTTGCCTGCTTGTGCTGTCGGTGCAGAAGGGCGCGCATTCGCAATTGCGCAAGGCGGAGGTGGAGCCTCCGCTGAGGGTGGAAGAGGAAGTCGCCAACGAGGAGACGCCGATCACGGCGGATGAGGGAGCGGACAAGAACCGCTTCTATGATCCGCGCAATCCGGACCACGCCACGCTGCAGAAGGGTGAGGAAATGCGTGCCCAGCTTCCGTTGGATAAACGCGGCGCGGTCGACTGGATGGGTGCGCTGCGCAGCGGTACGATCAAGCCGAGGGCGGACCTCACCAACAGCAAGCCGCCACAGGTGCTGAACCTCGACATCATTCTCAAGAACACGAAGGAAATGCCGTGGGTGCGCTTCCCGCACAACTCGCATACCGAATGGCTGGCGTGCAGCAATTGCCATGACAGCCTGTTCATTCCCAAGGCAGGCGCGAACGAGATTTCAATGGAAAAGATCTTCCGCGGACAGTACTGCGGTGTCTGTCATGACCGCGTCGCATTCGTCACGCACAACTCCTGCGAGCGTTGCCATAGCGTCCCTCACGCGAACAGCAAACAGTGGTGGTAGCCATTGTCCGATTGCTTACGCAACGCTTACGGAATTCGTGTGTTTTTCCCCGAGTTTTCCCACTAAATTCCCGGCCGTAGACCGCAGTTGGGGAAAATTGATCTAGATCATTAAAAAAACGAACGGGATCGATATCCTTGCCTTCACGTTGATGTACGACAAGCTTCGTTGCGTTTCTGATGGCGAGCGGAGCAAACGGAATCGACGTTTTCCCATACAGAGTTGGCCCGCATCTTGCATTGTGGAACCCGTAGGGAAAGGACGCCAGCAGCAATGTGGAGAACTCCGCGGAATAGGGGAGGAGCGATGCCGCTAAATGGCGAAACAACACATTACTCAACTAAAGCAGGACCGAGAATGAGACTAGAACGTGCTCGATCGCCGCGAGAAGATTCCATGCAAAACCTGAAACGCATTCTTGCCAACACATCGCTGTTCCGCATGCTCGACGAGCGTCAGCTGGACGAGGTCACGTCGGCCACGCAACCGATACGCGCGACGACGAACACCTGCGTGATCAACCAGGGCGACGCGCCGAAGGGCGTATACGTTGTGGTCTACGGCCAGGTCAAGATCGGCTTCGACCGCAAGGACGGCAGCGAGAAAACACTCGCGATCCTCGGACAGAACAAGTGCTTCGGCCTAGGCGAAATGCTGCTCGACCGCGCGCACCTCGCCTTCGTGAAGACCACGACGGATTCGATGCTGGTCCACACCACGCGCGAGAAAATTCTCGAAGTCGCGAAAGACAATTTCAGTTTTGCGCAAGAGCTCATGGTCTGCGTCGGACGCCAGCTCTACACGCTCACGCGCGACATCGAAAGCTATTCGCTGCAGACCGCCAAGCAGCGTCTCGCAGGTTACCTGCTGCGCCAGAGCCAGTACCAGGCCGGGGATACGGTCGAGCTTATCGCCAGCAAGACCCTGATCGCTTCGCGCCTGAGCCTCACGCCCGAGACGCTGTCGCGCCTGCTGCACGATTTCTCGTCGGAGGGACTGATCACGGTGATGGGACGGCGCATCAAGATTCTCGATTATGAAAAGCTCGGCGCACTGCTGAGCGCATAAATCCGTCCGTCTTTCCACAGCCCGGATTCCGCTGCGCGGACTCCGGGCTGTTTGTTTGTCTAAAGGGTGTGATGAACTCGGGGAGGGGGCGCGCCGTGCCTGGCACTGCATCCCTTCTCGACCGAACGCGCCCGCTTCCCTCGTTCATCACACCCTCTGCTTTCATCATCCGCATATAATCACGTCCCGTGGCACGTAATGTGCATGTCGCACGGCAACATCCAGCGGCTTGTCATCCTGCCAATCTGCTTTCACATAAACGACTCCATGGCCCTCACACACCGCACATCACATCGTGCCGCGACCTTGCCCGCCAGGTTCGGGAAAGGCTGCGCATGAGCCTGCAGGCACATAGCCTTACCTGCATACGCGGCGATCTGCAGCTCTTTGCCGACCTCAGCTTCGACATCAAACCCGGCGATGCCCTGTGGGTATCCGGCACCAACGGCAGCGGCAAGACGAGCCTCCTGCGCATGCTGTGCGGCCTCGCCGTGCCAGCAGCGGGAGAAGTGCGCTGGGAAGGCCGCAACATCCGCAGCTTGCGCGACGAGTTCTGCAGCAAGCTGGTCTATATCGGCCATGCCAACGGCGTCAAGGATGACCTGCTGGCCTGGGAAAACCTGGTCGTCTCGACGACCCTCGCCGGCGCGCCCGTGACGGAAGACGAGGCGCACGAAGCGCTGCAGCAGCTCGGCCTCGGCCGCGCTGCCGACCTGCCGACGCGTGCACTGTCGCAAGGGCAACGCAAGCGCGTGGCGCTGGCCCGCCTGTCGCTCGGTCTCGGCATGCCGCTCTGGATCCTGGATGAACCGTTCACTGCACTCGACAAGAGTGCCGTCGCCGCGCTGTGCAGCACGATCAGCAGGCATCTCGCCGGTGGCGGGATGGTGATCTACACCACGCACCAGGAGATCGATCTCTCGGCAAAGCGCGCGCTGCGCCTCGACATGAATGAGGGGCGGATATGCTGAAGGCCCTGATCTGCGTCATCCGCCGCGACCTGCTGCTGGCTTTCCGCCGCCGCTCGGACGTGCTCACCACGCTGTTCTTCTTCATCATCGTCGCCAGCCTGTTCCCGCTCGGCGTCGGGCCGGAGCCGCAATTGCTGCGGACCATGGCCCCCGGCATCCTGTGGGTGGCCGCGCTGCTCGCATCCATGCTGGCGCTGGGCAGGCTGTTTGCGCTCGACTATGCCGATGGGACGTTGGAGCAAATGGTCTTGTCCTCGGAGCCGCTGACCATCATCGTCATCGGCAAGGTGATTGCGCACTGGATCGTGTCCGGCCTGCCGCTGGTGTTTCTTGCGCCGGTGCTGGCCGTGCAGTTCGACCTGCCGTCGTCCTCGGTGGGCGTACTCTTCCTCAGCCTGCTGCTCGGCACGCCGGTGTTGAGCCTCGTGGGATCCATCGGTGCGGCGCTGACGCTCGGTGTTCGCGGCGGTGGCGTGCTGGTGTCGCTGCTGGTGCTGCCGCTGTACATCCCGGTGCTGATCTTCGGCGCGGGATCGGTGGGCGCCGAAGTGTCCGGTGTCGGCGCAACCGCGCACCTGCTGTTGCTGGGTGGAGCACTGGCAGGTGCTGCCGCATTGGCCCCTTGGGCGACGGCGGCAGGTCTGCGGATTGCTGTTGAATAAACGGTGCCAGGCCGACAGGGAGGGGCGGAGAAGGCCCTCTATCGCGTAGGATTCCGTCTGCGGCAGTCGTTCCTCCGGGGCTCACAATGAACCTGTTTTCATGTTGTCAAACAGTTCATGAAGCGGCTGTGCTGCAACTGTTTGCCTCGTGTGCTGTCCGAGTGAAACAAGTACTGCCGGAAACTCTGTGGCACAGCGATTGCTTTAACACGGGCAGGTTGTATCCGCAGATTGTCAGCCGCCGAAAGCCCGTCAAGCACCACCGGGTAAGAGCGAATCCGGTGGAATCCGAAGGCAGACAGCGCTATGCTGTCAGCGAAATTCCTGAAAGTGGGAAACCTGCCGAAGGGGTTTTTGACCTCGAACAGGTCAGGCTGACATCGAAACTTTTCTTGGAGCATTGACGTAGTGTCCACAGTCAACCAAACGTTCGCCAGCAGAGCCGAGTCCAGCGGCTCCGGCTTTTTCAAATATGCATCGCCGCAGACCTTTTTCCCACTTGCGGGAAAGATGATTCCCTGGTTTGCGACAGCAGCTGTCATCTTTACCATCGTCGGTTTGTACATCGGGTTCGCCGTCGCGCCGACCGACCACCAGCAGGGTGAGTCGTATCGCATCATCTTCATCCACGTGCCGGCGGCCTGGATGTCGATGTTCATCTACCTCGTGATGGCCTTCTGGTCAGTTGTCGGCTTGACACTGAACACGCGCCTGTCGTCGATGATGGCGACCGCACTCGCCCCAACCGGTGCCATGTTCACCTTCCTCGCGCTGTGGACCGGCGCCCTCTGGGGCAAGCCGACCTGGGGCACCTGGTGGGTATGGGATGCGCGCCTGACCTCCGAACTGATTCTGCTGTTCCTGTACATCGGCTTCATGGCCCTGCAGGCATCGATTGACGACGCACGCCGCGCCGACAAGGCGGGCGCCGTGCTGGCACTGGTCGGCGTGGTCAATATCCCGATCATCTACTTCTCCGTGCAGTGGTGGAACACCCTGCACCAGGGATCGTCGGTCAGCCTGACCAAGGCGCCCAGCATGGCGATGACCATGCTGCTGGGGATGCTGATCATGGCACTGGCCTCCTGGGCCTATACCATTGCGGTCGCCCTGTGCCGCGTGCGCTGCATCATGCTCGAGCGTGAAAAGCATACGGACTGGGTGAAGGATTACGTGGAGAAAAACACATGAACTGGAATAGCTGGAGCGACTTCTTCGCGATGGGCGGTTATGCGCTCTACGTGTGGGGTTCCGTCCTGATGACGGTGATCCTGGTCGCGGGGGAAGTGATTGCGGTGCGCATGCGCCGCAACACGGTCATGAAATTATATGGACGTTGGGTACGCAGTAACCGGAGGGAAAGCAATGAAAACGAGGCATAAGCGCCTGATCCTGATCACGGCAGGGCTTGGCACACTGGGACTGGCAGCGTGGCTGGTCCTGTCTGCATTCCAGCAGAACATGGTGTTCTTCTTCACGCCCACACAGGTGTTCTCCGGTGAGGCGCCCAAGGGACGCAGCTTCCGCATCGGCGGTATGGTGGAGGAGGGCAGCGTGAAGCGCCAGGCCGACGGCGTGACCGTCGCCTTCGTCGTGACCGATACCGCCAAGCAGATCCCGGTGACCTACAAGGGCATCCTTCCCGACCTGTTCAAGGAAGGCAAGGGCGTCGTCGCGCAGGGCAAGCTCGGCCAGGACGGCAAGTTCGTCGCCGATGAGGTGCTGGCAAAGCATGACGAAAACTACATGCCGTCCGAAGCCGCCTACGCAGTGAAGAAGGCGCATGAGGACGCGGCCAAGCAAAAGGCTGGCGAACAGTCCGCCGCTGCAGCGCCCCAGTCCGCAACGCCGGCCGTGCCGGATGCAAAGGAAGTGAAATAAATGATCCCAGAACTTGGCAATTTTGCCTGCATGCTGGCGCTGGCCGTGACCCTGGTGCAGGGTATCGTGCCGATCGCCGGCTCCTTCAACGGCAACCAGCGATGGATGGCGCTTGCCCGTCCGGCCGCTGGGGCGCAGTTCCTGCTCATCTCGGTCGCCTTCGCGTGTCTGATCTATGCCTTCGTCACCAATGACTTCACGGTGACCTACGTCGCATCCAACTCGAATTCCTCGCTGCCGGTGTACTACCGCGTTGCGGGCGCATGGGGCGGCCACGAAGGTTCGCTGCTGCTGTGGATCTGGATGCTGGTGATGTGGGGCTTTGCGGTCGCACTGTTCAGCCGCCAGCTGCCGGATCAAACCGTTGCGCGCGTGCTTGGCGTGATGGGCCTGGTCGGAATCGGCTTCCTCGCTTTCCTGCTGTTCACCTCGAACCCGTTCGACCGCCTGCTGCCTGGCGCGCCCGACGGCCGCGACCTGAACCCGTTGCTGCAAGACTTCGGCATGATCATCCATCCGCCGCTGCTCTACATGGGCTACGTCGGTTTCTCCGTCGCATTCGCCTTCGCGATCGCCGCGCTGATGGGCGGCCAGCTCGATGCTGCATGGGCACGCTGGTCGCGTCCCTGGACGACGGTCGCCTGGATGTTCCTGACGCTCGGCATTTTCATGGGCAGCTTCTGGGCGTATTACGAGCTGGGCTGGGGCGGCTGGTGGTTCTGGGATCCGGTGGAAAACGCGTCCTTCATGCCGTGGCTGGTTGGTACCGCACTGATCCATTCGCTGGCCGTGACGGAAAAGCGCGGCAGCTTCAAGAACTGGACCGTGCTGCTCGCCATCATCGCATTCTCGCTGTCGCTGCTGGGCACCTTCCTGGTCCGTTCCGGCGTGCTGACCTCGGTGCATGCGTTCGCGACCGATCCGGAGCGCGGCCTGTTCATCCTGATCTTCCTCGCCATCGTGATCGGCGGCTCGCTGCTGCTGTACGCATGGCGCGCGCCGTCCGTCGGCCTGGGCGGCAGCTTCGCGCTGGTTTCCCGCGAGTCCGCGCTGCTGGTCAACAACGTGTTGCTGCTGGTTGCTTCCGGCACAGTGCTGCTCGGCACGCTATATCCGCTGTTCCTCGATGCGCTCGGCCTGGGCAAGATTTCCGTCGGCCCGCCGTACTTCGAGGCCGTGTTCGTACCGCTGATGATTCCGGTCCTGGTGCTGATGGCTGCCGCACCGTTCGTGCGGTGGAAGGAAGCGTCGCTGCCCGAACTCCTGCGCCGCCTGCGCTGGGTTGCTGTCGCTGCGGTAGGTGTCGCAGTTGCGCTGGCCCTTGTGCTCGCCGCATCCCCGATGGTGGCCGCAGGTCTCGCATTCGCCATCTGGATCGTGTTTGCGTCCGTATCCCACATTGTTGAGCGCGCGCGTCACGCACCGGCCGACATGCCGGTCATGAAGCGTCTTGCCCGCGAGCCGCGCAGCTACTGGGCAATGCAAGTGGCGCACGTCGGCATCGGCGTGTTCGTCGTTGGCGTCACCATGGTTACCGGTTTCGACGACCAGAAGGACGTGAACATGCACGTCGGCCAGACGGCGACCGTCAACGATTACGTCTTCACCATGAAGGACCTCAACGAAGTCAAGGGCCCGAACTACATCGCCGCCCGCGGCACCTTCGAGGTCGTGAGGAACGGGAAGCTGGTGACGACGCTGTATCCGGAGAAGCGCATCTACAACGTGCAGAAGATGCCGATGACCGAAGCGGGCATCGACCGCGGCTTCACGCGCGACCTGTATGTTTCGCTTGGCGAGGCGACCCAGGACGGCGCATGGATCGTGCGCGTGCAGCACAAGCCCTTCGTCGGCTGGATCTGGGGCGGCTGCATCATCATGGCATTGGGTGGCCTGCTCGCCGCATCCGACCGCCGCTACCGCGTCGCCGCCAGCCAGAAGAAAGAGGCGGCCGCGCAACTGGCGGCAAAGCCTGTTTAACCGATAGGACAACATGAAACGCTTTTTGCTGCCGCTCGGCATCTTCCTCGGCCTGCTGGTGTTCCTCGGCGTCGGCCTTCGCCTGAACCCGCGTGAAATTCCGTCGCCGTTCATCGGCAAGCCGGCGCCGGCCTTCAAGCTGACGCAGCTGCACCAGCCGGACAAGACGATCTCGCCGGAGGATATGGCAGGACAGGTGTGGATCCTCAACGTGTGGGCGTCGTGGTGTGTGTCCTGCCGCGTCGAGCACCCGCACCTGATGGATTTCGCCAAGGCCAACGTGGTGCCGGTGATCGGCCTGAACTACAAGGACGGCCGCATCGACGGCATCAAGTGGCTGCAGGATTTCGGCAATCCCTACACGACCTCGGCCTTCGACAACGAAGGCCGCGTCGGCATCGATTACGGTGTCTACGGGGTGCCGGAAACCTTCGTGATCGACAAGAAGGGTGTGATCCGCATGAAGTACACCGGCCCGCTGACACCGGAAGCGATCACGACGAAGCTGATGCCTTTGATTAAAGAGTTGAAGAGTGCGTAAATTATTGTTCACCCTCCTGCTGGCCGCATCGGCAGCCTCCGCGCAGGTCAAGGAAGCGCCCCTGACGTCGGCCAATCCCGAGCTGGAAAAGCGCGTGATGGACCTGTCCGAAGAACTGCGCTGTCTCGTTTGCCAGAACCAGACGCTGGCCGATTCACACGCCGAGCTGGCGATGGACCTGAAGCAGCAGGTGCGCGAAAAGCTGGCCAGCGGCATGAGCAACCAGCAGGTCGTCGATTACATGGTGGAGCGCTACGGCGACTTCGTGATGTACCGCCCGCCGATGAAGGGCTCGACCATGCTGTTGTGGGTAGGGCCTTTTGTCCTGCTGATCGGCGGCATCCTGATCCTGTTCCGCAAGCTCGCGCGCCGACAGCCCGCGCAGGCCGACGTGCCCGACACCGACCTCAAGCGCGCAGCTTCCCTGCTGGAAGGCGCGAACGAAACGAAGGATAAAGCATGACCGTATTTCTGATTGGCGCCGCCCTGCTGATGGCCGTGGCGCTTGCCTTCCTGCTGCCACCGCTCATGCGCAAGGAGCAGGCGGCCGACCATGTGCAGCGCGACCAGTTGAACCTGGCCGTCCTGCGCGACCAGTTGCGTGAACTCGAAGCCGACCGCGAGGCCGGACTGATCGAGCAGGGCGCCTATGAAAGCGCCCGTCGCGAACTCGAGCGCCGCGTCGCGGAAGAAGTCCTGCCGCAAGCTGCCGTGCCGTCTTCCGACAACGGCAAGCGCTGGCCCGCCGCTGTCGTCGCCCTGGTGGTTCCGGTCATGGCCGTCTCCGTCTACCTGCTGATCGGTTCGCCCGAGGCGATGGACCCCACGCAGCAGGTGGCCTCGGCCCACCAGCAGGATTCGCACGAGGTGACGGCCGAGCAGATCGAAGGCATGGTCGCCAGCCTCGCTGCCCGTTTGCAGAATGAACCGGACAATATCGAAGGCTGGCATATGCTGGCGCGTTCCTACAATGCCATCGGGCGTTACAAGGAAGCATCCGACGCCTATGCGCGCCTGGTCCAACTCGTCCCGCGCGACTCGAACCTGCTTGCCGATTATGCGGACACTCTTGCGATGGCGCAGAACCGCACGCTCGTCGGCGAGCCTGAAAAGCTGGCAGGGAAAGCAGTGGAAATCGACCCGCAGAACATCAAGGCGATCGCCCTGTGGGGCAGCGCCGCGTTCGAGCGCAAGGACTATGCGGCGGCAGCCCAGCGCTGGCAGAAGATCCTGCCGCTGGTGCCGGCGGACTCGGACGTCGCGCGTTCCATTTCAGGCAGCATCGCCGAGGCGCAACAGCTCGGCGGCCTTCCGCAGACCGCGCAGGCCAAGCCTGACGCGCCCAAGCCTGCCGCCGGCGGAGCGAAGGTCACCGGCATGGTGGACATCGATCCCGCGTTGCGCGCACAGGTGGCTGACACCGACACCGTCTTCATCTTCGCCCGCGCGGCGGAAGGCCCGCGTTTCCCGCTCGCGATCCTGCGCAAGCAGGTGAAGGATCTGCCGGCGAACTTCGAGCTCAACGACAGCATGAGCATGATGCCGGAGGCAAAGCTCTCCAGCGTGCCCATGGTCGTCGTCGGCGCGCGCGTGTCGAAGAACGGCAGCGCGACTCCCGCAC
>DASPMV010000025.1:0-33455 GCA_035626875.1 Noviherbaspirillum sp. | reverse complement strand
CATCGGACGACAGGCAGGTCAGGGTGTAGGTGAAGCCTTCGCCAATCGCTTCATCGCCGGACAGTTCCTGCGGCAGCAGCGTGCCTTCGTCGATACCGGAGCCGGGTGCAAACGACAGCGTGAACAGGCGGTCGGACTGGGTGAAGGCTAACGCGTCGAATGAAGACATTGATTGTCAAAATGGTAATAATCGGGCGGTCCCGACGATATCCCAAAATTGACAATCATGCAATTGCTGGCCAAGCAAAAGGGTCGCGTACAAGGGAAGCATCCCCTGTGCGCGGCCCTGAACGTCTGGCTTCTTTAAGGGCAGTCTTACGCGGCAGCAGCGGCCGGCTTCGCCTTCGCGGCATCTGCCTTGGCGCGGACGCGCGACGGCGGCAGGCGGCGCAGGGTGCGCAGCGATTGCAGGTCGTGGATCACGATGGCGCGCTGGTCGACGCCGATCAGCCCAATGGTGTTGAAGGCAGAGAACGTGCGGCTGACGGTCTCCAGCGTCAGGCCGAGGTAATTGCCGATTTCCTGTCGCGTCATGCGCAGGTTGAACTGGGTGCCGGAATAGCCCATCTCGGTGAAGCGCTCCGACAGGAACACGAGGAAGCGTGCGACGCGTGCTTCAGCGGACAGCGAGCCCAGCGTGCCGACCATCGCCTGCTCCCGCACAAGCTCGCGGCTCATCACGGCATAGATGGATGCTTCGAGTTCCGGATGGCTGCGGCCGAGGCCGGCGAAGATCTTGAACGGGATGAGGATGACATCGCAATTGGACAGTGCCACCGTCTCCGTAGCGTACTGCTTGCGATGGATGCCGTCGATGCCGAACATGTCGCCCTTCATCGGGAAACCGAGCACCTGCTCATTGCCCAGCTCGTCGATCATCACGGTCTTCAGGAAGCCGGAGTTGACCACGTACAGCATGTCGAAGGGCTGCCCAATGGTATGGATGCGCTGGCCGGCCTTGAACTGCATGTGCTGGAACTGGAAGTCGTCAGCAGACAGCTTGGCCGGAATGCGAAGCAGGTCGCAGACTTCCTTCAGGTTGGACCAAAGTTTGGCCTGGCGCTGCCATGCGGCGCCGGCGGGTGAGGGTGTTGCCAGCGATAGCGGGGCGGTGCGGGCATCGGAGAGTTGGGTAGTCAGCATTGCGAATCCTTCTTTGAAGAATAGTTGTTCAGGCTTTCGTGCTCTTGAAATGTTTCCGTTGTTTTGACGCCTTGGGGCGACTGCGGCGTTTGCGAGGCGGAAATCAGTGAGGAGAATTATGTCCGTGCGTCCGCTTTCTCGAAATCAGCGGACGGATGAAAACGCATGTCGGAGAACGGAGAAAAGTGTTCGGAATATTCCTACAAAGTTGAGGAATTGCAACTTCTCACGGATGTTTCCGAGTGTTACAGGATGGCGTGCGGACGCCGCTTGACCGTCTATGCAGCAAGCCTAGAGACCGGTTTTCGCACTGCGTCGTGTAGGAGTTTTCCGCCCGAACGCCGGGGGCGGGCGTGCACGCGGATGGTGCAGTAGCGTCTTGTTACACCGTATCCCGGGCCCATGCCGAGAGAAAGGCGTCGCCCGGAACGGGTTTGCCGAACAGGTAGCCCTGGGCTTGGTCGCAGCCTTCGTGCGCGAGGAACTCGGCCTGTTCGGAATTTTCAACGCCTTCGGCGACGGCTTCCAGCCCGAGCGTCTTCGCCATCGCGATCACGGCCCGCACGATCGCCTGGTTGTTGCCGTGCTCGACGACGTCCATGATGAAGGAGCGGTCGATCTTTAGCCTATGGACCGGCAGGCGCTTGAGGTAACTGAGCGAGGAATAGCCGGTGCCGAAGTCGTCGACCGACAGGCGCACACCGAGGGCATCGAGTTCCTCCAGTACCTCGAAGGTCTCTTCCGTCTCCATCAGCACGGATTCCGTCAGTTCGAGTTCCAGCGATGACGCGGGCAGGTCGCACTCGCGCAGGATGGACGCCACCATGGCGGCAAACCCCTTGCGCTCCAGCTGCCGGCCGGAGACGTTGACCGCAACCTTCGGCAGGTCGAAGCCTTCCTCGCGCCACGCGCGGATCTGCCGGCAGGCAGTGCGCAGCACCCATTCTCCCAGCTGGCCGATCATGCCCGATTCTTCAGCAAGCCCGATGAAACGCGACGGGGGCAGCACGCCGTGTTCAGGATGGTTCCAGCGCACCAGCGCCTCGGCGCCGATCACCTCGCGCGTGCACAGGTCCACCTGTGGCTGATAGCACAGGAAGAATTCCTCGTTCACGAGCGCCTTGCGCACGGCGGAATCGAGTTCGAGCCGCTCGAAGGCATAGGCCGTCATTTCCTGTTCGTAGAAGTGGAACTGGTTCCGGCCGTGGTTCTTTGCCCGGTACATCGCGGCGTCGGCGTTGCGTACGAGTGTGTTCGGATCCTCGCCGTCCAGCGGGTAAAGGCAGATGCCGACGCTGGCGGTGACGTAGAGTTCGTGCCCCTCGAGCGGGACCGGCTTCTGGAAGATCGATGTGAGCTTTTCCGCCACCAGCGCTGCGCCGCGCGCGCCGTCGACGTCCTCGACCATCACGATGAATTCGTCGCCCCCGAGGCGGGCGATGGTATCGGTCTTGCGCAGCTGGGCCTGCATCAATGACGACACTTCCATCAGCATCCGGTCTCCAACGTGGTGCCCGAGCGAGTCGTTGACGTTCTTGAAGTGGTCCAGGTCGATGAAGTACACCGCGAACATCGTCTTCTCGCGGGCAGCGCGCTGGATCGCGTGCGCAAGGCGGTCCTGGAACAGCAGGCGGTTCGGCAGCTGCGTGAGCGGATCGTGGTAGGCGAGGAAGCTCACCTTCTCCTGGGAACGCTTGATTTCGGTGATGTCGGAGAACACCCCGACGTAATGCGAAACCTCGCCGTGGTCGTTGCGCACCGCGCTGATCGACAACCATTCAGGATAGATCTCGCCGCACTTGCGGCGGTTCCAGATCTCCCCCTTCCACTGGCCGGACCGGTCCAGCGAGTCCCACATCTCGTCGTAAAAGGCCTTGTCCTGGCGGCCGGATTGCAGGATCGAGGGACGCTTGCCGAGCACTTCCTCTTCCGTGTAACCGGTTACTTCGGTAAATGCCTTGTTGACGGCGAGGATGCGCGTGTCCCGGTCGGTGATGGTGACGCCTTCCTGGGTGTTGTCGAACACCTTTGCCGCCAGCCGCATGCGTTCTTCCGCCTTCTTGCGCTCGCTGACATCGGTGACGACCCAGACGCTGCCGCCGCCTTGTACACCCATCGCCAGCGGACGCACCGTCAGTTCAGCCCAGAAGGTGGAGCCGTCGCGCCGCGCGAGCTCCAGTTCGCGGCGGAAGATCGATCCCGATTTCAGCTCGCCGAGGATCTCGCGCGCCAGGCGCGCGTAGTGTCGTCCGGTGCCGAACAGGCGGTTGATGCGCCTGCCAAGGATGGCGCCCTCATGGAATCCGAACAACGACTCCATCTGCCGGTTGCAGGTGAGCACGGTACGGCTGCGCAGGAAGGCTACGCCCTCGGTGATGTTGTTGAGGATCGCGTCCTTTTCGATCAGGAGCCGCTTGGCCTCCTCCTCGGCCCGGCGCCGCTCGACGATCTTGTCGCTCAGGTCGCGGTTGGCTTCGACCAGGGCCGTGGTACGTTCGCGCACGCGGGTGTCGAGCAGGCTGTTCGCATGTTCCAGCGAGTGGCGCTGCATCTGGATGATGCGATGGGCGCGCGCGACGACCGCGAACAGCGCGGCGTACAGCGCAGAAAGCAGGGCGACGACGGTGCCGACGACGATGAACTGCGCGTCGTTCATCTGTTCGACGAAACGGGTAACGTCGGAGTACAGCTCAAACACTGCAACGATCTCACCGGCCTCGTCCTGGATCGGCAGGTAGCTCGATGCGAGGTCGCGGTCTTCGATGACCTGTTCGAACGCGTCGAAGGTGTCGCGATGGGTCAGGTCGCTCACGACATGGCCGACACGCGCCATCTGGAAGCCGCCATTGCTCCGCTTCTGTTCGCCGATCTGCTTGCTGTCAGTCGAGAAGACGGTCACGCCGTCCAGGTTGTACAGCTTGATCTTGACCACATCGGTGTCACGCATCAACGCCACGACGTGGGCGCGCAGCTGGGGCAGTTCAGGCGAGTTCTTCAGGGCCTCCCCGGACCGGCCGTATGAGTTCAGGACCGATTGCGCGAATTGCGGCCAGAGGGAGTTGCGAAAAGTAGTGGCAAGGGCAGCGTTTTTTTGCTCGCTGAGCGAGAGCAGTTCGGCCTGCGCGAAGTGCCGGGTGGTCCATCCCAGCGCAATGGCGATGAGCAGGATGAAACCGAAGCTGATGAGGGAATAGTAGCGGCGAAGGTTGAAGCGTTTTCCGTTGCGGGTGTCCATTGGCGTGGGAAATGTGCGGCGAAGGTAGAGGGTGCGATGAACCAGGGAAGGGGGGGCCTTCCCTGGTTCATCGCACCCTCTAGTTACACTTCGCGATTAACCATTCAGCAAAAATGGTCATTTCATCACATGTCCCCCGGCGCTTCCATGATCCCGGATAGGTAATGCAAGGAAAGGGGGGGGCTCGCCCCCTATTGGCATTTTGCTACTCGTTTGCCGCTGCCGATTCCATCGCCTCCTGCTGCGTTTCGAAGATATGCGGCGCCAGTCCCCGGCTTTCCAGCGCCGTGCCCATTTTCATGCGCAGGAAGGTGCTGGTGGTATAGCGGGAGACGTGGGTGTAGTACTTCTCGTGCAGGCTCGCCACCATCGCCCAGTATTCGTCCGCGATGTTCTCGTCGATCTGGAAATCGTCGTAGTTGACGATGACCTTCACCTTGCGGCCGATCGGATGGCAAAGCTTCTCCGCGGCGTGGCGGATGTCCTCGACATCCTTATGGTTCATCACGCGCAGGCCCTGGAAGTTGTAGAAGGCGGCGCCTTTCTTCGCGTCGTACTGCATGCGGTCTTCGAGGCTGATCGACAGCAGCGTCTCCTTCAGCTTCATCGGCTCGTCCATGAAGATGCGCGCATCCATCGTCACCGGCTTGTTGATGATCGGCTTGAAGTCCATCTGCGCCAGGATGTCCTTCTCGATGTCCACACCCGGGGCGACCTCGATCAGTTCCAGTCCTTGCGGCGTCAGCTTGAACACGCAGCGCTCGGTCACGTACAGCACGTTCTGGCCGCTGCTGGCCGCGTACGGGCCACTGAAGGTCACCTGCTCGATCTTGTTGACGAACTTGCGCGCGCGTCCTTCCTGCAGGATCTGCAGCTTGCCGCCCTCGACCTTCGTCTTCAGGCCGCCGGCCGTAAAGGTGCCGACGAAGACCACTGTGCGGCTGTTCTGCGTGATGTTGATGAAACCGCCCGCGCCGGCCAGCTTGGGGCCGAAACGGCTGACGTTGATGCTGCCGGCCGGGTCGCACTCCGCCAGGCCCAGGCAGGCGAGGTCGAGGCCGCCGCCGTCGTAAAAGTCGAACTGCTGGTTCATGTCGATCACCGCATCCGGATTCACCGCCGCGCCGAAATTGACACCGGAAGCCGGCACGCCGCCGATCACGCCCGGCTCGGCCGTCAGGGTCATGTACTTCAGGATCTTCTCTTCATTCGCCACCGCGGCCACGCCTTCCGGCATGCCGATGCCAAGGTTCACCACCGAGTTCGGCAGCAGCTCGAAAGCGGCGCGGCGCGCGATCACCTTGCGCTCGTCGAGGGGCATGGCTTCCAGTGCATCCAGCGGCACGCGCACCTCGGCGGAGAAGGCCGGGTTGTAGCTGCCGTTGAGGTTCTGCGGATGATTCTCGGGCCGGGCAACGACCACGCAGTCGACCAGCACGCCCGGTACCTTCACGCGACGCGGGTTGAGCGAGCCGCGCTCGGCGATGCGTTCCACCTGCGCGATCACGAAACCGCCACTGTTCTTGGTTGCCGTTGCGACCGCCAGCACGTCCTGCGTCAGGTTTTCGCGCTCCATCGTGATGTTGCCTTCCGGGTCGGCCGAGGTGCCGCGGATGAAGGCGACCGAGATCGGGAAGGTCTTGAAGTACAGCAGCTCCTTGCCGCCGAGGTTGATCACGCTGACCAGGTCTTCCTCAGTCTTCTTGCCGATCTTGCCGCCTTCCAGGCGCGGATCGACGAAAGTGCCGAGGCCGACCTTGGACACGGTGCCCGGCAGGCCGCAGGCGATGTCGCGGTACATGTGCGAGATCACGCCCAGCGGCAGGTTATAGGCCTCGACCTTGCTCTCGAGCGCCAGCTTGCCGACCTTGGGCACCAGGCCGTAGTGCCCGCCGATCACGCGCTTGAGCAGGCCTTCGTGCCCGAGGCGGTTCACCCCGCCTTCGCCGCCGTCACCGGGGCCGCCGCCAAAGAGCAGCGTCAGGTTCTTGGGCGAGCCGGTTTCGAGAAAGCGCTTCTCCAGCGCGAGGATCAATTCGACGGGCACGCCGTTGCTGCCAAAGCCGGAGCAGCACAGGGTGTCGCCATCATGCAGGATGGCGATCGCTTCCGCGGCGGATACAACTTTCTTTCTCATGGGTGTGACCTTTCAAATGGAATGCCGCCGGAAAGCCGAGGAGCTCCCGACGTGGCGAAGTTCATTGTAGGCAGTCCGGCAGGCAACTTCCTTGATCGGGGATACTTGACGCGAGGAACAAATGCAGGTCCGCTGCGCTGCAGCAGGACGCCGGTTTCGTGATTTTGATGCGCTGGCGGGGTTTGGTTCCCCGGAGACAGGATCAGGCCGGATTGCTTTCGCTGGGCGAACGGTGCTGCCTGGCCAGCTTGATGATTGCCTTGCGGATGCTGCCAAGGACATTGACCGCATTGAAAGGCTTCACGATGAAACCGTGCACGCCGCGCTCGGCCGCAGTCTGCACGGTCGAGGCATCGAACTGGCTGGAGACGAGGAAGATGACGGCCTTGGGCAGGCCGGTGCGGACGGTATTGAGCTTGTCGAATGCCTCATCGTCCGCGCCGCCGAGGTCGATGCATACCAGCTGCGGCTGCAGCTTGATCATGGCGGCGAGGCCTGCCGGGCTGGTGTTGGAATCGCCCACCACATCGAAGCCGCCGTTCACGAGAACGGAGGTCAGCAGATTGCGCGAAATGGCGGTCCCATCGATGACGACGACCTTGAGCATGCGGAGTCCTTGCCGGAATTTTCGTCATATTAGCGCAATGCCAAATGGAAATCTCGCGCCTTCCGGCTCGCCGTGTGGTTTTTGACTAGAATGAAACGGTCCATCCGCCCACCGGGAATTCCCATGTTGCCTGCGATTCTTCTGCCCGTCCTCCTTGCCGTCGCCGTGCCAGCTTCCGCGCAGGGACCGTCGTCCTGCCCTTCCATCCTCAACCAGCGCTTCAACCGCCTGCAGGATGACGCGCCCCAGAACCTGTGCCAGTACGCCGGCAAGGTGGTCCTTGTGGTCAATACGGCCAGTTATTGCGGCTTCACCAGTCAGTACGAAGGTCTGGAAGCGCTGCATGCGAAATACCAGCCCAAGGGACTGGTCGTGCTCGGCTTCCCGTCCAATGATTTCGGCAACCAGGAGCCGGGCGACAGCAAGCAGATTGCGGATTTCTGCTTCAACACCTACGGCGTGAAATTCCCGATGTTCAGCAAGAGTTCGGTCAGCGGCAAGGAGGCCAATCCGCTGCACGCGGAGCTGGCGAAGATCACCGGCACCGCGCCGAAATGGAACTTCTACAAGTACCTGATCGACCGCAGCGGCAAGGTGGTGGGCAGCTACAACAGCCGTGTGGCGCCGGATGACGCGAAGCTGGTCGGCGCGATTGAAAAGGCGCTGGCGCAGTAATCAATCTTTTGCCGGAAATCGATTGCCGAAACCTTTGCAGGATGTATGATTAAAGTGGAAACCTTTCCTCATCCTGCACAAGGAGGCAGTCATGTATCGCAAAATTCTGGTCGCCTATAACGGGACACCCGAAAGCCGCCATGCCTTGCAGGAGTGCATTCGCCTTGCACCGGGGGCTTCGGCCGAAATCCATCTTCTTGTTGTCGTGACGCCGACTCCCATTGTCCTTGCGGGCGAGTTTGTTGCCGCCGTGCCTACGATCGATGAAGAGCTCGCCGAGAAGGAGGCCATGTCGCAGGTGCTTGAAGCGGGGCGTAAGCTGCTGGAGGAAGCGGATCTGCGGGTGACGCCGCATCTGGAGGTGGGCGAACCTGTCAATGTCATCGCCGAGCTTGTGAACAAAGTCGGGATCGACTTGGTGATCGTGGGGCACTCGCGGAAGAAGCCGTTTGCGTTGCGGTGGTGGCGGGGGTCTATGGATGCCGTGCTGGTGGATAAGGTGCGGTGCAGTGTGCTTGTGGCTGCTGAGCCTCGAGTTGCCTGAATCTCTTCGGTGACCCGATGCTTTGGGTTCTCCGTGGATGCGAGCCGGGGCCAGACCCGGCAGGCATCCATGGAGTGACTACGGTAAAGGGTCACCGGAGAGACAAACCTCAAGAAGCAGGACAAGGCGCCAACATAGGCGCAATCACCGCCCGCGTCCCCACAGTCACCTGACTATCATCCACCCCGCCGGCATTCCGCGTAAACGCACACCCATACTGCGGATGCGCGACAGTAGCAGGCGTCATCACATCATCCCCCGCCGGCTTGATCCCCATCTCCGCCCACTTCACCATCGCCTCAAACGCCTCCACCTGCTCGCGCACAGTGAAGTCGCAATGGCTAGGCGCACGAATGGCCCGCTGCACCAGCCAGTCGCCGCTGCCCTGCGCATCCGCACGCTTGCGATAGATCTGCTGCATGCTGAACGGCACGTACATATCGCCCAAGGTATGGATGGAAACGACCGGGATCTTGAACTGACCGTTCACCTTCGGAATCCAGCGCAGTCCGTCCGAGCGCAGGCGGTTCGCATCCGGCGCGGCGGTCAGGTCTTGCACCGTCTGGTTGAACTGGTCTTCATCGTAGGACAGCGCCGGATCATTGTCGAACTGGTAGACGAAGCGATTGGTATCAAGCGTCGTCTTGTTCAGGATGCCATTGACCGTGCCATCGCTTCCAAAGGTGCCCCAGACGACGTTCTGCAGGCCCGTGTTGCCGAATCCTTGCAGGAATACCGGCCGCTCGCCGCCGGTCAGGTTCTTTACCACCTGAAGCAGCTTCATACCCTGTGCCGTGGGTTCCGTGCTGAACGTCTTGAACAGCGCGGTACGCACGGCGGGGGCAATCGTCGCGAAGGAATTGCTCGGGTGCGTCGCCTGACCCGCCAGCGTCTGCGCGGCCAGCTGGTACGCGGCGAAGTAATCGAACAGCTCGGTGTCGCCCATGACGCCGCACATCGGCACCGCGCCGTCGTACTTCTGCTTGTTGACGGCGGTTCTCCAGGTCTCTTCCTCGATTGCAGCGCCGGTGATGTGGCCGCCCATGGAGTGGCCCATGATGTAGGTCTTATGCGGTGCGTGCAGGTGGCGTCCGCGCTCCTTCGCAATCTTCTTGAAGGCGTCGGCCAGCGCGTTGGTGTCTTCCACGCCGGCGCGTACGTCATAGTAGTTCTTGCTGTAGCTGGAGGCGGCCCACGCATAGCCGTTCTCGATCAGGTGGCGGCGGATCGAGGGCATGGAGACGCGCAACTCCGGTACCGGGCCGACATAGCCGTGCGCGTACATCACCAGCTTGCCGTTCCAGTTTTTCGGCACTTCGATGCGGTAGGCGGCGCCGTTCAGCTCGCCCGCCCAGCGGTCGGTGGCAGCGGTCGAGTTCGCCATGGCCTTGAATCCGGGACCGCCATCCTCGGCGGCCTCGTAATCGGCTGCCGCAGCGGGATTGGGAACGACGAAGCTGCGTTGGTCATGGACGCGCGTTTCTTCTGTCACGACTTTCTTTGCCGGCGCCATCAGGGAAGTTGCGCCTGAGGACGCGCTGTCTGCCTGGTTGCCCCCGCAGGCGCTCAGCAAAAAAGTGCCTCCAAGCAGCAGCGCTCCGCCGCTGCAGAGTTTCTTGTTCACGGTTTGTCTCCTTTTATGATTGATCTTGGTGATGCGGCGTTCTGCATTGCAGAATAAAGTTTTGATTTGCGCGCGCAAAGACCAAAATAAGTCAAAAAACGAAACAAAAAGAAGCGATACGAAGAAGGTTTGCGTTTGCGCAATGGAATACGGCAAATGTTGCCGTAGGGCATTCTGAGAGGGAGGACACCCCGTCCGGACGGGCGGGGTGGTGAGGCAGGATCAGAGGAAGCGGTCGAGGAGCTTGCGGCTGCCCTTGTCGAGCGCGCCCTGGTCGCGGATCAGGTATTGCACGCCGTGGCTGTCGGCGATGATGAGCGCCGAACCGGCGATGCGGCGGATGTCTTCCTCGCCCTTGAGGACGAAGCTGGTCAGGCCGCGGTCGGTCTCGACTTCCCAGGTACTGGGCACCGCGAAGGTGGAAACGCCGCGGATGCGGCTGATCACCGGCAGGAATTCGCGGCTCTTGAGCTCTTCCTGCAGCATCGCGCGCGTGTCCGCCGGCAGGTCTTCCAGCCGGTTGATCCATGTCAGCTCATGACCGTCGACGTCGACGATGGCGATGCCGGTGTCGGGCGCGGCGATGGGGAAAGCGCGCACCGGCACCACGCCTTCATGCACGCCTCCTGCATCCGAAAAGACCAGCTTGCCGAAGGCGTTGCGGCTCAGTGTGAAATGGTTCATGCCGCATCCTCCTCGACATCTGCCAGTGCTTCATTCTCGGCCTGGCGCAGTTGCGCCTGGTACAGGCGGAAATAATGGCCGCCGCGCGCGAGCAATTCCTCGTGCTGGCCGACTTCGACAATCTGGCCCTTGTCCAGCACGACGAGCCGGTCGGCCTGGCGCAGCGTGGACAGGCGGTGCGCGATCGCGATGGTGGTGCGGCCGCGGACGAGGTTGTCGAGCGCCTTCTGGATTTCCTTTTCCGTGGTTGTGTCGACCGACGAGGTGGCCTCGTCGAGGATCAGCAGCTGCGGATCGATCAGCAGCGCGCGCGCAATCGAAATGCGCTGGCGCTCGCCGCCGGACAGCGTCTGACCGCGCTCGCCGACCAGCGAGTCGTAACCGTGCGGCAGGCGCAGGATGAACTCATGTGCGTTTGCCGCGCGCGCGGCGGCGATGATTTCCTCGCGCGTCGCGTCCGGCTTGCCGTAGGCGATATTGTCGGCAATGGTTCCGAAGAACAGGAACGGCTCCTGCAGCACCAGGCCGATGTGGCGGCGGTATTCGGCGACCGGCAGCGAACGGATGTCGACGCCGTCAACCATGATCGCGCCTTCCGAGACGTCGTAGAAGCGGCAGATCAGGTTGACCAGCGTGCTCTTTCCGGAACCGCTGTGGCCCACGAGGCCGATCATCTCGCCGGGCCTGATCGCCAGGTCCACGCCGCGCAGCACGGCGCGATTGCCGTAGCGGAAACCGACCGAGCGGATGTCGATGCGGCCTTCGATGCGGTCCAGGTGCACCGGGTTCTGCGATTCCGGCACGGAGGACACATGGTCAAGGATGTCGAAAATGCGCTTGGCGCCGGCGGCCGCCTTTTGCGTGACCGAGACGATGCGGCTCATGGAATCGAGGCGCGTATAGAAACGGCCGATATAGGCCAGGAAGGCGGTCAGCACGCCGACGGTGATGTCGCCCCGCGACACCTGCCAGATGCCCACACCCCAGACGACCAGCAAGCCGATTTCGGTAAGGAAGGTGACGGTTGGCGAGAACAGCGACCACACCTTGTTGACGCGGTCGTTGATCAGCAGGTTGTGCTTGTTCGCCTCGCGGAAGCGCGCTGCTTCGCGCTTCTCCTGCGCGAACGCCTTCACCACGCGGATGCCGGGGATGGTGTCGGCCAGCACGTTGGTCACTTCGCCCCAGACACGGTCGATCTTCTCGAAGCCGTGCCGCAGGCGGTCGCGCACGATGTGGATCATCCAGGCGATGAAGGGCAGCGGCAGCAGGGTCACCAGCGCCAGCCAGGGATTGATCGACACCAGGATGATCGCGGTCATGGTGATCATCAACACGTCGGTAGCGAAGTCGAGCAGGTGCAGCGACAGGAAAACGCAGATACGGTCCGTCTCCGAGCCGATGCGCGCCATCAGGTCGCCGGTGCGCCGGCCGCCGAAGTATTCGAGCGACAGCTTCAGCAGGTGCTCATAGGTCGAGGTGCGCAGGTCGGCGCCGATGCGTTCCGATACCAGTGCCAGGATGTAGGTGCGCGCCCAGCCCAGGATCCATGCGACGAGCGCCGCGCCGAACAGGCCGCCGAGGTACATCGCCACCAGGCCTTTGTCGATCTGCTGGCCGTTCTGATATGGGATCAGCACATCGTCCATCAGCGGCATCGAGAGGTAGGGCGGCACCAGCGTTGCGGCGGTCGAGGCCAGCGTCAGCAGGAAGCCGGCCAGCAGCTGGCCTTTGTAGGGCTTGGCAAAACGCCACAGGCGGAACAGCGTCCAGGTTGACGGCGGCGTGTGCATCTCGCGCGTGCAGATCGGGCATTCTTCCTGGTCGGCCGGGATCGGCGCCTTGCAGCTCGGGCAGGTGAACTGTTCCGGTTCCTGCACCGGACGGCCGCTCAGGAACGCGTCGCGCTGCTCGTCGAAATGCTTGATCAGGCGCAGCGCTTCGGGATTGCGGCCGAGGGTGTAGCGCCAGCACGCCAGACGCGCCCTGCCGTCGTGCAGCTCCAGCGTACCGACGCCGGCGTGGTCGTGATGGCCCAGCGCCAGGCCCTGGCGGTACGGCCATTCCTGCCATTCGCCGCCTGCTGTTTTGGCAAGCAGGCGACGCTCAGTCGCGACCACGATGCCGGAGGCGAAACGGAGCTCCGCATCGAGGTCAATCTCAACGCCGGCCACGGCGGTTTCGCCGGCCTGCAGGCGCGACTGGACATCCTGTTGCCAATGCGCGGGTACGGCTTGCCGCTGTGGCAACAGATTCGGGGATTCAGTATTCATCGAAACTCGGAAAGGGCAAACAAGGGTGCCTGAAATGCATGAAACGGCCGAAATTTGTTTGCAAAATGTAAAAAACTACGGGCGGGAGCGCGCTAATTGACTCGCCGATGTGGCGCTAAGTATACCGAGAGGCGATAATCTTGTTTCCTGGACGTTGCGTCCAATCGATAAATTTTTTCGCATCAAGTAAACCTTCGCGCGTGAAAAGCGTTAATCCGGAACAGGCCAGCAAAAACGACGTTCACATCCATAAGGCCTTTACTCCACTGCCCCAAGTAATAAATGAACAACAAAACCATTGAGATCATCAATGTGATGTCTCTGCGCGGTCCGAACATCTGGACGTATCGGCCGGCCCTCGAGGCATGGGTTGACATCGGCGACCTCGAAGACTCCCCCTCCAATACCATCCCCGGCTTCTACGAACGCCTGACCGCCATGCTCCCCGGCCTAGCGGAGCATCATTGCGGCGTCGGCGAGCGCGGCGGCTTCCTGCAGCGCCTGCGTGAGGGCACCTGGCCCGCCCACATCATGGAACACGTGATGATCGAGCTGCAGAACCTGGCCGGCGTGCAGACCGGGTTTGGCAAGGCGCGCGAAGTGAAGGGCAAGCGCGGACTCTACAAGCTGGTCGTGCGGGCGCGCTACGAGGAAGTCAGCCGCAAGGCCCTGGTCGCGGCGCGCGACATCGTGATGGCCGCCATTGAGGACAAGCCCTACGACATCGAAGCGACGGTCACCGAACTGACGGATTTCGCCGAGCGTATCGGCCTTGGCCCCAGCACCTACAACATCGTCGACGCCGCCACCGACCGCCGCATCCCGGCCCTGCGCCTGAATGAGGGCAACCTGGTGCAGCTCGGCTATGGGGCGCGCTCCCGTCGCATCTGGACGGCCGAGACCGACCAGACCAGCGCGATTTCCGAAAGCATCTCCCGTGACAAGGACCTGACCAAGCGCCTGCTGCAATCCTGCGGCGTGCCGATTCCGGAAGGCCGCGTCGTGAAAAGCCCCGACGACGCCTGGGACGCCGCAGAAGACATCGGCATCCCCGTCGTGGTCAAGCCTTCCGACGCCAACCACGGCCGCGGCGTATCGATGGACCTGACGACCCGCGAGCAGGTCGAAGCCGCCTACAAGCTGGCCGACGAAGAAGGCAGCGACGTGATGGTCGAACGCTTCGTGCGCGGCGACGAACACCGCCTGCTGATCGTCGGCGGCAAACTGGTCGCCGCCACCAAGGGCGAAATCGCCGCCGTGACCGGCGACGGCAAGTCCACTATCACCGAACTCATCGAATCGCAGATCAACACCGATCCGCGCCGCGGCGACCACGAAGACTTCCCCCTCAGCCGCATCACCTACGAGGAAGATCCCACCATCCTGCTGGTGCTGGAGCGCCAGGGCTTCGGCCCCGACTCGGTTCCGCCGGAAGGCAAGAACGTACTGATCCAGAGCCGCGGCAATCTCGCTTTCGACTGCACCGACGAAGTCCATCCCGCCGTTGCCGCCGCCGCTTCGCTGGCCGCGCGCATTGTCGGCCTGGACATCGCCGGCGTCGACATCGTCGCGCAGGACATTTCGCGTCCCCTCGAAGAACAGGGCGGCGCCATCGTCGAAGTGAATGCCGGTCCGGGCCTGCTGATGCACCTGAAGCCCGCCGTCGGCAAACCCCGCCCGGTCGGCCAGGCCATCGTCGACCACCTGTTCCCGAACAAGGACGACAACGGCCGCATCCCCATCGTCGGCATCACCGGCAGCCGCGGCAAGACCATGGTCGCCCGCCTGACCGCGCGCATGCTCAAGCTGCACGGCCCGTACGTGGGCACCGCCTGCAGCGACGGTATTTTCCTGCGCCAGCGTCAGATGGATGCCGCCGACAGCGCAAACTGGAAATCCGCACATCGCATCCTGATGAACCGCTCGGTCGAGGCCGCCGTGTTCGAGAACGGTTTCCGCGCCATCGCTTCGGAAGGCCTGGCCTATGACCGTTGCCTCGTCGGCGTCGTCACCAACATCGACCCGCATGGCGACCTCGCCGACCTGCATTTCGCCGACGCCGACGCACTGGCCACAATCGCGCGCACCCAGGTCGACATCGTCCTGCCCGAAGGCACCGCCGTCCTCAATGCCGCCGACCCGCGCGTGGCCGGACTGGCGGAGCTGTGCGATGGCGGCGTGATCTTCTTCAGCCTGTCGGCCGAGACCGAGGCGCTTGCCAAGCATCGCGAACAGGGCGGCCGCGCGCTGTTCGTGCGCGACGGCAGCATCCTGCTCGCCGAGGGTGGCGTCGAAGCGCCGCTGGTAGACCTGACGAAACTGGCGGCGCCGGATGTCGTCAACCAGCAGTGGATGGTCGAGAACATCCTTGCTGCCGCTGGTGCAGCGTGGGCAGCGGGCGTGAACACGGACGTGATCCGCGCCGCGATCGAGACCTTCGATTACGGCATCGGCAACGCCAGGAAGACGGCCTGAGCCTCGCCGTCCACATACTGAAGACGAACGAAAAAAAAGCTGCCTGAAAACGGGCAGCGCTTTGCAAGCGCGAAGCCGGACTGAGCGGCAGCCGCGCACTCAAGGAACTATTGATGGAAATTTCGCGTATCCGCGCCCTGCGCGGCCCCAACCTGTGGAGTCGGCACACGTCGATCGAAGCCATTGTGTCGTGCACCGAAGCCGAGCGGGACATCACCGCCATGCCCG
Source organism: Noviherbaspirillum sp. (assembly GCA_035626875.1). Taxonomy (GTDB): domain Bacteria; phylum Pseudomonadota; class Gammaproteobacteria; order Burkholderiales; family Burkholderiaceae_D; genus Noviherbaspirillum. The sequence goes on along the minus strand of DASPMV010000025.1, from coordinate 17,830 downwards.
ATTTCGAGCCGCGGATGCGCGCGCGTTTTCCCGACATCAAATTCCTCGAGCCGGCCACCGGACAACCGTTCTCCCTCGCGCATGCGCTCGAGTCCGCCGCGCTCTGCCTCCAGGCACAGGCCGGCTGCCCGGTGACCTTCAGCCGCTCGGTGGCGACGGTCGAAGCCGGCACCTATCAGGTGGTCGTTGAATACACGGAAGAAGACGTCGGCCGCCTCGCCTTCGACCTCGCCGAAAAACTGATCGCCAGCGCCATCGACAACACCCCCTTCGACCTCGACGCCGCACTGAAGGAACTGCGCGACCTCGACGAAGACATCCGTCTCGGGCCCAGCACCGGTTCCATCGTGTACGCCGGCGTGGCGCGCGGCATTCCTTACCGCCGCCTGACCGAAGGCAGCATGGTGCAGTTCGGCTGGGGCCATCGCCAGCGCCGCATCCAGGCCGCTGAAACCGGTGAGACGAGCGCCATCGCCGAGTCGATCGCGCAGGACAAGGAACTGACCAAGGTGCTGCTGCACGCAGCCGGCGTCCCGGTTCCCAACGGCCGTGCCGTGACCGATGCCGAAGACGCATGGAAGGCCGCGCAGGAAATCGGCGCGCCGGTCGTGGTCAAGCCGCGCGACGGCAACCAGGGCAAGGGCGTGGCCGTCAACATGAAGACGCGCGAAGACGTGCTGCGCGCCTATGAGGCTGCGCATGCGATCAGCGAAGACGTGATCGTCGAGCGCTACATCACCGGCCACGATTACCGCATCCTCGTGGTGGGCGACCAGATGGTTGCCGCCGCCCGCCGCGAACCGCCGCAAGTCACCGGCGACGGCGTGCACAGCATTGCGCAACTGATCGAACAGGTGAACAAGGACCCGCGCCGCGGCGACGGCCATGCGACCTCGCTGACCAAGATCCGCGTCGACGACATCGCGCGCGCCGTGCTCGACAAGCAGGGCTACACCATCGACAGCGTGCCCCCGAAAGGCACCCTCGTCGTACTGCGCAACAACGCCAACCTCAGTACCGGCGGCACCGCGACCGACGTCACCGAGGACGTGCACCCCGACATGGCCGCGCGCGCTGTCGAAGCGGCGCAGATGGTCGGCCTCGATATCTGCGGCGTGGACGTGGTCTGCGAAACCGTGATCAAGCCGCTCGAGGAACAGGGCGGCGGCATCGTCGAAGTCAACGCCGCGCCCGGCCTTCGCATGCACCTGCAGCCGTCCTACGGCAAGGGCCGTCCCGTTGGCGAAGCGATCATCTCCACGATGTTCAAGGATGGCGACGATGGCCGCATCCCGGTTGTCGCCGTCGCAGGCACGAACGGCAAGACCACGACGGTCAAGCTGATCTCGCATATCCTCGCGACCGACAAGCACCGTGTCGGCATGACCGGCACCGACGGCGTCTACATTGGCAGCCAGCGCATCGACACCGGCGACTGCAGCGGCCCGCGCAGTGCACGCAACGTGCTGATGCATCCCGACGTCACGGCAGCCGTGTTCGAAACCGCGCGCGGCGGCGTGCTGCGCGAAGGCCTCGGCTTCGACCGTTGCAACGTCGCGGTCGTCACCAATATCGGCGAGGGTGATCACCTCGGCCTGAACTTCATCACGACGGTGGAAGACCTGGCCGTCGTCAAGCGCGTGATCGTGCAGAACGTTGCAGCCAACGGCACCGCGGTGCTGAACGCCGCCGACCCGATGGTCGCCAGCATGGCGTCGGTCTGCCCGGGTTCCGTCACCTTCTTTGCAAAGGACGTGCATCATCCGGTGATGACCATGCACCGCGCACAGGGACGCCGCGTGGTGTATGTCGAGGACAACGCCATCGTCGCCGCCGAAGGCAAGACTGCGCACCGCATCGAACTCAAGGACATCCCGCTGACCCGCAACGGCACCATCGGCTTCCAGGTCGACAATGCAATGGCCGCCATCGGCGCGGCATGGGGACTGGACATCGAATGGGATGTGATCCGCAAAGCCATCCAGTCTTTCGTCAACGACGCGCAGAGCGCGCCGGGACGCTTCAACCTGTTCTCCTACAAGGGCGCGACCCTGATCGCCGACTACGGCCATAACCCGGACGCGATCCAGGCGCTGGTCAATGCAATCGACAGCATGCCGGCCAAGCGCCGCTCTGTCGTCATCAGCGGCGCCGGTGACCGCCGTGATATCGACATCCGCCGCCAGACGGAAATCCTCGGCGATGCTTTTGACAGCGTTGTGCTGTATGAGGATGCCTGCCAGCGCGGACGTGCGGAAGGCGAGGTCGTGGGGCTGCTGCGTGACGGGCTGAAGGATGCCAAGCGTGCTCGCTCGGTCAAGGAGATCAAGGGTGAGTTCGTGGCGATCGATACGGCGCTGGCTGATCTCGCCGAGGGTGATCTTTGTCTGGTTCTGATTGATCAGGTGGAAGAGGCGTTGGCTTATATTGCGGAGAAGTGCAAGGCTTAAGTAGAGTTTTCTCCGGTGACCCGGTTGCTGTTGTCACTCCGTGGTGACTAGCCGGGACTGGCCCCGGCGGGCCAATTACTTTTCTTGTCTCGCCAAGAAAAGTAATCAAAAGAAGGCGACCCTGGTCCGCAGCCCCTTCGGGGTACCCGAAAAATCCGGCGCCGAAGCGGGAAGCGAAATAACTCGCCTTCGGCTCAGACAGATTTCGCTTCTTTATCCGCTTCGACACCGGATTTTTCGGCTGCGTACAAGGGATAACTGCACAACCCCATCCCCACCCTGACCCTCCCCTTGAAGGGGAGGGAACCGAAAAAGCTTTCTTTGAACTCTGCCAAGCCAGACATTATTCCCTCCCCTTCAAGGGGAGGGCCAGGGTGGGGATGGGTTTGAAAGATCCCTTGTGCCGACGCCAAAAGAGCGGAGGAAAAATCGGAAAAAGAAGCGCAGGTGTCTGAGCCGAAGGCGAGTTTCTGCGCTTCCCGATTTTTCCTCCGCTCTTTTGGGAACCCCCGAAGGGGGCGGCGGAACCAGGGTCGCCTTTCTTTGCTTACTTTCTTTGGCGAAGTGTATAGACCGGAGACATGGTTAACACCTGTGCCGGGACATAGGTAACACTTTTGGGTCATTCAAATGACGCCCAAAGGAACTTTCACCTATGCCGTGGAGACAGGTTGACATGATGACGCTGCGTCAAGAGTTTGTATCGCTGGCCCGACAAGAAGCAGTGAACATGAGTGAGCTGTGCTCACGGTTTGGCATCAGCCGCAAGACCGGCTACAAATGGTTGGCGCGGGTCGAGCAGGAAGGCGCGGCGGGCATGGCTGATCGGTCGCGGCGTCCGCTACACACACCGCTTCGCGCCAGTCAAACTATCGAGGAACTCGTGGTCGCCTTACGGCAAGCACATCCAAGCTGGGGTGCACGCAAGCTCCGACGCCGCTTGCTCGACTTGGGTCACACCGATATTCCCACGCCTAGTACTGTCACACGTATCTTGCATCGGCACGGCTTGATTGGCGAACAAGCTAGCGAGCGGAGTACACCTTGGCAGCGTTTCGAGCATGCTGCGCCAAATGACTTGTGGCAAATGGATTTCAAAGGCTACTTCGAGACGGGCCGCGCAACATGTCATCCTTTGACGGTCATCGATGATCATTCGCGCTATAACGTGGTCCTCAAAGCCTGCTCGCGCCCGAATCGAGAACAGGTGCAAGAGGCTTTGCAAGATGCATTTCGGCGCTACGGCATGCCGCTGCGTATCAATACCGATAATGGCGCCCCCTGGGGCAGCCCTTCCCAGCATGAACACGGCATTACCAAGTTGACCATCTGGCTGATCCAGCTAGGCATTCGCATCAGCCACAGCCGTCCTGCCCATCCGCAGACCAATGGCAAGGACGAGCGCTTCCATCGCAGCTTGAAGGCCGAAGTGCTGGCGGGACGCCACTTTGCCGATTTGGCCGACGCCCAAACGGCGTTCGATCGCTGGCGTCATGTCTACAACCATGAACGCCCGCACGAAGCACTTGACTTGAACACACCGGTCAAGCGCTACCAGTCCAGCCGCTTGCAGTACCCGGAGCACTTGCCCGAGATCCATTACCCGGAGGGTGATTTAGTGCAGACTGTTGGTTGGGACGGCAAGATTGTGATGGAAGGCCGGCGCTTCAAGGTCTCCAATGCCTTGCACACGCATCGTATCGCGGCCCGACCGCGGCTCGAGCAAGACGGTGTGTATGATTTGTACTTCGCCCATCATCGGTTCGGCCAGATCGACTTGCGCATGACCGAAAGCGAGGCGTAAAAGTGTTACCCATGTCCCGGCACGCGTGTTACCTATGTCCCGAGTCTATACAGCGAAGCAAAGAAAGTGAGTGGCCCGCCGGGGCCAGTCCCGGCAGGCATCCACGGAGTGACTAACGATTCGGGCCACCGAAGAGAAAAACAACATCATCGGAAACAGTCGCCCGATCATCCAACCCCCTACTCTTCCGCAACCACCTTATGCTCACTCACCATCCTCTGCTGCGTAGACGGCGGCACGATGTCATAGTGACTGAACTCCACGGTATAACTGCCGCGCCCTGCGGTCGTCGAGTTCAGTCGCGACTGGTAGCTGTTCAGCTCCGACAGCGGCACCTGGCCCGACACCACCACCACTGAAGCCTGCACCGTCTGCATCCCGTTGATCTGCCCGCGCCGTGCCGACAGGTCGCCCGTGATGTCGCCCATGCACTCCTCGGGCGTCACGATCTCGATATTGACGATCGGCTCCAGCACCATCGGCCTTGCCTTCATGACGGCATCGATGAACGCCTTGCGCCCGGCGGTGGCGAAAGCCACTTCCTTTGAATCGACCGGATGGCTCTTGCCGTCATAGACCACCACGCGCACATCCTGCATCGGGAAGCCCGCTAGCGGACCGGCCTCCAGCACCTGACGAATACCCTTCTCGACAGCCGGGATGAATTGCCCGGGGATCGTCCCCCCCTTCACCTCGTCGACAAACTCGAAGCCCGATCCACGCGGCAGGGACTCGACACGCAGGAACACTTCGCCGAACTGCCCGGCGCCGCCGGTCTGCTTCTTGTGGCGATGATGCCCCTCGGAGCGCCCGGCAATGGTTTCGCGGTACGCGATCTTCGGCGGATGCGTGGCGACGTCGATCTTGTACACCTCCATCATGCGCTCCAGCGCCGAGCGCAGGTGCAGCTCGCCCAGGCCAAGCAGGACGGTTTCATTGGTGGTGGGGTTGTGCTCGACCTTCAGGCAGGGATCTTCCGCCGTCAGCTTCTGCAGGATTTCCCACATGCGCTGCTCGTCGCCGCGCTTCTTCGGCTCGATCGCGAGGCCGAAGATCGGCGTCGGGAAGGTGGACGGACGCAGGTGGATATGGTCGTCCTCCGCCGCATCGTGCAGCACGGCGTCGTACACCATGTCCTCGATCTTCGCGACCGCGCAGATATCACCCGGCACCGCTTGCTGCACTTCTACCTGCTCCTTGCCCTGCAGCATGTAGAGATGCGCGACCTTGAAGGGCTTCCGGCCGTCGCCGATGTAGAGCTGGCTGTCGCGGCGCACCGTACCCTGGTGGATGCGGAACACGGCGATCTTGCCGATGAAAGGGTCGACGGCAAGCTTGAAGACATGCGCGAGCACATGCTGCGACGGATCGGGCACGGCGCGGATTTCGTTCTTCCTGTCCGGCGCATTGTCGTCGTCGCGGTAGAAGAGCGGCGGATTGCCTTCCGTCGGATTCGGCATCAGTTTGACGAAGACGTCGAGCAATTCCTTGATGCCCGCGCCATTCTTTGCAGAGACGAAACAGACCGGCACGAGGTGTCCTTCGCGTAATGCCTGTTCGAACGGTGCGTGCAGCTGCTCCGGTTCGATCTCCCCCTGCTCAAGGTACAGGGACATCAGGTCGGCATCGACTTCCACGACCTGGTCGACCAGCGCGCGGTGCGCGGCCTCTACAGAAGAAAAATCCGACTCGCCGGCCGGATTGAAGAAACAATCGACAACTTTCGACCCGCCCGCAGCGGGCAGGTTGATGGGCAAGCATTCCTTGCCGAATGTTTCCTGAATGCGCGTAACGAGCGCCGGCAGGTCGACGTTGTCAGCGTCGATCTTGTTGACGATGATCATCCGGCACATGTTGCGCTGCTTCGCCCACTCCATCATGCGTCCGGTGATCATCTCGATGCCGTTTTGCGCATTGATGACGACGGCTGCCGTTTCCACGGCCGCCAGCGCGCTGATCGCCTGACCGATGAAGTCCGGATAGCCGGGCGTGTCGAGCAGGTGGATGCGCGTGTCGCGATGGTCGAGGTGCACGACGGCGGAGTTCAGCGAGTGCTGGTACTTGCGTTCCAGGGGATCGTAATCGCAGGTCGTGGTCCCGCGTTCGAGGCTGCCCGGACTGCCGATCATGCCGGCACCGTGGAGCAGTGCTTCGGCAAGGCTGGTCTTGCCGCTGGAGGTGTGCCCGACAAGGGCAATGGTACGGATGGCTTCGGTACTGTAAGGCATAGGTCATTCCTTTCCCACATGCAAACCGCAAAAACCCGTTCAGGTCATTATCGCGCGTGCCCCGCCACAGGGCAAACCGATTGCTCGCAAGGTTTGATTTGGAATGGGAAAGCCGCAAAAAGCTGCCTACCAGCGGGAGAAATGGTCTTCCGTGACGCCACCCAGGCGCCGTACCTCCCTCGGCGGCGCATCCGGCGCCGCCTTCACCCAACCGCTGAAACTGCCGATCGGCTGCACGTAGCGCGATACCGCGACCAGCAGGTTCTTGTCTTCCCGCCGCAAGCCTTCCGGCTCGAAATGCAGGTCGAGCAGGCCGTCCTCGGTACGGATATGCCAGGGAAGCATCGGATTGCTGCGGTCGTAGTCGAAGACGGCGGCACCCAGCGGCACCAGGTGGCCGTCGAGCCACAGCACATTCTCGTGGCCGCCAAAATAGCCGGCCTGCAAGTTGAATCCGATGTCGAGGCCATGCGCGGATGCCCACCGCCAATCGGTATCGCGGGCGAGCAGGCCATTGGAATAGTCGACACTGGCGACGCCGCCGTCGAGGTCGTATTGTCCGCCCTTCACCCGGACTTCGCCGCAAAGTGGCATGCCGGGCGATTTTTGGGTGGCATGCACGGAGCCCCCTTCGACCGGCCCGACCGCCAGCAGCGGCGGCGTGCTGCCCGCGTTAAAGGTGGCATCGATATGGAAATCGTTGCAGCGCAGCTCCAGCACATGTTGCCGTCCGCTGTCGGCGGTGTGGCAACGGATGCGCTTGCCAGGAAAACGGAAATGGCTGGCGCCGCCCGGAGCGTGCGGCACATGTGCGGTGAGACCCGGAATGCCGTCCTGCGAGAAGGATGCGACGATGGTGCGCTTGCGGCGGTCGAAGGCGTAGGCGAATGCGGTATTGGTCCAGCCCACGTCGACGATGGCGATGCCGCAGAAGAGCTGCTCCGTGGACAGCGCGACATAGTGCCAGCGCTTGTGGTGGAGGCGGCGCCAGAGCGGGTTGCGGGCGTAGGGGGCGCTTAACGCAGACCAGTCGATGCGGCCGGCCGTGCCTGAAAAACGGCCGAAACGCGGAAAGCCGTCAGCATCCGGCAGGCCAAGGGAGGTGGCGGGCAGCAGGGCAGCCGGTGGCGGCTTCAGGTTCATGGCGGCGGAAAATGGTTGCAAGAACGGCCATATTACTCCCGTGCCACAGGCCAGGCTTGAACCCCCTCAAACCTCCAGGCGCCCCTGTTCTTCCTCCCGCACATACGGCACATGCATCCTCGCCGATGGCCGGCTGATGTGATAGCCCTGCGCGTAGTCGATGCCCAGCTTGCCGACGGCGTCCAGGATGTCGGCATCCTCGACGAACTCCGCCACGGTCTTGATCTTCAACTCCTTGGCGAGTGTGACGATACTCTTGATGAAGGCGAGGTAGGTCTCGTCGTGCAGCATATTGCGGATGAACTCGCCTTCGATCTTGATGTAATCGACCGGGAAGCACTTGATGTACTGGAAGGACGAATAGCCCGAGCCGAAGTCGTCGATCGCAAAGCTGAAGCCCTGCACCTTGGCGTCGAGCACGAACTTCTCCAGCAGCGTGAGGTTGCGCACCGTCTCGCGCTCGGTGATCTCGAACACGATGCGTGACGGCTCGATGCCGTATTGCCCCGCCAGCCTGCTCACATGCGAGGCAAACTCGCCGACGATCAGTGCCTTGGGCGACAAGTTCACGAACAGCATGCCTTTGTAACCCTGCCGGCGGACTTCCGTAAACGCTTTTTCGATCAGCTGGTAGTCCATCTTGTGGGCGATACCCATGTTCTCGGCTTCTTCGATGAAGTCGTTCGCGCTGATAATCTGGTCGTCGAGCTGGATGCGCATGAGCAGTTCGTGGATGACGATCTCGCCGGTATGCGCGTCGCAGATCGGCTGGAAGTAAGGCACGATGCGCTGCTGGTCGAGCGCATTCTGGATCATGATCACCTTCTCGCCGGCCTTGCGGAACACTTCCGCCATCTCGTCCTCGCTCGGCATCGCGATCGCATTCTTGCCAGCGTTCTTGGCCTTGTACATCATGTTGTCGGCCACGAGGAACAGGTCCTTCGGGTTATCGCCGTGCGTGGGGCTCAATGCGATGCCGATGGAACTCGTGGCCTTGATACGGTTGCCGTCCGGGGTTTCCATCCAGAAGTGCTCAAGGGACTCGTTGATACGCTGCGCAACCATGTGCGCCTGCGTCTCGCTCGCTTCCGGCAGGATGATGCAGAACTCGTCGCCGCCGTAGCGCGCGATCATGTCGCCGTTGCGCACCGCGCCGCGCAGCAGCTCGGCGAACTTCTGCAGGAAGGAATCGCCGAAGTGATGCCCGAAGTGGTCGTTGATGGTCTTGAAGTTGTCGAGGTCGAGCATCATCACCGCGAAGGTCTGGCTGTGGCGCTTGGAGCGGCCGACCTCGTAGCCCAGCAGCTCCCAGAACATGCGCTGGTTGTACAGATCCGTCAGCGGATCGCGCGTCGCGTAATGCTCGAGGTCCTTGGTGTACTTGTAGATCGCCTTGACCGAGCCGACCAGGTTGAGCAGCGTGGTGAGGATGCTGCCGATCACCATGTTGCGGATATTGTCCTCGGCCATCATCGATTGCACGCCGATGCCGACGATGCCGCCGATCTTCGGCGTTTCCAGCAGCAGGGTCTTGGTCTGCACTTCGATATCGTGCGGACTGAGATTCGGCAGAGCGCCTGCTTCGTCGGCGATGTTGTGCGCGATTGGCAGCAGCGTGGCGCCCTGGAAGAAGGGCGTTTCATACAACTGGCGGCGCAGGATCTTCTCGAACATGCGTACCGTCTTTTCCTGCGGCGGATTGCGCCAGAACACCTCGCACTCGTAGGCTTCTTCCTCGACGCGGAAGATGGTCACCAGTGCATAGGCATCGATGATGGGATTGATCTCCAGCAGCAGGTTCTTGATGAACTCGCGCCAGTCGCGCACCACGTTGGACGTGATGATGAATTTTTCGAGCAGGCGGATCTCGAACTCGAGCACGCCCTTGTCGACCGCCACGCGCTTGATCTTGTCCACCAGCAGCGTCACGTTGTCGAAGGCTTCATTGAATTCCTCGAAGCCGAAGTCGACCTTGTGCATGTCGAAGCGGTCGAAATCCTTGATCGTATTGAAGGACTCGACCTTGCCGCGGAACAGGTCCATGGAACGCTTGAGGCGGCGCGCGGCGAAGCTGGTCAGCGCCAGGGCGGCCAGCAGCACGACCAGGCCGAGGGCGAGAAACAGCGCCACGTAATAAATGCGCACGGTGGACCTCACCGTCTGCAGATTGTGCTTCACCGCCACCACGCCCAGCACGTCGCCTGCCATCACGTTGCCATGGCTGCGCAGGCACTACGCTTCGGCGCTAACCGGCTGCGCGTACAGCACGTGTGCGCTCGTCTTGAGCGTCACGGCCTGACCGGTCGACATGGCCAGGCGCGCGTGGTCCGGGACTTCAAGCTCCGAACTGCCGTACCTGGTCTCGACGCTCCTGGCGCGATAGACATCGATATCGTCCACGGTGGTTGCGAAGGCCGCCCGGGTCTCTCCCATGAGACCCTCGAGCTCGCTGCGGCTGACTCCGCGCCGCAGGGATTGCACGATGGTATCGACGTTGTTGCGTGCGATCTCGGCGGAGGAGTCGAGGTTGCGTTCTTCCAGCAGTTTCTCGTACAGCAGCGACGAGGCCAGGGTGGCGCCGAGGAAGACGACGGCCGCCACGCCGACGGTCGCGCCGAAGACGAATCCGCGCAGCGTGGTCAGCATGCGCACGGCGGCGGCGTGCACCGTTCCGAGGAGCTTATCCATTGACGACCGCTCCCTGCGATTCCTCGCAGCCGACCACGCGATTCCGGCCTGCCAGCTTTGCCGCATACATGCGCTGGTCGGCAATCTCCACCAGAGCGCGCCAGTCGTTCACGCCGTCGGCGATCCGTTCCGCGATGCCGATGCTGGCCGTCACCGGCGTTCCTTCCGGCCGCTCGCCGAGCCCGATGTCCATCAGGCGCGCGATGGCGCTGGCGGCAGTGCTGCTGCTCGCATCCGGCAACACGATCAGGAATTCCTCGCCACCCCAGCGCAGCAGGATATCGCCCGAGCGCAGGTTGCCGCGCAGCGTTGCCGCCGCGGTGCGCAGGACGCGATCACCGGCATCATGGCCGAAGCTGTCGTTGATCTTCTTGAAGTGGTCGAGATCGAGGAAGACGACCGACAGCGGCGATCCGCTGCGTGAGGCGATGTGGAACTGGATGTCGAGCAGCTCTTCGCCGCTGGTCCGCGAAAAGCAGCCGGTCAGGCCGTCGTGCGTCGCCTGCCTGATCAGCGACATCATGAAACCGAGCTGGCTCATGCCGGCGAGCGCGGCGACCGTGGCGATGAGGAAGAGCAGCCAAAAGGCGCCCAGGTGCGAACTCCAGTTCAGCATGTCGAGCTGTAATAGCGCGACGAAGGCCTCCGCTCCGAGCACAGGCGTTGCGAACAGCGCGCTCTCGACCGCGGTCAGCGGAAACACGCTCAGACCTGCCACCATTACGAACGGCAGGAAGGCGTAGCCGGCTGCAATCGCGGCGGCTGGACCGGCCATGTCGAAATGCGACAGCAGCGGATGAGAGTAGACGAAAAACAGCGTCGGGATGGAGAACATGATTGCCAGGGCGCGGTAGGCGTCGGTCATGCGCGTCGACTTGCGGAACGACACGGCCAGCATGCCGAAGGCGAACGTGGTGACAATCCGGCCCACGAGCAACAGGACGGTGACAGGCCAGTTGAATACCATCAGGTCGATCACGATCCACAGCGGGGTCAGGATGGTGAACAGTCCGGCGACCATGCGCACGCGGGAGATGATCATGTCCGCACGGCGCCGCGCAAGGAGGGCGACGTGGCCGCCGGGAAGGATCAGCTCGCGCAGCATGTCGCGCGGTATGGCGGCGAAAACCGAGCCGGTCAAGTGGTTCGTGAGCTGGAAAATTCTTAGCACGCTGATTCCTACGCACCCGCGTGGCGGAATGCAGTTTGTTTGGGCGCAGCCTGGACAGCAGAGAGCTAGTGGCGCATCCAGATGAATTCGACGGGTTCTAACGCTATATGTCTCCGGGGTACCTACATGTGACGTCCGCGCTCCCTTTCCTCGGCATTCCACTAGGCGAGCCCCCGCAGGGCGGGAAAATAGTCCGCTGGACCTTCTCCCCTCTCCCGCAGGCGGGGCGAAAGCGGGGGGCCGGGGGTGAGGGTGATAGCCAAGACCTTATGCGCCTTTGCGACCACCCTCATCCCTACGCCGGGCGCCCCCAACCCTCGCTCCGCGCCCCACGCCCAGGCTTGCAAGCCTGGGCGGCTGCGGCAGCGCGAAGCATGCTTCGCGAAACCCTGCCTGCGCCCCGCCTGCGGGAGAAGGGAGCCACAACGGCACATTCGCGAAAGTGCATTTGCCCCGTAGAGCGAAGCGAAACCCACCGAAACGAAGCATCCCGAGCGCATGCTGCGTTTCGCTTCGCTCTACACACCCTGCGGTTCTGTACGGACCACATTCATCCGGAAGGACGCAATCCCGTTTCCGTCGCGAGCACTGTACTCCCCCGCTATTGGAAAAAAATTGCTCTGAATCAAAATTTCTCGGAATAAATTATTGCGCCCTGGCGTGGTTTATGGCATTGCCCTGCCGGTTGCCGCCGGAACCGCGCAAGGCGCTGTCAGTCATACCCTGCGTGGGCCGCATCCGCGGGCCCTCGTTTGCAGGAGGCAAGTCATGCGAAAAATGATCTTGATGGCGCTGGCGGGATACGTCTGGCGCAAGATGCAGTCCCGCGTAATGAAGCGCGCGTTTACCGGCAAGACGGTTCGCCGGCCCCACTAGGCTTACGCGGCGACGGCCGCCGCTGCCGGACTGCGGGAGCGGATTCGCTTCGCCATGATCTGTTGCAGCTTCGTGCGCAGCGTATCGGCGTTGAACGGTTTGACGATATAGCCGTCGGCGCCTGCCTTGGCGGCTTCAAGAATCATGTCCCGGGTCGCTTCGGCCGTGACCAGCAGGACCGGCAGGTTCTGCAGCGCGGCTTCCTCGCGGATCGCCCGGAGCAAGTCGATGCCACCCATGTTGGGCATGTGGCAGTCAGTCACGACGAAATCGAAAGGCTTTCCGTCCGCCTCCGCCGACCTCAGCATCTGCAGCGCGCTCTTCCCGTCCGCCGCTTCCGAAATCCTCACGTTGCGCAACTGGTCCTTCAGCAAGCTGCCAATCACCCGGCGCATGCTTGAGATGTCATCGACGACCAGGAAATGCAACTGCGGGTAATAGGCAGAGTCGCTGCCGGAAAGGAGAGCGGCTGGGGCCAGGGAGGCCATGAGATTCGTCGGGCACATGTTCTGTCTTCCTTTTTTTGCTCGTGCACGTCGTGGTGGCGCGCTGCTGCTTGTCCTTGCCGGCGTATTTTCAGACCCCGGGGGCCTCGTCACCGTGCAAGGGCATGGATGAAGCTTAGTCCTGTTGTTTCTGTCGGGAAATGATTGCGGTCAAGTAAAGCAGGGTTGGTGTGTTGGCCGGCAGGAGCGCGAAACCAATAAAGGAAACCGGGGTTGAGTAGAGTGAAGCGAAACCCGCTGCAATTACGGCATGACCTTGACGAGCTTGCCCGGGGCGGGCCACACGCCGCGTCCGATCGCGCGGCTGCCATCGAAGGCGATCCAGCTTTGCGCACCGTAGTGCGGCAAGGGCCTGAGCAGCGCACGAATCGCCTCTGCACTGTCGGCTGAGACAATGGCGAGCGGTGCACCGTCGCGCGCGACAGTCCACACCTGCGCGCTGCCCTTGCCGGCAAGCGCCGGAGGGCGCGGCGGCAGTCCGGCACGAGCGAGCGCGGCATCGATGTCCGCATGCAGCCCCATCAGCATCAGGGGTGTCCCGCCATTCAGTGAATCCAGGGGCACTATGCGCGGCGGGGTTTCGAACAGGCGCTGGGCGAGCAGTGCAGCAGACTCGCGTACGTCCTTTGGCTCGGAGGCGATCGCCAGGCGCGGCGCCCGGGCGATATACCACTGCCGCAGGATGGGCGGGAGCTGGTCGCGTTCGAGCACGCGCCACAGCCGCAGGTCGGGATCGACACGGACGCCAGCGGGAACGGAAGCCGTGTCGAGGTTCACCTGCTCGCGCTGGCGACTCACATCGACCCAGCGCAGCTCGGTCGAATCCTTGTACACCAGCTCGATCGGGACACGCATGGCATACGCCGGGCCGGCCTGTTCCATGCTCAGCTGCAGGCGCTTGCCGTTCTCCGTCATGCGCGCGTCGGTAATGGCCAGCGCCGGGCCGCCGGCACGGTTCAGCCACTGGTCGAAGAACTCGCCGAGCCGTCTGCCCGAGGCCTCCTCGAATGCGCCGCGCAGCTCGCTCCAGCCGGCGCGCCTGAAACGATACTTGTCCCAGAAGGCGCGAATCCCCTTGCCGAAGGCTTCTTCGCCGATCGTGTCGCGCAGCATGACGAACACCATTGCCGATTTGCCGTAGCCGACTGCCGCCGCGGCGCCGTGTGTGCGCGAGCGGAAGTCGCCGAGCGCCGTGTGCTCACCCGTCGGCACCGCGGCGAAATCGCGCAGCCAGCCGAGGCGCATCTCGCGCGCCGCCTCGGCGGACTCCTGTTCCTTGTATGCGTAGTCCGCCATGAAGGTGGTCAGTCCCTCGCTCCAGTTGCCTTTCGCATAGTCGACGTACACGCCGTTGCCCCACCAGTTGTGCAGCACCTCGTGCCCGAGCGAGGTGGCGCGGATGAAGGGCAGGCGGATCACGTCGGCGCCGAGGTAGGTCAGGGTCGGCATGCCGAACCCCGTCGGCAGGGGGCCTGCCACGACGGAGAAGCCGGCGAAGGGATAGGCGCCGATCTGCTCGGAATACCGTTCGAGATAGCGTCGCGTATCGTCGAGATAGCCGTCCGCGAGCCCGGGCGCGGCGTCGAGTTCGGGCGTGAAATAGGTGCGCAGGCGCAGCGGCTCGGCGCCGGGCCGGGGCATGACTTTCTCGCGCACGGCCCAGGGACCTGCCATCAGGTCGATGCCGTCGGCGGGCTGGTCGAATTCGAAGGTGGCGCGATAGGCGCCCCCACCCGCGCTGCTTTCTGCTGCAAGCTTGCCGGGCGCGACGGCGCGCTGCCCGTCCGGAACCGCCACCTCGATGCGGTAGCTGAACAGCGATGCCGGGGATGGATACCAGGCGCCGCCGGCGGGCAGGAAACTGCCTTCGGCGGATGTCATCGGCGGCAGGCCGCGCAGGACGCCACGGTGGTCGAGCCCACGGTTCAGTGCAGGCAGGGTGCCGGAATAAGTGATGCGCACACGATCGGCGCCCGACGGAAGCGGCAGCCTCCATGCGCGCACACCGCCATCGTTCGGACCGGAGGAGGGCTTGACCGTCTTGCCGCCCGCGGATGCCGAGGTGATCTCCAGCGATTCGTGGAGCAGGAAGCGGAAATCCTTCGATGCAGGGGTGACGTCGGCGACCGCACTGAAGCGGCGCGTGGCGGGATCGAGTTCCACCCTCAGGTCCAGTTGCGCCGCCTGCGCAAGCGTGCCGGCCACAGCGAGCAACAATGCGCCGGCCAGGCCCTTCATTGCTTCACCGGAAACTTGATGACGATATCGAGCAGTTCCTCGCCACGCTTGATGCGTACCGGCAGCCAGGTGCCGGGCGGCTGGCGGCGCACCGAAGCGGCAACCTGCGGCGATTTGCCCACGGCTATTCCCGCGATTTCCAGCAGCCGGTCACCGGTCTTCAGGCCGGTGCGTTCCGCGAGGCTGCCGGCGGTGACTTCGCTGAGGCGCACACCGCCTTCGACATCTTCGAGGCGCACACCGAGCCGCGGCGGTTCCGGCTTCTCTTCGGCCTGCAATGGCAGCGTGTACACCGCATCAGCCATCCCCGCGGGCACGTCCTTGCATTCCGCATCGGCAGGCATGGCAACCAGGGTGCCGACCTTCGTCACGCCAAGGTCGCGCAGCTGGTGCGGGATGCCGTGTCCGAAGCGGAGATGGCCGCTGCCGACAATGCCGACTGCGAGCGGCCTGGACGCGGCCTTCACCTGCCTCGCCAGCGCCTCGGCCATCGCCCGGTCCCAGGTGGTCTGGGATTCCACGAAGCGCGCGAAGGCGGCATCAGTCTTCTTCGGCTTCTCGCCCTTGCCGCCATGTACGCCCGCATGCATGCCGTAGACATCGAACAGGAAGTCGCGGTACGCCTCGGGCGGCCTCGCCGGGCGTCCCACGCCTTCGCGCTGGGCGTCGGGTACCTGGTCCCAGCCTTTCTCGCGGATCGCCTTGCTGAGGGAATTGTCGACGTTCAGCGCGATCATCGGAACGCGGTTGATGCGCGCGAACTGGAACAGGGGAACGTAGAGGTCGGGCGGTGTATTCCACACCTTTTCCCACTCAGCCTGTTCGAGGAACTGCTTGAGCGTGAGCTCGCCCTTGACCCAGCGGTCGAGCACCGGCTGCACCCGCCGCGGAAACATCTCGAAGCCGATCACCATGTCCGGGCGCAGTACATGCAGGGCAGACAGCATCTGCGCCTGCCAGCGGTGGTGGTCGTCCTCGTCATGGAATTCGCCGAGCAGCACGACTTCGTGTTTCGCCATCTCGGCAACGATGTCCGCGGCGGGCACCGTGCCCATCGACGCCTTGTCGAGCCGGGTCCAGGTGGCGGGTTTCAGGCAGCCCTCGGAGGCGGCATGGGCGGGGGCCAGCGCCGCGGCGCTCAGGCTGAGCGCCAGGGGCAAGGCGCGGAGGATGAAGCGGTTCATGTTGGTTGTCCAGGCCGGTCCATGTGTGCAAACCAGTTCCGGCAGACCACATCCCCGCGCCCCTGGTTCCGGGCTGCGCGGCATGCGGCTGCCTTCACGCAACTTTCCACCTTGCAGGGTAGGGGAAGTCAAGGCGCGGGGAAATGATCCTGATCTAGCAAACCGCAAAATCCCGCGTCACCCGCGGGCCGCGCGCGCCTTCGTCAATTCCATCATCGGCTGCTCGAAGCCGGCGCGGGGAATGGATTCGTTGCTGCGGTCGAGCAGTTTCTGCGCGCTGGCCGCCAGCACTTCCGCCGCGTCCGGCCGGTCGCCGATGTGGATGCCGTCGCTCAGCGTAACGCTGGAACGCGAGAAGGTGCCGGCACCGGCGCACAGTACGATCTTCGTCGGGCCATCCTGGGACACCAGCCAGATCATGCCGGGAGTGACGTTCTCCGGTTTCAGCAGCTCGAGGTCCTCCGGGCTCAGGATGCCTTCGGTCATGCGCGTCGCTGCCGTCGGCGCGAGGCAGTTGACGCGGATATTAAATTTCTCGCCTTCCAGTCCCAGCGTCTGCATCAGTCCGACCAGCGCCATCTTGGCCGCACCGTAGTTGGACTGACCGAAGTTGCCGAACAGGCCGGAGGATGAGGTGGTCATCACGATGCGCCCGTAGTTCTGCTGCTTCATGATTTCCCACACGGCCTTGGTGCAATACACCGCGCCCATCAGATGCACGTCGACGATCGCCCGGAAGTCGTCCAGGCTCATCTTCGAGAAAGTCTTGTCGCGCAGGAAGCCGGCGTTGTTGACGAGAATGTCAATGCGGCCCCACTCCTTCATCGCCTGGTCCACCATCGCCTGCACGGCAGCCGGATCGGTGACCGATGCCGCACTCGCGATCGCCTGTCCGCCGGCGGCACGGATCTCGGCGACCACGCTTTCGGCCGGCGTCATCGCATTGCCTGAACCGTCGCGCGCCACGCCGAGGTCATTGACGACGACTTTCGCGCCGCGTGCCGCAAGTTGCAGGGCATGGGACCGGCCGAGTCCGCCGCCTGCTCCGGTGACGATGGCGACCTGGTTGTCGAAGCGGATGGAAGTGCTCATGTCTCTTTTCTTTGTAGTGTGGAAAAAAACAATGTTATCGGAATTCACGTGGCCTGACCGGTTCCAACGCCTGTTGGCGAAATGTCATTCATTCCCGGCGCTAAATCGTCCATACTCAGGAACAGGCCCAACCCAAGGAGGAAACCTATGCCGTCCGGAAAAATCCTCGTCGCCCAAGGCGGCGGCCCCACCGCGGTGATCAACCAGTCGCTGGTCGGCGTGACGCTGGAAGCGCGCCGCTTCCGCAGCGTCGAGCGGGTGTACGGCGCGTGGCACGGCGTGCGTGGCATCGTCAATGAAGATTTCGTCGACCTCACGCAGGAGACCAGCCACAACCTCGAGATGGTCGCCAACACGCCATCCTCGGCACTGGGTTCGACCCGCGACAAGCCGGACATGAAGTATTGCCAGGAAATTTTCGAGGTGCTGCGCGCGCACGAGATCGAGCAC
>DASPMV010000024.1:0-38216 GCA_035626875.1 Noviherbaspirillum sp. | reverse complement strand
TAAGCAGCCGCTACTGCCCGGGAAAGCTTGTCACTGGAGCCGACCTTGCTTTCGGCGGCGCGTACCGTATTGACCAGCGCTTCGTAACGGCCCGCATAGGCGGCATCCTGGTAGTCCGTCAGGAAGGCGACGCGGCGCTTGACCAGCGTGTTCAGGGTTTGCGGCACCTGCAGCAGCACCGGTTGGCCGGGGACCGCGATGCGTTCGACGCGGGCGAGGTCCACCGCGGCGCGACGGCCCCACAGGAAACTCTTCTTGTTGGCGTCGACGGCCACGCCGTTCAGTTCGATCGCGCGCAGCAGGGCGGCTTCGGAAACGGGCAGTGCGCCTTTCTGATATGCAAAGCCGAGCATGAACAGGTTGGTCGCGATGGAGTCGCCCATCAGCGCGGTCGCCAGGCGGGTGGCGTCGATGTAATCGGCGCGGTCGGCAACCGATTCGTTGATCAGTGCCTGCACCTCGTGCAGCGGGAATTGCCAGTCGGGATTTTTAGCGAAATGCCCGGTCGGCTGCTGGTGGGTGTTGACGACAGCCCGCGTGCGTCCGGGACGCATCTTGGAAATCGCGTCCTGCGCACCGGCGGTCAGCATGTCGCAACCCAGCACGAGGTCGGCTTCGCCCGTTGCAATGCGCTGCGCGCGGATCACGCCCGGCACCTGCGAGATGCGAATTTGGGATGTGACCGACCCGTTCTTCTGCGACATCCCGGTCATGTCGAGCACCGATACGCCCTTGCCTTCAAGGTGGGCGGCCATGCCGATCAGCGCACCGATGGTGATCACGCCGGTGCCGCCGATGCCGTTGAGCAGGATGTTGTATGGCGCATCGCAGCCGGGGATAACGGGTTCGGGCAGCGCACCGAAATCGTCTGCCTTGGCGACCCCCGTCTTCGACTTTTTCAGCGTGCCGCCTTCGACAGTGACGAAGCTCGGGCAGAAGCCTTTTACGCAGGAATAATCCTTGTTGCAGGATGACTGGTCGATGGTGCGCTTGCGGCCGAATTCGGTTTCCAGCGGCATGATCGAGGTGCAGTTCGATTGCACGCCGCAATCGCCGCAGCCTTCGCAGACGGCGTCGTTGATGAACAGGCGCTTGTTGGGATCGGGGAATTCGTTCTTCTTGCGGCGGCGGCGCTTTTCGGCCGCGCAGGTCTGGTCGTAGATCAGAACGGTCACGCCGGCAACTTCCCGCAGCTCGCGTTGCACCGCGTCCATGTCCTTGCGATCGTGCAGGGTGACGATGGAGGGCAGCGCCGAACGGTCTTCATAACGGCCCAGGTCTTCGGTCACCAGCGCGATGCGCTTCACGCCCTCGGCCACCATCTGCTGCGCGATCATCGGCACC
The DNA here is from genome assembly GCA_035626875.1 of Noviherbaspirillum sp. Taxonomy (GTDB): domain Bacteria; phylum Pseudomonadota; class Gammaproteobacteria; order Burkholderiales; family Burkholderiaceae_D; genus Noviherbaspirillum. The sequence continues at coordinate 36,872 of DASPMV010000024.1, read as the reverse complement.
GAGGTGATGCCGTCCACCGGCTGGCCGCCGGTCATGGCAACGGCGTCGTTGTAGAGGATCTTGTAGGTAATGTTGACGTTGGCCGCGACTGCAGCGCGAATCGCGAGATAACCTGAATGGAAATAGGTACCGTCGCCGAGGTTCTGGAAGACGTGCGGCACCTTCGAGAACGCAGCCTGCCCGATCCACGGCGCACCTTCGCCGCCCATGTGCGTGGTCAGCTTGTTGAACTCGGGATAAATCGCCGTTGCCATCACGTGGCAACCGATGCCGGCCAGCGCAAAGCTGCCTTCCGGCACCTTGGTCGAGGTATTGTGCGGGCAGCCGGAACAGTAGTAGGCGGGACGCGGCGGCGTGTTCACTGCCTTGGACAGCACCTTGTCCTTGGCTTCGAGGAAGGCAAGGCGTGCCTTGATCAGGTCGCTGGTGTGGAAGCGCGCGATGCGCTGCGAGATGACGCGGGCGATCTGCGCAATCGAGAAATCCGCCTTGGGCGGCAGCAGCCATTCTCCGCGCGGATGTACCCATTCGCCTTTCTCGTCGAACTTGCCGATCACGCGCGGGCGCACGTCGTCGCGCCAGTTGTACAGCTGCTCTTTGAGCTGGTATTCGACGATCTGGCGCTTTTCTTCAACGACGAGGATTTCGTCCAGGCCCTGCGCGAACTCGCGCACGCCGTCCGGCTCCAGCGGCCAGGGCATCGCCACCTTGTAGACGCGGATGCCGATGTCGGCGGCCATCTTCTCGTTAATGCCCAGTTCTTCCATTGCTTCCAGCACATCGAGGTAGGACTTGCCGGAGGCGATGATGCCCAGCTTGGCCTTCGGGCTGTCGATGGTGGTGTGGTTGAGCTTGTTGGCGCGGGCGTAGGCGAGTGCCGCGTAGATCTTGTAATCCTGCATCAGCGCTTCCTGCTTGCGCGCCTGGATGCCAAGGGTGTCCGTGGACAGACGGGTGTTGAGGCCGCCCTCCGGCATGACGAAGTCGGTCGGGTACTTGATCTCCAGCCGGAAAGGATCGGCATCGACCGACGCCGTGGATTCGACCGTATCCGCCAGCGCCTTGAAGCCGACCGCGCAGCCGGAATAGCGCGACATCGCCCAGGCGTGCAGGCCGAGGTCGAGGTATTCCTGCACATTGCACGGATACAGCACGGGGATCATGCAGGCGGCGAAGATGTGGTCGGACTGGTGCGGCAGCGTCGAGGAATAGGCGCCGTGATCGTCGCCGGCCACCAGCAGCACGCCGCCGTGCTTCGATGTGCCCGCATGGTTCATGTGCTTGAAGACGTCGCCACAACGGTCCACGCCGGGGCCCTTGCCGTACCACATGGCAAACACGCCGTCGTACTTCGCCGGGCCGATCAGGTCGACCGTCTGCGTGCCCCAGACGGCAGTTGCCGCCAGGTCTTCGTTTACGCCGGGGACGAACTTGACGTGGTTTTCTTCCAGGAGTTTCTGGGCCTTCCACAGGTTTTCATCGAGGCCACCGAGCGGGGAGCCTCGATAGCCGGAAATGAATCCAGCGGTATGCAGTCCGGCCGCCAGGTCGCGCTGGCGCTGCATCATCGGCAAGCGAACGAGCGCCTGGATGCCAGAAATAAAGATCTTGCCGGTGGTGGAAGTGTATTTGTCGTCCAGTTTGACGGACGCGAGGGCGGGCTTGCCGGCTTGCGCGGCGTTGGCCTGCCCAGCAGTGGCCACTGCTGTGTCGGGCATGGTTTGTCTTCTCCAAAAGGTTATTTCAGATAGCAGCTGGCAGGAGTCGCCGGGTAAGGCGGGGTAATGCCAGGTTGCAAGACCGGGGTGCCGGTCGTGAGCGTTTTTGCATGCAATTGCGCTACGAAGGGAAGTTTAGGGCGGCGGGCCGCCCGGCGCAAATACGGAATGCGGATGGGGGTATAAGGAAAAGCTATGACTTGTGCAGGATGCTGGCGCCGATCCAGCGACCGCTCAAGCACAGCTCGCTGGTGACATCGAGCACCAGCCGCGCGACGGCGGAAGCAGCGTTGGTGAGGGGAATGTTGCGGGAGGAGCACAGCACGACGGTGCGCGAAATGCAGTGGCCGGTGATCTCGTGCGCGACAAATTCCCCGCGCTCGATTTCCGACAGGACCGGCGCGACCGGCAGGATGGTGGCGCCGATGTCCGCCTGCAGGGCCGACTTAAGGATCGCGATCGAATTGATGTCGATCACCTGTGCGATCGACAGGCCGGCCGCCTGCACGACCCGCTCGATGCGCGGTCGCACGCCGTGCTGGAGACCCGGGAGGATCAGCGGCGCATGGACGGCCTTGGCGAGCGGGATACTTTTGCGGCCGACTGCAAAGCGCGACTCCGCGCGCGTGATGAACATCAATTCCTCTTCCACCAGCGGCGTCACGCTGAATGCGCTGAGCTGGCCGTCATCGAATAGCACGGCCAAATTGATCCGACCGGATTTCAACTGCTCGATCAGGTTGCCGGAAAGTTCTTCGGTCAGTTGGAGCGAAATCTCCGGGTAGTGCTCGCGCACGGCGGTCAGCAGCGGCAGGGCCAGCGCGCTGGACACACTCTGGGGAACGCCAAGTGCCACGGTCCCCGACGGCCTGGCTGTCGATTGCGCCACCGCCCATTTCGCATCGTCGACTTGCTTGAGGATGGCTTGCGCGTGTTCGTAGAAGGTCTTCCCGGCATCTGTCGACATCACGCCCTGCGCCGAGCGGTGCAGCAGTTGCGTGCCTAGTTCCTCTTCCAGTTGCCGGATCTGCTGCGTCAATGCCGGCTGGGCAATGTGCAGCACGCGCGCAGCACGCGAGAGCGAGCCGTGGTCGACGATGGCGACGAAATAGCGGAGTTGGCGCAGTTCCATGGGGGAATGATAGCGGATGCGCTTAGCTCATAGGCAAGACTGCGTTGTATTCATTTATGGCCTGAGCGAGGAGGACAGGACGCCGGGGGGGGGCAATAAATGTGTAGCAATTGTCAAAATGGAAATGTAGCAGCGGGTTCATCCATTCACCAAGCATCGAAGCCGAGGAATCGTATCGTGCGCTTTCTCGTATTGAAAACCCTGCCGCTCGTGTTTATCGCCGGCTGCATTGCGAGCGCTTGTGACGGCCGGTCTCGTCACCGAAAGAGACACTCACTCCACGCATGGTGTGTCAAGCGTTGGCAAGGCTGCGAATGCTAACCTGATGTATGAGCTCACTGACGAGGGACGGAAGTACTACAAGACGGACGCAGTCAAAACGTTCAATGGCAATAGCATCGGGGGCTTCTGCCTTGGCAAGGCCAGCGTAAAGGAGATCGGCCAGTTCACCGAACCTTCCGACATATTGGGAACGCGCATCTCTTGCGTGAACTACACCTACAGTGTCAGCGACTTGCCCGCCTGGGAAACATCGCTGGAACAGAGTGCAGCGCTTCGTGAACCGAAGACTGGCGCCATGTCGCAAGCTGAGCCGTTAAAGCGACTTGACATCGAAAAGCTGTTCAACAAGTCGTCCTATCGTTATTGACTGAACCGTTTCGCCGAGCGTCCGGCGAAACTGCTGTAGCCAGGCTACACTTCAACTGCTCGACCCACCGGCTTGATCGCCTTATGCTGGACCGAGGAAGAAAGAATGAGCGAGGTCGACGTTACGCCGCAACGCGTCAGTTCGACAATGACTTTTTCCAGCTCGCTTACGGATGAAGCCACCACTTTCACGATGCTGCAGTCGTCGCCCGTGATCGAATGGCATTCGATGATCTGCGGAACCTGGGCGGCTACGACTTCGACCGGGGTCTCATGGCTGCGCCTGGATACGCGGATGAACGCGGTAATGCCATAACCCAGCGCCGCAGAATTTACTTTGGCGTGATAGCCCGTGATGACGCCCGCCTGTTCCATTCTGCGCACCCGTTCCGCCACCGCGGGCTGGCTCATGTGGATGCGGCGTCCGATTTCGGCGAGTGTCGTGCGGGCGTCTGCCTGCAGAATCTCGAGGATCCTGGCGTCCATCGCATCGAATTCGATTTTCATGGCAAATCCCCCTCATTTCGATTAAAGGCAAACTTTTTGGTTGCTCTTGCCTTTCATTATCCATTTAAAACATGTTTTTTGGCGCATACACTGATCCGTACCAAAAAGGACAAAAAAACATGCGAACCCTTCCCAAATTCGTGCTGCTGGCCCTGCTGACGGTCTATCTCGTCTGGGGATCGACCTACCTGGCGATCCATTTCGCGCTGATTTCCTTTCCTCCCTTCCTGCTGATGGGCTCGCGCTTCGTGGTGGCCGGCTTCCTCCTGTTCGCCTGGCTGAAGCTGCGCGGCACGCCGAACCCGACACTGCGGCAGTGGCGCGACGCTGCCGTCGTTGGCGTCCTGTTGCTAGGTGGAGGAATGGGGCTGACCGCCGTTGCGCAGCAATATGTCTCTTCCGGCCTGACGGCCGTGTTCATCGCTTGCGCGCCGCTAATGTTCGCGCTGTGGGCGGGCATGTTCGGTGACTGGCCGGGGCGGCGTGAATGGCTGGGCATACTCGCTGGCTTTGCAGGAGCGGCCATGCTGGCCAGCGGCGGCGAATTTGCCGGAGCGCCGATCGGAGTGATCGCACTGACCGGCGCGGTCGCTTGCTGGACCTTCGGTTCCGTGCTGTCCCAGAAGAAGCTGGCGCTGGCGCCCGGAGCGATGGGATTTGCGAGCGAAATGCTGGTCGGCGGCCTCTTCCTGCTGGGCATGGGCTGGCTGCAGGGAGAGGCGTTGGCTGCATCGTACGACCTGCGTGCGCTCGTCGCATGGGGCTATCTCGTCATCGCCGGGTCACTCGCCGCGTTCTCGGCCTATATGTACTTGCTTTCGAAGGTCTCGCCGGCACTGGCATCGAGTTATGCGTACGTGAATCCCGTGATCGCCGTCCTGCTCGGCGTTTGGCTGGCGGGTGAATCGATCGGCGCGCGCGAAATCATGGCGATGGCGGTCATCCTCGGCAGCGTGTTGCTGCTTACGACGGCAAAAACGGCAACGAAGCCTGCTGCACATGAAGCGGAGACACGGGCACCGGCGACTACCGTCGCCTCCTCCACCAATTGACCTCTTTTCTGGAGACCAAAAAATGAGCTGGGATACCTATCTGATCTTTCTTGTCACCACAGCCGTCGTCTGCCTGACGCCCGGCCCGGCAGCATTGCTGATTGTTGCTCAGGGCATTTCGAACGGTTTCCGGCGTTCGTGGTGGGCGATTGCCGGCATCGCGCTGGCCAATGCGATCTATTTCGCGCTGTCCGCGACCGGTGTGGCGGCGCTCATCGTGGCCAGCGGCACGCTGTTCTCGATCATTAAGTGGGTGGGGGTGGCCTACCTATTCTATCTGGGGATCTCGGCCATCCGCAGCAAGGCGAGCGCGCTGACGGTGACCAGCGATCCCGGTGAAGCGGTCAAAGGCTTGCGCGCATTCTGGCAGGCCGTCGTGGTCGAGCTGTCGAATCCGAAGGCCTTGCTGTACTTTGTCGCACTGCTGCCCCAGTTCATTGACCCGAGCAAGCCGGTCGGCATGCAAATGCTGGTCTTCGGGGTGACGACTGTGGCGCTTGACGCTGCCGCCTACAGCATCTACGCGTGGCTCGGCAGCAAGACGCAGCGCTTCACAGCCAACGAGCGTTTCGTGAAGGCGAGCAATCGTACGGCGGGTGGCTTGCTGATGGTCGCCGGCGCGATGATGGCGACGGTCAAGCGGACAATCTAGCAGGCTGTAAAAAACTACTGCGCAACCCGATCTTGGCGCCTGCGATGCTCAGCGTACCATTCGTACGCGTGCGCTTCTCGGCACCAATCTCGGCTCGCTCGCTACGTTCTTAACTGCCTGCTAGAAGAATTCGACGGTGTCGTTCGACACCTCGGAGTGCAGTTCGCCGCTCTGTACCAGTTCGTCGTAGTAGCACACGCGGTTGCGGCCGTTGGCCTTGGCGTAGTACAGCGCCTGGTCGGCGTGGCCAAGGATCATCACCGGCGATTCGGTGGAGATGCTGGCAAAGCCGAGGCTGACCGTCACGCGGCCGACCTGGGGGAATTCATGCTTCTCGACGTTGTTGCGGAAGCGTTCGAAGATCCTGCGTGCGTCTTCCAGCGTCGTCGAACGTAACAGCACGACGAACTCTTCACCGCCAAACCGGAATACCCGATCCTGGGCGCGGAAGGATGAGCGCAGCAGGTTGGCGACCAGGATGAGCACTTCGTCACCATAGAGGTGGCCGAACTGGTCGTTGACCTTCTTGAAATGATCGATGTCCACCACCGCCAGCCAGTGGCCGACGTTGTTGTGCGCATGACGGCGCTCTACCTGGTCTTGCGGGGTGCCCTCAGGCACGGCAGTGGACAGCAGGCGGGAAAACTTTTCGTCAAACGTCTTGCGGTTGAGCAGACCGGTCAGCGAATCGCGCTCGCTGTAGTCGAGAATGTTCTGGTAGTTGCGATAAACGCTCAGTATCCCTTCCATCATGTGCAGCGTGTTGCTGTTGTATGGCGTGGGGTTGGTGACTTCCAGACAACTACTGACCTTGTCGTTCAGCCACACAGGCAGCCAGAGGATGCGATCGCCGGAGGCCGTCACTTCTTCGACGCAGGACTTGCGCTGCTTGATGCTGTCAACGAGGGCGGGATACTTGCTGAGTGCCTCGCCGGTGCTTTCGCTGGCCAGGTTTTCCTCGACCGATACGACTTTGCCATCCTTGATCCAGACGCGCGGGCGGACGAACAGCTCGTCGCGATAACGGAACAGCTCATGCACGCGGACCTGTTGCGCGCCGACCAGCTCATGCAGGGCCGTCACCACCGAGCTGTCCAGCAGCGTGTGGTCGCGCTGGCAGGTAATGTCCACCAGGTGCTTGAGCAATGCTTCCATCATCAGAATCCCGGTCGGCTCCCTGCAGCGATGCAAACCAGGCGCAATCGGCGTTGTGTGCGAAGTGGTGTCGGCATGAAAGCGGGCTTGTTTGAAATCTCTGTACTTGGCGAAGACGTCGAACCCATTGCTGCGCCGCACACTGCGCGCAGCATGGCTGTTCCCGAATTGACATTATTTTGGACGCAGCGTCGCGCCTATTCTATCCCGAATCTCATGCCGTGTTGAGCGATGTCGCATTTATGTCATCGAAAGAATGTGCGGTGCTCATCGCTCCAGGACATATCGCCCTGGTGCCGGTTCCAGTGGTGGATATCCTTTCTTCGGCGCGCCCATGCGCGGCGGCGCTGTCATGCCGCTGTCGTTCGATGCCAGCCATGCTTCCCAGGCCGGCCACCACGAGCCATCGGTGCTCGGATTGGAGATATACCAGTGGTCGGGATCCATGTAGTTCGTCCCTGATGGCCTGTGCGCCATGCGGTAGTGCCGCCCCTTGTGCCCGGGTTCGCTGACGATGCCAGCGTTGTGCCCGCCGTTGGTCAGAAGGAAGGTCACGTCGGGGTCGGCGGTGAGGTTGATCTTGTAGACGGATTTCCAAGGTGCGACATGGTCGGTCTCGGTGGCGACCGCGAAGATCGGTGTGCGGATATCGCCCAGGGAGATCGGCCGGCCGTTCAGTTTGTAGCGGCCGGCGAACAGGTCGTTCTTGAGGAACAGGCGGTGCAGATATTCGCTGTGCATGCGGTAGGGCATGCGTGTGGCATCGGTGTTCCATGCCATCAGGTCGGTATATGCCTGGCGCCCCCCAAGCAGGTATTCCTGCACGATCAGCGACCAGACAAGGTCGTGTGATCGCAGCAGCTGGAAGGCACCTGCCATCTGGCGATTGTCGAGGAAGCCCTGGTTCCACATGATGTCTTCCAGGAAGTTCAGCTGGCTGTCATCGATGAACAGGGTCAGTTCGCCGGCCTCCGTGAAATCGGTTTGCGCCGCCAGCAGCGTCATCGAATTGAGGCGTTCGTCCTCGATTTGAGCGAGGTAGGCGGCGGCCATGGAAAGCAGCGTGCCGCCGAGGCAATAGCCGACCGTGTTGATCTTCTGGTCGGGCACGATTGCATGTACCGCATTGAGCGCTTCCAGCACGCCGAGCCGCAGGTAGGCTTCCATGTCGAGGTCGCGGTCCTGCTCGGTCGGGTTGTGCCAGGAGATCATGAACACCGTGTGCCCGCGGCTGACCAGGTACCTCACCAGCGAGTTGTGCGGCGAAAGGTCGAGGATGTAGTACTTCATGATCCATGCCGGCACAATGAGGATGGGCTCGGCGTGCACCTGCCCGGTCGCCGGTGCGTACTGGATGAGTTCGATCAGGCGATTCCGATAGACGACCAGGCCCGGGGTGATGGCGACCTGCACGCCGGGCTGGAAGTCATCGGTGCCGAGCGGCGGCTTGCCGGCGATGTGGCGTTCCCAGTCCTCGATCAAATTCATCGCCCCGCGCAGCAGGTTCATGCCGTTTTCACGCGCGGTCGCATTGAGGACTTCCGGATTGGTCGCGATGTAATTGACGGGCGACATCATGTCGAGCAGTTGCCGCGCGACGAAGGACACGACTTGCTCATGGTGCGGCGACACGCCGCCGATTCCGGTCGTGATGTTGTGCCACCACTGCTGGTTGAGCAGGAAGGCCTGGTGGATCAGGTTGAACGGCCAGTGCTGCCAGGCCTCACTGCGGAAGCGACGGTCCTGGGGCAGCGGCTTGATGCAGGGTTCGACCTTGCGGTCGGTGCAGGCGCGGGCGGCGTAGATGCTGAAGCGCGCGCTCTTGCGCACCGCCTTCTCGGCGACGCGTTGCCACTTGCCGGGGGATTCAGCCAGATGCAGCGCCCAGTCCATATAGGCCAGCGCCAGGCTGGCAGGAGAAATGCTGCCGGTCAGCCGGCCCATTGCGGCATGGATGAGCCGGTCGATGGTGGCCGGCGGTTCAACATCGGTCACGGCCCAGGAGGGCGGAGGGAGCTTTTCTGCCTTGCCGCGCGCCACCGTGGCAATCGGTTCCAGTGCTGCTCGTGGCCTGTCCATGGCATCCTCCCGTATTCGCTTCTTCCATAGTAGGAACGGGGACGGAAATATTGTTTGATGTGCATCAAACGCATCCAAGGGGCTGTCCGGAATGCGTCCTTGGTGCAACCGGCTTGCGTTTTGTGGACTGTGGTCTTTCCGGCAGAAACCCCCATCGTGTTTCGATGTCTGACCGGGGACGCGCTTTTCGCCACATTACCGATGGATTTCCTGTTCCAAGAGGCAAGCCAGGCCGAGCCACTGTATCGGCAGATTATCGACAATGCGCTCGACGCCTTCATTGCCATCGACCGCAACAGCATCATCCTCGACTGGAGCAAGCAGGCCGAGGAGACGTTCGGCTGGGCGCGCGAGGAAGTGATCGGCAAGCCGATTACGGATAACGTCATCCCGGAGCGTCTTCGCCTGCAGCATCTATCGGGAATGCGCCGTTACCTGCAATCCGGCGCCGGCGCCATCATCAACGCGCGCGTCGAAATGCCGGCCCGATGCAAGAGTGGTGAGGAGATCCCGGTTGAACTCACCGTCAGGCCGCTCGTCACCGGCACCAGGACGGTCTTCTTCGCGTCGATCCGCGATATTTCCGAGCGCAAGATGCTCGAGGATGCGCTGCATCGGCAGGTTAACATCACCACATCGATCCTCAACAGCATGGCTGGCGCCGTGGTTGTGGCGGACCTGGCGGAGCGGCTCATCCTGGTCAATCCGGCGGGCCAGAAGCTGCTCAACCTGCGCCCGCTGGAAGCAGGCGACGCGCCCTCCATCCGCAACTACAGCCTCCTGCGGCCGGACGGGGTCACCCCTTACCCGATGGATGAACGCCCCACGGTACGTGCGCTGCGTGGCGAGCATGTGGACGGTCTGGTCGCCCTGGTGCGCCACGAGCAACTTCCCGACGGCGTCTGGGTCAGTGCCAACGCCCGTCCCTTGCTTAACAGTCATGGCGTCCTCGTGGGGGCGGTCGCCGTTTTCCACGACATCACCGAGCTGCGGCGGCGGGAAGAGGCGCTGGCACGCCTCGCCAGCCAGTTGCAGGAGCAGGCAAGCCTGCTCGACCTCGCGCGCGACGCCATTTTTGCGCGCACGACCAAGGACATCATCACCTACTGGAACCGCAGTGCCGAGGAGCTGTATGGCTACGCGCGGCACGAGGCGGTGGGACGGTACAGCCACTCCTTGCTGAAAACCCGCTTCCCGATGCCGCTCGAGGACATCGTCGCCGTTCTGCATGAGCAGCATTACTGGGAGGGTGAACTGGTCCAGTACACGCGTGACGGCCGCGAAGTCATTGTATTCAGCAAGTGGGCGCTCGAACTGCACGAAGGCAGGCCGGCCCGCTATCTGGAAACCAATACCGACATCACGCACGAGGTCGAAACCGAGCGCGCGCTGCGGCAGTCCCAGGAGGATTTCCGACTGCTGGTGGAAGCGTCGACCGACCACGCCATCATGATGCTCGATCCCGACGGCACCATCGTGCGCTGGAACAGCGGCGCCGAGCGCATCCTCGGTCTGACCGCGGAGCAGGCCGTCGGACGCTCGGTGTCGAGCATTTTCACGATCGAGGACCGTGGCGTCGGCGAGCCGCTGCGCGAACTCGAAGAGGCGCGGCTCGCCGGGCGATCGGAAGATGATCGGTGGCACATCCGCAAGGACGGCACGCGGTTCTGGGCAACGGGCGTCGTCACACCGCTGCGCAGTCCGGATGGCAGCCTGCGCGGCTACGTCAAGATCATGCGAGACCAGACCACGCAGCGACTGGAGGAGGAGCAGACGCGCTTCCTCGCCAACCACGATAGCCTGACCGGACTGCCCAACCGGATCAATTTCAGCAACCAGCTGCACCAGTCGCTTGCATTGTCGCACCGTAATAATGTGCCGCTGGCGCTGCTGTTGCTCGACCTCGATCGTTTCAAGCAGGTCAATGACACATTCGGCCACCACACGGGTGACCTGCTGCTCAAGGAAGTTGCGCTGCGTATCGTCTCGTCGATTCGTGCGACTGACTTCGTCGCGCGCCTCGGCGGCGACGAGTTCGTCATCATCCAGACCGACGTGTCCCAGCCGGAAGCCGCCGAAACGCTTGCGCGCAAGCTCGTGCTGGAGCTCGGCCGGCCCTATCAGCTCGATTCGAACGAGATCATCAGCGGCACCAGTATCGGCCTCTGTATCTATCCCCAGGATGGACGCGGTTCCGTTGAATTGCTGAAGCGGGCGGACCTGGCGCTGTACCGCGCCAAGAATGCCGGCCGCCACACTTACCAGTTCTATACCTCCGACCTGTACACCGAGCAGGCCTGCAAGCGTGACCGTGAAGCGGCATTGCGCAGCGCGTTGAAGAACCATCAGTTCGAGCTGTACTACCAGCCGCAGGTGGACCTGGGGAGCTGGCAGATTTCCAGCGTAGAGGCCTTGCTGCGGTGGAATGCTGCAGAAATGGAAACGGTGCTGCCGGTCGATTTCCTCGACATCGTCGAGCAGACCGGGTTGATTGTGGAGATCGGCGAGTGGGCGCTGCGCGAGGCGGCCCACCAGATAAGGCGGTGGCACGCGCAGGGGATGAGCGACCTGCGGCTTGCATTGAACTGTTCCGCGCGGCAGTTCAACGATCCGAAGTTCGTTGCCGCAATACCGGGCATCTTGCGCGACGCCGGCATCAGTGCCGATTCGCTGGAGCTGGAGGTGCCCGAGTCCATGCTGGCGCGTCACCCTGAGATCAAGGAACACCTGTCGGAACTGCGCGCGCAGGGGATCCGCCTGACCATCGACAACTTCGGCACCGGTGCAACGGCACTGATCGACCTGAAGGAATTCGAGATCGACGTGCTCAAGATCGACAAGGCCTTCGTGCAGCACCTGCCGCACCGGCGGGAGGATTCGGCAATTACATCGGCCATCATCAGCCTGGCCCACAACCTCGGCGTGCGCGTGGTGGCGGGCGGCGTCGAAACCGCTGAACAGCTGGCTTACCTGAAGGCGCGCGACTGCACCAGCGCCCAGGGGTTCATCTTTAGTCCGCCGGTGCCGGCGCAAAAATTCGAAGAACTGATGCTGAACGGCACCTGGTCCAGAATGAACCGCATGCCACACCTGAGCGATGCGGTCGTCTTCAACGGATTACATTGATCTCTTCGGCCAAAAACGCCGCGAATTCCTCTGCGGGCACTGGCCTGCTCACCAGGTAGCCTTGAGCCAGGTCGCATCCGTGCGCCTGCAGGAAATCCAGCTGGTTGCGCGTTTCCACACCCTCTGCAATGACGGTCAGCTGCAAGGCATGGCCAAGCTGAATGATGGCCTTGACGATGGCAGCGCCCTCTGTCGCGTCGGGGACATCGCGCACGAAGGACTGGTCGATCTTGAGCTTGTCCACGGCGAGGCGCTTCAGGTACGCGAGGCTGGAGTAGCCGGTGCCGAAATCGTCGATCGACAGCTGGACCCCGATCTTCTTGAGCTGATGCAGGGTTTCCATCACGCTCGCAGTGTCGTTCAGCAGCAGCGATTCCGTCAGTTCGAGTTCCAGCAGGTCGGCGCGCAGTCCCGACTGCTTGAGCGCGCCCTTGACCGTGTCGAGGATATCGCCGCGCTTGAACTGTTGCGCCGACAGGTTGACTGCCACCGGCAAGGCGGGCATGCCCGCCTCTTGCCAGGCGACCGCCTGCCGGCAGGCTTCGTTCAGCACCCATTCGCCGATCGGTACGATCAGGCCGCTTTCCTCGGCCAGCCCGATGAAGCGCCCCGGCGGGACGAGCCCTTCGTCGCCGCGCCGCCAGCGGACGAGCGCTTCGGCGCCCACGACGGCGCCAGTCACAATGTCAATCTGCGGCTGGTAGTGCAGGACGAACTCCCGGTTCTTCACGGCCTTGCGCAGGTTGCCGTGCAGTTCCATCCGGGCCAGCGCATCGACGTTCATCGAGGCGGCGAAGAAGTGGTAGGTGTCCCGTCCGTTGTCCTTGGCGTGGTAGAGCGCGGTATAGGCATTCTTGAGCAGGGCGTCGAAGTCACCGCCGTCGTTCGGGTACAAGCTGATGCCGATGCTGCAGCTTGTATTGATCGTATGCGAGCCGATCTCGAGCGGCTCGGCGACAGCATCCAGGATGGATTGCGCGGCCCGGCTGGCCATGCTTGAGTCCCCCACGTCGTTGAGCAGGATGAGGAATTCGTCGCCGCTTTGGCGGCAGATGGTGTCACTGTCACGGATGCAACGCTGCATGCGTTCCACGACGGCCAGCAGCAGCTTGTCGCCGGTCTCGTGGCCCAGTCCGTCGTTGACCTGCTTGAAGTTGTCCAGGTCGAGGACCAGCACGGCCACGCCCGACTGCTCCTTGCCAGAGGCGGCGACGGCGCGGTCGAAGCGGTCGCGCAGAAGCACGCGGTTGGGGAGGTGGGTGAGCGGATCGTGGTGTGCGAGGAAGGCCAGTTTTTCCTCGGCCACTACGCGCTGGGACCTGGTGCGCAGGGTTTCGATGCCGAATGCCAGGTCGGTCGCCAGCTCGTAGAGCAGTCGTACTTCATCCTGGCCGAAGGAATCCGGATCGGCGGAGTAGATCGACAGTGCGCCGAAGGTACGGCCCGCGCTGATCAACGGCAGGGCGATGCAGGACAGGTAGCCGCGCGCTCGGGCCGCGTCGCGCCAGGGTAAAGTGGCAGGATGGTTCATGAAGTCCTGGATGATCTGCACCCGGGATTCGCGGATGGCCGTGCCGACAGGACCCCGGCCGTATTCCGTTTCGTCACTCCAGGAAAGGCGGATGTTTTCCAGATAGCCGTCGTCGAAACCGGACTGGCTCACGGGGCGTACCGATTTGTCGCCATCGTTTTCTGCATAACCCACCCAGGCCATCCGGTAGCCGCCGCGGAAAACGACCAGCCGGCAGATTTCGTCGAGGAGGCTCTGTTCGCGTTCGGCATGGACCAGCGTCATGTTGCAGTCGCTCAGCATGCGCAAGGCGCGGTTCAGTTTCTTCTGGTTCTGTTCGGCGCGCTTGCGTTCGGTGATGTCGCGCGCGAACACCAGGCCGCCGTCTTCGTCCTCGTAGCGGAAAGGCACCACCGACACTTCCACGTCCACCACAGTGCCGTCCAGGCGCAGCAATTTTTCGTCCAGCGGTCCGGCATTTGACTTCTTGCCATTGATGGCAGCGATGCGTTCCTCCACCACCGCACGGTAGTCCGGATGAATGCGGTCCAGGACGGGTGTGCCGAGCAATTGCCGACGCGATTTGGCTCCCAGCAGATGCATGCCCGCGCTGTTGATATAGGCGAAGCGGCCCTGCGTCTGCACGAAGATCGCGTCGGGCGCGCTCTCGACCAGCTTGCGCAGGCGCTGTTCGCTGTCCTTGAGCGCCAGTTCGTAGCGATGGCGGTCTTCCACCAGCAGGTTGAAGCTGGTGATCAGGTGGCCAATTTCATCCTTGTTCTCGACGGGGAGGGGCGCCAGGGTTGCTTCACCGCCGACCATGGCGCGCATTGCCGCCCCTGCGTTGTCCAGCGGCGCCAGCATGCGCCGGGCGAGCCAGCGGATGGCGAAGATGGCGACCAGTGTCATGAACGCCGCCGCGATATAGAGGGAATTGCGCAAGGTCGCGAGCGGACCGAACGCAACTTCCGTGGGGAGGGCCAGCATCACGACCCAGTTCGCCATTGGAACCTGCTTGCCGGAATAGAGATGGGGAATGCCCGCTGAGCTGACGCTGATGCCGGAGCCTTCGAAACCGTCGCTGAAACGGTCCAGCATGAGGTTCCGGCTGCGTTCCGGCATCACCGTCATGGCGCGCGTGCTGTCGGTCGCCGCAATGAAGAGCCTGTCATGCGGCGATAAGATGAAGATCTCCCCCTTGCCGGCCATTTCCGGCTGCGAGACGATGCCGAGGAAGCTGGGGGCCGTCAGGTCGGTAATGCCCGTCAGGACTGCACGCAGCCGGCCGCCGGCGTCGACGACGGGAACCGAGATCGTCAGGACCGGGCGCTTGAGGGCGCGTCCGATGATGGGCTTGTCGATATACGGCTTGCCGGTCTCGACTACCTTCCGGAAGTAGTCGCGGTCACCGAAATACGTGCCGCGCCGGCCGGCCGCGACAGGATAGTCGGCGATCGTTTTCCCATCCATGCCGATGACGGCAATGCCGCCGGTGAACATGAAATGCAGGGCCGGAAAGCGCTCCAGGAAAGGATCGAGTGTTGCGGCGGTCAAGTCCTGGGGCACGTTCGCCGCCACCTTGGTCAGGCTCTCGACGCGCTCTTGCAATTTGGTGTCGACCTGCGCGGCGATCTGTCGCGTGGCCGCAAACTGCTGGTCCGACAGCACTTGTTCGAACTGGGTCTCCAGCACGGTTACCGACACTGTTGCCATGACCCACAGGAAAGTCGCGAACAGGCCGACCGTCAGCGCAATGAGCTTGAGCTTCAGCGACGGCGGCCGCTCCTTATCGAACAGGGGGCGCAGGAGGGCAGTAGCTTGAAATCTGGGCATGTAATCAATCGAACAAAGCAGTGGTTCGATTACCGCGTAACAAGGAAGCGGAAACCGGCTTCCAAGTATCTTTCTGGCAGCTGGCGGCAATACCCCTAAGTATACTAGGGGTTTTCTATTTTGAAATACTTGTCATAGGGCAAGTATTTGCATGCCCGATCAGATTTCTACCTGGGTCCCCAGTTCAATGACCCGGTTAGTCGGCACGCGGTAGTAGTCAGCCGCGTCGCGCGCGTTGCGCGACATGGTGGCAAACAGCGATTCGCGCCATAGCGCCATGCCGCGGCCCATCTTGGGAATGACCGTCTGGCGCGCGATGAAATAGGACGTGCTCATCATGTCCATGTCCAGCCCGGCGTTCTTGCAGAGTTCCAGCGCGGCGGGGATGTCGCGGTCATCCTTGAAGCCGTAATGAATGTTCACCTGGTAGCACTGGTGCCCCAGCGGCGTGACCTTGACCCGTTCCTCCTCGGGAACGGTGGGGATGTCGGCGTTGTACACCGTCAGGAAAACCGTGCGCTCGTGCAGCACCTTATTGTGCAGCAGGTTGTGCAGCATCGCGTGCGGCACGCCGTCGCCCTCGGCCCGGAAGAAGACGGCGGTGCCTTCGACACGGGCGGGCGGACTGATGAACAGCGATTGCAGGAAGTCTTCCAGCGGCACCAGGTGCTTGCGGAGGTTTTCGTACACCAGGAAGCGGCCGTCCAGCCATGTCAGCATGATCAGCATCAGGAATGCAGCCAATACCATCGGGAACCAGCCACCGTGCAAGACCTTCAGCGTATTGGCAGAGAACAGCGCGACGTCGATGGTCAGGAAGAAGCCGGTGGCGGCGAAACACAGCAGAAGGTTGTAGCGCCAGCGGTAGCGGATCACGAAGAAGGTCAGGATGGTTGTCATCAGCATGGTCGTCGTCGCGGCAATGCCGTACGCCGAAGCAAGGTTCGAAGAGGAGCCGAAGCCGATGACGGCGAGCACCACGGCACCCAGTTGCATCCAGTTGATCAGGGGAATATAGATCTGCCCCATTTCACGATCGGAGGTGTACAGCACGCGCATGCGCGGCAGGAAGCCGAGCGCGATGGCCTGCTGCGCGATGGAACACGTTCCGGTGATGGTCGCCTGAGAGGCAATGACTGCCGCCATCGTGGACAGCAGCACGAGCGGATAGACGCTCCATGGCCCCAACTGGTTGAAGAACGGATTCGACACCGCTTCGGGCCGACCGAGGAGCAGCGCACCCTGTCCGAGGTAATTCAACATCAGGCCGGGGAACACGACCGAAAACCAGGCCAGGCGCACCGCCCGTTTGCCGAAATGCCCCATGTCGGCATACAGCGACTCGGCGCCGGTCACGGCAAGCACGATCGCGCCCAACGCAACAAAGGCCAACCACCCGTTCTGCACCAGGAAGCGAAAACCGTGGACCGGATTGAACGCGGCGAGGATCGCGGGATTTTCAAGGATGTTGACCACTCCCATGGCCGCAAGGGTGCCGAACCAGATTAGAACGACGGGGCCGAACCACTTGCCGATGCCGCCGGTTCCCTTGCTTTGCAGTGTGAACAGGGCCACCAGGACAATCACTGCTGCCGGTACCACGTAGGGCTTGAAGGCGGGTGTCGCGACTTCGAGTCCCTCGACTGCCGATAGCACGGAGATGGCCGGTGTGATCACGCCGTCGCCGAAAAACATTGCGGCGCCGATCAGGCCGGCAAACACCAGCGGCCGGTGCCAGAAAGATTTGGGCCCGACGGACGACAGGGCCAAGGCCACCAGCGCCATCACGCCGCCTTCGCCGCGGTTGTCTGCACGCAGGACCAGCGTCACGTATTTCAGGGACACGATGATAATCAGCGCCCAGACGATCAGCGAGGTCACGCCGAACAGGTTCTCTTCGTTCAGCGGCAGCCCGTGTGCCGGCGCGAAGACTTCCTTCATCGTGTACAACGGACTGGTTCCGATGTCGCCGTAGACGACACCGATGGCGGCAAGGGTGAGGGCGGCAAGACTGCTTTTGTGGGGCTGAGACGCCAAGGCGGCCTCCTGAAGATGCTGCATTGCAAAAACGGGATTTTAGCGTATTTGCATCGTTACAAAGCGCCTCGAAGACGGGCGTCTGCCATGGCGCAAGCCCGTGCCACCGTCGTTGCCAGGCGTAATTGCTCTTGTTTGATATAGATCCTTGTTCTGCTTGTGGAAAACCCGTCAACATTTGCCCACTGTTTCCAGCTGGAATTCCAGCCGGGCAGCGGGGGTGGCGCGCACGGCGCGCCATCGGACCACGCATCACCTTTTAGTGGACAGGACAGCTCATGCTTTACCAGATTCACGAAAACAACAAGATGTGGATGGCGCCCATCGTCAATGCGGCCCACTTGTCGTACGTCTTCCTCACCAATCCCGCGTCACCATTTGCCTACACGCCGTTCTCACAGCGGCTGGCAGCGGGATTCGAACTGCTTTACCGGCTGGGAAAGGAATACGAGAAACCCAAGTTCGAGATCGGCTCGACCATGGTCGGTGACATCGCCGTGCCCATCGTGAAGGAAACCGTGGCCGACAAGCCGTTCTGCCACCTGCTGAATTTCAGGAAGGAATTCGGCGCCATCCCCAAGGTGGCGCAGCCCAAGGTCCTGCTCCTGGCGCCGCTGTCCGGCCACCATGCCACCCTGCTGCGCGACACCGTGATCACCTTGCTGCCCGAGCACGACGTCTACATCACCGACTGGATCGATGCCAAGCTGGTGCCCTTGTCGAAGGGCGAATTCCATTTGCACGATTACGTTTACTACCTGCAGGACTTCATGCGCCTGCTGGGTCCTGACCTGCACGTGATCGCGGTATGCCAGCCCTCGGTGCCGCTGCTGGCGGCCGTGGCGCTGATGTCGACGGCAAAGGATCCGCTGGTACCACGCACGATGACCATGATGGGCGGCCCGATCGATACCCGCAAGTCGCCAACCATGGTCGACCAGCTGGCCACCGTACGCGACCTCGAATGGTTCGAGAACACGGTGATCCACAAGGTCCCGCCCAACTACCCGGGTGCGGGCCGGCGCGTCTACCCTGGCTTCCTGCAACATTTCAGCTTTGTCGCGATGAACGCGGCACGCCATGCGAAGAGCTACCAGGAGTTCTACGAGCATCTGGCGCAGAACGGCGCCGACAAGGTGACCGAGTATCACCGGCGCTTCTATGACGAATACAACGCGGTGCTCGACATCCCGGCGGAGTTCTACCTCGAGACGGTGAAGACGGTATTCCAGGAGTCGAGCCTCGCGACCGGGAAGTGGAAAGTCGAGGGCAAGGCCGTGCGTCCCGAGGACATCAAGGACGTCGCACTGCTCACCATCGAGGGCGAATGGGACGACATCACCGGTCGCGGCCAGACCAAGGCGGCGCATACCCTTTGCAGCGGCATCCCGCAAAACAGGAAGGAGCACTACACGGCGCCGGCCGTCGGGCATTACGGCATTTTCTCGGGACGCCGCTGGCATGAACGTGTGTGTCCCAAGATCGCAGACTTCATCAAGGCTAATTCGGGGCCGCGGAAGGACTGAAGGGGCGATACAAGACAGAAGATGCCCGTGAAGGCTATCCTTGGCTTTTTGGGAACTCGTGCATAGCGCGGTCAACTGCCAGTCCGGAAAGCGGAAAGAATGCCAACTGAATACATCGGGGAATATCTCGTCGAATACACCGGCGAGCCGTTGCGGTATGGAAAAGGCTGGGGCGCGCATGTTGCAATTTATGGCATCTCGCGCAACCCGGCCTATCGCGCCAGCCTGTTCCCTAAACAGCGCGTTTGTCTGGACACGGTATTCCCTACTGAAGAAGCCGCAGCAGAGCGGGCGCGCGAGGTCGCCGTCATTAAGATCGGACGTTCATCGGCGAAAACCCGGTGACGCTGCGATTCGTCCTGCGCAGCATTGTTTCCTTTTGCCCCTGAGGGAAGCATTCGCGGAACGTTTCCGCATCCATGCGCATCGAAGTTGCTTACCAAGGCAACAACGGGGATGACATGAACACCACTTGGATCGTTTCAGCCAATGCCAGCCGGGCAAGGTTCTTTTCCCAGGAAAAGCCCTCGGACCAGCTGGAAGAGATCAATGACATGATCAATGATGCCGGTCGCCAACGTATGGTGGAGACCACCGAGTCCGACAAGCGCGGGCCGACCTCCGGCACCAAGAGCGTCCACAACACCGGTGGCCAGGTGCCGAACAAGTTGTACGAGCCGCCGACCACGCCGGATGTGCACGAGGCGGAGCTGTTCGGGCGCGATATCGTCGGCTTTCTCCAGAAGGCGCACCAGGAAGGCCGCTTCGAGCAGCTCACGCTCGTTGTGTCGCCACAATTCCTCGGCATGCTGCGCAAGCTGATGCCGGCGGAATTGGAATCGGTCGTGAAACTCGAGATCAACAAGGACTATACGCAGTTCAGTCCTGCGCAATTGCGCGAGCAGGTGCTCGCGCATATGGGGAAAGGGTAGTTGGCAGGCCGGGACGAGCGCCCGGCCGTGAAAGGCCTTATTCCACCGTCACCGACTTCGCCAGGTTGCGCGGCTTGTCGACGTCGGTGCCGCGCGCGAGCGCTGTGTGGTAAGCCAGCAATTGCAGCGGCACCACGTGCAGGATCGGTGACAGGTGGCCGTAGTGTTCCGGCATGCGGATCACGTGCACACCTTCACTCGAGGAAATGCGCGAATCGGCGTCGGCAAATACATACAGCTGGCCGCCGCGTGCACGTACTTCCTGCATATTCGACTTCAGCTTCTCGATCAACGTGTCGTTCGGCGCAACGGTCACGACCGGCATTTCGTTCGTCACCAGTGCCAGCGGGCCGTGCTTGAGTTCGCCCGCCGGATAGGCTTCGGCGTGGATGTAGGAAATCTCCTTCAGCTTCAGCGCGCCTTCCAGTGCGATCGGATAGTGCAGGCCGCGTCCGAGGAAGAGCGCATTTTCCTTGCGCGCGAACTCTTCCGCCCATGCAATGATCTGCGGCTCCAGCGCCAGCACTGCGCCGATGGACAGCGGCAGGTGGCGCAGGGCTTTCAGGTGTGCCGTTTCCTGCTCGTCGGTGAGGCGGCCGCGTACCTGCGCGAGAGTCAGCGTCAGCAGGAAGAGGGCGACCAGCTGCGTGGTGAATGCCTTGGTTGACGCCACGCCGACTTCCACGCCGGCGCGGGTGATGTAGGACAGCATGCACTCGCGTACCATCGCGCTGGTCGCAACGTTGCAGATGGTCAGTGAATTGACCATGTCCAGCGAGCGTGCGTACTTGAGCGCAGCAAGGGTGTCGGCGGTTTCGCCGCTTTGCGAGATCGTGACCACGAGCGCGTTCGGGTTCGGCACACTGTCGCGATAGCGATATTCGCTCGCGATTTCCACATTGACCGGCAACTTGGCAATGGATTCGATCCAGTATTTCGCGGTCAGGCCGGCGTAGTAGCTGGTGCCGCAGGCGAGGATCAGCACCGAGTCGACTTTCTTGAAAACGCTATAGGCCTTGTCGCCGAACAGCTCCGGCATGATGCCGTTGACGCCTTCGAGCGTGTCACCGATGGCACGCGGCTGCTCGAAGATTTCCTTTTGCATGAAGTGGCGGTACGGGCCGAGTTCGGCCGCGCCCGTATGCGCATGTACCGTACGGACTTCGCGCTCGGCAGGCTTGCCGTTGACGTCGGTGATCCAGTAACGCTGCAACTGCAGGTCCACGACGTCGCCTTCCTCGAGATAGATGATCTGGTCGGTCGTGCCGGCCAGCGCCATCGCGTCCGATGCAACGAAATTCTCTCCCTTGCCCACGCCGACGATCAGTGGCGAACCCTGGCGTGCGCCGACCACGCGGTGCGGCTCATCCCGGCAGAACACGGCGATCGCGTAGGCGCCGTGCAGGTGCTTGACCGCCTGCTGCACGGTCTCGAACAGGTCGCCTGTATACATGTGGTCGACCAAGTGGGCGATCACCTCGGTGTCGGTCTGGCTTTCGAAGACATAGCCAGCCTTGGTCAGTTCGGCACGCAGTTCGTCGTGGTTTTCGATGATGCCGTTGTGCACCAGGGCAATGCGCTCGCGCGAGAAGTGCGGGTGGGCATTGTGGGACGCAGGCGCACCGTGCGTGGCCCAGCGGGTGTGGGCGATGCCGGTAAAGCCGGACAGGCCTGACTTGTCGACCTGCGCTTCGAGGTCCGCAACGCGCGAGGTGCTGCGCGAACGCTGCAGCATGCCATCCACGTGCAGGGCGACGCCGCAGGAGTCATAACCACGATATTCCAGGCGTTTCAGGCCTTCCAGCAGAATGGGGGTGATATTGCGCTGCGCGACCGCGCCGACGATGCCACACATGGAGACTCCCTGGATTGAGTTGAGGACGGTTGTATCGTAGAAGAAGGGGTCTGAAAAAAGCTTGCGAAATTTAATGAAAAATGAAGAAAAACGTCGATGACAAGGCAATGTGAAATATAATTTCACATCGGAGGCAAAAATGAGGGGATTGGAAGATGGAGGATGGGGGGCTCGAATTGGACGACCTGGATCGGCGCATCCTGAATGCCCTCCAGGAAGATGCATCCAGGACAAACAATGATCTCGCCGTCTTCGTCCATGCATCCGCACCCACCTGCCTGCGCCGCGTGAAACGGCTGACAGACGCAGGCATCATCGAACGCCAAGTGGCCATCGTGGCGCCGGAGAAGGTTGGCGCCGCCTTGACGGCCATCGTGGAGATCACACTGGACCACCAGGGAGCCGAGAAAATGCAGGATTTCGAGGCGCTGGTCGCCGGCGAACCCGCAGTCCTGCAGTGCTACCGCGTCTCACCCGGCCCCGATTTCGTGCTGATCGTGCAGGTGGCCGACATGCCGGCCTATCATGCGCTGGCGCACCGGCTGTTTGCATCGCACGCCAATGTCCGCAATGTCCGCAGCTTTTTCTCCATCCACCGCAGCAAGTTCGGGACGCGGATTGCCGTTTGACGCGCAGCCTTACTTCTTGACCTTGACCGGGCGCTTCCAGTTTTCGACGGTCAGCTGCTTTGCACGGGAAACGGTCAGTTTGCCTTCCGGTGCATCGCGTGTCAGCGTCGTTCCCGCGCCCAGCGTGGCGCCCTTGCCAACGCGTACCGGGGCCACAAGCTGGGTATCGCTGCCGATGAAGGCATCATCCTCGATCACAGTCCGGAACTTGTTCGCACCGTCGTAGTTGCAAGTGATCGTCCCGGCGCCGATATTCACGCGCGAGCCGACCGTGGCGTCGCCGACATAGGCCAGGTGGTTGGCCTTGCTGTGGGCAGCGATCTGGCTGTTCTTCACCTCGACGAAATTGCCGATATGGACATCCTCGCCCAGTTCTGTGCCCGGACGCAGCCGCGCGTACGGCCCGATGACGGACTCGGCGCCAATCACTGCATCCTCGATGTGGCAGAAGGGCTTGATGCTTGCGCCCTTGGCGATGCGTGCGTTGCGGACCACGCAATTCGCGCCGATGCTCACACCGTCTTCCAGTTCCACCTTGCCTTCGAATACGCAGTTGACGTCGATGCTGACATCGCGTCCGCACGAAAGCGTACCCCGTACGTCAATGCGCCCTGGATCGGCCAGCGTCACACCTTGTTCGAGCAGCGCGTTGGCGATATTGCGCTGGTGGACACGCTCAAGCTCCGCGAGCTGCACCTTGCTGTTCACACCCAGCGTTTCCCACACAGCGGACGGCTGGGCCGACACGACGGGAACCCCGTCGGCAACGGCCCGGGCGACGATATCGGTCAGGTAATACTCCTTCTGCGCGTTGTCATTCGACAGGGTCGCGAGCCATTTCTTCAGCTTCGCCGTCGGCGCGACCATGATGCCGGTGTTCACTTCACGGATTGCGCGCTGCTGCTCACTTGCATCCTTCTGTTCGACGATGCCGATAATGTTGCCGCCTTCGCGCAGAATGCGGCCGTAGCCGGTCGGGTCCGCCAAGTCGATAGTGAGGATCGCCAACTTATCCCGCCCGGCGTTGTCCAACAATTGCTGCAATGAATCTCTCGTTGTCAGCGGAACATCGCCGTACAGGACCAGCGTCGGCACGTCGTCGGACAGGAGGGGGACCGCCTGCATGACCGCATGCCCGGTGCCCAATTGCGGCTCCTGCTTGGCAAAGGTGAGGTCGACCGCCTTGCATGCTTCCGGCACGGCGTCGCCACCGTGGCCGTAGATCACGCAAAGACGTTGCGGGGAAAGGGTGCGTGCGGTGTCGATGACGTGCGACAAAAGCGGCTTGCCCGCGAGGGGATGCAGGACCTTCGGCAATGCGGATTGCATGCGCTTTCCCATGCCGGCAGCGAGAATGACAATATTCATGGATGATAGGTGTAAAGTTTGCAAAAGTTTAGCATGCAACCACAACGCGCTTTTCTCGCCCGTGTGACCGTGGTCCTGCTGGCAGTCCTGCTGGCAGTCCTGCTTGCGGGATGCGGTGCCTTGCGCCTCGGCTACGCCAACGGCGACACCTTCGTTTTCTGGTGGCTCGACGGCTACATCGATTTCACGCACGAGCAGAAACCCTGGGTCCGGGCGCACATCGACCGCCTCTTTGACTGGCACCGCAAGACGCAGTTGCGGGATTACGCCCAGCTTCTTGGACAGGTGCAACAGCGCGTGCAGCGCGGCTCCGTCCAGCCGGCAGAGATCCGGGAGGATTTCGCGGCTGTGCGTAAGCGTGCTGCAGTCGTTCTTGAAAAAGCCGTCCCGGAGCTCACCGACCTCGCGCTCTCCATCGAACCCGCGCAGATCGCCCACCTCGAACAGAAGTTCGCCTCGAACAACGAGAAGTATCGTAGGGAGTATTTACGGGGAAACGTTGATGACCGTCAACGGCTGCGGTTCAAGAAAGTCATGAAACAGGCGGAATACTGGTTCGGCAATTTCAGCGACGAGCAGGAAGCGCAGATCCGCAAGGCGTCGGATGCGAGGCCGCTGGATAACGACCTATGGATGGCGGAGCGCTTGCGCCGCCAGCAGGAAATGCTGCAGATGCTGCGCAAGATCCATGCGGAGAAGCCGGCGCGGGAAGTGGTGTCGAAGACGATCCGGGACTTCGTCGCGCGCAGCTTCGAGAACTTCACCTACGCCGAACACAAGGTCTTCTTCGACGGCTCATCGGACGGCATGGCGCAAATGATCGCCACGATCATCAATATGGCAACCCCCGAGCAGAAGGCGCATGCGGTCAGGCGCCTGCAGAAATTGATCGAAGATTGCCACGAACTCGCGGCGAAGGCTTAGTCGTCGTCGAGGCCACTGAACCGAACCACGTTGTTTGCAGGCGGTGCGCAAGGCTCTTCGTCGAAGGCGATATCGCCATCCGGCGACGCCTCTCCGGTCACCTTCAGGTCGACGAAGTTGAACAGCTTGCTGTCCATCAGATGCGACGGCGCGACCGTCGACAGCGCGGAGAAGATGTTCTCCACGCGTCCCGGATGCTTCTTTTCCCATTCGCGCAGCATTGCCTTGATGTGCTTGCGCTGCAGGTTTTCCTGGCTGCCGCACAGGTTGCAGGGAATGATCGGGAATTCGCGCACTTCCGCAAAGCGCTCCATGTCCGCTTCCTTCACATAGGCCAGCGGACGGATCACGATGTGTTTGCCGTCGTCCGACTGCAGCTTGGGCGGCATGCCCTTCAGCTTGGCGCCGAAGAACATGTTGAGGAAGAAGGTTTCGAGGATGTCGTCGCGATGGTGGCCGAGCGCGATCTTGGTGGCGCCGAGTTCGTCCGCCACACGATACAGGATGCCGCGGCGCAGGCGCGAGCACAGCGAGCAGGTGGTCTTGCCCTCGGGGATCACGCGCTTGACGATGCTGTAGGTGTCCTGGTTCTCGATGTGGAAGGGCACGCCGATCTTCGTCAGGTACTCCGGCAGCACATGCTCGGGAAAGCCCGGCTGCTTCTGGTCGAGGTTGACTGCGACGATGTCGAAATGGATCGGCGCGCGCTCGCGCAGCGTCAGCAGGATGTCGAGCAGACCATAGCTGTCCTTGCCGCCCGACAGGCACACCATCACCTTGTCGCCATCCTCGATCATGTTGAAGTCGCCAATGGCCTGGCCTACGAGGCGGCACAAACGCTTGTGCAGCTTGTTGTTTTCGTAGGCGATCTTTTCCGCCTTCTTCGCGCTGATCGCGACTTCGTTTTGCATGACTTCGCTCATTTCACTTCCCGTCTTCACTGCTTGATGTGGATGACTTCCACGCCGACCGCGTCGCAATCCGGATAGACGTCGGGTTTCTCGGTGGTGACGCGAACCGCGCGCACCTTCGGATGCGCGAGCATGGCGCGCGCCACGTCGTCGCACAGCGTTTCCTGCAGGTGGATATGGCCCTGCGCCATGCGCTTGGCGATGGTGTCGCGCATGAAGTCGTAATCCACGACTTCATACAGGTGGTCTTCCTTCGGCGTCGATTCCGACAGCGGGATGAAGAGATCGACATTGACCAGCACCCGCTGTTCGCCTTTCTTTTCGAATTCGTGGACGCCGATATTGATCATCACCTCGTAGTTGCGGAGGAAGAGGCGCCGGCAATCGGCCAGGCTGGGGTGGGAGAGGGAAGAGAGCATGGTTTCTACTTTATTTCGCAACGAACATGACGTCGCGTTGCAGGGGGATCAAATGCTGGCCGCCGTCGACCAGCAAGGTTGTGCCGGTTATCGACTGATTTTCGGCGGCAAAACAGACGGCGCTGGCGACATCCTCCGGCGTGCTGGAGCGGCCAAGCGGGGTCATCCTGTGCGCCTTGGCAAATCCTTCCTCGGTCTGGCTGCCCGACACCATCGTCAGGCCAGGGGCAACGCCGACGACGCGCACCTTTGGCGCCAGGGCCTGCGCAAGGACCGTCGTCGCCGTCTGCAGGCCGGCCTTGGACAGGGTATAGGACAGGAAATCCGGGTTCAGGTTGTACAGTTTCTGGTCGAGCAGGTTGATGACGACCGACTGGGCGCCGTCGGGCGTCGCGGCATGGAGCGCGCGCGCCAGGATCACCGGCGCTGCCAGGTTGGCATGCATGTGCCGATCGAGGCAGGCAACGGAAAAGTCCGCGGCAGTATCGCTTTCGAACAGCGACGCGTTATTCACCACGCAAGAAATCGGGCCAAGCGCCGCCGCAGCATGGTCGGGCAAGCGGTTCACTGCCTGCTCGTCCACCAGGTCGCATTGCAGTGCGGCGGCCTTGCGTCCGAGCGCCTCGATCTCGCGGACTGTTGCCAATGCCTCATCGCCGGACCGCCCGTAATGCACGACTACGTCCCACCCGCGCTGCGCGAGGGCAAGCGCAATCGTGCGCCCGATGCGCCGGGCGGCACCGGTGACGAGTGCAACTTTCCTGTTTCCTGTGGTCATAGAAGTGTTCTGGTTCCGGCGGATGTTGTCATTCCATCCACGGGCAAGGATCCTGCGGTCCGGATTTGTTCACAAGCCCAGGGCCGATTTCAATACAATACCGAGCATGCAACTTCACCTGCCTGAACCCTCCCTGGACGCGCAGAGCGCGTCGCGCGCCCTCCACAAGCTCATCTCCAGCGACATCGAAGCCCAGTCCGGCTGGATTTCGTTCGCCCGTTACATGGAGCAGGTGCTGTATGCGCCTGGGTTGGGGTATTACAGTGGCGGGGCAGCAAAACTCGGTAAAGACGGTGATTTTACAACCGCGCCCGAGATTACGCCGCTTTTCGGCGCCACCGTGGCCCACGTCGCCGCGGAACTGACCGATCAGTCGGCGCTGCGGATCATGGAATTCGGGGCAGGGACCGGCAAGCTGGCGCTCGACATCCTCACCGAGCTGAAATCCGTCGGCATGGCGGTCGAGAGTTACCAGATCGTCGACCTATCCGGAGAGTTGCGCGCGCGGCAGGAAGAAACCCTGCGCGGCTTTCCCGAAGTAACCTGGCTGGACTCGATGCCGGCATCCTTTTCCGGCGTCGTCATCGGCAACGAAGTGCTCGACGCAATGCCCGTTCACCTTGTCATCAAGACAGGGAGTGGCTGGATGGAGCGCGGCGTCGTCCTGGATGACGGGTGTTTCGCGTTTGCCGACCGGCCTTGCCCGCCCGAACTGGTGGCGCAGATTCCGGAGGCCGATGTCCTGCCGGACGGCTACCTGACCGAGGTGCACCCCGTGGCCACGGGCTTCATGCATTCGCTCGCCGCGATGCTTGCGGCAGGTGGTTCGGGTGCGGCCATCCTTATCGATTACGGGTTCCCGGCGCACGAGTATTACCTCGACCAGCGCGGCCAAGGGACGCTCATGTGCCACTACCGCCATCATGCGCATCCGGATCCGTTCTACCTGCCCGGCTTGCAGGACGTCACTGCCCATGTCGATTTCACGGCCATGGCGCGTGCTGCCATCGATGGCGGCCTCGACCTGCTGGGCTACACCACCCAGGCCGCCTTCCTGCTCGATGCGGGCATCGGCGACCTGTTGCTGCGCACTTCACCGGAGGACCAGCTGCGCTACCTGAAACAGGCAAGCGCGATGCAGAAACTGATTTCTCCTGCCGAGATGGGCGAGCTGTTCAAGGTCCTGGTGGTCGGGAAGAATGCCGAGCTCCCAGGCCGGTTCGCGCGCAACGACCGCAGCCATCGCCTATGATGGTTCTTGCTTGTCAAATTTTCCATGAGTTCCGCGAGGCAGCATGATTCGTTGGGTACTGACCATTTTCCTCGCGCTGATCGTCTTTTCGGCGGCGATGCCTTGGCTGGAGAAGCTCGGCATTGGCCGCCTGCCGGGCGACGTCCGCTTCAAAATCTTCGGCCGGCAGGTTTTCCTGCCGTTTGCCTCGACGTTGCTGTTGTCGATGATTGCCATCGGCATCGGCAAGCTACTCTGAAGGCTCTGACAGGAGGCGCGCCGTGATCCGCTGGGTTGCCGTGATTTTCATCGGGCTGTTCGTCTTCTACCCGCTGCTGCCGTGGTTCGACCGCCTGCGCGTCGGTCGTCTGCCCGGCGATATCCGGTTCAAAGTCCGCGGCGTCGTCTTCTGTCTGCCATTCGGCTCCACCGTCGTGTGGTCCGCCGCCGTGTTCGTGATCGCCGAGATCGTCAGCCTGACCTGCCCGAACTGTTGAGCAGTCTCCGGCAGGAGCGCGCCCAACACCCTATACTGGCTGCTTCCCTCCGTCATGTTTCCGGATGCAACCCACCTTAGAACAGCTCAGCCAGCGCTACGGCAGCCGCTACAAATGGCTGGTGCTGCTCACCGTCATGATCGGCACGATGGCATCGATCATGTCCTCCACCATTGTCAATGTCGCCGTACCCGACCTCAGCCAGCATTTCGTGCTTGGCCAGGAGCGGGCGCAATGGGTGTCGGCAGGTTTCATGCTGGCGATGACACTGTCAATGCTCACCACGCCGTGGCTACTGCTGCGCTATGGCTTGCGGCGAACCTATGCGGGGGCAATCCTGCTCCTGCTGTTCGGCGGCGTCGTGGGGGGCTTCAGCATCAATTACCCTATGCTGTTGTCCATGCGGGTGGTGGAGGGGTTGGCGGCAGGCGTCCTGCAGCCGATTCCATCCATCGTGGTATTGCGCGCCTTCGACAAACATGAGCAGGGCAGGGCGATGGGGATCTTCGGCTTCGGCGTTGTCCTCGCGCCCGCCATCGGACCGAGCGTTGGCGGTTTCCTTGTCGAGCAGTTCGGCTGGCGCTCGATCTTCTTCGTCGTGGTGCCGTTCTGCCTGGTCGTGCTCGTCATGGTTCAGCGGCTGCTGGCAGTGAACTCGCCGCTGATGGGCGAAGCCCGCCCGCTGGACTGGAAGGGGCTCCTCCTCGCCGGCGTCGGCACCGCCAGCTTGCTGAACGGACTGGTCCACCTGCATGACGGACTTCTTCAGTCTGTACCGATGATCGTGATCGGATTTGCCGCCCTGGGCGGCTTTGTCACCTATCAGCTGCGTACCGAGCATGGCCTGATGAACATGCGGCTGTTCAGCTATTCTCAGTTCACTGCAGGTGCGCTCGTCGCGTTCATCTATGGCGCCGGACTGTTCGGTTCCACCTACCTGCTGCCGGTCTACATGCAGATGGCATTGCACTACGCCCCGTCCCAGGCCGGCCTGGTCCTGCTGCCCGCCGGCGTGGTGCTGGCGGTGACGATCATCGTCGCCGGCAGGCTGGCGGACCACCTCCCGCCAAATGTGCTGGTCTCCATCGGTCTCTGCCTGCTGGCCCTGTCATTCGGGTTGATGGCTGTCGGCTCATCCTCGACCGGCTACTTCACCTTCATGGCATGGGCCATCATCGGCCGCATTGGCCTCGGCTTCGTCCTGCCGTCACTAAGCCTTGGCGCCATGCGTGGGATCGAGACGGGCCTGATTGCGCAGGGCGCGAGCATCATCAATTTTCTCCGGCAGCTTGGCGGAGCGATCGGCGTCAGCCTGGTGGGTATCGTTCTAGAGTGGCGCCTGGCGGTGTACCAGGGCGCGGCGGCGACAGTCCAGGACGCGCGCCTGAAGGCATTCAATGAAACTTTCCTGCTGGTGGCGCTGTTCTGTGCGCTCGCCGTGCTGGCCGCGATCCGGATGCGCACGCCGGAGCATTAAATACGGGCTGCTGGCGACGGGTTAGTTTGCTTTTCTTCGCGAGAGTGGTATTTTGGCGTCCTCGGGACGGAAAAGCCGGCCCGCATACCTCAGTTGGCGCTGCACGGAACCGGGATAAATGACTTCGCTTCGTAGTTTGACCGCAATGATCATCGAGCCGCACTCGGGCATGCGCGCCAGCATGCACAACATGCTCAACCTGTGCGGCATCACGAAGATCGACCATGCTGTCAGCTCGGGCACCGCGATCCGCCCGCTCAAGGGCAAGTCCTACGACCTCATCCTGTGCGAATACGACCTCGGTGATGGCCAGGACGGTCAGCAGCTCCTTGAAGACCTGCGCCACAACAAGCTGATTCCGCTGTGGACGGTCTTCATTATCGTCACCGCCGAGCGCGCCTATGAGAAAGTGGTAAGCGCCGCCGAACTCGCGCCGACCGACTACATCCTCAAGCCATTCACCGCCGATACACTGATGGACCGGATCGCTCGCGCCATCGAAAAGCGAACCGCCTTCCTTCCGGCCTACCATCTCATGGAGCACGGCAACCTGCTTGAGGCCATCGATATCTGCAGGATAGGCGAGGGCAAGTATCCCAAGTGGGCTACCGACTTCATGCGCCTGCGAGCGGAGCTGCATGTGATCCTGGGCGAGGCGGCGGAGGCGGAGAAGATTTACCAGGACCTCTTGCAGACCAAGGCAGTCGCCTGGGCCCGGCTGGGCCTCGCCAAAACCCTGTTCATGCAGGGCGAGTTCGGCGAAGCAGAGTCCCTGCTGCAGACACTG
Organism: Noviherbaspirillum sp.; assembly: GCA_035626875.1. GTDB lineage: Bacteria > Pseudomonadota > Gammaproteobacteria > Burkholderiales > Burkholderiaceae_D > Noviherbaspirillum. The sequence continues at coordinate 6,089 of DASPMV010000024.1, read as the reverse complement.
GTGGAGGAAAACAGTAAGTACATGGATGCCTACGACTGGCTCGCCAAGACCCACGAGGCGATGGACCAGTTGCCCCAGGCCAAGGAGGTGCTGGCAGGCGCCGTGGCGATCTCACCCCACGCTGTGCGCCGGCTGCGCAAGCTCGGCGACGTCGCGCTGGAAACCGGAGACGTCGACACCGCCGAAAAATCCTTTCAGAAGGTCGTATCCAAGGCGAAGTACTCCGAATTCCGCGATCCCGAAGACCATGTACGGCTCGTACGAACCTTGGTAAAGAAGGGCGACACCACACAGGCCGCCTCCGTAATCCGCGATATGGAAAAATCGCTCGGCAACCTGGAAAAGACACCGGCGTGCCGCGCGTTGTCCTCGGCGCTGGTGCAGAAAGAGCTGGGCAATGACGATAAGGCCGCGGAGGAACTCAGTGCAGCCGTCGCAGCATGCCGTGATGCATCGGGCATATCCAACGACATGAAGATGGAGCTCGCCAAGAACTGCCTGGAGCACGCGCTGGACACCGGCGCAGCGGAAGTCATGCGCGACGTCATGAGCAATGCCTCCGACGAGGCAGCCATGGCCAAGGCAATGAGCGTCTTCGAAAAGGCGGGCAAGAAAGAGCTGGCCGAAACCGTCGCCAAGGAAAGCCGCCGCCACGTGGTCGACCTCGTGTCCAGCGGCGCGGAAAAAGCGCGCCAGGGCGACTACCAGGGCGCCGTGCAGCTGATGACCGCCGCCGTGCACAAGCTGCCGCAAAATCCGCAGGTCGTATTCAACGCTGCCGTCGCCGTCCTCAAGTACCTTGAAAACGTGGGGTGGGAAGGAAAGCTGGGCGACCAGGTCAAAGGTTACATCGAAGCCGCGCGCCGGCTCGATCCCAACAACCCCCGCCTGGTGCCGCTATCCGAGCTCTACCAGAGCATCCTGAAGAAATACGGCGTCAAGCCGCCCACGGCCAATTAAGCGCCTTCATCCTCCAGCAGGCTGGTGACCAGTTCAGGCGGCCGGGCGATGACAGCGCGCTTGCCGAACACCACGATCGGCCGCTGCAGCAGCTTGGGATGCGCGGCGATTGCCGCTAGCAACGCACCATCGTCCGCCTGCGCCAGGCCGAACGCGTCGTACTCGTCTTCATTGCTCCGCACCATATCGGCTACCTTGCAGCCCAATGTGGCTTGCAGTGCAGATAGCTGCGCGAGGTCGGGAGGCGTTCTAAGATATTCCACCACATCGACCGTAAGCTGCCTGCGTGCCGCGATCGCTTCGACAAGTGCCAGTGCCTCCCGCGACTTCGAGCAGCGCGGGTTATGATAAATCGTGATCATGAAGTCCATTGCTGTAATGAGTAGGCGTTGATTGTAATCCTGTCCATGACGCCGGTGGGCTGCGCTGAACCTGCCGGGCAACAGCGCGGTCAGAGTGGTACCCGCCTTTCCAAGCACACCTATGTCAGAAAAGAACAGCACACAAACGTCAACGGGATTTCCAGCATCTTCCGAAAGCGCCACTCAGCGCGAGCCGGCGTCCGACCCCATGCGCCAAATGCGCCGGCAGGACTCCCCATGGATGCAGACGCAACGGATCATCGGTGCGCGGATGCGCGCCCTGTCGGACAGGATTCTCCGACGTCTTACGCAGCGCACCCTGAAGATCGGCATCTCGGCCCGGATTTTCCACCCCGAGGCTGGCGCCAAGGGATTGCGCAGCAAGACCTTACAGTACCTCGAGGAATCCATCGCGCAGTGGGTAATGTCGCGCGACGTCATGGTGTTCATGATTCCGACTGTCAATAACAACGGCATCTTGCATCCCAGCAATATCCGCTTGCGCGACTATGCCAAACATCTGGACGGCCTTGTCCTGCAGGGTGGCGCCGACGTCTCGCCACAGACCTATTCTGAAATGGCGACGCGCCCTGAGTGGAGCGGGGACCGCGCACGCGACATGTACGAACTGGAGCTGCTGCATGAATTCGTCGAAGCCGGCAAACCCGTCCTCGGCATCTGCCGCGGCTGCCAGTTGATCAACGTGGCCTTCGGGGGCACCCTCTATCAGGACATCGCCTCCGATGTGCCGACTGCCATCCAGCACGTAAGCGACCTGTACGACAGCCACTACCATGTCATCCATTTCCCTGAAGGATCGGCCCTCGGCGGGCTGTACCCGGCCAAGCCCGAAGCCCTGGTGAACTCGATTCACCACCAGGCCGTGAAGGACCTCGGTCGCGATCTCGTTGTTGAAGCCGTCTCGGGAAAGGACAATATCGTCGAGGCAGTCCGCTACCGCAAAGCCCGCTTCGTGATGGGGCTGCAATGGCATCCGGAATTCCACCGGGCAGGCAGTTCGGAATTGCTCGACTGCACACCGATCCTCGACGACTTCCTTGCCGCCGCGCGCGAAACCAGATTCTGAGCGCGTGGCGAGCGCCCCGGAAAACCACACTCCATTGCCGGTTTTCCATCGCAAAACGAAAAAATTACTGTCCAACCAGTTTTTTTGGTTGACAGCCCTTGGGGGTCTCTACTATAGTTTGAGGTTCCCTGCGGAGGGGTGGCCGAGTGGTTAATGGCAGCAGACTGTAAATCTGCCCTCTTACGAGTACGCTGGTTCGAATCCAGCCCCCTCCACCAGTGTCTAAGCAGGTGAGTTTTGCGGTTGAAGGTCCTTGCGGGTGTAGCTCAATGGTAGATCTGAAGCCTTCCAAGCTTACGACGAGGGTTCGATTCCCTTCACCCGCTCCAGTTTTTGGCTGGGCGCAGTAGTTTAATGCGGACGGCAAAGATGCCCTTGTAGCTCAGTGGTAGAGCACTCCCTTGGTAAGGGAGAGGCCACGTGTTCAATCCACGTCAAGGGCACCAGTTTTCTAAAATGGCAAGCAGTCGGGCTCGTGCCTGGACATTCCCATCAAAACGTTAGGAGTCGAAAATGGCAAAAGGCAAGTTTGAGCGGACCAAACCGCACGTGAATGTAGGCACGATCGGTCACGTTGACCATGGCAAGACCACGCTGACCGCGGCAATCGCGACGGTGCTGTCGGCCAAGTTCGGCGGCGAAGCGAAGAAGTACGACGAAATCGATGCAGCGCCGGAAGAAAAGGCACGCGGCATTACGATCAACACCGCGCACGTCGAGTACGAGACCGCCAACCGCCACTACGCCCACGTTGACTGCCCCGGCCACGCCGACTACGTCAAGAACATGATTACCGGTGCGGCGCAGATGGACGGCGCGATCCTGGTGTGCTCCGCTGCTGACGGCCCGATGCCGCAGACCCGCGAAGACATCCTGCTGGCCCGTCAGGTTGGTGTGCCGTACATCATCGTGTTCCTGAACAAGTGCGACATGGTCGACGACGCCGAGCTGCTCGAGCTGGTCGAAATGGAAGTGCGCGAGCTCCTGTCCAAGTACGAATTCCCCGGCGACGATCTGCCGATCGTGCGCGGTTCGGCCAAGCTGGCGCTGGAAGGCGACAAGGGCGACCTGGGCGAAGGCGCGATCATGAAGCTGGCCGAAGCGCTGGATACCTACATCCCGACCCCGGAGCGTGCCATTGACGGTACCTTCCTGATGCCGGTGGAAGACGTGTTCTCGATCTCCGGCCGCGGCACTGTGGTGACCGGTCGTGTTGAGCGCGGCATCATCAAGGTTGGCGAGGAAATCGAAATCGTCGGTATCCGCGACACCCAGAAGACCACCTGCACCGGCGTGGAAATGTTCCGCAAGCTGCTGGACCAGGGTCAGGCAGGCGACAACGTCGGCGTGCTGCTGCGCGGTACCAAGCGTGAAGACGTCGAGCGCGGCCAGGTTCTGGCCAAGCCGGGTTCGATCAAGCCGCACAGCCACTTCACCGGCGAGATCTACGTGCTGTCGAAGGATGAGGGCGGTCGTCACACTCCGTTCTTCAACAACTACCGTCCGCAGTTCTACTTCCGCACCACGGACGTGACTGGCGCGATCGAGCTGCCGGCAGGTAAAGAGATGGTTATGCCGGGCGACAACGTGTCGATCACTGTGAAGCTGATCAATCCGATCGCGATGGAAGAAGGTCTGCGCTTCGCAATCCGCGAAGGCGGCCGTACCGTCGGCGCCGGCGTCGTTGCCAAGATCATCGAGTAATCCATGAATCGCTGCGCTGCGGCTGTCGGGCAGATCTCCCGGCGCCGCGGCGTTGTCAATTCAAGCGAAGTTTTCGCGTAGGGGTATAGCTCAATTGGCAGAGCGTCGGTCTCCAAAACCGAAGGTTGGGGGTTCGATTCCCTCTGCCCCTGCCACCTGATTCAGGTGCAGGGCACCGAAAGAAACAAGTATGTCTAACCAACCGGTAGAAACCGTCAACACATCGAGCGACAAGGTAAAGGTCGCTCTTGCTATTTTTGCCGTTGTTGCGGGTGTCGTCGGTTTTTATTTCTTGTCCGACAAGCCGACCATCGTGCGCGCTGCTGCGCTGGTTGCTGGTCTGCTCGTCGCGATTGCCGTCGCATGGACGTCCCAGCCTGGCCGTGATTTCCTCGGCTTCTCCAAGGAGTCCATCCGCGAAGCAAAGAAAGTCGTCTGGCCGACCCGCAAGGAAGCGATGCAGATCACTGCAGTCGTTTTCGGCTTTGTGCTCGTCATGGCGATCTTCCTGTGGGGCACCGACAAGCTTCTTGAATTTGTGTTGTACGACCTGATCCTGGGCTGGAAAAAGTAATGAGCGAGAACACGCAAGACGGCGCAACGGGCGCCCCGGTCGCAGCTCAATCCTCGGCCGGCAACAAGCGTTGGTATGTGGTGCACGCCTACTCCGGCATGGAGAAGAGCGTGCAACGTGCTTTGACAGAGCGCATCGAGCGCGCTGGTATGCAGGACAAGTTCGGCCAGATCCTGGTGCCGACTGAAGAGGTCATCGAAGTCAAGAACGGTCAGAAGTCCGTTACCGAGCGTCGCTTCTTCCCTGGCTACGTGCTTGTCGAGATGGAGATGACCGACGAAACCTGGCACCTGGTCAAGAACACCAGCAAGGTCACCGGCTTTATCGGCGGCAAGTCCAACAAGCCGACCCCGATTCCGCCGCACGAAGTCGACAAGATCCTGCACCAGATGCAGGAAGGTGTGGAAAAACCGCGTCCCAAGGTCTTGTACGAAGTGGGCGAGCTGGTCCGCATCAAGGATGGTCCATTCACTGACTTCAACGGCAACGTTGAAGAAGTCAACTACGAGAAGTCGCGCGTACGCGTCTCCGTCACCATCTTCGGCCGCGCTACGCCGGTCGAACTGGAATTTGGCCAGGTCGAGAAGGTTTAAGCCTGCCGTCCTTTAAAAGAATTGCAGTACACGCCCCTTGGAGCGTCGCACGCCTGATGGCTTGTGGAATCCCGGAACGCAGTACCTGGAGGAGCCTCACTAGTCGGCTGCAAGGCGGGCGAACAGGCGCTAACACTCAATCAACGTAGGAGCCATCATGGCAAAGAAAATCATCGGTTTTATCAAGCTGCAAGTGCCGGCTGGTAAAGCAAACCCGTCCCCTCCGATCGGTCCGGCGCTGGGTCAGCGCGGTCTGAACATCATGGAATTCTGCAAGGCATTCAACGCCCAGACGCAAGGCGTCGAGCCGGGTCTGCCGATTCCGGTCGTGATCACTGCCTTCGCAGACAAGTCCTTCACCTTCGTGATGAAGACGCCGCCGGCAACAATCCTGATCAAGAAGGCTGCTGGCATCCAGAAGGGTTCGGCGAAGCCGCATACCGACAAGGTCGGCAAGATCACCCGCAAGCAAGCGGAAGAAATCGCAACAACCAAGATGCCGGATCTCACGGCAGCTGACATGGACGCAGCCGTGCGTACGATCGCCGGTTCCGCTCGTTCCATGGGTATCACGGTGGAGGGTCTGTAATGGCTAAGCTGTCCAAGCGCGCAAAAGCAATCAAGGCAAAAGTTGACCGCACCAAGCAGTATCCGTTTGACCAGGCAGTTTCCCTGATCAAAGAGTGCGCCACGGCCAAGTTCAACGAATCGATCGACGTCGCAGTGCAACTCGGCGTTGACGCCAAGAAGTCGGACCAGGTCGTTCGCGGCTCCGTTGTTCTGCCCGCAGGCACCGGCAAGACCGTTCG
>DASPMV010000023.1:0-13663 GCA_035626875.1 Noviherbaspirillum sp. | reverse complement strand
TTCGTCCGTAACGGGGCAGGCCAAACAAAAAGGGCGCATTCGATGCGCCCTTGGTAGTCCCGGCTTACAAGCCGGAGAGGCCTGTCACGCGGTGACCGATGCGTCCGGCATGCGCTTGAAAGATGCGTGCTGGTGGTTCTGGATCTTTGTCTTGTACTTCAATACCTGACGCTCCACTTTGTCGATCAGCGTGTCGATGGCCGCGTACAAGTCTTCCGCAAAACTCTCGACGTGAATGACGTTGCCCCGTAGTCGCAGATTCACTTCTGCTCTTTGTCTTTTATCCTTTTCCGAAGGTTTTTCCACACCCAAGATGACTGCGATATCAATGACATGGTCGAAATGGCGGATGATGCGTTCCAGCTTGGTCTCCGTATATTCGCGGATGGCTGGTGTCAATTCGAGGTGATGTCCACTGATGGTGAGATTCATACAGCGCTCCTATGGATGGCGTCGCTGGAGGTTCGCACGTGCCCGCGTAGTCGAGCTACGCCGAACACAGCAACTACACTACAACACGAAAGCTACAGGGATTTGCGCAGATTGACTGGAGGGATTTTCAGGGCTTCGCGATACTTCGCGACGGTCCGGCGTGCCACGACCATGCCTTGCTCCCCCAACATATCCGCAATTTTGCTGTCTGAGAATGGATTCTTGGGGTCTTCTGCTCCTATCAATTGTTTGATCAGCGCGCGGATCGCCGTCGATGAAGCTTCGCCCCCCGCTTCTGTGGCGACGTGGCTGCCGAAGAAGTACTTCAACTCGAACATGCCGTGGGGGGTTAACATGTACTTCTGAGTTGTCACACGAGAAATAGTACTCTCGTGTAAACCCAGTGTATCAGCAATTTCACGCAAGACAAGAGGGCGCATGGCGACCGCGCCATGGGAGAAGAAATTGCGTTGACGGTCCACAATCGCCTGCGCTACGCGCAGGATGGTGTCGAAACGCTGGCGCATGTTCTTGATCAGCCATTTCGCTTCCTGCAGCTGCGAAGTAAGCGACCCCTCACCCTTGCTTTGCTTGAGGATGTTGGCGTAAAGGGCGTTCACGCGCAGGCGCGGCATGACGTCATGGTTGAGGAAGACTTGCCAGCCGTTTTTTGTCTTCTTGACAATCACGTCGGGGACGACGTAGTCGGATGCATCGGAGGCGAACAGCGCGCCGGGATGCGGATTGCACTGGCGGATGACGTGCTGGGCTTCGCGCAGATCTTCTTCGTCGCAGTCGAGCGCCTTCTTCAGCTTGTTGAAGTCGCGCTGCGCAAACAGGGCGAGATGATTCTCGACGATCTCCAGTGCGCGGCGACGCGTCACGAGCGGGATCTTAGGGAAGCGGCGGATCTGGATCGCGAGACACTCCGACGCATTGCGCGCGCCGACACCGGCGGGCTCGAAGCTCTGCACCAGCTTCAGTGCGACCGCGAGTTCGTCGAGGTCGATTTCGAGTTCTTCCGGCAGGCGCGCATGGATTTCCTCGAGCGGTTCCTCAAGGTAGCCATTGTCATTGAGCGCGTCGATGATCAGTTCGACGAGCGCACGGTCGCGATGCTCGCGCACGGTGACGCGCATCTGCTCGAGCAGGTGCTCGCGCAGGGTGACTTCGTGGGCCTCGAGCTGGGGACGCGCATCGTCGTCTTCCGGTGCCTTGGAGGTGCGCGCCACGTCGTCGAAGCTCCAGTCGCTGTCGCCGGAGCTGGCATCCGCCCCTTCACCGCTGCCGCCTTCAAAAGCGCCTTCTGGTTCCTCGGACGACGTGCTGCTGCTCTCGGCTGCCGGTGCTTCGGACGTGCTGCCGTTTGCCGTGGAGGACGCGCTGATTGCACCGTCGGCGAGCAGGCGCACGGAATGGTCGAGCGGATCATCGACGCGTTCCAGCATCGGGTTATCCGAGAGGATCTGTTCCAGCTCCTGGTGCAGCTCGAGCGTCGACAGCTGCAGCAGGCGGATCGACTGTTGCAGCTGGGGCGTCAGCGCCAGATGTTGCGAGATTCGAAGTTGGAGTGTCTGTTTCATACGTTCTGGTCTTCTTCCATCACATCCGGAAGTGTTCACCTAAATACACGCGCCGCACCGACTCGTTCGCAATGATGTCGTCGGGGCGGCCGCTTGCCAGGACAGAGCCCTGGTTGATGATATAGGCTCTGTCGCAGATACCCAAGGTCTCCCGCACGTTATGGTCCGTAATCAGCACGCCGATGCCGCGTTCCTTCAGGAAGCGCACGATGCGCTGGATCTCGATGACTGCGATCGGATCGACGCCGGCGAACGGCTCGTCGAGCAGCACGAAGCGCGGGTTGGTCGCGAGGGCGCGCGCGATTTCGACCCGCCGGCGTTCGCCGCCAGAGAGTGACAGCGCCTGGTTCTCGCGCAGGCGTTCGATCTGCAACTCCGCCAGCAGCGTGTTCAGGCGCTTCTCGATCTCCGCCTTGGAAAGGGGCTTATCGTCGATACGCTGCAGTTCCAGCACGGCACGGATATTGTCCTCGACGCTCAACTTGCGGAAGACCGAGGCTTCCTGCGGAAGATAGGACAAGCCGAGCGTCGCGCGGCGGTGGATCGGCAGGCGGGAAATCGCCACGCCGTTGAGATCGATGTCGCCTGCATCCGACGGCACCAGTCCGACGATCATGTAGAACGACGTCGTCTTGCCGGCGCCGTTCGGGCCCAGCAAGCCGACCACTTCGCCGCTTGCCACCTGCAACGACACATCCCGCACCACCTGGCGCGTGCCGTAGCTCTTTTGCAAACCGTTGACTACCAGTGTGCTCGTCATCTCATTTTTCCTTCGATTCCGAGCGTGGCTGGATGGTGGCCTTGATGCGCCCGCCGCCGGGCTTGTTCGCGCCGGTCGCCGTGTTGTTCACGGTGAAGAATTCAGCGCGACTGTCGTAGGAAATGAATTCGCCCTCGACTTCGTCGGTGGGCTTGGTTCCTTCCAGGCGGCGCATCTTTGCCTTGGAGAACAGTTTCACCATTTCGGACTTGCCGTCGTATTCAATCCGTTCCGCCTGGCCTTCAATCCACTGGTTCGGGCCGGCATCACGTTTTTGGCGGAAGGTCGCCAGGCCGCCCGCCGGGGCAAATAGCGTAGCGAACTGGTAGCCCGCGGGATCCTGTGACACGACCAGCTTGTGGGCGCGCATGATGAGCGTTCCGCGTGTCAAGATGACGTTGCCGGTAAAGGTGTTGACCTGTTTGATGTCGTCGTAGGCCATCTGGTCGGCCTCGACGTTGGTCGGCTTGTCGGAGTCGGCTTTTTCCGCGTGCGCATTGCCTGCGACCATCGCGAACAGCGTCATCAGCAACAAGAAAAAATGTTTCATGAAAGATCTCGAATAGGATGCATCAAGTTATACCGAATCAGCGCACCGGGGCTTGATACGTGCCATGAACGTTGCTCGTCAGGTTGAACTCCCGCGTTGCATTGTTCGCTACCATGCCTGTGCCCGTCAGTTTGGCGCGATCCGTAATGATTTCCACATGCTTGTCGGTTTTCATGACATCGTCGTCCGGCAGCACCAGCATGTATTCGCTGCGGATGCGTACCGGTTCCGAAGTTGCCGATGCCGGCCTGTCCATGCGCACATTCTCGTACAGGTGTACCTGGCTGTAGTCGCTATTGATACGCGCACGCTCGGCACGGATTGTCATCGGGGCATCCGCGTTACTGATGTTGTTGACGACGGGTTTGACGATGTCGTACGAGTCATCCTGCGGATTGTGCGTGAGCCGTTCGCCTGCAAAGTGATACTGCGCCGAGCCTGTCTTCGATAACTTCACGTACCTGAACTTTTCGACATAGAAATCAGGCTCGTTGCGCTCCGCAGTCGGGATCACGGTGTCCGTCGCGCGGCGCATGACTTCATACAGCCAGAAACTTGCCAGCGCCAGCACGACCAGCGGCGCGAGCGTCATGAAAAACCGGATGCGCCAGGGTCGCATGATCCAACTCTACTTCAGGTAGGGCGCCAGCGCCGCTTCGTAATTGCCCTGCGCCCGCAGGAGCAGGTCGCACAGTTCGCGCGCCGCGCCTTGCCCGCCGCTCGCCTTGGTCACATAGTGCACACGCGATTTCACTTCGCCATGTCCGTTGGGGACGCTGGCGGCAAAGCCGACACGCAGCAGGATGGGCAAGTCGATCACGTCGTCGCCGACGAAGCCGCAGGCCTCCCTGGCAGTGCCGGTCTTGGCCAGCAGTTCCTCGAACGCCTCCAGCTTGTCATGCACACCCTGGTACAGGTGCTGCACGCCGAGGTCGGCGGCGCGCCTGGCGACGATGGCCGACTTGCGCGCGCTGATGATTGCTGTCGCGACCCCCGATTGCTGCAACAGCTTGATGCCGTGGCCGTCGAGCACGTTGAAGGTCTTGATCATTTCGCCGTCCGGCGCGTAATGCAGGCTGCCGTCCGTGAGGATGCCGTCGACGTCGAAGATCATGAGCCGGACTCGCGCTGCCCTTGCCAGAATGTCTTGCATCAGATCACCTTCGCCCGGGTCAGGTCATGGATGTGCAGCGCGCCCACAAGCTTTCCGTCGGCATCGGCAACCAGCAACTGGTTGATGCGGAATTGTTCCATCAACTCGACTGCCTCGACCGCGAGCTGGTCAGGGAGGATGGTACGTGGATTGGCGTGCATCACGTCGGACATTTTCAGCTTGCCGAAATCCTGGACGTTCTCGATCAGCCGGCGCAGGTCGCCGTCGGTGAAGATGCCGATTGCACGTCCCTCATCGTCGACCACTGCCGTCATCGCCATGCCTTTTCGGGTGATTTCAAGCAGGGCGGCCGGCAAGGATACGTCCGGCTTGACCATGGGAACGGCCGTGCCGCTTCGCATCACGTCTCGCACATGGGTCAACAGGCGGCGACCCAGCGCACCGCCGGGATGCGAGCGCGCAAAGTCTTCTTCGCGGAATCCCCGGGCGTCCAGCAAGGCCACGGCAAGCGCATCGCCCAAGGCCAGGGTCGCCGTCGTGCTGGCCGTCGGCGCCAGGTTGAGCGGACAGGCTTCCTTGTCGACGCGGACGTTCAGGTGGACATCGGCGAGCTGTGCCAGGCGGGAAGCATCATTGCCGGTAATGGCAATCAGCTTGGCGCCCATACGCTTGATGATGGGGATGATGGAAACGAATTCGGCCGCCTCGCCGGAATACGATATCGCAATGACGACATCGTGATCGGTGATCATGCCAAGGTCGCCGTGCAAGGCTTCCGCGGCATGCACGAACAGGGCAGGCGTGCCTGTCGAGGCGAGCGTGGCCGCGATCTTGCGGGCGATATGGCCGGACTTGCCGATGCCCGAGACAACGACGCGCCCGCTGCACTGCATCAGCAGTGTCATGGCCTGGGCGAAGCTGTCGTCGGGGCTGTCGGAGAGCCTGCTCTTCAGTGCGAGCAGCGCATCGGCTTCGATTTGAATCGTCTCGCGCGCGAGTTCGAGCGCGCGCACTGCATTTTTCGCGTCGAAGTCTTTCGGCAAGGTTTTTGCATCGGTTACACTCATGCCGGAAGTATAAACGAATTACGAAAGCAAAAAATCTGCCAGTCAGAACAAAAAATTTGACTTTGAGGGCCGTCAACGGCTGTTTTCGTATCGTAAGTCCTTCATTCTTAAAGCAATCATGCAATTGGGCAAGCGCAGTCACAAGACCGCCGCGCACGGTCAGCCGTTGCCTACGTGCAGCGTTGCAGAGGGCGAATGACGACAGGCACCCGTGCACCAGATTCGATCAGTTAAATAACCATTCATGTTTTCGGCCCTCGAACTTACCCTGATCCTGCTGAGCGCTGCCGTGCTGGGCGTGGTGGCGTTCCGCATGCTGCACCTGCCGCCGATGCTCGGTTACCTCGTCGTCGGTATCGTGATCGGTCCGTTCGGCTTCGGCATGGCGGAAGAGAATGCCACGACGCATGTGCTGGCAGAGTTCGGCGTGGTGTTCCTGATGTTTTCGATCGGCCTGGAATTCTCGCTGCCGAAGCTCGTGTCCATGCGGCGCACGGTCTTCGGGCTCGGCATGGCGCAGGTGCTGCTGACGATTGCGGCAACCATGCTGTTCGGCTGGGTGATGGCGCATTTCCTTCCGCAGCTGGTCGACATCAGCTGGCGCGCGGCTTTCGCGCTTGGCGGCGCACTTGCCATGTCGTCCACCGCGATCGTGTCCAAGTTGCTGACGGAACGCCTTGAGCTGGATAGCCCGCATGGCCGCCAGATTTTCGGCATCCTGCTGTTCCAGGATCTGGCCGTGGTGCCGCTGCTGATCCTCGTGCCCGCGCTGGCCAAGAACACCAGCGACCTCCTTCCGACGCTGGCGCTGGCGACCCTGAAAGCCGCCATTGTGCTCGTGCTCCTGCTGGTCATCGGCCAGCGCCTGATGCGCAGCTGGTTCCACATCGTCGTCAAGCGCAGGTCGCAGGAACTGTTCATGCTCAACCTGCTGCTCATTACGCTTGGCGCCGCTTGGATTACCGAAAAGGCCGGACTGTCGCTCGCGCTCGGCGCATTTGTTGCCGGCATGCTCATCTCGGAAACGGAATACAGGCACCAGGTGGAGGAGGACATCAAACCCTTCCGCGATGTGCTCCTGGGGCTGTTCTTCATCACTGTCGGCATGTTGCTCAATGTCCGGCTGGTGCTCGAGAACTGGTGGCTCGTGCTCTTGCTGCTGACCGGCCCCGTGCTGCTGAAGTTCGGGTTGATTGCCGCACTGACAAAGTTGACCGGCGCAACGACCGGCGTGGCACTACGTACGGGTCTTGGCCTTGCCCAGGCGGGCGAATTCGGTTTCGTGCTGCTGAACCAGGCCGGCGGCCTCAAACTGATGGACCCGCTGCTGATCCAGCTCATCCTCGCGTCGATGGTGCTGTCCATGCTCGCCGCGCCGTTCATCATCGCCAAGTCCGATGCCATTGTGATGAAGCTGTCCGCAAATGAGTGGATGATGCAGTCGCTGGCGCTGACGCAGATTGCGACGCGTACCATGACGACTCAGAAGCATGTGCTGATCGCCGGCTTCGGTCGTTCCGGACAGAGCCTTGCCAAGCTGCTGGAAGAGGAGGGAATCCCGTATCACGCGCTCGACCTTGATCCCGACCGCGTCCGTGAGGCGCAGGCGGCCGGTGCAAACGTCTCGTTCGGGGACGCAGCCCGCCGCGAGAGCCTCGTTGCGGCCGGCATCCATCGTGCCGCCGCACTCGTGGTGACCTACGCCAGTACGCCCTCGGCATTGAAAGTGCTGCACTTCGCACATGAGCTGGCACCTTCTCTGCCGGTTATCGTGCGCAGTCACGATGACACTGATCTCGACAAGCTTCGTGAGGCTGGCGCGGCCGAGGTCGTCCCGGAAGCCATCGAAGGCAGCCTCATGCTCGCCTCCCACGCGCTCGTGATGCTGGGCGTGCCCTTGCGCCGTGTGGTGCATCGCGTCCAGGCCGCACGCGACGAGCGTTACGCTTCCTTGCGCGGCTATTTCCATGGCGCGAGCGATGCACCGGAAGACGCGGAACACCTGCACGTGCGGCTGCATTCCGTGACTTTGCCCGATGGCGCAAGTGCAATCGGGAAACCACTTTCCGCGCTAAAGCTCGCGGACGCCGGTGCTGAAGTAAGCATCGTGCGGCGGGGCAAGAGCCGTATCGACGTCAAGCCGGAGACGGTCTTGCTCGCCGGCGACATCATCGTATTGCGCGGGACGACCGAAGGTGTGGCGCGCGCCGAGGAACGCCTCTTGAAATAGCACGTGTAGAAGGAGGAGGTCTGGTGCCCGCATCGGATTCGCGCCGATGTTCGTTGCATGTCCGCGATGACTGTTCCTCCGAGGAAACGCGATTCCGCATATCTCGCTACAATGCACGGACAGTCTTCGCCCTTTCCGAAAGAATTTCGCCATGCAAGTGTTTGAGCGCATCCTCGGCATCATCCTGCCGGTCTTCATCATCATCGCGGTGGGATACGGGTATGCGCGAGTCAGGGGCGAGCGGGTCCGGAACGACATGGCATCCGTCAATCGCGTGAGCATGGATGTACTATGCCCGCTTCTGGTGTTTACTGCGCTGGCGGCCAAGGATTTCGATCTCGTGCACAACGGCACACTGATCCTCGCCGGGGTGCTGATCGCACTGGGCTCCGGACTGATTGCATGGCCTGTCGCGCGCCTGCTCGGCTACGACGTGCGCACCTTCATCCCGCCGATGATGTACAACAATTGCGGGAACATGGGCCTGCCGCTCGCGGTGCTGGCCTTCGGCACGTCCGGCCTGTCCGCCGCCGTGGCCTTGTTCATGGCGTGCAACCTGATCTACTTTTCCGTGGGCATCAAGATCATCGAAAGCGGTCGCAGTTACCACACGCCGATGTGGAAATTCCTCGTCAGCCCGATGATGCTTTCGATGGTGATCGGCATGCTGTTCGCCATCTTCAAGATCGCGCTGCCCGTGCCGCTGATGATGGCGCTGAAGATGCTGGGCGACTCGTGCATTCCAATCATGCTGTTCGCGCTCGGCGTGCGCATGCTCGATGTCAATTTCAAGAGCTGGCACATCGGACTGGTCGGCGCGGTGGTTTGCCCCGTCGCGGGACTGATTGTGGCCTGGTTGCTGGACGGCGTGCTGAATTTGACCGAAGCGCAGCGCGGGCAGATGTACCTGTTCGCATCGTTACCGCCCGCAGTGTTCTGCTTCATGGTGGCCGAGCAGTACAAGCAGGAGCCGGACAAGGTGGCGTCGATCGTGCTGCTGGGGAATCTCGCCGCGCTGGCGTTCGTGCCGCTCGGTCTCTGGATGGGTTTGCCGCGCTAGGCGGTCGGCAGAACGTCGAAGCGGCCAGGGGAGAGCGAAGCGCCGTCGATTGCGCTGACAGCGACTTCCGTCACGCTGGCCGCGGAAGGACCACGTTTCGACCAGGCGATGATTTTTTCCACGGCGTCCGGCGCGCCCTGCACCACGGCCTCCACCGATCCATCGACGCGGTTGCGTACCCATCCCGACAGGTGGAGGGCACGCGCCTGCGCTTCGAAGGACGCGCGATAGCCGACGCCTTGCACACGTCCGACGATGCGCAGGTGGGTCGCCATGGTGCCTCCTCGCCTTACTTTTTCTTGAGCATCGGGGCAAGATACTTGCCCGTCACGCTTGCCGCATTCTTCGCCACATCCTCCGGCGTGCCCGCAGCAATGATCCGGCCACCGCCGGCGCCACCTTCCGGTCCGAGATCGACGATCCAGTCCGCCGTCTTGATCACGTCCAGGTTGTGTTCGATGATCACGACAGTGTTGCCCTGGTCGCGCAGGCGATGGATCACTTTCAGCAGCAGGTCGATATCGTGGAAGTGCAGGCCCGTGGTTGGCTCGTCGAGGATGTAGAGCGTGCGCCCGGTGTCGCGTTTGGACAATTCGAGTGACAGCTTCACACGTTGCGCCTCGCCGCCCGAGAGGGTGGTTGCGCTCTGTCCGAGCCGGATGTAGCCGAGGCCCACGTCGAGCAGGGTCTGCAGCTTGCGCGCCACGACCGGCACCGGCTTGAAGAACTCGTGCGCTTCCTCGACAGTCATCTCCAGCACTTCGTGGATGTTCTTGCCCTTGTACTGGACCTCCAGCGTTTCGCGGTTGTAGCGCTTGCCGTGACAAACGTCGCACGGCACGTACACGTCCGGCAGGAAGTGCATTTCCACCTTCAGAACACCGTCGCCCTGGCAGGCTTCGCAGCGGCCGCCCTTGACGTTGAAGGAGAAGCGGCCTGCGCTGTAACCGCGTTCCTTCGCTGCCGGCACTTCGGAAAACAGGTCGCGGATCGGCGTGAATACGCCCGTGTAGGTCGCCGGATTCGAGCGGGGCGTACGGCCGATCGGCGCCTGGTCGACGGAAATGACCTTGTCGAAATGCTCCAGTCCGCTGATCGTCTCGTAAGCGGAAGGCTCCGTCTGCGAACCATAGAGGTGCCGCGCGGCGGCGTGGTACAGCGTATCGTTGACCAGGGTGGACTTGCCTGAGCCGGACACGCCGGTGACGCACGTCAGGAGGCCCACCGGCAAATCCAGCCGGACGTTCTTCAGGTTGTTGCCCGAGGCCCCAGTAATGACGAGCTGCCTCTCAGGATCCGCCGCAGTACGTTTCTTCGGCACGTGGATGGCCAATGTCCCGTTCAGGTACTTCGCCGTCAGCGATTTCTTGTTCTTCAGGATGTCGGTGAGCGGGCCTTTGGCGATCACCTCGCCGCCATGCACGCCGGCGCCGACGCCCATGTCGACGATGAAGTCGGCGCAGCGAATCGCGTCTTCATCGTGCTCCACCACGAGAACGCTGTTGCCGATGTCGCGCAGGTGCTTCAGCGTATTGATCAGGCGGTCGTTGTCGCGCTGGTGCAGGCCGATGGAGGGTTCATCCAGCACGTACATGACGCCGGTCAGGCCGGATCCGATCTGGGACGCGAGACGGATGCGCTGCGCTTCGCCGCCGGACAGCGTGTCCGCGCTGCGCTCGAGCGACAGGTAATCCAGGCCGACATTGTTCAGGAATTTCAGGCGCGAGACGATCTCCTTGATGATGCGGTCGGCGATCTCCTTCTTCGCACCAGTCAGCTTCAGCTTCTCGAAGAATTCCAGCGTATCGCGCAGGGGTGTGATCGCCACTTCATGGATAGACCGTTCCTGCTTGCCGGTGCCGACCTTCACATAACGCGCTTCCACACGCAGGCGCGCGCCCTTGCATGTCGGGCATTCCTTCTGGTTGATGAACTTTGCGAGTTCTTCCTTCACCGCCATCGAATCGGTTTCACGATAGCGGCGCTGCAGGTTGTTCACGACACCTTCGAAGGTGTGCTCGCGCACGACTGCGCGGCCCCGCTCGTTGATATAGGTGAATGGAATCGTCTGCCGGCCTGAACCGTACAGCACCGCCTGCTGCGCGGCTTCGGGCAGTTTTTCGAACGGCACGTCGATATCGAAGCCATAGTGCTCGGCGATGTTCGAGAGCATCTGGAAATAGAACTGGTTGCGCCGGTCCCATCCCTTGATCGCACCGCTGGCGAGCGAGAGGTTGGGGAAGGCAACGATGCGCTTCGGGTCGAAGAATTCGATATGGCCGAGACCGTCACATTCCGGGCAGGCGCCCATCGGGTTGTTGAACGAGAACAGGCGCGGCTCCAGTTCCTGCAGCGAGTAGCCGCAGGTCGGGCAGGCGAACTTGTTAGAGAACAGGTGCTCCTTCCCGCTGTCCATTTCCAGTGCAATCGCACGGCCTTCCGCGAGACGCAGCGCGGTCTCGAAACTCTCGGCGAGGCGCTGCTTCACTTCCGCCTTTACCTTCAGGCGGTCAATGACGACGTCGATCGTGTGCTTCTCGGTCTTCTTCAGCTTGGGCAGGTCGTCGACTTCATAGATGCGGGCAGCGTGCGTGCCGCTCTGGATGCGGAAGCGGACGAAACCTTGCGCCTGCATTTCCTCGAACAGGTCGACATGCTCGCCCTTGCGGTTGGCAACGACGGGTGCGAGGATCATCAGCTTGGTATCCTCCGGCATGGCCAGGACGGCATCCACCATCTGCGACACGGATTGCGCCGCCAGCGGATTCTCCGGGTGATCGGGGCAATAGGGCGTGCCCACGCGTGCATACAGCAGGCGCAGGTAGTCGTGGATCTCGGTCACGGTGCCGACGGTGGAGCGCGGATTGTGCGAGGTCGCCTTCTGCTCGATCGAGATTGCCGGCGACAGGCCCTCGATCAGGTCCACGTCCGGCTTTTCCATCAATTGAAGGAACTGGCGCGCGTAGGCCGACAGCGATTCCACATAGCGGCGCTGGCCTTCCGCGTACAGGGTGTCGAATGCGAGCGAAGATTTGCCCGAGCCGGAAAGCCCGGTAATGACGATCAATTGGTTGCGCGGCAATTCCAGATTGATGTTCTTCAGATTGTGCGTACGTGCGCCGCGAATTCTTATTTCTTCCATGAACTGCTTTCAACTTGCGCCCAACTGGGCTTTATACGGGTCAACCTGATACTATAACGGGTTTTGGGGTGCGCCGTATCCGCCCGTTCCACTCTGTCTTTCTGCCTGATGTCATCCATTCCCTCCGCCGAACCGAGTCCTCGCATGTCGCCTCTGGAAATCCGGGCCAGCGCTTCGCTTGCGTCGATCTTTGCGCTGCGCATGCTCGGCATGTTCCTGATCCTTCCTGTCTTTGCCGTTCATGCAAAATCGCTGCCGGGCGGGGATAGTGCGACCATGGTCGGTCTGGCAATGGGAATTTACGGCTTGACGCAATCCTTCGGCCAGATTCCCTTCGGTGCCGCTTCTGACAAGTACGGGCGCAAGCGGGTCATCATCATCGGCCTGATCCTGTTTGCTATCGGCTCCTTTATCGCCGCAGCTGCCAGCAACCTGACTTGGGTCATCATCGGACGCGCGATCCAGGGCGCCGGTGCAATTTCGGCAGCGGTGACTGCCTTCATCGCCGATTCGACGCGGGACGAACACCGCACCAAGGCCATGGCAATGGTAGGCGGATCGATCGGGCTCACCTTTGCCATTTCACTGGTTGCCGCGCCCGCAATGTACAAGCTGATCGGCATGGAAGGACTATTTGCGCTGACAGGCGTCCTCTCCACGCTGGCCATCCTGGTTGTGCTGTACGTCGTGCCACCCGCGCCGCCCAAGCCACCGGCCAAGAACGTGCCGTTTTCTGAAGTGCTCGCCAACCGTGAATTGATGCGCCTGAATTACGGCGTCTTCGCCCTGCACGTAACCCAGATGGCGATGTTCGTGATCGTGCCTTCGGCGCTGGTGCAGTATGCGGACCTCCCGCTCGCCGCCCACTGGAAGGTTTACCTGCCGGTCGTCCTGATCTCGTTTGCCGTGATGATGCCGCCGCTGCTCGCGGGCGAAAAGCGAGGCATGATGAAGCAGGTGTTCCTCGGTGGGATTGCCCTGATGGCAATCGTGCAAGCCGGGCTCTGGATGTTCCTGTCCTGGCCGACGATGCCGTCAGCCATCCTGATTCTGCTGTTGCTGATGTTCTTCATCTCATTCAACATACTGGAAGCCTGCCAGCCGTCGCTGGTTTCCCGCATTGCTCCTCCGGCGGCGAAAGGCGCTGCGCTGGGCGTGTACAACACTTTGCAGGCGCTCGGGCTGTTCTGCGGGGGCGCCTTGGGAGGCTGGTTGCAGCAGCATGTCGGCGCGCCGTCGGTGTTTGTATTGTGCGCAGTGCTCACAGTTGTCTGGCTTATAATTGCCGCCGGAATGAAGAACCTCCCGCGCCGAGGGGCAGCGACTGCCGCCGCATAGTCCGTTTTACCCGTATACAACACGTTTGTTTGATTCAGCTTTAGGAGAAATTTATGGCATCGGTTAACAAAGTCATTATCGTCGGCAACCTGGGGCGCGACCCGGAAACGCGCTACATGCCGAACGGCGACGCGGTCACCAATGTGGCGGTTGCGACGACCGAAAGCTGGAAAGACAAGAACACGGGCGAGAAGAAAGAGTTGACCGAGTGGCATCGCATCACTTTCTACCGCAAGCTTGCCGAAATCGCAGGTCAGTACCTGAAGAAAGGCTCGCAGGTCTACGTCGAAGGCCGCCTCCAGACCCGCAAGTGGACGGACAAGGACGGCGTGGAGCGCTATACGACCGAGATCATTGCCGACACAATGCAGATGCTCGGCAGCCGCC